>NZ_CP068083.1:1925738-2567651 GCF_016725325.1 Sphingobacterium spiritivorum
GTGATTTCTGGGAGTCTACAAAGGAATTAATGGCAGAATCATTTAGGAAAGGTGAACTTGCCAATGGTTTAATTGCCGGTGTACACAATGTGGCGAAAAAACTTCAGCATTTTTACCCTCGTCGTTCAGATGATATCAATGAATTGCCGAATGAGGTTTATTTTGGTGATAACTAATGACTCATATACGTATAGATAATATGTCTAAAATTAAAAAAGCATATTTAAGATCGATGTTCCTGCTTTCGCTCTTCTTTATGCTATTGTTGAGAGCAGGAGCTCAGGATTTTCCTGCAACTCCTAATCGTCTGGTTAATGATTATACAAACACATTAAATAGTACACAAGTACAGGAGCTTGAACGTAAGTTGCTGGCTTTTGAGGATTCTACTTCCATACAGATTGCTGTAGTGGTGATGAATACAACCGGTGATTACGATATTGCGGATTACGCTGTAAGACTGGGACAAAAGTGGGGAGTAGGTAATAAAAAGTACAATAATGGTATTTTACTGTTAGTAGCTTTGGGAGACCGGGCGGTGACTATACAGACCGGATACGGAATAGAAGGTGCAGTGCCGGATGCTATAGCATACAGAATCATTGAGAATGAAATCAAACCTGCATTCCGGCAGCGTGACTATTATGCAGGAATTGACCGGGCTACGAGTGCATTGATCTCTTATACAAAAGGTGAGTATCGGAGTGATCCGTCTGACAGGACTCAGGGACAACCTTCAGGAGGAGGTATATTAAAGATTATTATTTTTGTAGTTATCGTCATTATTGTGCTGGCTGCCCGAAAAGGTGGCGGTGGCGGCGGTAATGGTGGCGGTCGAGTAATTGGCGGCCGTGGTGCTAACGATCTGATCTGGTGGACATTGTTGAATGGTATGTTAGGCGGAGGTGGCCGTGGCGGTTCTTCCGGAGGTGACTTCGGCGGCGGAGGTGGCGGTGGCTTTGGAGGTTTCGGTGGCGGCGGCTTTGGCGGCGGCGGAGCAAGTGGAAGATGGTAACAAAATTTTTGTAAAGATATCCGCAGAAAACTCTTTAATAACCGTTATAATAGATAGCGGACATAGATTTTAAACAAATTAGAATTAATAATAATGAAGAAATCAATTTTTTTAGGACTTAGCCTTATTCCTGCACTGGTATTTGCGCAAGAGGACTTTACTGTTCATGGAAAACTTGCCAATGTTGGTGATAAAGCTAAGGCATATATTCAATATAGAGATAATGGCCAGGCATTTCTCGATTCTACAGCAGTTGTGAAAGGTGAATTTAAGTTTCATGGTACTGTTACAGAGCCGGTTCAGGCATTTGTAGTTCTTTCTCCGGAAGGTCTCGATCCTCAGTCTCTTCCGCAACCTGATCTGACAGCAGTATACCTTTCAAAAGGAGTGGTGAAGATTGAAGGAGATAAGATCCTGAAGGATGCGAAAATCAGTGGCAATCAGATCAATGATAATCTTGTTGCGTACAAGCAGGTGATTAAGCCCTTTGAGGAACAGTTTGCGGCCTTGAATAATGAATATATGGCAGCTACTGCCGAGCAGAAAAATGATCAGGAATTTGTAGGAGCTCTTCAGGAAAAAGCACAGGCTATCTTTGAAAAACAGCAGGTAGTCAATGATGAATATGTAAAAGCAAACCCTAATAGCTTTATTTCCTTAAGTCTCCTGGAAGAAAAACTTGATCCGGAATCCGTAAGTGAGTTTGTAGAACCTCAGTTCAAATCCCTGTCAGCTGAACTGAAAAACAGTAAAAAAGGAAAAGCGCTGGAACAGAAAATTGCAGATCTGAAGAAATTAGCGGTTGGATCTGTAGCGCCGGACTTTACGCTTCCTGATACAACAGGCAAACCTTTGGCACTCTCTTCATTGAGAGGTAAATATGTGCTGGTTGATTTTTGGGCAAGCTGGTGTGGACCTTGCAGACATGAAAATCCAAATGTCGTAGCAGCATTTAATCAGTTTAAAGACAAAAATTTCACAGTACTTGGCGTTTCTTTGGATCAGGAGGGAAAAAAGGATGCCTGGGTAAATGCAATTAAAGCAGATAATCTTCAGGCATGGCCACATGTTTCTGACTTAAAAGGATGGGGATCAGCTGTTGTTGAATTGTATTCAATCCGGGGTATTCCTCAGAACTTTTTACTTGACCCTCAGGGTAAAATCGTGGCGTCCAATCTGAGAGGAGAAGCTCTTGTCGCTAAACTCTCTGAGATTCTGAAATAATAAATCAAAAGTAAGAACCATACAAAAAGGCTTTTCAATTATGGAAAGCCTTTTGTATTCATTCAAAATACTATTTAAGATGCGGATATTCTATTCCTTATTAATTGCTTTGTTTCTAACTTCAGCTTGTCAATCTCCTAAGAAAGAAGGAGTGGCTATTATTAACCTTTCTGCTTTGGCCAGTGTACCCTTAGATATACCCATTGATCAGCTGGCAAAGGATGGCGAATTTATTGAAGTTAACCTCCCTGCTGATGCGAGAATCGATCAGTTGTCACAGAAAGATTTATCCCTGCTGAAAGCTGCTGCCTATCGGTTTTATGGTCATGTCAAACTGGTAAATAACCGCTATCAGGTCGATATTAGGGAAGGAAAGGAAATCAATGTAGAGGACGATGTAGTGCAAGCCTACATTAAGGCTCTTGGAGAAACTAATAATTTTGCGGATTCACTGCAAAAAGAAGGACAGGATATTAAGCTGCCTGAGATAACAGATGCGTATAGAAATACATTGTTAAAATAAGAAAGGAGGAGCATTTTTGCTCCTCCTTTCTTATTTTATAGAGATAGAATCTCGACAATTCTTGTCAGATTGTCATCAATTTTATCAATGTGTTTAATTGCTTTGCTGAACGGGGTGTATTTGACCTCTCCGTGTATCAATCCCACCATTTCACCTCTTCGGCCTTCGATCAGTCCTTCGACAGCTCCTACACCTACACGGCTCGCTAATACACGATCCATACATGTTGGTGATCCACCGCGCTGTATATGACCTAATATCGAAAGGCGCACATCGTATGAAGGAAAGCTTTCTTTGATCTTATCTGCCACAACCATTCCGCCTTCCTGATCTCCCTCGGCGACAATGATAATACGGGAAGCTTTATTCTTACGTGTTTTATCAAGACGAGTCATAATGGCATCATAATCGACTTTGATTTCCGGAATCAATACCGCCTCAGCTCCAGTGCTTATTCCGGAGCGAAGAGCTATTAAACCTGAATCACGACCCATTACTTCAATGACAAAAAGACGATCGTGTGATTCTGCAGTGTCTCTGATTTTATCTACAGCATCTACAACAGTATTGATAGCTGTATCGTAACCAATTGTAAAATCAGTTCCTAATAAGTCGTTATCGATAGTTCCCGGTAAACCCATGACCGGAAAATCAAACTCTTCAATAAATTTTGAAGCTCCGGTGAATGTTCCATCTCCTCCGATCACGACTAATGCATCGATTTCGTGCTTTCTCAGATTTTCATAGGCTTTCTGTCGGCCCTCTATTGTGCGAAATTCATCACTTCGGGCAGTTTTAAGTATCGTTCCGCCTCTTTGGATAATATTAGCTACGGATTTGGCATCCATACTGATAATATCTCCACTTACCATTCCATCATATCCTCTACGGATACCAAAAACATTTAAATTATAATAGATACCTGTACGGACAACTGCACGGATGGCAGCGTTCATTCCGGGAGCGTCTCCTCCTGATGTTAATACGGCAATATTCTGGATCTTACTCATATATTCAAAGATAATAAGAAATCTTATTTTTTGGCATTAAAAGCATCTAAACCGCTTTGTAAAAATTTGATGTAGCTGTCAATATTATAATCTGCCCCGCTTGGAGGTACTAATACATTACCTTCCGTATCTACAATAACATATAGCGGTTGTGAATTACTATTGAATGCAGAGGCTTGAAAGTCACTGTTTTTATTACCTATAGTACGAATCTTTTTGCCGCTGAATTTAGAAACATATTGTTCTTCAGTAGACAGCTCGGTCTTGTCATCCACAAATAATTCTGCCATAACAAATTTTTCTTTTAACAGTTTGGCAACTCTTGGATCTGTCCATACATTAGCTTCCATTTGTCTGCAATTGACACAGTTCCATCCTGTAAAGTCAATCATTACCGGCTTGTTTACTTCCTTTGCAGTCTGCAGCGCCTGATCATAATCGTAGTACGGATCAAATCCTTTTGGTGTACCACGCTCATGGAAGATCTCTGCATATTTCTTTACCTTACCATCGTGTGCCGCCGGGCCTGCTGCTACACCTGTACTAAGATCAAAATCCTGAGTTGCTGAAGGAGGAAGAAAAGCAGAAATAGATTTCAGCGGAGCTCCCCACAGTCCTGGAACCATGTAGACAACAAAAGAAAATACAATGATAGCTAACAGCGTGCGGGGCACAGACATATAAGCTAGGTCACTGTCATGGGAAAACTTGATCTTACCGATCAAATAAAGTCCCATAAGGCCAAAGATCACAATCCAAAGAGAAAGAAATACTTCCCGGTCAAGCCAGTTCCAGTGGTAAGCCAGATCTACATTGGAAAGAAACTTTAAGGCTAATGCTAGTTCTAAAAATCCCAGAACTACTTTAACACTGTTCAGCCATCCACCTGATTTTGGCATTGACTTTAACAGGGATGGGAATAAGGCAAACAATGCAAAAGGTATAGCCAATGCAACCGAAAACCCTAACATCCCAATCGCCGGACCCAGACGATCTCCTTTGGAGGCAGCATCGACAAGTAATGTTCCGATAATAGGGCCGGTACAGGAGAAGGATACGACTGCAAGACTAAAAGCCATGAAAAATAATCCTATAAGACCGCCTTTATCCGATTTCGAATCTATCTTATTAACAAATGAGCTTGGCAGTGTAATTTCAAACGCTCCGAAGAAGGAGGCTGCGAAAACAACCAACAAAATAAAAAAGAAGAAATTAAAGAATCCGTTTGTTGATAAGGCATTCAGTGCATCAGAACCAAAGGTTATGGTGACCAGCATTCCTAACGCAACATAGATAACAATAATAAAGAAACCATACAAGAGCGCCTGCTGTACAGCTTTTGCTCTGCTACCGGCTTTCTTTGTGAAAAAACTCACTGTTAACGGAACCATAGGGAAGATACATGGCATCAGAAAGGCAAGAAATCCGCCAACCAATCCGGCAATAAAAATAGTCCAGAGCGATTTCTCCTGACTACTGTCGGTTGTATTAGCCTGTGTAATCTGCTTTGCGACGGTCGTATCTGCTGTAATAGTATCTGTAGAAGGTGCTTCATCCTGACCATCTGAAAACTCCAGATCTGAAGGAATCTCCGTCAATACAGAGCTATCAGTGGAGCTGCTATCCTGTACATTCAATGCAAATGAAGCCGTTGAAAATGTTAGAAATAACGTAAGTAAAAGAAAATGAAGTTTTTTCATGTTTATGAATAAGAAATAGTAAAAATAAAAAAAAGGCAGTAAACGAGTTTACCGCCAAATTCATATTAACTTAATATTTTTAAATTACTTGATCTGTGCAGTAAAAGCATATTCGTCCGGTGGAAGACAACGGGAATCATCACACACCATAAATTCGACCTTACCCTTTACTGCTGTCTGTCCTTTTTTAAGTTTGACTTTTTGAGCAAAAATAACTTCTTTCTCAAAGAATTTCACATTCATTTTAAAGGCATCCTCATATTTTGATTTTGGAGTCGGCTCTACTGTTTTACCTGCTAATGTAAAGTCTTTAGAAGGGGTAAAAGTAAAAGAAGTAGCTACAGGGCCGCCTTCTCCCACATTCTGAGAATAAATGTGCCATCCTTTGTCAATAGTTGCTTTTATATACACTGTTGCTTCTGTATTGCTTGTCTTTTTAGTGGCAACAGACCACTTAACAGGATTCAGAATTTGTGCCTGCGCACTTACTACCGTAAATAATATAGCAACGATTAATAAACTTAATTTTTTCATTTTTATCTTTTAAATATGTTATACCTCTATTTATGAATACGAATCTCATTAAAAGGTTTAATTAACCTTCTACAAAAATAACGTAAAAGTTCTTTCTTAAACTAATATCAAAGTAAAATTGTCGTTGCCTATAACTGATAGGCGATCTCTTTTAAATTAAAAGATACGACCTTTTTGCCGAAATCAACCCATAGTAATCCGTCCATGTCTACCTCTGTTATAGTTCCTTCAACTTTTACATTGTCAATAAGAAAATTATGTTTTTCATTACGCCACATGAGGATTGAATTATAGTCATTTAATAATTCGGTCTCCTCCCCGTCTTTTAACCGGTTATACTGTCTTTCTAAATAATAAAAGAGTTCAGGAAGAAGGCTTTCTATACAAATGTCTTCTGTTTGTTGCAGTATTTTTTTTAAAGAACAGACTTTATGACTGATTTCAGCAGGAAAATCAGTTTGATTGATATTTATCCCCATTCCGATAATACTACTCGAAAAAACATCTTTTTTAACTTGATTTTCTATAAGAATTCCGCAGATTTTTTTTTGGTCAGCCATGATGTCATTTGGCCATTTTACACTTATTTGTGCCTTTGTTTGAGTCTGTAACCATTTTGCAATCCCCAGACTTATTGCCACATTTAAAAAAAAATGTTTGGACACCTCTAAAAAAGAAGGATAAAGTAAGATGCTTAAAGTGAGGTTTTTGCCAGGTTCTGATCTCCAGACATTACCTCTTTGGCCTTTTCCCTGAAATTGTTCTGTTGCCATAATGGCAGAACCCTCTTCAAGTGGCTTGAAATTTGACAGTTGTTCTTTGAAATAATCATTTGTAGAAGCCACCCGGTCCAACTTTATTAAGTTTAGACCCATGTAAAGTCGCAGAAATGTGTTATTTTGCACAGAAAAGAGGATTAAAGAATTAAAAGATCAAAACTATAATAATTTTTAATGGTTAAAAATAAAAACGCAGGATTATCTTCAAAGCTGGCCGAGATTGCTGTTCATGGAATGCAGGAGAAAAAAGGAAATGAAATAGTGCGGCTTGATTTGAGAAATATTAACAGTTCCGTCTCCGATTATTTTGTAATTTGCCATGCAGACTCAACTACGCAGGTCAATGCGATCGCTAAAAGTGTAGAAGAAGAGATTTTCAAAGCGCTGGGTCAGGATCCCTGGCATAAGGAAGGTCATGGAAACGGAGAATGGATTCTGATTGACTTTGTAGATGTCGTCGTGCATATCTTCAAAACAGAAAAAAGAAGCCATTATGGCATAGAAGATTTATGGGGAGATGCTGATGTCAAGACTTATCAGAGTGCTTAATAGATTTTAGAAAAACATAATTTCACAAACAAGAGAATATAATGAATAAAATACCCAGTAAAAAAGTAACACCCATGCCACCGAAGTTCAATATGATGTGGTTGTGGATCGCTATGATTTTGGGATTTTTTGGATTGCAGTATTTTTTAAACGGAGAGACAGCAAAGCAAACTACCTATAGCGAGTTCGAGTCGAAGATGCTCAATACGGGAGACGTGGAGAAACTCGTTGCCTATAAGAAAAATGATTTAGTTCAGGTCGAAGTATATATTAAACCCAATAAACTAAAAGAAGATAGTAAATATAAAGATGTGGCGCCAACACCGAATGCCCTTAAATTAGGGAATTCTCCGGGTCCTCAGTATACTTTTACAGATGGTTCCTTTGATGCTTTAGAGAAGAAACTAGAAGCTTCTCAGGCTAATGTTGATGCGTCACAACGGATTCGCGTTATCCCTGAAGATCGTTCCAATCCATGGACGGGTTGGTTCGTGACTTTTATGCTTCCTTTGCTTATTATTGTCGTGATCTGGTTGTTCCTGATGCGCAGAATGAATGGCGGAGCTGGCGGTGCGGGTGGTGCTATTTTTAACATCGGTAAATCTAAAGCGCAATTATTCGATAAGGAATCTCAGGTTAATATCACCTTCAATGATGTTGCCGGATTAGAAGAAGCCAAGCAAGAGGTGATGGAAATTGTAGATTTCCTGAAAAACCCTAAGAAATACACGAATTTGGGAGGTAAAATTCCTAAAGGAGCTCTTTTGGTAGGCCCTCCGGGTACAGGTAAGACCTTACTTGCGAAAGCTGTCGCAGGAGAAGCACAGGTTCCTTTCTTTTCACTTTCGGGATCAGATTTTGTGGAGATGTTTGTCGGCGTGGGTGCATCCCGTGTTCGTGACCTCTTCAAACAGGCGAAAGAAAAGGCTCCTTGTATTATTTTTATTGATGAGATCGATGCTATTGGTCGTGCCCGCGGAAAAAATTCTATCATGGGCGGTAATGATGAGCGTGAGAACACGTTGAATCAGTTGTTAGTGGAAATGGACGGTTTCGGAACAAATCTGGGCGTTATTATTCTTGCTGCAACTAACCGTATTGATGTATTAGATACTGCATTGTTGCGTCCGGGACGTTTTGACCGTCAGATTTCAATTGATAAGCCGGATTTAATAGGTAGAGAGCAGATTTTCAATGTTCACCTGAAACCATTAAAACTTTCCGCTTCTGTTGATGCCAAAAAATTATCTGCACAGACACCGGGATTTGCCGGTGCCGAAATTGCAAATGTGTGTAATGAGGCGGCTTTGATCGCAGCTCGTAAGGATAAGAAAGAAATCGATATGCAGGACTTTCAGGATGCGATAGACCGCGTGATCGGAGGCCTTGAAAAGAAAAATAAAATTATCTCTCCGGAGGAGAAAAAAATTGTGGCTTATCACGAAGCCGGACATGCTATTGCAGGTTGGTTTCTGGAGCACGCTGATCCTTTGGTTAAAGTTTCTATTGTTCCACGTGGAGTCGCTGCCCTGGGTTATGCGCAGTACCTGCCTAAAGAACAATTCCTGTATACTACAGAGCAATTGCTGGATAGTATGTGTATGACTATGGGCGGACGTGTAGCCGAAGACATCACATTTGGACGTATTTCTACCGGAGCTCAGAATGACCTGGAACGTATTACAAAGCTGGCATATGCTATGACTGCTGTCTATGGTATGAACCATAAAGTGGGTAATATATCTTTCAGAGACAGTTCAGGAGAATCTCAATTCCAGAAGCCATATTCTGATCAGACAGCAGAACTTATTGATGAAGAAGTAAGAACGTTGATTTCTGCAGTGTATGAGCGTACAAGAGAGCTATTGCTGGAAAATCAGGAAGGATTGATCAAGATTGCAGAAAAACTTCTTGAGAAAGAAATCTTATTCCAGTCTGATCTCGAAGAGATTCTGGGTAAACGCCCTTTCGTAAACAGAACAACTTATGACGAATTTGTAAATGGTAAGTCTTCCGGTGTTCCGCAGACACAGTTGCCGATTCCTCCTATACCGGAAGAGTCTGCAGAAGGAATTGCTGAACAAAAAAACCAGGATTCCTCTAATTCGTAATTAAATAAAACGGATCACGATGTACTGTAACTCTGCTTACGGTACATCGTTTTTTATAGCCGTCAATACTTCTCCAATGAACATCAAGAATACGACCGCAAAAGAAAAGATGCTGAAAAAAATTCGGCAGGCTCTTTTACAGAAAAGAGAAAATCCGCATCCGGATTTTGAAGACTCCCCTTTGTATAAAGATGAGGAGGAATCATTGGATGTAACCTTTGCGCGCGAATTCACTGCCATATCAGGCAAATTTGTTTATTGCGACGGAGAGATTAACCTGATTGAAAATCTGATTGCCTTTGCTGAACAGCAGAATGTAACACGAATCTACGGCTGGGAAGAGAGTATCAAACAGCTTTTGGGGCAATATGGCTTCCCGTTAATGAAAGATGATCAGAATTTTGAACAGGCACAGGTCGGCATTACAGCGTGCGAAGCTTTAATTGCAAGGAATGGAAGTATTATGATTTCCAATGCAAATGCAGGAGGACGCCGGTTAAGCATTTATCCGCCTGTACATATTGTGATTGCCAAAGCCTCTCAATTGGTGATGGATGTAAAGCATGCGCTTAATGGAATAAAGCAAAAATACGGAGATCGTCTCCCGACAATGATTACCACTATTACAGGCCCAAGCCGTACAGCAGATATAGAGAAGATGCTGGTGCTGGGTGCACATGGTCCAAAGGAATTATATGTATTCATGCTGGAGGACAGATTTTAGTATGGAAAACATCAACTATTTTATACAATCACCCGTATCCAGTGTAATTTTTATACTTACTATCGGACTTAGCCTTTACCTGTTTTCTAATCAACATCTTTTTGGTAAACTGATGTTGCATCCTTACAGTGTATACCGTAAGCATCGAATTTATACAATCTTTACGAGCGGACTTATCCACAAAGACTGGGGGCACCTGCTCTTCAATATGATTACCTTCTATTATTTTGGATTCGGACTTGAGTCCATTTTTGCCGGAATCAGTGTATGGGGGCATTTTTTGTTCGCAGTACTTTACCTTTTAAGTCTAGTCCTGAGTGATATACCGACGATTTTACAACAAAAGAACAATCCCGGATATTATAGTCTGGGCGCATCCGGAGCAATAAGCGCTGTCTTATTTGGTTACATTCTGTTTGACCCTCAGGCAGAACTGGGTATATTTTTTGTTATTCCCATGAAAGCTTATTTGTTTGCCGTACTGTTTATGGGCTATAGTTACTGGGCGTCCAGAAAAGCAAATGACGGGATTAATCATAGTGCCCACCTGTTTGGTGCCCTTGCAGGACTGTTGCTGACTGTTTTGTTCTTCCCGGATGTTATACAACACTTTATGAGTCAGTTTTGATGCCGATTCCTTTTGATCGTAGAAAAGTACATTTACTAATCTAATCCATTACCTATATGGCAAAAATCATAATCCTCTCCTTTTTCTGTATACTGTTATTGTCTTCCTGTAATTCGAGCAGTTCTCAGGGGAATGATAAACCAAAAACTAAAAATGTGACTATCGCTCATGTTGCGAAACCAGAAGGGTGTACTGTTGAAGAGGTGGTCAGAAAGCTAAGTGAGTTAGAGGAGATCAAAGAACAGAAAGCTGTTTTGGATTCTTTATTCTCTGATAAGCCTAATATTTCTTTTATGGTAGATAGTGCCGATATTAATGGCAAACAGGTTTATACAGTTACTGCCGGCTATAACGGTGAATTACGATACGAGCCTTACTACCATTTCTACGTCAATAAAGCGACCTGCGGAGATATTGAGGTGATGGATGTGGTTAATGGTGACTACCTCCCATTGGAGGAATGGCGAAAAAGCCGATAAGAACTAACCAGCCCAATTCTCTCTATCCAGGCTTCTGAAATGGATAGCTTCAGCAAGATGCTCATTTCGGATATGTGCAGATTCTTCCATATCTGCTATTGTGCGGGCCACTTTCAGAATACGGTCGTAGGCTCTTGCTGACAAACCAAGTCTGTCCATTGCTGCTTTGAGTAGTTGTGTCCCTGTCTCATCCAGAATACACACTTCACGAACTGTTTTTGTGCTCATCTGTGCATTACTATGTATGGTTTGTAAGTGTGCAAATCGTTGTAGCTGCACATGGCGAGCCTTTATGACGCGTTCACGGATAACAGAACTTTTCTCTGCGATCCTGACGGAAGAAAGTTCTTTAAAATCCACAGGAGTCACTTCAACATGCAGATCAATACGATCTAATAAAGGGCCTGATATTTTACTCAGGTATCTCTTCACTATATTTTTTGCGCATATACATTCTTTTTCCGGATGATTATAGAATCCACAGGGACAGGGATTCATGGCGGCAATAAGCATAAAACTAGCCGGGTAATCAACTGAAAACCGGGCTCTGGATATGGTAATGGTCCGGGATTCCAAAGGCTGACGCATGACTTCTAATACCGAGCGTTTGAATTCAGGAAGCTCGTCAAGGAAAAGCACTCCGTTATGTGAAAGGGAGATCTCGCCAGGTTGAGGGTGTGTTCCTCCACCTACAAGTGCTACATCTGATATCGTGTGGTGCGGAGCGCGAAAAGGTCTTACTGTCATCAGAGATCCGGTGACAGGAAGCTGACCCGCAACAGAGTGAATTTTTGTTGTTTCTAATGATTCGTCAATATTGAGTGGAGGTAATATAGTTGGAAGTCGCTTAGCGAGCATAGTTTTGCCTGATCCGGGAGGGCCGATAAGGATGACATTATGTCCGCCTGCTGCTGCGATCTCCAGTGCACGTTTAATGTTTTCCTGCCCTTTTACTTCCGCAAAGTCAGCATCGTAATTATTAATATTCCGGAGAAATTCATCGTTGATATTGACATGCGTCGCCTCAAGCACTTTCTTTTTATCAAAGAAATCAATAACATCCTGAAATGATTCAACTCCCAGTGCCTCTAATCCTTCTACAATAGCAGCTTCTCTGGCATTGGCACTGGGTAGGATTACTCCTTTGAATCCATCTTTGGATGCCTGAACAGCTATAGGAAGGGATCCTTTGACAGGTTGTACTTTTCCATCAAGTGAAAGTTCACCCAATATGACATATTGATCCATTTTGTCAGCTATCAGTTGTCCGGATGCGGCAAGAATAGCAGTCGCAATAGCCAGATCATAGGAAGACCCCTCTTTCCGTATATCTGCAGGAGCAAGATTGACCACTATTTTTTGCCTTGGCATACGGTATCCGCTGGTTAATATAGCCGTTTCAATACGCTGAAGACTTTCTTTGACGGCGTTATCCGGAAGACCCACGATATAATACTTTACTCCCGGAGATATATTAACTTCAACGGTAATCGTTGTGGCCTGAATGCCATAAACAGCACTGCAATAGGTTTTTACGAGCATAATTTAGCTGGTGTGATTTCTCTAAAGTTAATAAAATATTAGTGAAGCTGCAAGCTGTTTAGGCTTTTAGAAAAATAAACTTGTTGAGAATCGATAAATTTTGTATTTTGAAAAGGAAGAAATTTCGGCATAAATGAATTAAAAATCGGGTGTTTGGCAAACGATTTGCTATTTCACTTGTTTAGTAAGTAACACGTAGAATCATTAACAGCAATTAAAATTAAAAATCATGAATGATAACGGTAAAATAGTAGCTGCTTTGTTGGCAGGTCTTGCGGCTGGGGCAGTTTTAGGTGTATTGTTTGCTCCAGAAAAGGGTTCTGAAACAAGAGATAAGATTAATGAATCTCTTTCTGACCTTGGGGATGCTTTAAAAGAAAGAGCAGAAGAACAATTTGACCAATTGAATGACTTTAAAGATAAAGTTGTAGCAGCAGTCAAATCTAAAATAAACAAAGCCGGACACTCTGTAGAAGGGGAGCTGGAAGAGCATGCGTGAATATAAAAAGGCATACTGCTTTTTTAATTTTATAAATTTTTATGAAAGGTGTATGGTTGGTTATAGAAAATTGCCAGCCAGAGAATTTTAACTTATTCTCCGGATTACTGATAAAGGTAGTCTTTCTATAATTGTCATATACCTTTCTGTTAAACATGGAATGCATGGACGAAGAACAAAAATTTTCTCTTTCCGGTACTTTTCAAAAGTCAAAAGAATACCTGGATTCGCAGATTGAGCTTTTGAAGCTCAAGGCTATCGCTCGCGGATCACGTATGTTAGGTAGTCTTATCTTAGATATCAGTAAAGTTGTATTGACGCTATTTATTGTATTTTTCCTTAGTCTGGCTTTTGCATTTTATTTAGGAGAATTAATGAACAGTAATGCGCTGGGCTTTTTAACCACCGGCGGTATTTTCATTCTTCTGGTAGTAATAGTACGATTGACGGAGACAAAACTGGAAGCTAAATTTATGGATCTTTCTATCCGAAAACTATTGGGGAAATGGAATGAAGAGGATGAGGAAGATGTAAAATCTGAAAATGGGAAACGTAATGAGGAAACCTTTAAAAATAAATAATCTCACCGAGCTAAAAGCTGAAATTGCGAGGCTTAATGAGCTGAAGTTTGAGCAGGAAGCCTATTTGAAGGATCAGTATCATTTGTTAAATAGGAAAATAGAAGCACCTGTGCGTTTCTTCAGATCCATTACTTCCCGTATTCCCGGGGTTGATATTGTCTCGCAGTTATTTTCATCTTCCGGAAACAATAAAGGAACCGAAGATGGTGAAGGTAGTGGATGGGCAACAAAAGCATTGCGCATAGGCGTACCTTTTCTATTGAATAAATTTTTTCTGAAGCGGGCTGGATGGCTTAAAAAAGCACTTGTTTTGCTGGCTTCTGAAACCGCTATTGGTCAGGTAAATAAAGACAAGATATCTTCTGCAATATCCAAATTGTCTGATTACATCCGTCCCGGAAAAAAGAAAGAAAAAAAAATCAAACCAGTGATTGAGGAAGATGCGCCTCATTTTGGTATCCCTCCTGATAGCGAAACTTACTAAGTTTCAGCTTAGTTTTTGTTTTAAGATTTGACTTCTATGATTTTAACGTTATTTTTGCCCATATTTTTTAAAAATGGGTAAAGATAAGTTAAGGAAATTTGCGGAAGTCTCCACTTTCAAAAATGTTGTACAATTAGATGGAGGAAAGGAATTAAAGGGAAAATGGGGTACTCAACATTTTGGTAATAACAATCCGATAGTACTGGAGCTAGCCTGTGGAAAAGGGGAATACACCGTCAATCTTGCCAAGCTGTTTCCGCAAAAGAATTTTATCGGAATAGACTATAAAGGAAACAGAATCTGGAGAGGAGCGAAAACTGCTCTTGAGGAAGGAATTAACAATGTCGGATTTTTGAGAATTCAGATCGAAACTATACTGGAACACTTTGAAGAAAATGAAGTAGATGAAATCTGGATAACATTTCCGGATCCTCAGCCTCAGGACAGTCGGGAAAAGAAGAGGCTAACGAATCCTAAATTTTTAGAACGGTACCAATATATAATGAAACCGGATGGTCTGATGCATTTGAAGACTGATAATGACGGTTTTTATGCCTATACTTTAGAACAGATTGATCTTCTTGGTTTGACCAAAGAAGCGCAGACTGATGATCTTTATCATTCAGAACTTGTGGATGATGTACTGTCTATAAAGACATACTATGAGAAGAAGTACCTGGCACATAACAAGAATATCAATTATGTAAGGTGGACATTTAAAAAATAGTCCTGCATAATTTTTATAGAAATTGTAACTTTAAAGGAGGTAAATAATGACCTCCTTTTTTATTTCAGTATGAATCGTTTCCTTTTTCTTCTTTTTTTATTTGTCAGTCCTGTATATGCGCAGGATTATGTGACTACATATAAGCAAATTATTGATGAGGTAGATCATCATTACGAGGGATATCATAATCTCCGTCATATCACTTCAACAATCGGGCATCGGCTTACGGGGTCTGTAAATGGCCGTAAAGCTGAGCAATATGTGTATGACCTCATTAAATCCTACGGTGTACAAGTTGAATTTCAACCTTTTGATGCCCGGGGGTGGAACAGAGGAACATTACATGTGGAAGTAAAAGTAAGTGCTAAAAATTTCACACCTGTAAAAGCAGTCAGTCTGGCGCATGCTCCGGTAACCAGTGATGTAGAGGCATCAGTTGTTGATCTTGGAAATGGACTGGAAGATGACTATGTAAAGGCCGGAAACAGTATAAAAGGAAAAATCGCTTTGGTTTATCTGGGCGTATTGCCTGGTTCTCCGGTTGGAACTGCTTCTCTGCATCGATCAGAGAAGACAGCCATCGCCTATAAATATGGTGCTGCAGGCATTGTTTTTATTAATCAGGTTAAGGGAAATGTTTTATTGACCGGAATGGCCTCTATTGATGGGGAGTTGATTAAAATTCCTGCTGTGTGTATAGGTTTGGAGGATGGTATGCAGTTAAAAGAGGAATTGAAGAAAAATGGAAAGGGTACAATACGAATTCATATGAAAAATGAAGCCGGTATGATACAAGCAAGAAACATTATTGCAACATTCAAAGGGACAAAATTTCCGGATGAAAAAATTGTAGTCGGCGGACATTTAGATAGCTGGGATCTCGCAACAGGTGCAATCGATAATGGAATAGGTTCATTTGCAGTATTGGATATGATCCGAACATTTGCAAAATTACAGCTAAAGACTGGACGTACGGTACAATTTGTGCTGTTCATGGGTGAAGAGCAGGGATTGCTGGGTTCTAAAGCTTTTGTTGAAAATCTGATTAAGCATCACGAGTTGGAAAATGTACGTTACATGATTAATTATGATATGACTAATGCGCCAACAGGTTTTTTTAGTTCCCGTTCTGAGGTAAAGGATTTATTTGCAAAGTGGGGAGCGTTGTATGCTAAAGCAGATTCTACATTTAAAAATATCTTTGTTTCGGGAGCATGGCTTCATAGCGATCACCAGCCGTTTTTGCTGAAAGGAATACCTTACGCAGGAGGAGCCGGAGATAAGCTTCCCAATAATGCCGGTTTGTACTATCATTCCGACGGAGATGTATTTGGATTGGTTTCTGAAGAAGGAATGAAACAAACCACCAAAAACGGATTAATATTAGCATATTCACTGGCTAATGAGGATAATCTGCCTGTGGCGATATTGTCAGGAGATGTATTGAAAAACTACCTTATAAAACATCAACTTGAAACTCCTCTCCGGATTTCGGGAGATTGGATTTGGTAACAAAAAATAATAATTGTATAAAGAGTTTATCCAAAAGATAAGCTCTTTTTCTTTCATTTACTTTTATTGTCTATATAAAAGTTACGTATATATAAACTTTTTATAAAATGTTAATTTGGATTTAATATTGGCTTAATATTAGAATTGAACCTTTGTGCTGCCTTAAAAAACGCTTTTTTAATATAAAAAAGGGCATTTATTTATTTTACTCACATGTCAGTATCTTCAAATCAACACAATCCCATAAATCTTTTGACAAATTTATTTAATGAAAATGTCAATTGTTATTATATATTTGTTTTGAATAACCAATCAAAACTAAAAATAACCAAACGTAACTTTTAATAAAAGTAAACAAAACTAAATCCAATTTATACTATGAAAGAATTCTACATTTCGAATATGAAGAAAACTCTCTTTATTCTTCTTTTCTGTTTTGGAGCATTTCAGCACGGGATAGCGGAAGGGGTATTGGCGAATGTCATTCCTGTCAAAGCTGTGGAACAAGAACTGTTTGATATCAAAGGAGTCGTAAAGGATGCTGTCAATGGTAATCCTGTCGAGGGAGTAACGATTCTGGCTGGTAATAAATCTATCAGTAAGACAGATGAAAATGGAAAGTTTAGCTTTTCAGTTCTTAAAGGAACGCAGGTCTCATTCCGTGGTATAGGGTATACCACTCATAATCAAACCATCAACAAAGAGAATAATAATCTGACAATCAGTCTGCAGCCAAATGAAACTGCTTTGTCCGAAGTTGTTGTTACTGCATTGGGGATTAAAAGAGATGAGAAAGCATTGGGATATTCCGCTACAGTAGTGAAGGGAGAGCAATTTACAGATGCCCTTTCCAACAACTGGACGGATGCCCTTTCGGGAAAAGTAGCGGGTGTGAATCTGATGCGTTCTAATTCCGGACCTACGGGGTCTACAAAGATTATTCTCCGTGGAGAATCAAATCTGAATGGTGATCCGGGAGCCTTGATTATCGTTGATGGTATTGTCGTAAGTAATGGTAGCGGGCGTAAGACTGCTATAGGAGGTGAGAATGCTTATGGAACCTCAGCCGATAATATGCCGGCAGATTACGGATCAGGTATTGATGACATCAATCCGGAAGATATCGAAAACGTGACGGTACTGAAAGGTCCGGGTGCTGCTGCACTTTACGGTGCCAGAGGTGCCAGCGGAGCCATTATCATTACTACAAAATCCGGCTCGAAAGGTAAAAAAGGAATAGGAGTTAGTGTAAATTCAAATACTGCATTTGAAAGTGTAAACCGCTGGCCTGATATGCAGTATGAGTACGGGCAGGGTTTAGATGGTTCGGATTATTACTCTTATGGTACAACTGCAGATGGTACAAGTACAAGCGGAACGAGTTCGGCCTACGGTCCTAAATTTGACGGACAGATGTTTTTTCAGTATGATCCTCTGACCAATACGACAGGAAAGGAGCGTACGCCATGGGTGCCATACAAAAACCAAATCAGAGATATTTTTGATGTAGGACGTACCTATACCAATTCTGTGAGTATAGATGGTGGTACAGACAGGACAACGGCTCGTTTTTCAGCAACAAATGTTAATAATTCATGGATCCTGCCTAATACAGGTTTCAAAAGAAATACGGTCGCGCTATCTGTAAATTCAAAAGTGAGCGATAAATTAACCATTAGTTCCAAAATCAATTATACGAATAAATGGAGTGATAACCTTCCGGGAGCGGGATATGGTAATCAGTCACTGATGTACTGGTTTATATTCTGGCAGCCAAACGCAGATTTGAATTGGTTAAAAGATTACTGGCGTCCGGGAGAAGAGGGGCTTAAGATCAGATATCCCTTTAGTTCTTATCCTGAGAACCCGTATGCGATCTCAAATGAGTTTATCAACAGATCTAATCGTCAGGGGGTAACAGGAAATGTGCAGGCTAGCTACCAGTTTAATAAAGAGTGGAGCTTGCAGTTGCGATCATCTATTGACTTTGCATATGAAGACAGAGCGCAGGAGCGTCCCTTTGATGCAGGAAGCAAACTGACACAAGGAAGTTTCAGGACACAAAGTATTTTTTCTAATGAAAATACAATCGACTTCCTGTTAAAGTATGACAAAAAGATTAATAAGGACTGGAATGTGTCTGCCACTTTTGGGGGAAGCCGCATGCAGAATAAATACAAAAAAGAAGAGTTGCGTGCCGATTCCCTGACCTTCCCGGGTGTGTATACATTTGCAAATGCAAAAGGACCGTTGGATGCACGTCCCTATTCGTCCAAATTTGAAGTAAATTCACTTTATGCGTTGCTTACAGCAAGTTACAAAGACTATTTATTCTTTGACGTAACAGGTCGCCAGGATTGGTCAAGTACATTGGCTTCTGTCGATGTACCGGATAAGAGTCTTGGATTTTTCTATCCTTCTGTGAATCTAAGTTTTATTGCTTCAGAGTATTTCACTCTTCCTAAACAGATTAATTATGCAAAATTGAGAGCTTCCATAGCTGGAGTTGGTAGCGGGGGTACAGATCCTTACCTGACAGGATACTCTTATGAAACAGCCGGAAGTCTTTATTCAGGGGGGCTTCAAATGCCAACTACTCTTGGAAACGGCGGGTTGAAACCTTTGAAGACAAATTCATATGAGGTAGGTGCAGATCTACGGTTTTTCAAAAGCCGCATAGGCATTGACGTTGCTTTATATAAGAGTGAAACAAAAGATCAGCACTTATTACGCTATATAGATCCGTCTACAGGATACAGAAGGTACGTGATCAATGCCGGAGCAGTAAGCAACAGGGGACTGGAAATTGGTCTGAATGGTAAACCTATTCAGAACAAAGATGGTTTTAACTGGAACATGTTTGCCACATTTACACGTAATACCAACCGTATAGATAATTTACTGGATAGTTCTGTAGTAATACAGACCGGTCCGGTAGCCGGAGGTCAGCTGGTTGCAAAAGTAGGAGGAAGTATGGGCGACTTGTACGGATACGGTTACAAACGCTCTCCGGACGGACAGGTTGTGTATGATGCAAATACAGGATATGCGCTATTGTCTGATGAGATTATCTATTTAGGTAATACGATTCCAAAAGGAAGAGCGAGTATTGGTAGTGATTTCAGTTATAAAGGATTTAAACTAAGTGTGTTATTTGATGCGCAGTTTGGTGGTGTATCTCATTCTCTGTCCCATTACAAGCTGGCCGAACAGGGTAAAACAACAAATACATTGCCGGGAAGATATAACGGTATCATTGGGAACGGGGTTGTTCAGAACCCGGACGGTACTTATCGTAAAAATGATGTAATTGCTAAGAATATCGATGAATACTACCGTTCACACTATGGTCAGGATAATGCCGAAGGAAGTGTTTTTTCTACTGACTTTATCAAGTTCCGTGAAGCCCGCTTTGATTATACACTGAATAAAGAAATTACCAAGCGTCTGAAAATCCAACGTGCTACAGTAGGAGTATATGGCCGTAATTTATTTATCTGGACGGATTGGCCAATTTTTGATCCGGAATTCGGAACATTGAGCGGTACAGATATCGTGAAAGGATTTGAGGTAGCGCAATTCCCTTCAACCCGCACTTTTGGTTTTAACATAGTTGTTGGATTTTAAGCGTTAAAAAGATGAAAAAGAACATTATTTATATCATATGTGCATGTGTTGGAATGAGTTTGTTTTTCCAATCATGTGATAAGAATTTTCAGGAGATCAATACAGATCCGAATAAATCGTTAGAAGCTTATCCGTATCAGTTTATGGCTCCGGCACTGGTCAATTCGGTATCGTATAATATGAACCGTAACCGGGGTTTTAATAATGAATTAATGCAGGTGACAGTGAATGTTGGAGATTCAGAAGGAAAGGTATTCCGTTATGATTTCAGACGTAACTGGGCGGATTATATGTGGAACAATTTATATCCGGTACTCAACAGCTGGAGAGAAATGTATAAAAAGGCAGATGGCGGGATTAATGATAATGCATCATACCGCGCGATCTCATTGATCAATCAATCCTGGATATTTTCAATCCTAACAGACACCTATGGAGATATTCCATATACGCAAGCTCTTTTAGGAAAGGATTCCTTGATTATTGAACCTAAGTTTGATACGCAAAAGGATATTTACACGGCTATTTTTGCAAAACTTGATACTGCAAATGCCTGGTTGAAAGCGAATAAATCTATTAATGCAAGTCAGGATCCTGTCTTTCAGGGAAATGTCTCCCGTTGGAGAAAACTGGGAAATTCATTGTATCTCAGATTATTGTTGCGTGTTTCAGGAAAACCAGAGGTCAGTGCTTTGGTACAGGCTAAAATTAAAGAGATCCTGGAGACGAATGCATCAAACTATCCGATTATGACGAGTAATGATGATTCGGCTATACTACGCTGGACCGGAGTTGCTCCCTATACTTCACCATTTGCGACGGTACGTGAAGCAGATTTCAGACAGCCGGGAATTGCAAGTTTCTTTATCGACAACCTTGTTAACTGGAATGATCCGCGTATCAATACCTCATTAGGGACGAATGGTGTAAACAGATGGAGTATTGCTCCTTATCAAGGTGGATTTGTGGGTGTGCCAAGCGGGTATGCTCCGGGAGAAGGATTTGACCGTAAGGCATATTTCTACTCTACAAATCAGAAAGTAGGGGACTATAATGCGACTACGTTGATGACAGACCCGATGACGGGGATGATTATGAACTATGCCGAAGTGGAGTTTATTAAAGCAGAGGTTGCACTGAAAGGCTGGACAAGCAAGAATGCGGGTGAACTTTTCAAAAGTGGAGTAAAGAACAGTATTACCTTGTGGTTACCAACATGGTCTGTTCCGATTGATGAATATCTGGATGCAGCAGATTTTAACTGGAGCGAGAGTGAAAGTTTTGAAGCCAAAATGCAAAAGATACACCTGCAGAAATATTACAGTTTATTTCTGGTGGATATGCAGCAATGGTTTGAATACAGAAGAACGGGATATCCGGTATTGCCAAAAGGTAAAGGATTACAGAATAACGGAGAGATGCCATCCCGTATGACCTACCCTGTGGCTATACAATCTACTAACCCAACTAATTATAAGTTAGCTATTGGTATACAGGGACCGGATGAAATCAATACGAAGGTTTGGTGGCAGAAACCATAATATTCATGATATCAAAATATATACAGATGAAAAATATTCTAAACTATATAGTTTTCGCCTTTGCTATAACGATGATCTTTTCTTCTTGCAATAAAGATGGAAATTATCCGGGAGGTGAAATAAGTCCTTATTATGGGATATATGATTTGAGAAATCTTTATAAAGGGAGTGCTGTTGAGCTGAATACAGAGTCTCTTGAGGGTTCAAATATGCTGACCGGTGTCGTGACATCCGATCACAGAGAAGGTAATCTTCCTGCAGGTCTGTTGACTATGCAGGACAAAAGACGTCTTAATAAACTAAGAGGGATTGCTATTAATTTGGGGGATGCTGCCAAAAACTATCTTCCTGGCGATTCTATTGTTGTCAATGTAGTTGGCGGAAAACTGGAACGCGTGAATGGTATTTTACAGATCTCAGGTTTGGATAACTCGAAGATCAATAAGGTCGCAGAAGGAGTTAATATTCCCTTAAACCGTGTTAATATCAATGCCATTCTGAATAAGCCGGATCAATACGAAAGTACACTCGTTGCGATAGTGAAAGGAATCTTTACACCTGTTCCCGGGCCGGAGGCAACGCTTGCGGGAGATAAAGTGATTAACGACGGATTTGGCGATATGACTTTGAAAACTCAAGCAAATACATCATTTTCATCGATGCGTCCTCCTGGAATGGCTAATTATTATGGTATTATCTTCAGTGAGCAGGCTGCAGACGGTACCCTGAAACCATATGAGGCTGTTAGAAGTGCTGCGGATATTGTAGTGCTGGGATCAGAGAAAGAAGAAACACCAGTAGTAATATCCGGATTTGTTAGCGATGCAAAAGGAGGTGATGGAAATTATGAATACATTCAGTTTCTGGCTACTCAGGATATTGATTTTTCAGTAACTCCATATGCTGTTGTTGTAACAAATAATGCGGGAGCATCGCAGCCTACAGGTTTTCCTGAAAAAGGATGGGCTACAGGTAATCAACGTACATATAAGCTGAACCTGACAAAAGGAATTGCTAAAAAGGGTACATTTTTCTATGTCGGAGGTATATACAAATTAATCAACGGATCAGCTTCTACGGATATTTCAGCTGCAAACTGGATATTAAACTACGATTATGTCAATAAAAATGGCTTTGACTTTGGAAATAAAACGGGGGGACTTCTTGCGAATTCCGGTTTTGCTTCCGGTATTGCGATTTTCAAAGGGACAACCGTTACAGAGGCTACTTATCCGGTAGATGTGATGTTTGTGATTGGTAGCGGTGGTAGTCTGAACGGAAATGGCAGAGGTTACCGTATAGCAAATTCAGATTACTATGATAAGATCAATCCTATTGATCTGAAACCACAGCCTTTTTATCTGAGCGGCAGCAATACACTCGGTCTGCAATATAACACAGCAGATCTGGGCTATTTTGTTATGCTGGGTGGCGAGTATAATACAAGACTCGGAAGATGGACAAAGGCCAGATCACAGAATAATATATTAATGACTAAACAGTCATTGTTGTCTGAGATTGAGACTGAATTGTCTACAAAACTTGTTGAATAATACCTATCAGAAATATCTTACTATTACGGAAGGGCGGTACTATTGAGTACTGCCCTTTTTTAGCTCTGTTTTCTAAAATAATTCCTTCTCCTTTCTGAGGAGAGGGTTAGGGAGAGGTTCAATAGTATCTACTTGCGTTCGTTGGTGTCCTCACCAACGGTTTAGTAATTTTCAAATTGCCGGTGGTGACACTGTCAGACGCTACCTGAATTTATGAGGTTCTAATTTTTTCCATCCTATTATCACAAAAAAATCCCTTACACTCTTTGTTGTAGGGGATTCAATAAATGCTTTAAAGCATTCTAATACGCGATCGATTTATTTATGTTTGAGGAAATCTACCATAATGTTGGCACTTTCATCCATTACATAGTCAAAATCTATTTTTGGCTGAGGTTCGCCTTCTTTCCATACAGGCTTACCATGCAGTTTTAATTCCTCATTGATTCTGTTTCGGTTTTTAATCTTATTTGCTTCACGTTCTTTTTTCAGTTTAGCTTCATTCAGCGTGACTTTAGGAACAGAGTCTAATTTGTTAAAAGTATCGATATCTTCCAGTAAGAATTTATATTCCTGTGATTTCTCCATTCTTGCTTTATGGATAGCTTCCAGTTTTTTGGCAACGTCATCTAAGTTTGCAACTTTTTTGAAGTTTGTAGACTTGATCTGATCCCAAGGCAATGCTGCAGGTTCTGAACTTTCACCAAATTTTTCTGCGGAGAACTGCGTTGGGAAAGTAATGTCAGGCGACACACCTTTGTGTTGTGTGCTGCTACCATTGATTCTGTAGAATTTACCCATTGTGATATTGATCTGTCCGAATTCAGGTGCACCGTTAGGGGTGTCAGGATCTTTTTCACCTTCTGCCTTTAACAATAAACGGCTTGTCGCACTGATAAAACGGGACATGTCGACAGCAGATTGTACAGTACCTTTTCCATAACTCTGAGAGCCTAAGATAAGTCCTCTGCCATAATCCTGAATAGCTCCTGCAAAGATTTCTGAGGCTGAAGCTGAGAATCTGTTGATAATAACACCGAACGGTCCGCTCCAGGCCATGCCTGCTTCTTCATCATTATCTACTTCTATTCTGTTGCGTGTATCACGAACCTGTACTACCGGGCCCTTATCAATAAATAATCCGGTCAATTCGATTGCTTCCTGCAGTGATCCACCGCCGTTGCTTCTTAAATCCAGAATTACAGCATCCACTTTTTCCTGTTTTAATGTATCCAGAATTAATCTTACATCACGCGTTGTACTTTTGTAGTTTGGATCGCGTTTGCGATAAGCATCAAAGTCTATATAAAATTTGGGAAGATTGATCACCCCTATTTTGTAGGTTTTGCCATCATCTCCCTTTACCATTTTTATCTCTTTTTTTGCAGATTCTTCTTCCACAACGATCTTTTCTCTTTTCAGCGAAACAATCTTTGGCTGAGCGGTCATTTCCTGACCGGCAGGGATAATTTTTAACCTTACAATTGTACCTTTAGGTCCTTTGATCTTCGCTACAGCAGCATCTAATCTCCATCCTATGATATCTTCAAATTCACCTTTTTCGCCTTGAGCAACACCGATGATTTTATCATTCATATGAAGACTTTTGTCGCGGAAAGCAGGCCCTCCCGGTAATACTTCTGAAATAGTAACAGCTTCATTGTCTATCATCAGTCGGGCTCCTATACCTTCGAATGTATTGGACATACCTTCGTTAAACGCTTGTGCAAATGAAGGATTATAGTATGTTGTATGTGGATCTACAGCATCTGTTAATGCAGACATGATCAACTGAAATGCATCATTAGCATTTGTTTTTTTTGCCTGAGAAATCAGATTGTTGTAACGCTTACGCAAAGTTTCTTTTTGTTTGGCGGCATCATCTTCTTTACCTGTGCTGCTGAGTTTAAGATTCAGGAGATCATATTTTACTCTTTTGCGCCATTGCTCTTTAGCTTCTTCATCTGTTTTGAACCAATTGAGCTTTTCGCGATAACCTGTATAATAATCATCCTGATTAAAATCCTGAGGAACATCAATCTGTGCTAATGCATAATTCATTCTTTCCAGGTAGCGTTTTGAATACACATTGAAAATATGAAATGCAGCTGAAAGATCTCCGCTTTTGAAATCCTGACTTAGTTCATTTTTGTATTGCTGAAACTCATCAACATCCGATTGGAGGAGATAGTTTTTGCCCTGATCCATGGATTTGATCAGATTATTAAAGACGAGATTAGAAAGCGAATCGTTCATCGGAACTTTCTTATAGCTGACATTCTCTAATAGATTTGCCACTTCTTTCGCTATAATCTCGTGCTGCATGGTGGGTTTTACGCCCCCTTCCCCTTCTTCCAGATTGACCCTTGGCTTTGCGCCACAGGCTACAATAGAAACGATAGAAAGAGCAAATACTAGATTTTTAAACATAAATTTATAGTTGTTAAAATTCATTCGCGTGAAACAAAATTGATTGTTCGACTCTTAAACGTTAAAATTAAATAAAAATGTATGATGTATATGTTACAAGGACTAAATATAGTAACTATTTTACATCCAAAGTCAAATATTATTACAAATCTGTGTCTTAAACGGAAGTAACATTATAAAAAAACAAAATGAAAACATGAGGGTTAAACATAGAGGATGATGACTAATTCAAATACAGATATGAAAACAATTCTTTTAATACTACTTACAATGGGAATGGTACAGACAGGCTTTGCTCAGCTTAAGGACATAGACTATAGCGATGGGGAACAAAAGCTAAAGGGATTATTATCCGGGGGAGATCAGAAAAATAAACCGGGAGTATTGATTCTGCCCGCATGGATGGGGATTGATGAAGAAGCAAAGACTGCTGCTGAAAATCTGGCAAAAGCAGGATACACAGCTTTTATTGCTGATATATATGGTCAGGGAAATATACCAAAGACTTCTGCTGAAGCTGGTAAAATTGCAGGGCAGTTCAAATCCGATTATGCGTTATATCAGCGACGGATCAAAGCGGCTTTGGATGAACTGGTAAAACAAGGTGCAGATCCGCAACGCATAGCTGTTATTGGGTATTGCTTTGGCGGAACGGGAGCATTAGAAGCTGCACGCGCGCAACTACCTGTTAAAGCTGTGGTATCTATACATGGCGGTCTTGGTAAGGGTGAACGAGCCAATGGCCCTGTCCGTACTAAAGTATTGGTATTACATGGAGCTTCGGATGCAAGTGTGCCGGCAAGTGATATTGTGGCTTTACAAAAAGAACTGGATGACGCTGCGGCTGACTGGCAAATGATCTATTATGCAGCGAGCAAACACACGTTCACTAATCCTAAATCGCAGGATTATAATCCATTGGCTGCAAAACGCTCCTGGCAACATTTGATGATGTTTCTGGAGGAAGTTCTGGAGAAGTAAAATATAAAGGCCTTATCATAAAAAAACTCCCCGTTTCATAAGAAAACGGGGAGTTTTTTTATGATAAGGATTGCTTTAATATATCTTAAACCTGTTTATTTGAATAGTTCAGCTCGTAGTGCCCAGTATTTTTCGAGTGATTCCTTTGCGGAGCTGTAGTCTTTTAATTTCATAAACAGTTCACCGATTTTGTTTTCAATCGCCAATTGCAAAAGCTTATTATCCTCTTTTTCGGCTAATTTTCGGGCATTTATAAACTCATTTTTGGAAACTTTCAGGTTGCCATCATCAAATTTGGATTCGGCCAGCATATATTCCAGTTCTGCCAGTTCTCCGGGTAGACTTTTTTTCTCTGCCAGTTCGCGTGCCTGTAGGAGAAACCATTGCGCTTGTGTATGCTTTTTCTGCATCTGATAGATCAGAGCAAGTTGTTCCCATGCCAGTATCTTCCCTTCGTAAGAGCGGGTTTTGTTGTAGAGCGGAATGGCTTTTCGGATAATGGTTTGCTCTGCAGATTTGAAATCTCTGTCAAATGCCTGAATTGTAGCAATTTTAACCAAAGAATTCGCCTGATCCAGGTATGTTTTATTCTGAATCGCATTTTTATAGTACTGCTCCTGGAAGTTGGCCGCCTGTTCAAATTTTTGATCAAACAGATAAAGGTTTGCCAGATTGAACTGAATAATGGACAGATCATTTTTGTTTTCTGTCTTTTGTACCGTAGAAAGAGCTTCTTCCAGTTGTTTCAATGCAAGCGGATAGGCTCCGTTTTTGATCGCATACAATGCGGACTCATTCAAAAGGCCATACAGCGTATTCATATTGTCCGCATTGCGGGTCTGCTGAATAATGATTTCCCATGCCTGCGGTGTTGCAGGAAGAGGGGAGATCAGATATTGCAGCTGGGCCGAATTGGAAGTCAGCTTATAATCAATCAGAAAGCGTTGTAAGGTAAGCGCGATGGCAATTGTATCTGCGAAGGTTTGTTTGTTCTTATATGCATCATGCAGAATTTCTTCTGTGGTACGGGGTGCGGGAACAAAATAGACAGGAGGGCCTATACCGGCAAAGTTAGGGTTGTATTTGCTGATGTAACCGGCAGGATCTTCCTGATCTTTTTGTTGTGCAAAGGATGGGGTAGAAATTGAAAACAGACCAATCGTTAAGAATAAGACTAATCCGGTAATATGCATTTTATATTTAGTCATAAAAAAAGATAACATCATATGTGAAAACAGGGCTCTTCAGGAGAGGTCCTTCTGTAAAGTTATTGTAATCCGTTGAAAGTCCATGAAAAATCTGCTAAGTTTGTTACTATCATGGCAACACGAATTCCATTAGCAGAACGAATGCGTCCCCGAAATATTGTCGGATATGTCGGACAGGAGCATATTGTAGGAGAAGGTGCGGTATTGCGAAATGCACTGGAACAAAATAATATTCCCTCGATGATACTCTGGGGTCCTCCCGGAGTAGGGAAGACCACTTTAGCGTTGTTAATGGCTAAAGCATTGGACAGGCCGTTTTTTAGTCTCAGTGCAATACAGTCGGGTGTTAAAGATATCCGGGAAGTCATTGAGAAGGCGGATCAACTGCAAAAGTTCAATCAGGAACAGCCTATACTTTTTATAGATGAGATTCATCGGTTCTCGAAGTCTCAACAGGACTCACTTTTGGGAGCTGTAGAGCGCGGACTGGTTACATTAATTGGCGCCACCACAGAAAATCCATCTTTTGAAGTAATCTCGGCACTCTTGTCCCGGTGTCAGGTGTATGTATTGAAACATCTGACGGAAGAAGAACTGATCGGTATCGTAAACTCGGCTATATCTGAAGACGAATTTCTGAAAGAAGAGAAAATAGAAGTTAAAGAATATGAAGCTTTATTGCGTCTTTCGGGAGGAGATGCCCGAAAGCTGCTGAATGTTCTGGAACTTGTGGTAAATGCATCTCTGAGTTTGAATAAGACTATTACAAATGAATTTGTGCTTAAACAGGTGCAACAGAATATGGCGATCTATGATAAGACAGGAGAACAGCATTATGATATTATTTCAGCTTTTATCAAGTCGATAAGAGGGAGTGATCCTAATGCTGCTGTTTATTGGCTGGCCCGTATGATTGAAGGTGGAGAAGATCCTTCTTTTATTGCCCGCCGGTTGTTGATCCTCGCATCAGAAGATATCGGCAATGCCAATCCCAATGCGTTATTGCTGGCTAACAACTGTTTTCAGGCGGTAAATGTCATAGGCTGGCCGGAATCCCGGATTATATTGTCCCAAACGGTGACATATCTTGCCAGTTCAGCAAAAAGCAATGCGTCATATGAGGCTATTAATAAAGCTCAGGCTCTTGTAAAGCAAACGGGGGATCTGTCCGTACCTCTTCATCTCCGGAATGCACCTACTAAACTGATGAAAGAACTTAATTATGGTACAGAATATAAATATTCACATGCGTTTCCGGGTAATTTTGTAGATCAGGAGTTTATGCCGGATAAGATCAGTGGTGCTTTACTGTATGATCCCGGGAAAAATGCGGCAGAGGAGAAGCTTCGCCAGTCTCTTAAAGAAAAATGGAAAAATAAATACGGGTACTAAAAGCTTCTTGGTGAAGGATAAGCGGTTGCGGCAGCGTCTGGACTGATCAGCCCGTTAAATCAGATAAAGAACTTTATTTTAACCTTTTCTTGGACACATCAAAGACTCTTCATTACCTCAATCTGTAAAATATTGACTGATGTCTGAAGCATCTGTTAATTTTACGAAAGTTGTATATCCTACTAAGTTTATCTAGATTTGTAACCTACATGGCATTACAATCATTTATTGCAATAGATTTCGAGTTGGCAACTGCTGCTTACAATAGTGTATGTTCTGTTGGTATTGTACGTGTTGATCAGGGAGTAATCACAGACGAATTTTATAGTCTGGTCAAACCTCCTAAGAATGAATACATGTGGCAGACGACGCGTGTTCATGGCATCAAACCCAAAGACACTGCAGATGCACCTACTTTTGAGGAGATTTATCCAAAGATTAAAGATCTTCTTCAGGACAGAAAGATGGTCGCTCATAACGAGAAGTTTGATCGGGAGGTGCTATCCAAAACAATGAAAGCATGTGGTCTGGATTATCGTGAACTTCATTTACCAGTCATGTGGGAATGTACAAGCAAAATCTATAGGGATAAGGGCTTTAAAAAAACCAAGCTTAATTTATGCTGTGAGATTATGGGTATAGACCTGAATCATCATGAGGCTCTGTCAGATGCAAAAGCAGCTGCTTTCCTTTACCTGAAGCAAAATGAAGTCACCAAGGAATTGTTAGATCGTGTATTTCCTGCGGAAGAATTATTGATTCAGCCGGATGAGATAGCTAAAAATGGCGAACCACAAAATGGAAGTGAAGGTATTGTATAGTAGATCCTAAACACATTTATTCATAATACCGGATTATAGGTTTCAATTGAATCAGAATATATGGATGCAAATCCCTTATTAAACAGTAAAATATATATTGCAGGGCACCGGGGAATGGTCGGTTCGGCAATAGAACGGGTCTTACGTGCCCGTGGATATACCAATATTATTGGCAAAACCAGTAGTGAGCTCGACCTTCGGGATCAGCAACAGGTTGGAGATTTTTTTGAAAAGGAAAATCCTCAGGTCGTGATTGATGCTGCTGCGCGTGTAGGTGGAATACTTGCCAATAGTACTTATCCCTATCAATTTCTGATTGAGAATCTTCAGATCCAGAACAATTTGATTGATTTTGCGGTCAAGGGAAATGTCGAAAAGTTTATATTTTTAGGCAGTTCCTGTATTTACCCTAAGTTTGCTGCACAGCCATTGACGGAAGATTCTTTATTGACAGATACACTGGAGCCGACTAATGAGGCTTATGCAATAGCAAAGATTGCAGGTGTAAAAGCCTGCGAAGCTGTCAGGAAGCAGTATGGTAAAGATTTTGTCAGTCTAATGCCCACTAACTTGTACGGAGTAAATGATAATTTTGACCTGAACAGTTCGCATGTATTGCCTGCTATGATTCGTAAATTTCATGAAGCTAAACTGGCGGGAGATCAGCCGGTTACACTTTGGGGATCAGGGACCCCATTGCGGGAGTTTTTATTTGTAGATGATCTGGCGGAGGCGACAATTTTTGCATTGGAAAACACTTTGCCCGAGCATTTGTACAATGTAGGTACAGGAGAAGATCTGAGTATCCGTGATCTGGCTTTTACAATACAGAAAATCGTAGGGCATAAAGGTGAAATTTTGTGGGATTCAGAAAAACCGGATGGTACTCCACGTAAATTAATGGATGTGTCTAAAATGCATGCTCTGGGTTGGAAACATAGGGTTGAACTGGAGACGGGAATACAAACTACTTACCAGTGGTTTTTAGCAAATACTGATCGCTATAAAGAAGTAAAATTGTAGTTTTGCTTTGTTCAAGTATACTTTATCAAAATAGTTTTAAGGACACAGGCAGAGCGTAAAACAGACAAACAAAGTAACGATATCACATAACAGAAAAAACGGTAATCATATAAAGATGAAAACAGCATTAATCACGGGAATCACCGGACAGGACGGAGCTTATTTAGCCGAATTGCTTTTAAGCAAAGGGTATATGGTTCATGGGATTAAGAGAAGATCATCATTATTTAATACTGCCCGTATTGATCATTTATATCAGGATCCTCATCATCCGCATCAACGAATGAAACTCCATTATGGGGATTTGACGGACTCCATGAATCTGACTCGTATTATTCAGGAAACACAGCCGGATGAAATCTACAATCTTGCTGCGATGAGCCATGTCAAGGTTAGCTTTGATACCCCTGAATACACAGCCAATGCAGATGGAATAGGTACTTTGCGTATTCTGGAAGCTGTGCGCTTGTTAGGCCTGGAAAAAAAGACAAAGATATATCAGGCTTCCACTTCAGAATTATACGGTCTTGTACAGGCTGTTCCACAATCGGAAACTACACCTTTCTATCCTAGATCTCCCTATGCTGTAGCAAAGATGTATGCATACTGGATTACGGTCAATTACCGGGAGGCTTATGGTATGTATGCCTGTAATGGTATTCTTTTTAATCACGAGTCCCCATTGCGTGGAGAAACTTTTGTAACGCGCAAGATTACAAGAGCTGTGGCTAAGATCGCATTAGGTTTGCAGGATAAGTTGTATATAGGCAATCTGGATGCTCAGCGGGACTGGGGGCACGCAAAGGATTATGTAGAGGCGATGTATCTTATTCTTCAACAGGAAAAACCGGAAGATTTTGTAATTGCGACAGGTGTAACCACAAAAGTTCGTGAATTTATCCGTATGGCATTTGCAGAGGTCGGTTTTCACCTGCGATTTGAAGGAGAAGGAGTCGATGAAGTTGGAATTCTGGATCATATAGACGAAACTATAACAAGAGTTTTGTTAAAAGGTTATACTCCGACAGTCAAGGTTGGAGATGTTTTGATTCATGTTGATCCAGCATATTTCCGTCCTACAGAAGTAGATTTGCTGATTGGCGACCCTACAAAGGCGAATACACAATTAGGCTGGAAACCTAAATACGACCTGGCCGGATTAGTACAGGAGATGGTTGCATCAGACGTAGATTTATTTAAAAGAGACTGCGAACTGATGAAAGCCGGGCATAAAGTTGTTAATCAGGCGGAGTAAGTTTTTATTTTATATAACGCAAGAATAAGCGAAGCGGTGCTTGTGATCCGGGTGTTTAATGGATTAGACAATAGTAGACACTTGTGCCAAAGAAGTGACAAGGATCAAACCAGATTAATTCTCTCCTTTTCAAGGAGAGATGCCCGCAGGGCAGAGAGGTTTTAGTATAGTTATAGACTATAAAGGCGTCGATAGACGCCCGTCATAGAAGCGACAACGGTTTCGCGAATTAGTTTTTCTCTCCTCTTTTTTATCAGGAAGGCTTAAATCCTGTTCGTATCAAGCGTGTCATTCACCTCAATACTTCCATTGGCGAGGACAACAGGGGAAGCCTAAGCTGGCCCATGAGCTAAGTGTTGTTAATCTGACTATTCATGAATGAGAGCTAAGCAGCTGCTTCAGCAAGATACGTGCTGTTTTCACTTATTCCGTGGCCAATTAATCAATTCATTATTGCTAACTTTACAATTGAAAGAGATTAAATTATCTTTATTTATTAAATGCGTATATAAGGCATATAATTTGCTTATTGCTGTTGGACTTTTGATAAGTGGATTAGTATAAAGCGGTAATTTTATACTTTAAAAAGATGATATAAGATTAAAATGAAAGATATACAACATAAAGATCTCCGTATAGGCATTACATTTAGTGCATTTGATCTGCTTCATGCCGGTCATATCAAAATGCTGGAAGACGCCCGGCGTCAGTGTGATTTTCTGATCTGCGGACTGCAGACAGATCCTACTATAGATCGTCCGGAGAAAAATAAACCTACGCAAACTGTTGTAGAGCGTTATATCCAACTTAAAGGGTGTAAATATGTCGATCAGATTGTTCCCTATGCTACAGAACAGGATCTGGAAGATATTTTGCGAGCATTTAAAATTGATGTCCGTATTGTAGGAGATGAATACAGAGAGCGTGATTTTACCGGGCGCCAATATTGTGAAGAGAATGGTATTGAGCTCTATTTCAATAGCCGTGACCACCGGTTCTCAAGCTCAGGTCTTCGTCGTATTGTAGCGGAGAAGGAAGCGCAAAACACACAATCATAAGTCTTGATTGTACAATCATAATACACGGATATGCAGGATAGTATGAACATCGCCGTTATCGGACAGGGATATGTGGGGTTACCTTTGGCGCTGGCCTTTTCAAAATACCATCAGGTTATCGGATTTGATATCAATGAAACAAGAGTTGCTGAACTTAATAGCGGATATGATCGTACTTTGGAAATTTCTAAAGAGGAACTACTCAAGCTGATTAAAGATGAAAATACTTCATCTGTCGCTATAGGTTATTCTGCCAGTTGTGATCTTACGGATATAAGAAATGCGCAGGTATATATTATTACTGTACCTACGCCAGTTGATGCCTTTAATACCCCGAATCTGCAACCTCTTTTATCCGCTACACGTCTTGTATCGAGTGTATTAAAGAGAGGAGATATTGTAATCTATGAATCTACTGTCTACCCGGGCTGTACAGAAGAAGAATGTGTGCCTCTTTTGGAAAGAGAATCCGGACTCACATTTAATAGAGACTTTTTTGTGGGATATTCGCCTGAACGAATTAATCCGGGAGATAAAGTAAACACCTTGTCTTCAGTTGTAAAAGTAACCTCCGGTTCCACACCTGAAATAGCCGTTTTTATTGATCAGTTATATAAGCAGATTATTACAGCCGGGACACATCTTGCTCCTTCTATCAAAGTCGCGGAAGCTTCTAAGGCTATTGAGAATGCACAACGAGATGTCAATATTTCTTTTGTAAATGAGTTGGCGTTGATCTTTGATCGCATGGGAATAGATACTAATGAGGTATTGGAAGCTGCCGGAACAAAATATAACTTTTTAAAATATAAGCCCGGATTGGTCGGTGGACATTGTATTTCTGTAGATCCCTATTACCTGACCTACAAGGCAACGCGTCTAGGCTATCATCCCCAGGTAATCTTATCGGGTCGCCAGGTGAATAATATGATAGCGACTTTTATCGCCAAAAAGCTAATAAAGCTTATGATCTCCAGAGAAACCGCTTTAATGGGTGCCAGAGTCTTGATATTGGGCGTTACATTTAAGGAGAATTGTGCAGATTACCGGAATACTAAAGTAATGGATATTATCAGGGAGTTGCAGGATTTTGGACTTACTGTAGATGTCTATGATCCCTGGGTAGATGAAGAGGCGTTTGAAAACGAATATAGTATCCGTATTTTAAAGGAACTGCCTTCTGCTGTTTTTTATGATGGAGCGGTATTAGCTGTTGCTCATCATCAGTTTGGACAGATTGAACCCAGGTCTCTGGTCAAAGAAAATGGAGTAATATTTGATGCAAAAGGTTTTTGGGATAAGCAATCAGTAGATGCCCGACTTTAATTTTATTATAGTAGAAGAAGGGAATCAAATTGTGTTTTTTGACAGGAGTGTTGTTTTAATTTTTACTAATACAATTTACATATGAAAATAGGAATTACATTCGGTGTTTTTGATTTGCTTCATGCCGGCCATATTATGATGCTGGAAGAAGCTAAGAGAAATTGTGATTACCTGATTGTTGGATTGAATACGGATCCTTCAGAGGTCTTTCCGGAGAAAAATAAACCGACACAGACTATTGTTGAGCGCTTTATTCAATTGGAGGGCTGTCGTTATGTGGACGAAATTGTTCCTTACACCAGTGAGCAGGATCTGGCAGACATTATCCAGGGAATGCCTATCGACATAAGGATTATCGGAGAAGAATATCGGGATAAGGATTTTACCGGACGTCAATATTGTGTGGATAAAGGTATTGAGATCTATTATAATAAACGGACACACCGGTTTTCCAGTAGCGGATTAAGAAGAGTAGTAGCCGAGAAAGAATCGGATAAATAGAGGTATAGTTGACTTTAGAGTATTTGCAGTAATAGCAATTCTCTCCTTTTTAAGGAGAGATCCCGATTTATCGGGAGAGAGGTTGAAAAAGATTAAGGTTTCTTGTGTCCACTACAACGATATAACTGCAAGAATTGTCTGTAATATAAGCTATTCATGATTGATTTGTTTTCAGCCAATATAACTTTGAAAACATCATAAAATTTAATTAAAATATAGTAACAACATAAAAATGAGCAATATAATACATGTTATTCTCTCTGGCGGAGTCGGAAGCCGTTTGTGGCCTTTGTCACGTAAGAGTTATCCCAAACAATACCTGAGTCTTTTCAAAGAAGGCTCATTGTTTGAAATGACGGTCAACCGTAATCAGACTTTGGCTGATCAGGTTATTGTTGTAGGTAACAGAGATAACCATCAGCTTAGTCGCGAAGTGATGGAAAATAATGGCATACAATATATAGATATAGTTGAATCCACTCCCCGAAATACGGCTGCGGCAATTGCTTTTGCTGCCTTTGCTGCTAAATCAGATGATATTCTGATCGTAACCCCTTCGGATCACGTGATTGTGGGCGAACAGGCCTATGAAGAATCGATGAAGAAAGGAATCGAAAAGGCCTCTAAAGGATATATCGTCACCTTTGGTATACAGGCTACACGCCCTGAAACGGGCTATGGCTACATCGAATACCAAGAGGATCAGGTTATCTCCTTTAGAGAAAAGCCAAATCAGGATACCGCAGAAGATTTTATTGAGCGAGGCAACTTTTTGTGGAACTCAGGGATGTTCTGTTTCAGAGCGGATACCTTTCTTCAAGAATTACAACAGTTTGAACCAAAAGTATATGCTACAGCCTTAGCTGCATGGAAACACCGGAAAGATAATGTATTAGATGAACAGTTGTCTAAGGAAATCCCTGCTATTAGTATAGATTATGCGGTAATGGAACGGTCGAAGAAGATTCGGGTTGTGGCGACTCATTTCAACTGGTCGGATCTGGGATCTTTTGAATCAATGTATGATTATCTAAAACAGACGGGTCATCCGGTAGATGAAAATGGCAATATGGTTATCGGTACAGATACCTATACTGCTTTTGTAGGATTGAAGAATACTATACTGGTATATACTAAAGATGCTTTTCTGATTTTACAGAAGGAAAAATCGCAGGACGTCAAGAAGATTTACAATACCTTGGAACGGCATCAGTCGAAGTTGATAGATTAACTAACAAAAAATAAAACGCTAAACCCGAAAAATTTGTTAATATAAATCATTGTGAGTACTTTTGTTACTCAGTTACTTTGTCCAATGTTAGAATCTATAATTACTTCAAAAACCAGACTTAAATTGCTAATTAAATTTTTTGTTTCAGCAAGTAATAAGAGCCATTTGCGAGGTTTGGCAGAAGAATTTCAGGAGTCTACAAATGCAATCCGAAAAGAACTCAACCAACTTTCAGACGCAGGGTATCTGGATAAAGAAACAGAGAAAAACAGAATACTCTATAGAGCTAATACTAAACATTCCTTATTTAAGCCCATTCAAAATTTGATTCATACTTTTTTGGGAATTGACCAGTTTGTTGATCACGTATTAGAACAAGCAGGCGATGTTCAGGAGGTTAGTTTAATTGGGAACTATGCAAAGGGGTTAGATAGTGGTGTTATTGAGGTACTTATTTTAGGTAATACAATAAATCAGGCATATTTATTGCAGTTAGCGGACAAGGTAGGCTCACGTTTGGATAAAAAGGTAGAAGTTTATTTTAACCAACCTTTTGAAGAACAAAAAATTAGCTTATACCGAAGAAGCTCTCAGGAATAGATTGCTGAAAAAAAGATTGTATTACATCAGTAATTCTGTGAAAATAAAATTTTAAGAATAGCATTTGAAATATATGAACAAAACGATTATCATTACCGGCGGAGCCGGATTTATTGGCTCCCATGTGGTTCGTGAATTTGTTACAAAATATCCGGAATATCATATTGTCAATTTAGATGCATTGACTTATGCGGGCAATTTGGAAAATTTAAAAGATATTCAGGATAAACCAAATTATCAATTTATTAAAGCTGATATTACGGATGCTGCGCTAATTCTGGATATATTCCGCCAGTATAAACCAGATGGAGTTATACATTTAGCTGCAGAATCACATGTCGATCGGTCTATTACCGATCCTACAGCTTTTGTTATGACTAATGTTATAGGAACTGTTAACTTGTTGAATGCAGTTAAAGAAATATGGAAGGATAACTTTGAGGGAAAACGCTTCCACCATGTCTCCACGGATGAGGTTTTTGGAGCACTCGGTGCTACCGGATTATTCACCGAGGAAACTAAGTACGATCCACATTCGCCTTATTCGGCATCCAAAGCTTCTTCGGATCATTTTGTAAGAGCATATCATGATACGTATGGTTTGCCAATTGTTTTGACCAATTGTTCGAATAATTATGGTCCTAACCATTTTCCGGAAAAGCTCATTCCTTTGTGTATACATAATATATTAAATAATAAGCCATTGCCTATTTATGGTGATGGAAAATATACACGGGATTGGCTTTTTGTAATTGATCATGCTAAGGCTATTGATCTGGTCTATCATCAGGGGAAAAATGGTGAAAGTTATAATGTAGGCGGATTTAACGAATGGCAAAATATTGATCTGGTTAAAGAATTGTGTAAACAGATGGATGAGAAATTGGGACGCCCTGCAGGAACTGCCGATCAGTTAATTACTTATGTGAAAGATCGTCCCGGGCATGATCTCCGTTATGCTATTGATGCAACAAAAATAAATCAGGAACTTGGTTATCAGCCATCAGTTACTTTTGAAGAAGGGCTTTCTATAACTATCGATTGGTTCCTCAATAATCAGGAGTGGTTGGACCATGTTACTTCTGGTGATTATCAAAAGTATTATGAGGAGCAGTATAGATAGTTAAAAGGGTTATAAACTGAAACGGTTAAGAGGTTATAAAGTTAGAGGGGATAAGTCTATGGTTACTTCGCATAAGGATTTAAAGCTGTGGCAAGAGAGTATGATACTTGTTGAGGATGTTTATAAAATTACTGTAGACTTTCCTAAAGAGGAAATGTTTGGTCTGACTAGTCAGATTAAAAGATCAGTAGTTTCAATTCCTTCTAATATTGCTGAAGGGGCTGGAAGAAAAGGAAAAGCCGAATTTATCCGGTTTCTTTATATTGCCTTAGGGTCGATAAGTGAACTCGAAACACAATTGGAAATTTCTGTCCGCTTAGGATTTATGCAAAAGAATGAAGATATCTTTAAGCGAATACATTTTATTAAAAATATGATTGCTAAACTTATCACGAGTTTAAATAATAAAGATGCTAATCCCCTTTAACCATTTATCATTATAACTATATCAACAATTAAATATGAAAGCTACAGAAACAAAACTTTCCGGTTGTTTTGTGTTAGAGCCAGCTAAGTATGGCGATTCGCGCGGTTATTTCATGGAGAGTTTCAATGAAAAAACCTTTAATGATCTTACTGGAACTAACACGCATTTTGTTCAGGATAACCAGTCTTATTCCACAAGAGGGGTGTTGCGAGGATTGCACGCTCAAGCTGGAGATTATGCACAAGCTAAACTGGTTCGGGTTTTAGAAGGGGAGGTAATTGATATTGCTGTAGATGTGCGTACCGGATCATCTACGTTTGGCCAACACGTTGCTGTCAGACTATCTGCTGAGAATAATCTGCAGCTATTTGTTCCGCGAGGATTTTTACATGGATTTGTCGTGTTAAGTGAGACTGCTACTTTTTTTTATAAATGTGATAATTTCTATAATAAAGAATCAGAATGTGGTGTGCATCCGCTGGATAAAGATCTGGCTGTAGACTGGCAAATTCCTTTAGAAGAAATGTTGTTATCTGATAAAGACAAAGCCGCTCCCAGTTTTAAGGAAATTTTTGGAATATGAGAATAGTAATTACAGGAGCAAACGGACAATTAGGATCTGAACTTAAAGATATACTAAGAAATGATGCCGAGAAGGAATGTCATTTCTTAGACCGTAAACACTTGCCTTTAGATCAGACATTGATCATTCAAGATCTTTTAGCACAATACCAACCTGATGTCATTATTCATGCAGCAGCCTATACTGCTGTAGATAAGGCGGAATCAGAACAAGAGTTAGCTGATCAGATTAATCATCTGGCAACATCGGAAATTGCTCAATACTGCCGTATTCATGGAACTAAGCTTATAGCCATTTCTACAGATTATGTTTTCGACGGCAATTCCAATATCCCTTTGAAAGAGGACGCTCCAGTAGATCCTATCAATATATATGGATTGACAAAGTTGAAAGGCGAGCATGCTATCCAAAAATGGCTTCCTGATGGAATTATTATCCGTACCTCATGGGTTTATTCAGTTTATGGAAATAATTTTGTAAAAACTATGGTTCGCTTGATGTCCGAGCGGGAGGAGATTTCAGTAATCAATGATCAGATTGGTTCGCCGACCTATGCACATGATCTGGCAAAGGCAATTGTATATATTATTGACTCTGACACATGGCATGAAGGTGTTTTTAATTATAGTAATGAAGGAGAGTTATCCTGGTATGATTTTGCGTTAGCCATTCGTGAAATTAAAGGCTTAGATTGTAAAATAAATCCAATTCCAACTACGCAGTATCCTACACCGGCTAAACGACCAAGATACTCATTATTAGATAAATCAAAGATAAAGCAGGTATTTAAGGTTGAAACTCCCAATTGGAAAGATAGCCTTAAGGTGATGATTGCTAGGAATATAGAAATCGAAAACTAAAAAAAATGAAAGGAATAATATTAGCAGGCGGTTCAGGTACACGTTTACACCCCTTGACATTAGCTGTTTCAAAACAGTTAATGCCAGTGTATGATAAACCTATGATTTATTATCCGTTGTCTACGTTAATGTTGGCGGGTATAAATGAGATATTAATTATTTCAACTCCCCAAGATCTTCCTAATTTCCAAAAGTTGCTTGGAGATGGTGCTCAAATTGGATGTAAGTTTTCCTATAAGGAGCAACCAAGTCCTGATGGATTGGCTCAGGCTTTTATTTTGGGGGAAGATTTTATTGGTAAGGATAAAGTTGCTTTGATCCTGGGAGATAATATTTTTTACGCATCAGGAATGTCTAAATTACTACAGGATTCAGCAGATCCAAATGGTGGAGTGGTATTTGCTTATCAGGTTTCAGATCCGGAGCGGTATGGTGTGGTTGAATTTGATAAGGATAATAAAGTTGTTTCTATTGAAGAAAAACCGAAAGAACCAAAATCTAATTATGCTGTTCCTGGACTTTATTTTTATGATAATGATGTTGTAGAAATTGCAAAAAACATTAAGCCCTCTCCCCGAGGAGAATTGGAGATTACCGATATTAATGCAGAATACTTGCGAAGAGGTAAACTACAAGTTGGTGTTTTTAACAGAGGTACAGCCTGGTTAGATACCGGTACGATTAATTCGCTTATGCAGGCGGGTCAGTTTGTTCAGGTGATAGAGGAGCGTCAAGGAATGAAAATTGCCGCTATTGAAGAGATAGCATATCGTATGGGATATATTAATAAAGAACAGTTATTGCAGATTGCTGAACCGTTAAGAAAATCTGGATACGGTGAATATTTATTGAATATTGTAAGGTAATATGAATATTTTAAATCTTATAGGTCGAAAGGAAGAGCTCTTTAATGAAGATATAAAAAAACATAAAGAGGAGCTAGAAGCTATTATTTCCAATTCAAAATTCTTAGTTATTGGCGGAGCCGGTTCTATTGGCCAGGCAACAACAAAGGAGATTTTTAAAAGAAATCCTAAGAAATTACATGTTGTAGATATTTCTGAGAATAATATGGTAGAACTAGTTCGCGATATCAGAAGTTCTTTTGGATATATCGAAGGAGACTTTCAGACCTTTGCTCTAGATATTGGTTCTGTAGAATATGATGCATTTTGGGAAGCAGATGGTGATTACGATTATGTTTTAAATCTTTCAGCATTAAAACATGTACGTAGCGAAAAGGACCCCTATACCTTGATGCGTATGATCGATGTCAATGTCTTCAACACAGACAAAACTTTGCAACAAGCTATTGACAAAGGTGTAAAAAAATACTTCTGCGTATCTACGGATAAGGCTGCAAATCCTGTGAATATGATGGGAGCCTCTAAGCGTATTATGGAAATGTTTCTTATGCGCCGTAGTAAAGAAATTACTATCTCTACAGCTCGTTTTGCAAATGTTGCTTTTTCGGATGGTTCTTTACTGCATGGATTTAATAAGCGTATTGAGAAGAGACAACCTATTGTTGCACCTAATGATATTAAACGTTATTTCGTCATCCCGAAAGAGTCTGGCGAATTATGTTTAATGTCTTGTATATTTGGTGAAAATAGGGATATCTTTTTCCCTAAATTAAGTGAGAATTTGCACTTAATTACTTTTGCAGAGATTGCCGAAAAATATTTGAAAGAAATGGGGTATGAGCCTTATTTGTGTGCAGATGAAAATGAAGCTAGAGCGTTAGTCCATACTTTACCTCAAGAAGGGAAATGGCCTTGCCTATTTACAGGAAGTGACACTACTGGCGAGAAAGATTTTGAAGAGTTTTTTACAGAACACGAAACTCTTGATATGAATCGATTTGAAAATTTAGGTGTAATTAAGAATGAATTGAAGATTGAAGAAGATAAACTACAGTTGTTTAAATCTGCTATTCAGAATATGAAATCGAATAAAAAGTGGGACAAAGAACAAATTGTTGATTTATTTTTTCAAATGATTCCGGACTTTGGGCATAAAGAAACAGGGAAATATCTCGACGCTAAAATGTAATTATGCAGAATATAGATAATATAATCTCTTTTATTAGAGATCAATATAAAACTGATAAGTTTATTCCTCTTCATGAACCGCGGTTCCGAGGTAATGAGAAAAAATATGTTCTGGATACTATAGATTCTACATTTGTTTCGTCTGTTGGAGCTTATGTAGATAAGTTTGAGGAAATGATGCAAACTTATACAGGAGTTGAAAAGGCTGTAGCTGTTGTAAACGGTACAGCATCTCTTCAGGTAGCTTTAAGATTGGCAGGTGTGAAAGCTGGTGATGAAGTGATAACCCAAGCGTTAACTTTTATTGCAACAGCTAATGCCATTGTTTATAATCATGCAACGCCGATTTTTGTAGATGTAGATTTAGATACTATGGGGTTATCTCCAAAGGCTTTATCATCCTTTTTAGAAGAGTTTGGAGAGCTTCGCGAAGATGGTTGTTATAATAAATCTACCGGACATCGCATTGCTGCTTGTATGCCGATGCATACCTTTGGTTTTCCTGTACATCTAGATGAATTATTAGCGGTTTGCGATAAATGGAATATTCCATTGGTAGAAGATGCTGCGGAATCTTTGGGTAGCTATTATAAGGGGAAACATACCGGTACCCTTGGATTAGTATCCGGATTTTCTTTTAATGGCAATAAAACGATTACTTGTGGTGGTGGTGGTGCTTTAATTACCAATGATTTAGAGCTAGGAAAACATGCCAAGTACTTAACAACAACAGCTAAACGACCACATCCTTATGAATTTTTCCATGATGAACTCGGATATAACTTTAGAATGCCGAATCTGAATGCTGCGTTAGCTTGTGCTCAAATGGAGGTCTTAGAAAGTTTCTTAGAGGATAAAAGGCAGATGGCACATGAATATGCTGCATTGTTTACTGATTTAGGAATAAAATTCAGAAAAGAAACTCCAGACACGAAAGCTAATTATTGGTTAATGTGTGTTGAATTGAATAATAAGACGGATAGGGAAAATTTTCTAAAGCATACAAATCAGAATGGGGTAATGACAAGGCCAATTTGGAATCTTATGTATCGCCTGCCTATGTATGAACATTGTCAGCGAGATGCTCAACAAAATGCGGAGTTTTTAGAAGAACGAATTGTGAACATTCCTAGTAGTGTAAGATAGAAAGATGGATAGTGTTGCAATAATAGGATATTCTGGACATGCATTTGTGGTATTGGATGCATGTAAGAAAATGGGAATACCCGTTCATTTTTATTGTGATCGATCTAAGATAAAACACAAAAATCCTTATCAACTAACATTTTTAGGTGATGAGAGTAGCGAATCCTTTGATTGGAATGAGGTCGATAAGTTTGTGCTGGGAATAGGAGATAATAATATCCGCAGACGGGTGGCTGAGCGGATTATAGAAGTGGGCAAAGAGGTTGTTACAGTTATACATCCCACCGCAGTAATTAACGATTTTGTTCACATCGGTAAAGGAAGTTTCCTATCCAGTAATTGTGTTGTGAATACGTTAGCAACTGTTGGTCAAAATTGCATAATCAATACCGGAGCTATTATAGAGCACGAATGTGTATTAGGCGATTCAGTTCATATTGCACCAGGAGCTGTTTTAGCAGGAAGTGTTACGATCGGTGCAGGAACATTTATTGGAGCAAATGCGGTAATTAAGCAAGGGATAACTATTGGAGAGAATGTTGTAGTAGGAGCGGGATCAGTAGTTATTAAAGATATTGAAGATAACGAGACTTGGGTTGGAAATCCAGTTAGAAAAATAATACAATGAGTAGAGTATTAATAATAGCCGAAGCAGGGGTAAATCATAATGGTTCACTGGACAATGCTTTTAAGTTGGTTGATGCAGCTGCTGAAGCAGGAGTTGACTATGTGAAGTTCCAAACTTTTAAAGCGGATAAGCTTGTTTCTAAAAATGCGAAAAAGGCAGATTATCAGATTACGAATACAGGTAATAGTGAAGACTCACAATTAGAGATGCTTAAGCAGTTGGAATTATCACACATAGACCATGAAAAGATAATTGCTTATTGTAAAGAAAAAGGTGTTCGGTTTTTCTCTACCGCATTTGACTTAGATTCTTTACAATATTTGAAAGATATTGGGTTGGATTTAGTTAAGATACCTTCCGGTGAAATTACAAATTTACCATACCTTCGTAAAGCGGCAAAGTTGTTCTCAAAAGTGATTTTATCCACCGGAATGTCTACTATGGAGGACATAAGATCTGCAAAAAGGGTGTTTGTTAATGAAGGTGTTTCTAATATTTCGATTTTACATTGCAATACTGAATATCCAACACCAATGAGAGATGTGAACCTAAAAGCTATGTTAAGCATTGCAGATGAGTTTAAAGTAAATATTGGATACTCTGACCATACTTTAGGAATTGAAGTTCCTGTTGCTGCGGTAGCTCTAGGTGCGAAAATCATAGAAAAACACTTTACATTAGATAATACAATGGAGGGGCCGGATCATGCTGCCTCTTTAGAACCAATAGAGTTGAAAGCTATGGTTAGCGCTATCCGAAATATAGAAGAAGCTATTTCAGGTTCTGGAATTAAAGAACCTAGTGAGTCAGAGAAAAAGAACATGGCAATAGCGCGTAAAAGTTTAGTAGCCTCTCAAAATATAAAAAAAGGAGAAATTTTTACGGAAGATAACCTAACTGTCAAAAGACCAGGCAATGGGATTTCGCCAATGGAATGGGATAATGTTGTCGGGAAGGTTGCCATTCAGGATTTTAACGAAGATGAACTAATTGTGTTGTAGATGAGAAAGATTTGTGTAGTTACAGCGACAAGAGCGGAGTATGGTTTATTAAAGCCATTAATGGATTTGATCCAGCAGTCAGCGGAGTTGGAATTACAAATTATTGCTACTGGAGCACATTTATCTCCTGAATTTGGCTTGACTTATTTGCAAATTGAAGCTGATGGTTTTGAAATCAATGAAAAAATAGAGATTTTGTTGTCGTCAGATACATCGGGCAGTATTGTTAAGACAATGGGGCTTGCTATGAATGGTATGGCTGATGTCTTACCTAGATTATCGCCTGATTTATTGATTATATTAGGAGACCGTTATGAGATGTTGGCAATAGCTTCTGCAACAACAATTTTTAAGGTTCCGATAGCACATCTCCATGGAGGTGAGATCACGGAAGGGGCCTATGACGATGCTATTAGACACGCAATAACGAAGTTGAGCCATCTTCATTTTGCTTCAACCGAAGAATATAGAAATCGAATTATTCAGATGGGGGAAGATCCTAATCGAGTGTTTAATGTTGGTGCTATAGGTTTAGATAATATTCGGAATCTTAAACTTTTGACTAAAGAAGAGCTTGAAAAGGATTTAGAGATTAAATTCTTAAAATATAATTATCAGGTTACTTTTCATCCAGAGACATTAGGAGGATTAAGTTCTATGGAGCAATTTCAAACTCTGTTGGACGCTATCGATAAGCAAAAAGACAGCTTCTTTATATTTACAAAAGCGAATGCTGATACAGATGGTAGAATTATTAACCAGATGATAGACAATTATGTGGCTAAGAATCCTGAAAAAGCAAAAGCTTTTACATCATTAGGCTCTTTACGCTTTTTATCTGTAGTCAAAGAATGTACAGCAATTGTGGGCAATAGTTCAAGTGGTATATTAGAGGCGCCTTCTTTATACACAGCAACATTGAATATTGGTGATAGACAAAGGGGGAGGGTACAGGCTGACTCGGTTGTCAATGTATCCTGTGAACCAAATGAGATTTTAAATGGATTTGAGGAAGTTAAAGATGTAAATCTTCAAAATAATCTTGACTTCGTTTCTAATCCTTATTTTAAAGGGGAAGCAGCAAAAAATATACTGAAAGTAATTCTTGAACATAATATTTCAATAGAAAAACATTTTAATACTATTGTATGAGTACGTTTGTAAACAAGCATATAATCTATAAAGAAGAATCTGTAAGAGATGCATTAATTAAATTAGATTTAATTGCCCCTTCATCTATATTATTTGTTGTTGATGCGGATAGAAAACTATTAGGATCGTTAACTGATGGAGATCTTCGACGAGGATTTATTAAAGGGCTTGGATTTGAAAATGAAATCCTTGAATTTGTCCAGTCCAATCCGGTATTTATTAAGGAAAATGAATACGACATGGATCAGTTGGAAAAATATAGAGAAGATTTGTTAAAAATAATTCCCATTGTGGATGCCAATAAGTCTATAGTTGATATTTTGGATTTTAGCGTAAGTAAAACCTTATTACCAGCTGATGCAATTATTATGGCAGGTGGTGAGGGAAAAAGATTAAGACCTTTAACAGAAACTACCCCAAAACCTTTACTAAAAGTTGGAGATAAACCGATAATTGAATACAATATTGATAGATTAAAAAGTGTCGGGATTAAAAATATACACTTAAGCATTAATTATTTGGGCGATCAATTAATTGACTATTTTGGCGATGGTTCAAATAAATCTTTAAATATTAAATATGTTAAGGAAGAAAAGCCTTTAGGTACAATAGGATCAGTTTTGCTTGTTGATAAATTCATGCATGAAGATATTATTGTCATGAATTCAGATTTATTGACAAATATTGACTTTGCCGATTTTTATAAATCTTTTAAAGAATCTGATGCTGATATGGCAGTCGCAGCAACTTCTTATCATGTGGATGTTCCCTATGGAGTTTTAGAGATGGGAGATGGTTCTGCGGTTAAATCTCTGAAAGAAAAACCTCGCTATACCTATTACTCTAATGCTGGTATTTATCTATTAAGAAGAAATCTTTTATCAATGATACCTAATAATCAATTTTATAATATTACAGATTTGATGGAACGTGTATTGGAGATGAATCTTAAGCTAATTACCTACCCAATAAACGGATATTGGTTAGATATTGGTAAACATGAAGACTTTCAAAAGGCGCAAGAAGATATTAAGCATATTCGATTATGATAACTAAAGATATATTGGTATTAATTCCTGCTAGAGGAGGTTCTAAAGGTGTCCCCAAAAAAAATATTAAATTGTTTTCTGGAAGGCCGTTGATTGAATATACATTAGAATTTGCGAATCAATTTTTTTCTAAAGAGGATATTTGTGTTTCAACAGATTCTGAAGAAATTAAAGCTGTTGTAGAGAATTTGGATTTTAGAGTGCCTTTTCTTAGACCAATGGAGTTAGCTACTGATTATGCAGGAACTAGAGAGGTTTTATTACATGGTTTAGATTTTTTTCAACAAAAGGGAGTCCACTATAAGTATATATTGTTATTACAACCTACAACCCCATTTCGAGATTTTAATACATTTAATACTATAATGGATTTAAAATCGCGAATAAGTGATTTTGATATGATTGTTAGCGTCAAGGAATCTAAGGCAAATCCGTATTTCAATTTGTTTGAAGAAGATGATAAAGGGTTGTTAAGGCTGTCTAAATCGAGCAATTATGTAAGAAGGCAAGATTGTCCAAATGTTTACGAATATAACGGTGCTTTTTATTTGATTGACACTCGTAGTCTAAAAGATAATGAGATGAGAGACTTTCAAAAAATACATAAAGTAGTCAATAATGAATCAGTATATAATATTGACATTGATACGCCAGATGACTGGGAGAGAGCAGAATTGTTAATAAAAAAGAAATAGATATGAAATATTGTATTAAATGTGTAATGCCACAAACAAGACCAGGGATTACTTTTGATCATGAGGGTGTCTGTTCAGCATGTCAAGCTTATGAAAGACGTAATTTGGTAAATTACGAAGATCGTTGGGAAGAGTTAGTAGCTCTTTGTGATAAATTCAGAGGTATGAATGGTCCGAATGGGTATGACTGTATGATTGCTGTTAGTGGAGGAAAGGATAGTCACTATCAAGTTTATGTGTTCAAGGAGTTGTTAGGAATGAACCCTTTATTGGTTTCTGTAGAAGATAACTTTAAGATGACAAAAGCAGGCGTTCATAATTTGAAAAATATTTCAGAATCTTTTGGTTGTGACTTAATCTCAATGAAGCCAAATATCAAAGCTCAGAAAGCGATGATGAAATACACCTTTGAAAAGCACGGGAAGCCTACTTATTTTGTAGATAGGTACATCTATACTTATCCATTACATATGGCGGTTAAGTTTAATACCCCGTTATTAGTTTATGGAGAAAATGTGAGCTATGAATACGGTGGTTCTAATGCCATTGAAACATATTCTGCTAAAGATCAAATTACAAATGGTGTCGCAGCAGGAATTGAGGTTGGGGAATTATTAGTTGACGGAATCTCACTCAAAGACTTAAACTTTTTTAATCCACCGTCAGAAGCGGAAATTGAAAAATTAGAACCAATCTATTTAAGTTATTTTGTAGAATGGAATAGTTTTAAAAACTATGAACTTGCTAAAACAAAAGGTTTTCACGATTTGACACATGAATGGGATAGAACTCACCATGTTGAAAATTTTGACCAAATTGATAGCCCGGCATATCTTGTCCACTCTTGGATGAAATATCCTAAATTTGGACATGCATCTGCCACAGACTATACAGCTAGAATGATTAGATATGGTTTATTGAATAGGGAGGAAGCTATTAAATTGGTAAATGAAAAGGATCATGCTTTAGATCCAAGGAGTATTGTTGAGTTTTGTGAATTTTTAGACTATTCTGAAAGGGAATTTTGGAACATCATAGATAGTCATTATAACACAAGTATTTTCCAAAAGGATAAGTTATCAAGATGGAAATTAATAGATCCACTTAGTTAAAAGTTATGCATAAAGTAAGAATTATCCCAAGGCTTGATATAAAAGGGCCAAACTTAGTTAAAGGGATTCATCTCGAAGGCTTAAGAGTCCTTGGGAAGCCTGAATCATTTGCTGAATATTATTATGAAAGTGGAGCTGACGAACTTTTTTTTCAAGATACAGTTGCCAGTCTTTATGAAAGAAACAATCTTCAAGATATAATAAGTAAAACAGCAAAGAAGATTTTTATTCCTTTAACGGTTGGTGGAGGCATTCGAAACTTAGAGGATATACGACAGGCATTATTGGCAGGTGCAGACAAAGTAGCGGTCAATACCGCTGCTATTAAAAATCCTGATTTAATAAAAACTGCGTCTAAAAAATTTGGTTCTTCGACCATAGTTGTTTCAATTGAAGCAATAAAAGAGTCAAACGGAGAGTATTTTGCTTATACCGATAACGGAAGAGAATATTCCGGTATTAGAGTTTTTGATTGGGTAAAACAAGTACAAGATTTAGGAGCTGGAGAAATTGTAATCACATCAGTTGATAGGGAAGGGACAGGTGAGGGTTTTGATGAAGAGTTAATCAAAAGGGTTGTTGATTTAGTTGATATTCCTGTCATAGCTCACGGTGGCTGTAAATCTCCTGAAAATGTTGTAGATGTTTTTGAAAACTGTAAGGTTGATGGTGTTGCTATAGCATCGATCTTGCATTATGATTTTGTACAGAAACAATCCGTAAATGAAGAGTTTGCAGTTGAGGGAAACACTAATTTCTTAAAAAGTGGAGCTAGTTTCTCGAAGATATCACCATGTAATATAAGTGATATTAAAGATAGTCTATTTAAAAATAAAATCCCTGTCAGGTTATAGTTATGAGAAAGAGAATAGTAATAGTTGATTACCAACTTGGAAATCTTTTTAGCGTAAATCAAGCATTATTAAATGTTGGAGCGAATGTTCTTATCAGTTCTGATAAAGAAGCAATACGTAGTGCGGATGCAATTGTATTACCTGGGGTAGGAGCTTTTAGCGATGCGATGCGAAACTTGCATGATTTAGATTTAATTGATGTCTTACATCAAAAAGTAAATATTGAAAAAAGACCTTTTTTGGGAATTTGTTTGGGATTGCAGCTCCTTTTTACAGCAAGTAAAGAATTTGGTAACCATAAGGGATTGGATTTTATTTCGGGTACAGTTGAACGGTTTAATAATCAAAATATATTAGATTTTTCTAAAGTTAAAGTTCCTCAAATTTCATGGAATACCATTAGTTATCCCAGTAATAGGTCCTGGAAGGATACTCCATTGGAGATGATTAAGAATGAAACCGATATGTATTTTGTTCATTCCTATTATGTGAAGCCTTTAGATCAGGATGTTATTTTATCGACAACAAGCTATGGAGGAATTGAATATTGTTCTAGTATTTTGAAGGATAATATTTTTGCCTGTCAATTCCATCCAGAAAAAAGTGGAGAAAGAGGATTAGATATATATAGAAAATGGATACAACTAAATAAATTAATTTAATGAAAACACTAGAAACTTATTATGGATTGCCTAGCGAGGTTAAATTCTGTAAACGATGTGTTATGTCAAACCAACGGCCAGCTTCAACAGTTGAGTTTAAACACACAAAGGATAGTAAAAAGACAACAATGCATTTTGATAGTGAAGAGATTTGTGATGCATGTAGAACAGCTGAACAGAAGGAAAGAATTGATTGGGAAAGAAGAGAACAAGAGCTTGTTGACTTATTAAATAAATATAGAAGTAAAGACGGAAGTTACGATTGTTTAGTTCCCGGAAGTGGCGGTAAAGATAGTGCTTACCAAGCACATATTTTGAAATACAAATATGGTATGAATCCTTTAACAGTTACTTGGCCTCCAATTCTTTATACTGATTATGGTTACAAAAATTGGAAAAACTGGATAGATAGTGGATTTGACAATATTTCATTTAATAGGAATGGGAAAACGATGAAGCTTCTCACCAAGCTTTCAATAGAAAATCTATTTCATCCTTTTCAAACATTTATTTTAGGACAGAAGAATTTAGCTCCGAAAATTGCTGCCAAGTATGGAATACCATTGATTTTCTATGGTGAAAATGAAGCAGAATATGGTAATCCAATAGCTGATAACGCGACATCGCTTAGAGACAAATCATATTATAGTTATAATAACTTAGACGAAGTCTTTCTTGGAGGAGTTTCAATAAAAGAGTTAACCGAGGAATATAATATTCAATTAAATGATTTGCTTTCATTTTTACCTGCAGACGCAGATGAGTTAGAAAAATCTAAAATTGAAGTACACTATTTAGGTTACTATCTAAAATGGACTCCCCAAGAAGTTTACTACTACGCAGCAGAAAATACCGGATTTAAAGCTAGACCATTCCGTACTCAAGGAACATATAGCAAGTATAATAGTATTGATGATAAAATCGACGACTTACATTATTACACAACTTATATCAAATTTGGTATTGGACGTACAACTTATGACGCTTCTCAGGAAATTAGAAATAAACATTTAACACGTGAAGATGGAGTCGCATTAGTAAACCGGTTCGATGGAGAATTTCCAGATCGTTACTTTAATGAGATTATGGAATATCTTGATATTAATCCAGAATATTTTAAAGGAGAGTTAGCTGATAAATTCCGATCACCACATTTATGGGGAAAGGATGAAAGTGGAATTTGGAAGTTGAGGCATAATGTAATGGGGAGTGGATTAGACGATGAATAATAGTTTCATGAAAAAAACTATTGTATTTTTTAGTAGAAGTGAACTAACATATTTGTATGGTAGTGTGCAGAGAGAGATAGAGGACGAATTTAAGGTTATCCATGTAGCTTATAGTTATCTTGAGCAAGAGGTATTAAAAAATGAATTTGATATTAATGCTGACTATGTTTTGAAAGAAATATTCGAGCAAGTTAATGACGATTTAATAGATGATCTTTCGTTAGAACAGCTAGATAGTTTTTTTATTAATACGACGGAGAATAGCTTTAATTTAAATGCTTCTTTTCAAGCGAATAGATCAAGCCAGTATTTATCATACGACAATAATATTGAGCTTGCGAAAACTTACTATTTAGCTTGGGAAAAAATCTTTAATGAAAACTCTATCTCATTTTTTATTCATGAACCCGTTTCGCTTTTAATGAATCAAATTGCAGCGAGTTTTTGTAAAAAAGTTAATGCCATTTATTCAACTCATATTCTTGTAAAAGGCGAAGATGAGAATAAATTCACCTTTATTATGGTGGACGGGTACCAAGGATATCCAACTTCTATAAATAAGAGAATTGCAAGTATTACTTATGATGATGTTGAAACAAATTATGTCCGAATATCTTCTTTTATTGAAGAATTTCGATCTGGTTTTAAGGTTTTCTTCTCTCAACTTGGCACTGGCGATGTTTCGAATTTAGAATACTATAAATTATTTTTTAAAAACATAGCGTCTAAATTGATCCGTAAGATTAAAAAGTCAAATCTCAAACCTATTGTTGACAATATAGAAGTATTTATTGAAAAAGATGATTTATTAGGACGCAGAGTTAAAAATTTAAACAAGTATCGTTCAATATTGAAATATGACGATTACGACCCTAACAAAAAATATTATTTTTACCCAATGCATCTAGAACCAGAGGCTGTTGTGTTGTATTGGGCCAATAATAAGTATTCTAATCAAATAAAGCTGATTGAAAATATTGCAAGCCAGTTACCTCCAGATGTATTCCTATATGTTAAGGATCATCCGCATTCACCGGGCTATAGAAGCATTGAAGATTATGAGAGACTTCAAGCAGTCCCTAATATCAGGTTATTAAATACTAAATTGTCTGGTAAGGAGGTTATTTCAAATAGTATTGGTGTAATAACAATAAATGGTACTGGTGGATTTGAGGCTTTGTTGATGAACAAGCATGTTATTACATTTGGATCGAGTTTTTACCAAGGATGTAATAGAGTATTTAATTTAGAAAATGTTTTTGAACTACAACCGTTATTGTATAAGTTGAGAAATGTTAAGTATGAAGATGATTATGAATTAAGAAGATTTGTATTAGCATACTTAAGCTCTCATAATGAGGGGTTTACTGATTTTTACGGAGCAATGCATAAAAAGGTTGGAATTAATGTTTTAGAAAATGGTAAAATAGTAGCGAACTCTTTAAAGAAATGGATTAATAACATTTAATGTGGAGAAGGTATTAAAATACTTGGGTAATGAGTCATTTGTTTATATTATTGTAAATATTTTGGTTGCATTTCTAGGATTTGCTAGGTCATTTGCATTTATAAAGTTCTTTGGTTTCGGGGACTTAGGAGTAATTACTATGGTGAATACAGCATCTATGTTAATCACGTTTTTCCAAATAGGAACTATTAATGGTGGATATAGAATAATCGCTTTGGGTGAAATCGAATCAAATGTAAAAACCAATAATGTTATTTATAGTTATCTGGGAACTATATCTCTAATTGTTTCTTTCCTTGGATTAGTGTTTTGGTGGTGTGAAATTTCTTCTTTTCAATTGATTATAATAAGTGTTTTATTGGGTGTTTTGTTGTTATTTAATAATTGGCTAACCAATTGTTTGATTGCCAGTAAAAAGTTAAAAAAACTCAATTTAACAAATCTGATAAGTTCAATATTAGGGTTTTTTAGTCTTGTACTTATTCCATCCTTGGGGCTTACTGGAGCATTAATCGCATTATTGGTACAGCCTGTTATTTTTATTGTTTTAAATTTAAATAAAAATACTTTTCCCACAAAATTTGATTTAGATATAAAGTACCTAAGATATATATTAGGTTTTGGTTTCATACCTTATGTTTCAGGAATTTTTTATTTGTCTTATATGCAAATTGAACGTTGGAGTATAAACTCTCTCCTAGGTAAGGAAGCTTTAGGTAGCCTGTATTTATTTTTTTTAATTCTAAATCTTTGGACTCTAATTCCAAGTTCAATTTTGAATATTTTCTTTCCAAAAGCAATAAAAGCTTATTCGAATGGTGAAATGGAAGAGTTTAGGAATGTTTTAAGGAGTGACTTAATTGCCGTTTTGGGATATTTGGTCTTTTCTATTGTTATGATTCTCTTATTTTTAAAGATAATGGTTGGAGCTCTTTTCCCTCAACATTTGCCTTATGTAAGTCTTGTATATTTGGCAATACCAGGGCTTGTTATGAAGGCACTTACGGATCCATTAGCATTGTTTTTTAATAGTATTGTCAATTTAAAACCAATTTTCTGGAGTGATTTTGTGTCTATTGTCGTATATATTTTAAGTATTGTATTTTTTAAAGTATTTGTAGACATTAATTTAAATAGTTTTATTTACTGTTTTAATTTGTATTTTTTATGCAAATTATTGTATTTATTTGCGGTGTACACTAAAGTTAAAAACAATTATGATGTTTAGACGACTTGCACTTTATTTATATTGGACTTATAGAAATATTAAAACAGGCACCAAGATTTTTGATAAGTCACTATCATCACGGTCTAAGATTGGTAAAAATGTTATGATTAGAGGGGGAGGAGAAATATCTTATGTCGAAATAGGAGATTATTCCTACATAAGTGGTCCACGAAGTTACGTTGAGGAGGCTATTATTGGAAAATATTGTTCTATTGCACGGCAAGTGGTAATAGGTGTCTCTGGACATAATTATGAATGGATAACTACTAGTCCGATAATCACTAGTCCCGATTATGGTATTGTGGACAGGTCCGTTGCTGAGCCTCAAAAAGATTGTCCAATTATAGGTAATGATGTTTGGATTGGGATGAACACAATTGTGATGAGAGGTGTAAAGATTGGTGATGGAGCAGTTATTGCGGCTGGCTCAGTGGTAACATCTGATATATTGCCTTATTCTATTGCTGGTGGGATCCCTGCTAAGCATATTAAATTCCGATTTAAAGAAGATCAAATTGAGGAATTATTGAAAATAAAATGGTGGGACTGGGAAGAGAGTAAAATTCGAGATAATGCTGATATATTTTATGATATAGAGAGGTTTATTGAAGTTAATAAAAGTTAAATGAGTATTTACAATTTTTGGAATAGAATTAGCACTAGGATTTTTACTTTTTTGTTAAAATCTCACTTTAAGAGTTTTGGAAGTGGTTCGTTTATTCAAAAGCCTCTTAAAATAGATGGTGGAAAGAATATATCGATTGAAGATAGTGTTATAATTGCTAAACATGTTTGGTTAGGTGCTTTGCCACTTACTGGAAGAACATGTCAGATTACAATTGGAAAGGGAAGTAGAATAGGACATTTTAATCATATATATGCCACATCTTCCATTACTCTTGGTAAAAGTGTATTAACCGCAGATAAAGTTTATATATCTGATAATTTACATTCATATGAAGATGTGAGTGTATCAATTTTAGATCAACCAATAAAACAATGTAATCCAGTAATTATTGGTGAAGGTACCTGGATAGGAGAAAACGTTTGTATTATTGGTGCAAATATTGGTAGGAATTGTGTTATTGGTGCAAATTCTGTTGTAACAAAAGATATTCCTGATTATTGTGTAGTCGTTGGTGCACCAGCAAGAATTATCAAAAGATATTGTATAGAGACATTAGTTTGGAAAAGAACTAATATTTATGGAGAATTTATAAATTAAAAAGGTAAATGAAAAACATTTTAATTACTGGTGGAGCAGGCTTCATAGGTTCAAACTTAGCACTTAAGTTAATAGATAAAGGATATAATATTACTGTATTAGATAATCTTTCACCCCAGATACATGGTGAGAATCCTAGAGAAACCTCCCCTTTATATATAAGCATTAAAGATAAAGTGAAGTTTATTTTGGGGACAGTAACTTCGGAGCAAGATTGGGTAAAAGCGATTGAGGGTCAGGATGCTATAGTACATTATGCTGCTGAGACAGGTACTGGACAGTCAATGTATGAGATAAAAAAATACATTGATGTTAACATCAATGGTACTGCTTTATTATTGGATTTATTAGTAAATACACAACATACTGTTAAAAAGGTAATTGTTGCTTCTTCTCGTTCAATTTATGGAGAAGGAAAATATATTAGTAAAGAGTTGGGGGCGGTTTATCCAAAGCAAAGAGAAAGTGAGTTTATGGATGCAGGCGATTTTGAAGTAAAATATTCAGGATCAAGTGCATTAACTCTGGTTGGTACTGATGAAGAGTCTAAAATTCACCCTTCATCGGTTTATGGTATAACAAAGCAAAATCAGGAACAAATGATACTAACTGTTTGCCCTACTATTGGAATTGCGGGTGTTGCATTTCGTTATCAGAATGTTTATGGACCTGGTCAATCTCTTAAAAATCCATACACTGGAATTTTGTCTATTTTTTCTACTCAAATTAAAAATGGAAATGGTATTAATATTTTCGAAGATGGAAGGGAAACTCGTGATTTTGTATACATAGATGATGTAGTTGATGCTACAATATTAGGATTAGAGAAAGACGAAGCTAATAATGAAGCGTTCAATGTGGGAACCGGTATGGCGACAGACGTGTTAACTGTAGCAAATGAACTTAAGAAAAATTACGGTGTTGATGTCGCTGTTACAATCTCTGGTAACTATCGTGTAGGAGATATTCGTCATAATTATGCTGACTTAACAAAAATTAGAAGATTATTGGGTTTTGAACCTAAAGTTACGTTTGAAAGAGGAATTAAGTCTTTTACGGATTGGGTTAATTTACAGGAGATAGAAGTTAGTAAATACGAAGATTCAATATCGGAAATGAAATCTAAAGGTTTGTTAAAATAATTATGATAACAGTCGACGGGAAAAAAATATTATTCATTGCACCTAGATTTTATGACTATCACGTCTTGATTCACTCCAAGCTAGCTGAATATAACGAGGTTGTTTTTTTTTCAGAAAAAATAGACGGTAAGTTATTTAGTATACTCAATACAGTTAATGCGAGATTAATAAATATCTACCAGAATATATATTTTTTATATATTCTTTTTAAAATACGGAATGTTAAAGATATGAGTCATCTATTTGTTATCCGAGGTTATAAGATGCCGGAATATTTTTTAAAAAAAGTGCGAAAAAAATATCCAAATATTATATGTTTAATGTACCAATGGGATTCGTCTCAAAATAATCACTATACGAGGTTGTTAAAATATTTTGATCGAGTATTTACATTTGACTATGGTGATTTTCAAAATATTACTGGGTTAGAATTTTTACAACTTTTTTATACAGAAGAAATTAAACAGATTCAAAATAGTAGAAAGGATTTGATATTTGATTTTTTTTGTTTTAATTCCTTTACTATTTCGAGGTACAATGCAATGTTAAAATTTCAATCATATTGCAAACAAAATGGGTTAAAGGCTAAAATGTTTTGCTATATTCCTTGGACAACCTATGTTAAAATGAAAATCTTTAAAGGAGTCAATTTAAATAAAAGTTTCTTATCATTTAGGCCTATGCCCAGAAAGGAATATTTATATAATCTTGAGATTTCTGACATAATTGTAGATTTAAGTCATTCCACGCAAACAGGACTTTCAATGAGAGTAATCGAAGCATATGGAGCGGGAAAAAGAATTTTAACGACAAATAAATCTGTTTTTATGAATCCAATTTATAATTCTGATTGGGTAAACCTTTTTGATGTAGATGATATTGAGATTTCTTCTTTTGGTTCAAAGAAATCAATGCCCTCTGATGATCTTTATATAGATAATTGGATAAATCATATTTTTCATTATGAAGGTAAATAAGTTAATTCTTTATACTACATTGCTGTCTATTTTTACTGAATCGTTTCGATACAATATCGGTTTTGATTTCAAATTATTTTATTTAGTAATTCTGGTAAATCTGGCTTTCTTCATGTTAGCTAATAAAGTTTCCTATGCAAGAGGCTTATTTGTATTTCACATTTTATTGTTATTAAACGGATTTATATCTATAGTTTTTGGATATAATTCTATAGGATATTTTATGGTACAGTTTGTAGCATTACTTATTATACCTATATATTATTTTTCTTTTTTTAAATACTTTGAATTTAAAATCAATGAAATAGTTAGATTGTATTGTCGCTTAGTATTGTTTTTAGTAATAATAGGCTTTATTAGGTTTCCAATAGATTTGACTATGAATAATTATTGGTTTCGCAGTATAATGTTGGAACCTGCACATTATGCTGCTATTGTTTTGCCTGCATTTTTTATAACATTGAAATCTATTGAATATCCTAGATATTATTGGAAATTAATTTTGTTAAGCATTATTTTGAGTGGATCAAGTCTTGCAATAATTTGTTTGGGGTTGTGTTTGATTTTATCATTCAAAAGAATATCTATCATTAAGGTTATGATTGGCGCCTCTCTATCTTTTTTAATTGGCATTTTGGTGTATAATTTTTATCCTTCTTTTAAACTTAGAGTTGATGATACAATGAATTCTTTTATTACCAAAGATCTGACCCAAGCTAACCTGAGCTCATATGCATTATTATCAAATCTGTTTGTAGCTCTTAAAAGTTTCGAATCAAATCCGATATTTGGTAACGGTATAGGCTCTCATCTTACTTCTAGAGAATTATATTTAGGTGGTGTTAAAGGGATAAGTGTTTTTGAAGAAATGGGAATGGATAATTTAAATGCGCAAGATGCTGGTTCCTTGTTTATTCGATTGCTTTCTGAAACAGGATTATTAGGACTAATACTATTTGGATATTTTCTTTATCATTTTTATGTGAAAAATGATAAAGAAAATATTTTGTATCAAAACTCTATAATAAGTAAGGGTATTTTGATTTATTTCTTTGCAAAACTTTTTAGAGAAGGACATTATTTTTCTCCCGAAATGTATTTCTTTGTTTTTTTATATGTATTCAATAATTTCCAATCAAAGGTTCTTTTAAGAAAATCTAATTATAGCGAATATGACTCAAACTATATTAATAATTGAGACGTACAGATACTTTTAAACTATCTTATCTAAAATAAGAGAAACGAAATGACAAGTGGTTTACATAATAGATTCTTGTATGATACTTATGCTTTTATAATAAGATCTTTTTAAAAAGATGAAATTTAATTTATGAACATTAAAGTAATAATATACTTATTAATCTTGCTCTCTTTTGTAAGTGAATCGTATTCACAAACTGGGTCTAATGATCAAGGAAATAACTCTGCATCCTATGAATCTGTAAGTGTCTGGCGGGATGGTAGTCCAATGACAAAAGAAAAGGTAGATGGAGTAATTTATATAAAAAAGGAAAATAAATTTTACAAACGAAATTATAGCGGGAAACTTAATGTGAAATGGTTTGGGGCAAAGGGGGATGGTAAGACAGATGATTCCAAAGCCATTCAGGCAGCCTTTGACTATGGAGAGTCTCTGTTTTTTCCAGCAGGGAAGTATAAATTTAATGCGCGCTTGAATCAGCATATGGAGCTGGAAGGGGATGCAGGAAATACATATTTGATGCCATTTGATATAAAGCGTGCAATAATTATTTATAATGCGAAAGCTCCTTTTTGGACATATTCAAGTTCAATGGTTAACATGATCGTATCTTCTAATAACAAAGAAGGGACAGGTATATCATTTGGTACTGATATAAATGGCAAGCAAGAGCCAGATGGGCAGTACAGTGGAAATGTAACATTCCGAAATGTTTTATTTCAGGGGTTCGATAAAGCTATCACTTTCCCGTGGGGGAATATAGGATGTACCTTTTTTAGCTGCTCATTTCAACAAAATCGCTATGGTGTGTATAGTTTAGATAACAAAGGTAGTGGTGATAATATGCATGCTGGTAACAAATATTTTTATACATGTGAGTTTGATTCTAACGATATTGCTGTATACTTTCATAATTTGACAGATGGGTTTGGAGGAGTCAGTTTTACAGATTGCATCTTTCAATTCAATCTTATAAATGGATTCTTTTATTCCAATAATACATATACACCTGTAAGCTTTATAAATTGCTGGGATGAAAAAAGATTAGGAGATATGTCAAAGAGTGTTAACGTCGATGTTTTTGATAATAAAAAACTTAGTAGTAAGAAATATCAATCTACAAGCTATATCTTTGATGGTAAGGATTGTTCATATAATTTTATTGGAGGTCGATTGACTAATATTGATATTCGTGGTAAAAATATTGTTGTTAATGCATATTCATCGAAGGTAGAGTATAGTAAAGGTGTTTCTAGTGCGCCATTTTCAATAGCAGCTACATCGTTTTTAAATTTATATTATCCTAGTACAGATGGAGGTCTTCAGTCTATATCAGGCATTAGGTTGATAGGATTTCCCACATTAAAAAATAATATGATACAGGTGTCAGAAACGAAGTCCGAAACTCGATATCTTCCTTTGCAAGATGATTTTGCGATGCCTGGTATGGTTGAACATTTTTCAGTAAATTTTAATAAAGCAATAAATCTCAATGGCTCATTTCTACCAGAAAAACCTGAGACTTTGCCTACATCAAATAAAACTTTTTCAGGTCAGTTAGTCAAATTAGCATTTTCGGAGAAGAATCAGTATATTTTAGTTGAAAATTCAAAAATTACCCTTAAACCAGGATATTATTTCATTTTTATAAAGACAAGAATATCTCAGGGTGACCCAATGTTATTTGTCTGGGATCGTAATCTTGTGCAGTTTGTTTCTTTCAGCCCCTTTTTAGATGGGAAGTCGCACAATTACGGTGCTTACGGTTACTTACCAAGTACTTCTGAAATATTCCTAGATATTTCGTCAAACGATGGAAAAAAAGTAGAACTACTTCTTGAAAAGTATGAAATATATAAGTTTGACTCACTCAATGAGCTGAAAGAGTTTTTTATTAAAAATAACAATGATTCGAAGTAATTATAGCTTATTGATAGATGCTATCTATATACATAATGGTGGAGGTAAAGTTCTTTTAGATTATTTAGTTGATAATCTTGAAAAAACAGATTTGGAAATATATTATTTATTTGATAGAAGAATAGAGGACAGACCTTATCAGATCAAATCAACAAATCGAATAGAATATTTAGACTCAACGTTTTCGAAACGATTGATGTTCTATTTTCGAAATAGAACCCGATTCGGAAAAATATTTATTCTTGGAAACGTACCTCCGCCTATAAAGATCCGAGGTAAAGTTTTTACTTATTTTCACAATACAATCCTTCTTAATATTCCAAAAGAGTTTGGTGTATTTGAGACCATTCTTTTCCATATCAAGCTTTTTGTTATTAAGACATTAAAAAAAAACACAGATGTTTGGTTTACCCAAAGTGAGATAGTTTCGAATCGTCTATCAAATAGTATCGCAAATTCGATTGAAGTTCGTGTTATGCCATTTTATCCTAAAATAATGGTGGAGAATGGTAATGTTTCTCGCAAGATTGGTAGGTTTTTATATGTAAGCAATGCACAAGCAAACAAAAATCATATTCGACTTATTGCAGCGTTTTGCAAGGCATATGACAGTACTGGTAAGGGGGAACTCGTTTTAACTGTGAACAATAATTTTCCTGAGATTCTTTTGCTGATCAATGAAGCACGTAGTAAAGGATATCCAATATTCAATATAGGATTTGTAGACAGAGAAAAGCTGGCTACAGAATATTCTGAGTCAGAATTCGTGATCTTTCCATCACTATCAGAAAGCTTTGGACTGGGTTTGATAGAGGGAATCGAAATGGGGTGTAAGATTATTGGGGCTGACTTGGAATATACATATGCTGTCTGCCATCCAAGTGATGTTTTTGATCCTGGTGATGTTAATTCTATCTGTGAAGCTATTGTTAGATCACTTTCGCTATCGGTAAAAGTTAATAGTGTTGTCAAAGTGTCAGATCAAATGAATAAATTGATCGATATTCTTCGCTAATCAAATTACAGAGTGGATTGTGATTTTGTTTGTATTTAATTATCAAAAAAAATAAAATTTTGGTTACCTCATCTATTGTTTTATATAAAACCAGTCATTTAGAGGCTGAACGTACTATTAAATGTGTGTTGTCGAGCAATATTCAATTTTTGTACCTAATAGACAATTCTCCTTCGGATGATCTCAGGCAGGTTTCGTCCGATCAAAGAATAGTCTACATTCATAATCCATCTAATCCAGGGTTTGGTGCATCGCACAATATAGCAATCTGGGATGCAATAGCTCGTGATGCTAAGTACCACTTTGTTATCAATCCTGATGTTTCGTTTACAACCGGTGTGATAGAAAAGATGGTTTCTTACATGGATTCCCATGATCATGTTGCGATGATTATGCCGCAGGTATTAAATGAAGATGATACAATTCAACACCTTCCAAAGCTGTTACCTTCACCACTTTCAATAATTCAGCGAATACTGAACAGACGTTATGGGTGGTTTAAGCGATTTATAATAGATTATGAGCTTAGGATGGTTCCAAATCATACGATTTATAGCGCACCTATTATTTCAGGTTGTTTTACTTTATTTCGTTTAGATGCCTTACGAAAAGTTGGAGTATATGATGATAAATTTTTTATGTATTTTGAGGACTGGGATTTATCCCGGAGAATGCATGTCTACTATGATACAATCTATTATCCCGAAGTTTCTATCTATCATGGGTATGAATCAGGAGCAAATAAGAGTATGAAATTATTTAAGATCTTTGTGAGGTCAGCAATATACTATTTTAGTAAATGGGGTTGGATTTTTGATGGAAAACGTCGTTTGATAAATAAAAAAACAATTCAGCAGTTTAAATGAAAGTTGTTATAATAGGCACATCTGGTTTTGTGGGCAGGAATTTGCAAAAATTTCTATTGGATAAGAGGTATAATGTGAAGAATCTTTCTTTAAGAAATATAGATTGGCAACTAAATATGCCCTCTGAAGCTACAGCAGTCATCCACTTAGCTGGTAAAGCCCATGATACATCAAATACCTCGGATCCCGAAGAATATTTTAAAGTTAACAGAGATTTGACTATAGAGTTATTTGATCTTTTTTTACAATCTGATATTAAAGACTTTTTCTATTTCAGCTCTGTTAAAGCAGTTGCTGACACTGTGAATGATATATTGGTAGAAGATGTCAATGGATCACCTTTGACTCCTTATGGTAAATCAAAATTGGAAGCGGAACAGTATCTGTTAAACAAAGTTTTGCCTTTAGGAAAACGTCTTTTTATTATCCGGCCATGTATGATCCATGGCCCGGGAAATAAAGGAAATCTTAATTTGCTATATAAAGTAGTAGAAAAAGGATTGCCTTGGCCATTGGCTGGTTTTCATAATCAACGATCATTTTTGAGTATAGATAACCTTAACTATCTGTTGGAACAGATGATAGTAAATACAAGTCTACCGTCCGGAGTCTATAACTTTGCCGATGACGATGCAGTATCTACTAATGATTTGGTCTCTTTAATTGCACGTACGTTAGGAAAGTCACCCAAGTTATGGTCTGTTCCTGTGGGATTGATAAGGGGAGTTGTTAAAATAGGAGATATACTACCTTTACCTTTAAATTCTGAGCGACTGAAGAAATTAACAGAGTCTTATGTTGTCTCCAATCAGAAGATCAAAACTGCATTAGGTATTGAGAAATTACCATTGACTGCAACTGAAGGATTGGTGAAAACGATCAGATCCTTTAATGCAGGCAAGAATTAGTATAAAATAAATAGTAAATAATGATATACATAATAATATTTATAACTCTTTTTATTGCTGAGCTGCTTTACTTTAAAATTGCAGACCGGTTTAATATTATAGATAAGCCAAACGAACGTAGTTCACATACCTCTGTTACATTGAGGGGGGGCGGAGTTATATTTTATTTGGGGGCATTTGCTTATTTTGTTATTTCCGGCTTTCAGTATCCCTATTTCTTTTTCGGATTGACCTTGATGACAGTTGTTAGCTTCGCGGATGATGTAATGACCTTGTCCAATAAGATCCGTCTATTAGTTCATTTGCTTTCGGTATTGTTAATGGCCTACGAACTGGATGTGTTTGACATGCCCTGGTATTACCTGGCCATTACTTTTGTAATTGTCATTGGAGTTATCAATGCGTACAATTTCATGGATGGAATTAACGGCATTACAGCTTGTTATAGTCTTGCAGTAGGAGGTTTATTAATGTTAGTCAGCCATCAGATTGATTTCATTGATCGGGATTTGCTGATCTATAGTATGTTATCGGTACTGGTTTTTGCCTTTTTCAACTTCAGATCAAAAGCTAAATGTTTTGCTGGTGATGTAGGATCTGTTGCTATAGCGTTTATCTTACTATTTGCTATTGCGGCATTGATTATTAAATCGCAGAATCTTATCTATATCCTCTTCTTGTCTGTTTATGGCATTGATACGATCTGGACAATTATTAGGCGTTTGTCAAAAGGAGAAAATATCTTTAAAGCGCACCGTTCTCATTTGTATCAATATCTTGGAAATGAAGCGGGTGTAAATAAGCTGATGGTATCTTTTCTATACGGCGCTTTACAGTTTTTAATTGGTTTTGTCGTTATTCAAGTTGCAAACGAAACAGTTAACGTTATGATTATTTTCTCTTTGTCTTTACTAGCCTTTCTCAGTATCCTATATCTGATTATAAAGAGTAGTATAATTAAGAAATACGTAAACAAGTAGCAGATTCAGAATATGATAAACTTCATCACTGGCGGTATTGCGAAAGACCATAGAGGTCAGATCCGATTTGTCAATGATTTTGATATGTCGTTGATCAAACGGTTTTATATTATTAAGAATGCAGATGTCGAATTGATCAGAGGCTGGCGGGCGCATCGGATAGAACAGCGTTGGTTTTATGTATTGTCCGGAGCATTTTCGGTAGATCTGGTTAAGATTGATAATTGGGATTCACCTTCAGAAGATCTTGCTGTAGAGACAGAAATCTTAAAGTCAGAAGAACATAGAGTATTGCATGTACCGGTAGGATATGGTACTGCTTTCCGGGCTTTAGAACCGGATAGTGAGCTATTAGTCTTTGCGGACTATGGTATCGAAAATGCAAAGCTTGACGATCATACCTATCCGTTGGATTATTTTGTTAACATCAGCCGCTAGATGCCAATCGGTAGCTCCTCAGAGAAAGAATTAAGCCGGAACATTTTTATTCAGCCGGATAAAAGTTTCTTTGTTTGCCATTGTTAATGATTTTCGATAACTTGCTGATAATGAAATAACCTTTCAATATCAGTAAGTTATGATGCAGTTCAGATTTTTTATAGTTATTCTCTTTGTTTTTCTATCCCTCAGCCTTTCTGCACAACAGATAAATACATTTCAGCAGCGAAATGTAGATGCGACTGCAGACTCCACATTTACAAAATCCATACGATACTTACATAATAACGGATACCGGATTACTGCTGTAGACCGGCAATCGGGCTTTATACAGGTACAAACCTATATCAAGTATAATAAGGTTTTCTCAGCTAAAATGGGAGAATGGAGAACATGTAATTTTCTGATTCAGCCAGGTAATTCTAATCAAGCTTTAGTAACATTGAATATTTATCAGGTGGATAAGATCTTTGGAGGTGATATCCACAATAAAACAGCTTATGACGAAGATAACGGATTAAGTAATGATCCCAAATTGTATCAGGAAATCTGGGATAAATTGTTGCCAGCATTAAGATAGTAAAGACCAGCTACTAATATAGTACAAAGGATTTGCTCCGGCCATTTTTGTTAAATCGGATATCAAAAAATAGAATTAAATACTAACAGGGTACAAGCGATAGAAATAGTGATTAATACCGGATGTAAGTAATTATCACTAATATAATAATCAATAAACCGATGTGGTTATTGCAATAATAAGTAAAAGCAAAGAGCTGGCAATATCCAGCTCTTTGTTATTTCTAATTTGATTTTACATTCCATTCATTGCTGTAAAATCCGGCATCTACAATGCCTTCCACTCCGTCTTTCAACATAGCCAGCTTAAAAAACATATAATCCGGAAAGCCACTTGCTCCGGCAAAGTATTGATTAGCCGTTGCTGCACGCATTCCTGCGATTCCGTTGCCGGTAATAACTCCCACAGATAAAACATCTGATCCCGGTTTCTTCCAGTAAAAATATCCACCCAAATCATCTCCGGAATAGCTTTTCTCCCCAATATTAACCTTGCCAGTCTCCACCTTAACCGGACAATCTTTCAGTAAAATATTCCATGCGCTGTTGGTTTTTGCATTACCAATCAGAATAATATTTCGGCCGGCATATTTGGTTTCTTCAAAATCCCGGTCAGCGATAATATCAAATGCCCCATTACCCCGGTAGTACCAGGCTTCAGCATCATAATTTGCCTTCTCCATAGCCCAATTATTTTCTTCTTTAGTTCCCTGAGTTCCGTAAACATAGACCATCCTGTTGTTAAATGCTTCTTTGAATGTTCCGTTTCTGTGAGGCCCCTTATGTGCAAGGCTTGGCTCGTTGATTACTTTCCAGGATGTTCCTTCTTTTTTCAGATAGACAAAAGAACTTTTGGAATCTGTTATATGGTGTTCAATGGTATTTAAGCTATCTAACGTTATAGATACTTGTTCCGTTTTATTAAACCCTCTCAGATCCAGACGAAGTGTCTGCACATTTGTTGTTTGTCCTACAATACTTCGTTTTACCATATCGCGGTCTAAGAGGATACGGGAATAATCTAATGGATTGAGCTGCTGATAAACGGTTGCCCAATAATAGGATGCAGATATTCCGGGGTTAGCAGTCATAAAATCGATATGATCAACCTCGTTATGTGTTTTTCTTTTGTGCCACTTGAAGTAATCAAATAAAGGCTTCCAGTCTACACTTTCGTTGCTATACCAATGCGAGCCGCCAGGGTATTCATAATAGCTAAAGTCAGGATGAAATCCACCAAGGATATTTCGCATCTGTCTTGCATAATCCACAGAAACGGTGCGGTCTGCATCCCCATGCAATATATAGACACCTAATGGTTTGTAATTCGTTGCGTAAGCAATGACGTCACTCTGATTACCCGATCTAAGTAATACTTCTTCCAGAGCATTACGTCCTTTTTCTGGTACTAATCCATCTGCAGACCCGTAACCTTTCAGGGTCGGATACCCTGCACATGGTGCTATTGCAGCCCATTTGTCCGGATAGGTAGCACCCAAAAACCAGGTGCCGTGTCCCCCCATTGAGTGTCCTGTCAGGTAGACGCGTTGCGTATCTGGCTGCAGTTGAGCCTTTGCCAAACTTAAGACCTCCAAAGCATCTAAGCGTCCCCAGTCTTCCCAGTTAAATCCACGGGGACGACGATTTGTAGGGGCCACCAGTGTTCCCCAATCTTTAGCCTGATACGCTTGTGCCTGACCAAGAGCTTCGACCCCTGCCCCATGTACAGAGAAGAAAAGTGCATCCTGCGGTTTCTCTCCTCCTGTAGCAGGATTGACCGCATAATATTGTACACTATTATCAATATTACTTACAAATGTAACTCTGTAAGCTGTTTTTAGATCTACACTTCTCAACTGGATCGGGGTATTACCAATAACCTTTCCATTCTTTAATAAAGAAAGTTGAGAGGTAATGTCTCCTGTTTTCTGAATAGCAGATCCGTCAATACGTACAACTACTTTTCTGCTGCTGTTTCCATTAATGACAGGTAAAGCACTGATTACTTTCTGACCGTTTGTAATACTTTGTATCTGTAGATCAGATAGGTTTTGAGTGCTGTTATTTAACAATACGATTCCAACAATGAGATTGCTGTTATCTTTTCCCTGCACAATATCCGGTAGAGTAAGATCCTGAGTAGAAAACTGTACAGGATGCTGTGGAAAAGTAAGACTGGCTGATATATATGCTCCGCGGACATAAAATTCATTAAGTCCTTTTTTTAAGTGTACCGGAATGTCCATCCAGCCCATCCGATATGGATCACCAGAATGCAGGGCTCCGTTTACAACAACCGCACTATTACCCTTCACGTTCAATATTGCAGTTTGCTCTTTGGATGAATTGTAGGTCAGGTACAAATAGCTGGGTCTGGGACCCCGGTATTGTTGTGCAGGTCTTGGATTTGTATTTTGTTCCGCAATCCGCCCCGGTCCGGGAGGATTATTTGGCTGTTGCAGATTTCCTCCACTTCCTCGTTGGGGTCTAAAGAAACCTGTACTATCTGCAGTCGCTTTTATCCATTTATTTTGGGATAATGACAATTCTAAAGTCTTACCAACAGAAGGTGTAGCTAGCTTATTGCTGTAGAGTTGCCACAATAATTCATCTGTATAGAGTGCTTCCCGACCATAATTCTGGGGAATCTCTACATGTAGTCCTTCAGTAAAGGTGTGCGTTTTCTGAGCGCTCACACATAAGGATATTAGACTAAAGGAGAAGAATAGAAAGAAATGCTTCTGTTTAAAGCGGAATAGATTGTTTTTCATATGCAAAAAGGTTTAAGCACCGTAATAATAGCATATAAAATTGAAATTTTCACCAAAACAATTTGATAATATCGTTACAAATATATGTTAAGGGAAAAATTCCTCAGAAAATACAGCGCTTAAATAAACAGACTATTTTTCTGATCAATTGATTTGTAGATATCACATAGGAAGACTGTGTACAAAAAAAAGCAACCCACTTCAAAGGTTGCTTTCATAATATTGTTCTACTCCAGATTAGCCTACTGCAATAAATTCTTTGCTGGGATTGCTGCTTGTGAGAAGTTCATGATTGCGAAGCTGGCAAGTTTTTAGAAGATCTGCCAACGGATATTTTGTAGCGACTTCTTTTACAGCTGCCAGATGTTTTTCATGATGAATATCTGTTCCTATAAAATCATATAGTCCCGATTTTATCAATGTCAGCGCAGTAGTTTTTACATTACTGCCATAATATCTGGACACTGAAAGCAGATTCAGCTGAAGAGCGCATCCTGCATCTTTTATTTGTTTAAAGATCTTAAAGTTCTGATGATAATAGTTATATCTCTCCGGATGAGCTAATATTGGTTTGTAACCCATAGCTTGTATATCCATGATCGTCCTAAATAAAGACTTTGATTCTGCTAAATAGGACATCTCTATAAGTACATAATCATTCGGCATTCCGCACAATTTGTTATCCGCTATGATGACATCCAACCCCTGATCAATCATATGTTCCGCTGCAAAATTAAGCTCTACTTTTGATTCTCTGGATACAAGAGTAGATTTAAGTTTTTGATATGCAGCATCAATAGTGTCTTTGGTGTTGGCATACACACCATCCATGATATGGGGTGTGCATATAAACTTATTTAGTCCTAATTCCTGTAATCCTTCAATTAGTTTTACAGATTGCTCTACTGATTTACTTCCGTCATCAATACCTGGTAATAGATGATTGTGCATATCAACCTCCATAAATGCCAGAGCATTATGATGAAGTGTATTTTCTTTCTTACGGAATAACTTTGATAGAAGGCTCATGTTCTTGTTTATACTGTACGATTATTAATCATAACGTTGTATTGATCCGAATTGCTACAACAGAATTAAATATTTATGAATAACAAAGATAAGTTATTTAATTTGAAAATGTAGCAAAGCATCTACTTTTATTTTCTTTAAATGCATCTAAAATTAACGAAATGTTGATTTTGTCTTTGTTTTCCATATTTTTGAATATATGTTAATCAATATACTTGCGTAAAGCAATAATAAATATTACTTATAAATCTATTCCGTTTTTATAAACTTTAACGCTTTAACGGTAGTATATATCTGCTGAGTTATGTTATAGCAAAAAGTTGTCCAAATTTAGTTATTATCAGAATTGATACGAATGTGGAATAATACTTGCATATTTGTAGTCACGGTAAATGTGATATGTGGAACCTTACAGACCTAAAGCGAAGATTAAGAAAGGATAATCCCAGATGGGTTATTTTATTAATTGATATCTCAATTGTATTTTTCTGTTATTTATTCTCCAACTTTATTATTAATAGTTTTAAGGGCAGCTTTGAACTGGACTTAATGTTGAAAAAAGGTGTCCTGATTATTCTGGTCTATCTTTTCTTTTTTATTGGCTATGGTACATACAGAGGGATTGTCAGACAGACGGGTATCCGGGATGCGATAAGCGTATTCAAAGTCATATGGGTGGCTATGCTGACGTTAATGGCTGCAAATTTTGTTTTCCGCCTTTTTATTCCGGAAGACTCGATTTTGGACGATTACCTGCGTATGTCATACGCTGTACTCTTTATGCATGCATTTCTGAGTATGGTGGTGCTGGTCGCTGCACGTATTTTCTACAGAACTATTTATGAGGCCTTTTTTCTTCGAAAAAGAAAACAGGTAAATGTCTTGATTTTCGGCGCTTCAAGACCTGGGTTAATGGCTCTGTCATTATTGAGAGATGATGTCAGGGTCAAATATTCAGTCTTTGCATTTGTAGAAGACAAGCCTTCAAGAGTGGGGAAACGCCTCGCTGGTCTCAAAATTCTGGACTTGGATCGTCTGGACAAACAATTGATCCATGAGTGTAATATCGAGCAGATTATTATTGCTGTGGAGAATAATGATCCGGAGAGACTGGAACGTATTACTGAAAAAGCACAGGATCTGGAACTGGAGATACGAATAATGCATCCGTCTAATACCATGCTGAATGCCGGAAATCAACGGCAGATACGTGCATTGAAAATTGAGGATCTTTTAGGCAGAAAGGTTATTCAACTTGATAATCCGGCTATACAGCATGAGATGTATGGAAAAGTGATATTGGTGACAGGTGCTGCAGGTTCTATAGGTTCCGAACTGGCCAGGCAGATTTCGGTACAAAATTATGATCAGTTAATTTTGATTGATCAGGCAGAATCGGCCATATATGATGTACAGCAAACGCTATTTGCGACTCATCCGGAACGGGTGTATTATATTGTTGGCAATGTGAGAGACCGCCTTTTTATGGAGGAGATATTTGCACAGTTTCGTCCTGACCTCGTGTTTCATGCCGCGGCTTATAAGCATGTTCCGTTAATGGAACAAAATCCGTATGAAGCTATCTTAACAAATGTTATCGGCACCCGGAATGTGGCGGATATGGCTATTAAGTACAACGCTAAAAAATTTGTCATGGTTTCTACGGATAAAGCCATTAATCCGACGAATGTGATGGGAGCGACAAAAAGAGCTGCGGAAATCTATGTAAATAGCTGTCAGCAACAATTTAAGACTGCCTTTATTGTTACCCGTTTTGGTAATGTATTGGGTTCAAACGGATCTGTTATCCCATTGTTTGAAAGACAAATGGAAACCGGCGGACCTTTGACACTAACGCATCCGGATATTACACGCTATTTTATGACTATTCCTGAGGCTTGTCAACTCGTTCAGGAAGCAGGAGTAATGGGTAAAGGTGGAGAAATATTTGTCTTTGATATGGGCAAGTCTGTAAAGATCATAGAACTTGCTAAACGTATGATCCGGCTCAAAGGCTACCGCTACCCCGAAGATATTGATATCAAGATAACGGGATTACGCCCTGGAGAAAAGATATATGAAGAACTGCTGGCAAATAATGAAAATACAATCAGAACACATCACGAAAAAATAATGATTGCCAAAATCAACAGTGAAGATCTGAATGAGAAAAAGGTTCTGTTGGATAAGCTTTGTGAGCAAATACTGGATAGCCATTCAGGAGCTATAAAGCCAATAGAATTAGTCAGAATTCTAAAAAATATTGTACCCGAATTTGTCTCTCAGAACTCGATATATGAACAGTTGGACATTCAACCGAGCATAGAAATAAACAGAGGATAAAAGGTCCGCGTTCCCTTCTTTAAGAAGAGAAATTGAAGGATTTATCTGGAGGAGATAAGTTGTGTAATAAAATTAAATTGGACTCTTTGCTATATAATTACCAAATTTGCGAATACCCAATCGCTGATTTATGTACCTGAATACCGAAAGAATTTATAAACTTATCGCTATTGCCAGTTTTATTGTTTTGATGATTCTGCAATATCAATTGATATCCGGTACCTATAAAATCAAAAGCAATGACCTTTTCAAAAAGGAGAAAAGTAAGCTTAAGGTAGCCTATGAAAGAGCCATCATCAATGATAAGCTGTTTCCGGGAGGACAAGCTATAATTGATTCCGTATTGCTGCCAAAAATGTCAACACTGGATAGTTTATATCAAAAAAATCCTGAATTATTCAAAAAAAGCAGTGCTGAGATTTATGATGAGATCGTCCGGAAACTTCGGGACGGTTCTACAATGGATAGCCTGTTTGGAGAGTTATTGAAAAAGGAGAATCTGGATCCTAATTTTAAGTATACCCTAGTTCTGGGAGGTATTTCTGTTACTTTTGACGGGCATAATTTCATTGATTTATTAGACTCGGGACCATTATTATCTCAGGATACCATGACTATTATTCAAGGGGATCCAAAATTGGTCCAGCACCATCAGATGATTTCCAGTTTATTTATTTCTTCCCATCTGAAATATAGCAACCGGGTAGAATTTTCACTGTATGCAGATAAAGACGGTAAAACCTTAGCGGTTCTCAAAAATATCCTTCCTTTACTTCTGTTATCGGGCTGTTGCTTACTGGCTGTTGTCGGAATTTATTTTCTAACCTTCAATAATTGGGTTAGACAAAAGAAAATGAATGAAATGACAACCGATTTTCTGAACAATATTACCCATGAATTTAATACTCCGCTGGCAACCATACAGGTGGCGAGCAAAAATGTAAGAAGAGACATTCCATCAGATGGCACAGCTATGACTACGATCAATCTGGATATCATTGATAGACAAACCGGTCGTCTGGACAAGCTTATCAATCAGGCTATCAATGTGAGTAAGTTCAGTCCCCACCATGTAGAAAAAGATATCTATAATCTTCATGAGCTGCTGGATGAAAGTGTGACAGACCTGCGTATTAATTATGGGAAAGAGGTTGAAATTGATTATTCTCCAAAAGATGAAGAAAAGCAATTTCATATTCTCACAAACAGATTTATGTTTACGACATTGCTCAATAATCTGGTGGAAAACGGGGTTAAGTACAACAATCAAAAAGATAAACATATATACATATGGGTGACTGCGAAGGAACAATTAATTGAACTTCATGTAAAGGATAACGGAAACGGGATAGATAAAGAAACGTTGACGCATATGTTTAAAAAATTTTTCAGAGGTAAGCAAGAGTTTGCTAAAAACGGGGTAGGACTGGGATTGTATTATGTGCAACAGACCGTAGCACAGCATGACTGGGATATTAAAGTAGATACGGTCGTCGGAGAGGGATCCGAATTTATCTTGCTTATTCCTATGGTTGAAGTTAGTTAATACGTTAATTATGAAGGGAAAGATTCTGATTATTGAGGATGATATTGATCTGGGTTTGGTGACCCAGCAGTATCTGCAAACTTCCGGATTTGAAACATTACTGGCAACAACAAGCCGTGAAGCAGAAGAGCTGTGTCAGAAACAACTTTTTGATTTACTAATTGTAGATGTCCAGTTGCCTGATGATACAGGATTTGATCTGGTTCATCAGCTACTAGAAACGCAACCTGAGCAACGTTTTATTTTTCTGACTGCCCGAAACACAAAAGAAAGCAAGATCTATGGGTTAAAACTGGGGGGTGATGATTATATCACGAAACCGTTTGATATAGAGGAACTTTCCTGGCGTATTCACAATATTATTAATCGTCAGCAGGTCAGACGATCTGCAGATCTGGCTATCGGAGATATTCGCATTATTCAGGATCAGATGATGCTGATTTTTGAGAATAATTATGAGGTAAAACTAACCGAACGCGAATTTGCAGTCTGGAAGTATTTTGCACTGAACCCCAACCGTGTCCTCAAACGTGAAGATATTCTGCTGGCTGTATGGGGAGAAAACGATTACTTTCTCGGCCGAAGCCTGGATGTATTTGTGTCCCGTATCAGAAAACTGTTGTCGCATTCTGCTTATGTTCAATTAGAAACCGTCTATAAGGTGGGCTTTATTTTTCGTATACCTCAATCCTGATTTTTTGTCATTAACAACCGGTTAACAACTTTATTAATTAAGGCTTTGTAATTTCGATATGCTAATCCGTTTTAGTGTAACAATTACCTTAATTTATGAAAAAGCTAACCAAATTTCAACAAGCATTTGTCCTTTGCGGACTGTTTGCCTGTCTGACGGGCTGCGACAAAACCGAAGTCAGGCAATATGACCTATTGGAATCCGAAAAGGAACCTGAGATGGACATCACTGCCTATGGTAACCTTTCGGTTAACCGTGAAAACTCTGGCGGGAAAACTGCAAATGAGGGATCTCTGAAAGTAGTCGACCAGGACTACAGCACCAAGTTTCTGATCAATCCATACTATGATGATCTTTACATGCAACTTTCTTTTCCTGGAGGTATTTCTGTAGGTGCATACATTCTGGCGTCGGCTAATGATGCCCAGGATCGTGATCCTAAAGACTGGGAACTGATGGGATCTAATGACGGATCTACGTGGGTATCAGTAGACAGTAAACAGGGCTATCTGTTTACGTCCCGCAATCAAAAAGTACGTTTTGATATCAGTAATAAAGAGAAATACCGCTATTACCGTATGAATGTGAAAGCTATCCGGGGTGGTACAGGACTGTTTCAGCTTGCGGAATGGAGAGTTATCAACGTGCCTGAATAGGCCAATCCTATTTAATCAATTTTTAAACTAAACCAAATATGAAAAGAAAGTTACTCATCAGCCTTTGGCTGCTGATCGGTACAGTCTGTATGTCTGCTGCATTTGCCCAGACAAAGTCAGAACTGGATATTACCGGTACAGTAAAAGACGAACTGAATAATCCGCTTGATGGTGTCACTATCGTCAATACGGCTTCTAAAAAGACTGTTGCTACTGATCCGTCAGGGCAATTTAATATTCTTGCAGCAAGAGGGGACACCATAGTGGTTCGTTATATCGGTTATGAAGATTACCGAACCGTTATCAATACAACTATCAACCTTAATGTTATCCTGAAAGCGATTAATAACAGTATCAATGAAGTCGTTGTGGTCGGATATGGACAGCAAAAGAAAATCAGTCTGGTCGGTGCTCAGTCTACCGTGAAAGTTGAAGATCTTAAAGTGCCTATAGCCAATCTGAGTGCAGCATTAGCAGGACGGATTTCCGGACTGATTGGTGTACAGCGGACAGGTCTTCCAGGATCTGACGGAGCTGATCTTTGGATCAGAGGTATCTCGACGTTTAATCAGTCCGGAAATAATGCTTCCCCTTTAGTGGTGGTAGATGGTATTCAGGGACGGGATATCAATAGCTTCGATCCGGAAGATATTTCATCCTTTACCATATTAAAAGATGCTTCGGCTACCGCTGTATATGGTGTTGCAGGAGCAAACGGAGTAATTCTCATCACGACCAAAAGAGGAGTGAGCGGGAAACCTGTCCTCATGTTCAACTACAATCAGGGACTGACTTCCTTTACTAAAAGACCTGAATTAACGGATGGAGTGACGTATATGAAACTTAGAAATGAGGCCCGGATAGCGACAGGATTGGAGAAAGAATATTCAAATAACTATATAAACAATACCATTCTGGGTACAGATCCTTATTTATACCCTAATGTAAACTGGATGGATGAATTATTCAGAAGTGTATCGACTAATCGCAGAGCTAACTTCAGTGCAAGAGGAGGGTCTGAATTTGCCAACTATTATGTCTCAGGCGCCTATTATGATGAAGAAAGTTTGCTGCGTACAGATGCATTACAGAGTTATGATGCCACGACAAGATTTAAACGGTACAATTTCACCTCCAATGTATCAATGAACTGGACTTCTACCACAAAATTTGAATTGGGAATGCAGGGATATGTTGCAAATATCAACTATCCGGGTGTAAATCCGCAGGATGCCTTTTCCAATGTTATGCAGACCAATCCGGTTCTATATCCGGTGATGTACCCGGGTAATCTGGTACCGGGAGTCAGCAGTGCCGGAGCACAGCCCAATCCTTATGCGCTTGTCACACAGACAGGTTTTCAGAATATCTTCTCTAATCAGATTATGACGAACGCAAGATTGACTCAGGATCTGAAATTTTGGGTTCCGGGATTGACATTTTCTGCTTTATATTCCTTCGATATCTGGAATTCGCATACTATTAATCGTGTCCGTAACAGAAGTACCTATCTGATCAACAGATTGTTTCCATATGATGAAAATGGAAACCCAATATTGAATATCATATCACAGGGAACAGATGATCTGGCATTCTCAAAAAGTAATGATGCAAACAGACAGTTCTATACAGAAGCATCTTTAAACTATAATACCACTATTGCAGAGGATCATACCATCAGTGCTATGCTTTTGTTCAATCAGAGAGAGAAAACATTTGCATTCGCCAATAGCGTAACTTCTTCATTGCCGTTCAGAAGTCAGGGATTAGCCGGAAGACTAACTTATTCCTTCGCCGATAAATATTTTGTTGAGGGAAATTTCGGATATAACGGTTCTGAAAACTTTGCTCCGGATATGAAATTCGGGTTTTTCCCTTCTTTCGGAGTCGGATGGGTTGTTTCTAACGAAAAATTCTATGAACCTGTAAAAGATGTTTTTGATTTCTTAAAACTACGCTATTCCAATGGTATAGTCGGAGATGGCGGAGCATTGGATATTAACAGTGGTGTACGACGTTTTGGCTATCTGACTTTAGTCAATACTGATGCCGGAGGCTATACGTTCGGTAATGGATCCAATAATGTGGGATATGGCGGAACGGCTATTACAGATTATGGAACGAATGTACAATGGGCTGAATCTCATAAACAGAACCTTGGGGTAGAGATCAAAACCTTAAAATCTAAATTATCACTGACGGTAGACTTCTTTAAAGAAAGACGCTCAGGCGTTTTCCTGCAGCGGGGTGCACTTCCGGGTTATGTAGGACTGAACAGTTCTCCCTGGGGTAATTTGGGAATTCTTGATAATAAAGGTATAGATGCAACTCTGGAACTGGCTCCTGTTGCTATAGGTAAGGCTTATCTGGATATGCGGGCGACCTTCACCCACAATAGAGATAAGGTTATAGAAAATGATCAGCCAAAACAGCCATTCGACTATATGGAAAGACGGGGAGTAAATTATCTGTCTCGCTTTGGTTATGTGGCAGATGGCTTATTCCAGTCTCAGAAAGAGATTGCTGAACATGCCGACCAGAGTGCTTTGGGGGCACAACGTGTAGGAGATATCCGGTACAAGGATCTGAATGGAGATGGTGTCATCAATGCAAACGATGTAACACGCATCGGTAACGGAGATGTGCCGAATACGATTTACGGTTTCGGATTCAATGTCACGTATAAGCAGTTTTATGTAGGGGCATTTTTTCAGGGAATTTCAGGTGCCGACAGACAGATTTCGGGAGATGGTATCATTCCATTTAATAACAGTACCGGAGCGGAGAGAAGTAACTTATTTGCTGTTGCTGAAGATCGTTGGACAGAAGAAAACCCTAATCCCAATGCTTTCTATCCCCGGTTGGCTTATGGAAATGCCGCAAATAAAAATAATGCTGTCAGTTCTACATGGTGGGTCAAAGACATTGATTTCCTGAGGTTAAAAACCATCGATCTGGGGTATAATTTTAAAAAGGGAACTTTTCAAAGTATTGGGATGAAAAATGCCCGGATATATATTCAGGGAGTCAATCTGCTGTACTGGAGTAAATTTAAGTTATGGGATCCTGAACTCAATACCAGTAACGGTACCCGATACCCGAATGTCCGTACAGTAACATTAGGTGTTCAGGCCAGTTTTTAACTCATCTATTAAATCAAAGATCATGAAAAAATCAATATATATCTTATTTGCACTGTTGACCATGTCGTGCTTTAGTGGCTGTAATAAGTATCTGGATCAGGTGCCGGACGATGTCATTACCGTAGAAGATATTTTTAAGTCCAAAGCTAATACCGATAAGTTTTTGGCCAATATCTATTCCGTTATTCCAAATGAAATGGTTCAGCGGTTTGTGGCTACTCAGAATTCTGGTCCGTGGACGGCATCTTCGGATGAAGCCAAATATACCTGGGATTTTAATTACAGTAACAATATGATCAGATCGGTATGGAGTAATACGGATGGGACCATAGAAAGTTTCTGGAACAATTACTACCGGGGTATCCGGAATGCGTCTTACTTTATTCAAAATATAGACGGAGCGAATCCTGTAGAAGTAAACGATCTGATGAAGACGACTTACAAGGCAGAAGCAAGAGCATTGCGCGCCTTGTATTATTACTATCTGGTAAGAGCTTATGGGCCTGTGCCGATCCTGGGAGAGGAGATATTGGATATCAACAAGCCTATTTCCGATCTGAAGCTGGCTCGTACGCCATTTGATGATTGTATAGCTTATATCGTGTCAGAGCTTGATAAAGCGTATACAGATTTGCCCTACGAACCCAGTAACAATGAATATGGGCGTATTACAAAAGGTGTGGTAAAGGCCTATAAAGTAGAAGCTTTATTGTTGAATGCCAGTCCTTTGTTTAATGGTAATGCCGCTTTTTCCGGAGTAAAAAATACAGACGGTACTCCGCTGTTCAGTGCAGCTGCAAATCCGGAAAAGTGGAGAGATGCAGCTGCAGCAGCTAAAGCTTTTATTGACGAATTTGTACCTAATTACTATCAGCTTTATAAGGTGAGCAATGCAGATCCTTTTGTTGCTGCATATCTGTCCTGTCGCAATGTAATGACAACAGACTGGAATCAGGAATGGATTTTTGCCCGTTCCAACAGCAGTAATAATGCACAGTATGACCGTACGCCCAAGCATGTCGGATTTCCTTCCGGTGCACAGGGGGGAGGAGCTTTGGGAGCAACTCAAACAATTGTAGATGCTTATTTTATGAATAACGGAAAATCTATAACGGATGAAACTTCCGGCTATACAAAAGATGGATTTGTCAGTTTTAAAGCCCCTTATGATGTGGCATCCCGAACTACATTCGGAGCCTATGTAAACAGAGAGCCGCGATTTTATGTTGGTATTACATACAATGGAAGTTACTGGCTAAATCAGGCAAATAGTAGCACGGCAGTACTTTCTCAATTCAATTATAGCGGTAATTCGGGAAGGTCGCAAAGTACTTCAGATGTAACACCAACAGGATATACCGTTCGGAAGAATGTGTCTGCAAATGGAAACAGCCGTGGAGCCCTTCTGATCCGATTGGCTAATATTTACCTGGATTATGCAGAGGCACTAAATGAATCTGATCCGGCAAATGCGGATATTCTCAAATATCTTAATCTGATCAGGGAGCGTGCCGGAGTACCTGTCTATGGTTCTGTTAATATTCCTGTTCCGGTCTCTCAGGGAGCTATGCGGGAAGCAATACGCCGAGAAAGACAGGTCGAACTGGCGTTTGAGAATGTAAGATTTTTCGATACGAGAAGATGGAAAATTGCTGAAGACACAGATGGAGGTGCTGTATACGGATTAAATCTGAATGCAGACGGAGATGCCTTCTATACAAAAACTCTTATTGAAACAAGAGTATTTAAAAAGGAAAGAGATTACCTTTTTCCGATACCTAATATAGAAATCTTAAAGAATGAAAAAATGGTGCAAAATACCGGCTGGTAACAGGTATTAAACCTGAACAGCAGAAAGCTAGACGCATAACTTACGAATGGAGATCTTGTATAAACCGACATAGGACAAGATCTCCTTACAGAGCCGGAATACTGCTCTGATATATTGATGACGAGACTAATATATACCGATGAAAATAAAGAATAAACTATCAGGTTTAAGCATAGGCATATTTCTGACAATTGGATGCCTAAATCCGATTCCTGCAGTAGCACAGAAGATCCATGGACGTTCAATAGAGCCCGTAGATCTGGTAAACCCTTTGATGGGTACGGATTCGAAACCATCACTTTCCAATGGAAATACTTATCCGGCTATAGGATTGCCCTGGGGTATGAATATGTGGACTCCGCAGACGGGTAAAAATGGCGATGGATGGCAGTATGTATATGCTGCGGATAAAATAAGAGGGCTTAAGCAAACACACCAGCCCTCTCCATGGATGAATGATTACGGACAATTTTCCATTATGCCTGTAACCGGAAAGGGTGTTTTTGATCAGGAAGGAAGAGCAAGCTGGTTTTCTCATAAGTCGGAGTCAGCCAAACCGTATCATTATTCCGTATATCTCGCTGATCATAATGTCAAAGCAGAAGTAACACCTACTGAGCGGGCAGCAATGTTTAGATTTACTTTCCAGCCTACAGATAGTGCATTTGTCGTGTTGGATGCCTTTGACAGAGGCTCTGAAGTACAAATTATTCCAGAAAAGAATATGATTATCGGATATTCATCTAGATATTCAAGAGGGAAACTCCCAAATTTTAAAAACTATTTTGTCTTAGTGTTTGATCAGCCTTTTGATAATTTTTCGACCTGGGAAGACAAATCAAGATTCAATGGAAAAACAAAATCAACAGCAAACCAGACAGGCGCTATTGTTGGATTTAAAATTAAGGATCATTCCAAAACTGTTCATGTCAAAGTCGCATCGTCCTTTATCAGCGCAGAGCAGGCCCTGGTTAATCTGGAAGAATTGGGCAACAGGTCATTTGATCAGCTGGTATCTGACGGACGAAATATATGGAATGCGAAACTTGGCCGTATTGCAGTAGAAGGAGAGAATATGGATCAGATGCGAACCTTTTATTCGACCTTATACCGTACTTTATTTTTTCCGAATAAGCTCTATGAAATATCCCGGGAGGGGGAAGTTATACATTACAGTCCTTATAACGGAAAAGTTTTGCCGGGTTATCTCTATGGCGGAACAGGATTTTGGGATACATTCCGGGCATTGTATCCGTTCCTTAATCTCATGTACCCTTCTATAAATATTGAAATGCAGGAAGGATTGAAAAATGCTTATCTGGAGGGTGGTTTTCTGCCGGAATGGAGTAGTCCCGGATATGCAGACATTATGATTGGAAACAACTCAGCTTCTGTAGTTTCTGATGCCTATATGAAGGGATTGAGGGGATATGATATAAATACGCTTTATGAAGCGCTTTTGCATGGGGCAAACAATGAAGGTCCGGTGACAGCAGTCGGTCGTAAGGGTGTGGGCTATTATAATGAGCTGGGCTATGTTCCGTATGATGTGGGAATCAATGAAAATGCAGCAAGGACTCTGGAATATGCTTACGATGATTTTGCTATTTATCAACTCGCAAAAGCATTAAAACGGCCACAGAAAGAAATAGATCTGTATGCAAATCGTGCACAGAATTATCGTAATCTGTTTGATCCATCTACGAATCTGATGCGGGGAAAAAATAAGGACGGGAAGTTTCAATCCCCTTTTAACCCGTTGAAATGGGGAGATGCCTTTACCGAAGGAAATAGCTGGCATTACTCCTGGAGTGTATTTCATGATGTCAAAGGTCTCATCGATCTGATGGGAGGGAAGGCAACTTTTGTACAGATGCTGGATAGTGTTTTCACACAACCACCTGTATTTGATGACAGCTATTATGGAGGGACAATTCATGAAATCCGGGAAATGCAGATTGCCGATATGGGACAGTATGCGCATGGCAATCAGCCCATTCAGCATATGATCTATCTGTATAATTATGCCGGGCAACCCTGGAAAGCACAATATTGGGTCAGGCAGGTTCTTGACCGGATGTACAGGGCTACTCCAGACGGATACTGTGGTGATGAGGATAACGGCCAGACCTCAGCCTGGTATGTCTTTTCAGCACTAGGATTCTATCCCGTATGTCCCGCTACTGATCAATATGTAATAGGTGCCCCTTTGTTCCCAAAGGCTGTGCTTCATTTTGAAAATGGGCATAAAGTAGAGATTGTTGCGAAGAATGCGTCTGATCAGCATATTTATATTAATAATCTGGAGTTGAACGGACAATCTTATAATAAAAACTGGCTGAGTCATCAAGGTTTAATACAGGGCGGAGTATTGAATTTTGATATGAGTACTACACCTAATCTTTCGAGAGGAACAGATGCATCTGCCGCTCCGTATTCAATGAGTGAGGAATGGAAAACAATAACAAAGAAATCAACCAAAAATAAAAAATGAAAAAAATGAAACGAATCTGGTGTTGCCTGCTATTAATGATGGGAACGGGACATGTTACGGTATATGCACAGAACAACTGGCAGCACACAGATGATGACCGGAAAGAGGCTTTTGAAGTAGATACACTCAATAAAGGGAAATTTTCTCTGATATGGATCAACAAGCAGGCAGATTTTGATCCGGCCTTAAAACAAAAACTTATTGATACTTATTTTGTTAATTATCCGAAATTAGCAAAGAAATATAATAAGCATACACGGAAGCAGGTTTCTTTTGTGATCGATCCGGGTTACAATGGCGTAGCGGCTACTGCCGGAGGCATTGTTCGCTATAGTCCGGGATGGTTTAAGAAAAATCCCAATGATATTGACGTCGTGACACATGAAGTGATGCATATTGTACAGGGGTATCCAAATGGTGCCGGCCCGTGGTGGATCACGGAAGGCATTGCAGACTATGTGAGATTTACAGAAGGAATTGATAATGCTTCCGCAAACTGGAAGCTGCCTGACTTTAATGAAAAACAGAAATATACAGACTCTTATCGCATTACAGCCCGTTTCTTTTACTGGCTGGACAGAAGAGTAAAGAAGAATATTATTAAAACACTGGATCAGAAAATGCGAACAAAGAAATATAACGACAGCTTCTGGAAGCAACAGACTGGTCAGGATCTGGATCAGCTCTGGGACCGCTATGCTGCTGATCCCTCATTAAACTAATCACTATGAATGTAAAGTTAACAGTCTCTTTTTTATCTCTTGTTCTTTTGGCGCATATTCCATTCGTTAGTCAGGCACAACAGCAAAACCTTATCCAATATGTCAATCCATTGATTGGAACGGCCAAAATGGGACATACTTTTCCCGGTGCAACCGTGCCCTTTGGAGCTGTACAGCTCAGTCCGGATACAGATACAATTCCTTATGCAGTAAACGGGAAATACAATGGGGATGTGTATAAATATTGTGCCGGCTATCAATACGATGATCCGACAATTGTCGGTTTCAGTCATACACATTTTAGTGGAACCGGGCATTCTGATCTGGGGGATGTATTAGTTATGCCAACACAAGGTAAATTACAGCTCAATCCCGGGACTGCACAACGGCCTCAGGACGGATACCGCTCGCCTTACAGTCATCAGAATGAAATTGCTCAACCAAATTATTACAGTGTACTGCTGGATAAACATGGCATCCGGGCTGAGATGACCACTACTGAGCGTGTAGGTGTACATCGCTATACTTTTCCTAAATCGGATGCATCACATCTTGTCCTTGATCTGACAGCAGGTATTTATAATTATGAAGGCAAGAATGTATGGACAGTAGTTAAAGTACATAATGATTCCCTCATTACAGGATACCGGCAAACTAATGGATGGGCCCGTACACGAACAGTTTACTTTGCTATAAAAACATCTAAACCATTCAAAAACTATGGTGCACGTTATCTGGACGGGAAGCCGGTCTATAACGGATTCTGGAGAAAATTTAATCAACAGGATAATTTCCCGGATCTGGCAGCACATAATATTCGTATGCATCTGGATTTTGATACAGATGATAATGAACAGGTCATAATGAAAGTCGCTTTAAGCCCGGTAAGTATGAAGAATGCTTTAGCGAATATGGACGAAGAAACTCCGGACTGGGATTTTGAACAACTTGTTCAGAAAGGACAGCACCAATGGGAAAAGGAACTCGCAAAAATCGAGGTCGATATGCTCAATAAGGAAGATCTTGTTAATTTCTATACAGCGATGTACCATGCCAGCCTGATGCCGACTGTCTACATGGATAGCAATGGTGAATATAAAGGTCTTGATCAGGAAATACATAAAGCAGAAGGCTTCACTAATTATACTTCATTCTCTTTATGGGATACATTCAGGGCATTTCATCCTTTAATGAATCTGATCAATCCTTCCCGCAATTCGGATATGGTAGCCTCTATGATGGCACACTATGATCAAAGTGTATTAAAGATGTTGCCCATATGGTCGCATTATGCCAATGATAATTGGTGCATGAGCGGATATCATTCCGTATCGGTGATTGTAGATGCAATAATGAAAGGTGTATACAAAGGTGATGCACAGGCAGCTTTAGCAGCCTGTGTACAGACGGCTAATACCAGAAGATATGAAGGAATCGGAGCTTATATTGACCTCGGGTATGTACCGGATGATGTCTCAGGAACTTCCGTATCCAATACATTAGAATATGCTTATGATGACTGGTGTATAGCTCAATTGGCTAATAAACTGGGTAATAAAGAGGTTTATGAAACGTTTATGAAACGTGCCGGATCCTGGCGGAACCTGTACGATAAGTCAATAGGCTTTATGCGTCCTAAAGATTCCAAAGGAAACTTCAGAAGCAAATTTGATGTTCTGGATACCCATGGACAGGGTTTTATAGAAGGTAATTCATGGAACTACAGTCTGTATGTACCACATCAGCCAAAGGAAATGATAACTGTAATGGGCGGAACTCAAAAGATAGAAACGTATCTGGATTCCCTGTTTACCATGCACCTTCCTGATCACTATTTTGCACAGACAGAAGATATTACACGAGAGGGGATCATCGGAAATTATGTACATGGTAATGAACCTTCTCATCATGTTGCCTATCTCTACAATCTTACAAAAAATCCCTGGAAAACACAGAAACGTGTACGGGAGATTATCCGTCATCAATATCAAAACGGAGAAGCGGGATTAGGTGGTAATGACGATTGCGGTCAGATGAGTGCCTGGTATATTTTCAGTTCATTGGGCTTCTATCCGGTATCACCCGGTGATAATAATTACTGGATTGGCAGTCCTCTTGTCAAATCCGCTAAGTTAAATCTGGAAAATGGGAAAACATTAGTTATTAACACACAAAACCAATCGGATAACAATGTATATATCAAAAAGGTATCTTTTAATGGTGTTGTGATTAAAGATTTTGTACTGTCCTATGAAAGCATAAAAAATGGGGGTGAACTTCTTTTCGAGATGAGTAACAAACCGGTTAAATGGTAGATCTTGCAGTGAAAGGAGGAACACAGGCAGCTATTTGGTTCTGTAGCTGAAAAATAATCAATTGGTGATTGATAAGGTGATCCGGGATTTATGAAGCTAATTCATTTAGTAGATTCCGGAATAGAGCGCAGGCAACTGCGCTTTATTTTTTAAAATCGCTTTATCTGTATATTTTTTGCTTTGATCTGTAAGTTAAATGCGGGAGCTATTGTTTTCTGTCCTATTGTCACCTTCATCGTATAGGAGTTCTGATCCAGATAGATATTTTCAGGAAAAGTTGCCTCATCCATAAAGAAGATATATTCCCCCTCAGGCAATAAAAGCGAGTAAGATCCTTTGGTGTCGGTTTGGGACTCAAATACATGCCCATAGTTATCTTTTGCATAAACTTTATAGCCCAACAGGTCGGTATCTACAGCGATACTGCGTACCGGATCATAAGCAAGCTGAATAGTACCTTCGATTTGTACACTTTGCTGAAGTGGTACCGATAGCTTTGTTTTGCTACTGTTGATCAGAATTTTTTGATTATTTGCCTGAAAACCTTCTTTCGGAGGGAATACAACAGCTAATTCTCCATATGGGATATTTTTGAAGGCGACCTGTCCTTGCCTGTCAGTAGTGAGCATCAGATCATTAATCAATAAAGTATAGTTAACAGCTTTGCTGTCTCCTGTATCAAAAATGCCATTATTATTATTGTCATAAAAACAGAAGACTTCAAGATCCCCATTTTTAGTTTGCAGAGTGGAGGACACACCTGACGGAAGGTTCTGTCGCACACCAACCTGGATATTGCCGTATCCATTTGTAAAATTGCTCTTGCTGTTGAGATAATAGTAGTAATATGAACTGCTTACAATGGTGTTCTTCAATACCCTATATTGCAGAGAGGCATTGCCTATATAATTCTCTCCGGAATAACTACTGATATTTAGTATTGCTCCTACTGTAGCAGACATTTTTTTATTCCAAAACTGTTTTTGATAAGAAGGGCTTATCGATACTCTGTAGTTTTGGTCATCAACACCGGATAAATTAGGAAGAGCATCGTAAATATGGAAATTACCTTTTTGAAAATTTCCGTACAGATTGAACGCATCATAGTTGTATGAAAAATTTCCCCTGTAAATCCATGCATTATTTTCTATATTTTTTAACCGGCTCACACCAGTTTCGAACGATATATAAAAAGTATGTTTATAATTTCTGGAACGTACATAGAAAATATTATTTAATGTCCAGCTTTTAATACTTAATGTAGGGTAGCTGTTGTTAATAAAGCTATTCCCGCTTTCAGTTGTATAATTCGGTTGGACAGAGTAAGTGAGCAGGTCATTGACTGCCATCGTAAAGTCTATATTTGCACGCGAATTTATTGCTTCCATATCGAACAACAAGTTCCGGTTTAGATATTTAGGATTGTATTTATTAAAAAGGTATCCTGCGGTAATACTTACATTCCCCAGTTTCCGGTTAATATACTGATTGAGTTGAATGCTTCCTCTTCTGTTTCCGGGATAATAAGCTGTACTGATATAATTGTCACTGGAATACGTGAATCCTTTTTGTCTTGTGAAGAGGCGTAGTCCCAGAGCTGCAGAAGTTCTGGAATCATCTGACATTCCCACTAACGGATGCAGCCGGTTGGTTAATCCGACGCCAATATCAGCGTCAAGTCGTATTTTGTCCCTTTGTGCCTGTTTGAAGAAGCCAAAAGTATTACTGAACAGAAAACTTTCCGTACTATCATAAGGTGAATGATCGTAGAATAAAGTTCCCGAATAGTATTTTTTATCAGGAAGCTGATCGCCTAATACAGTTCGGACATAGGCCGAATAACCCTGATCCGTGGTTTTATTGGCCAACAGATCAAATGATTTCTCTGCTACAGCGGCTTCGAAAGAATTGTTTTTAGCAGAATCTGCAGTATAAAATTTAACACCACGACCATAAAAAAACATATCATAGCTTTCCTGCAGATTGCCGACGACAATACCTTTGTTATCTTTTTCTAAGTTGATCCAGGTATTTGTAATCTGTGGTCTTTCGGTTATTTTTCCATATGTTGTAGCGTACAGGTTATATCGGAGATACTTCGCTTTTGAAAGTTCATATTCACCCACAGAACGGAGATAATACATACTGTTAAGCTCACCTATATTGTTAGCTATCCATTCTATATTATTCCGAGAGTAGGTATTTATATCCGGATCCTGACGAAACATCTTGTCATAATTTCGCACAGAAGATACATTGTTAAATACAAGGGAAAGGTTGCCAAAGATATCATTGGAAGGATATAGCCCGTTAATATTGAGATTGTACCGTGGTAATTGCATCATGTACTTTTCAACGGTAAAGCTGTAGGTAATCAATGTATCTTTCCCTGAAGGCAAATCCATGGAAATGGTTTGAAATGAACGGCTGCCTATTCTGTCCGGAGATGAAAATACTAAGTTGATCTTTTCGTCTGATGTTCCTTCATTCCGTAGGAGCGCTTTGACGTAAATAAGATCTCCCACGCGTTGTAACAACTGGACATCCGTCATATTGTGCAGCGTGACAGCACGTTTTTCTGCAACATCTAATTTTATTCGAACCGGATCCGAAACTATATTTCCCTGTTGATACGCTGTAATCTGTATTGTTTTGCCATTTAGCTTTGCTAAGCCAGAACATTTGAATTTAAAGGATAGATATTTTTTTTTGCCTGCGGCAATTTCAACGGTATTCTGACTCAATAAAGAAAGATTGACGGGAGCATCGACTTTTAAGGAACCTTTGAAAATGGATGAGCCTGTATTTATAACTTCTACAGAAAGCTGGACCACACCTTCTTCTACATGCAGCGATGAAGCAGTATTAATCTGAATATCGTAGTGAGGCTGAGCTTTTGCTTCTGAATGAAACATACAGCCCAGTAATACAATCGATATGAGAAATAGAAAATGCTTCATGGCAGATCAACTGACTATCTTGGAGTCAGAACATATATTATAGAAGTTTGGTAGGCTCCGGACTTAATGGTAGAAAGTTTTTGCTGATCAAAAGATGCATTGTACTGAATATTAAAATACTGTGGTTTTTTCTTGCTTTTATTTGCTGTCCCTATAAGATAAGTTTGTGCAGAAGTACTTATGGGGAGTATAGGGTTGCTGTATGTTTTGGAGGCATCGGTAGAGGGCTGCAATTGTATATTCAAAACTGAAAGATCCAGTGTATTGTTGGCTGCATTTTTAAATTCAGGATCTAAAGCCTTGATATTGACTTCAAAGTCCGTGATGGAATTGATGCGGAGGCCATCCGGGTATTGTGCTGTTACTCCTCTCTTATAATCCGCATAGGAGATAAATTCCAGCACTCCGTTTTTAGCATTCTCCATAATGGAAATACTGTAATCCGGTTCTGTAGATCCTCCCGTAAGGGTATTATTGATCTGAATCCTGTAATAGACATCTCTGCTTAATATTGCTTCTCCTTTTTCATTATAAACAGTGTACTGGACAGGAAGTCCGTAAACAATAATATTATAGGGATCTTTATTTTTCAAGAGATCCAGATAATCTCCGCCTGCAATCTGAAGGGTGTAATTAAGCCGAAATTGCATATATCCGGGATATTGGCTTTGAAAAAAGATCGGCGCTTTGGAATTGCGAATCATAAAAACCTCATTGCTTTGCTGTAAAGGAATAAGGGCAGTATTAGCTCCGATGCTGGATAGATTTACAGACTGTGCATCGTCATGTGTAAACCTGAATCCGATCTTATCTGCCGGAAAAGGTTGGCCGGATACATTATTCCCACTTTCCGGAACAATAGGAGCTTTCACGCGGGCAGTTACAGACCAGTTTGGGATATTGATGCTTGTGCCGTTATACGAAAAATGAAAAGTATGACTTCCTACTCCGCTGTCATATCCGTTATAAGAAGTTACATTGTGATATTGTATACTGTAAACATCAAAGCGAAGCTGTGCCTTACTTTGGAATGGGATGTTACCAAAGAAAACAAGCATGATAAGAGCGAACCGAAAATTAATTTGATTTTTCATAATTGAATTCAAGTTCTCCGATTTTTACAGCATCTTTCTCTCCATAGCTAATAAGCACTGAAGCAAGATAGGTTCCGTTTTCGAGTTCTTTAGGCAAAGGGATAGGGAAGATGCGCTTATCCCGTGGCATGGTAAAGAAATTTGACGAAGGTAACTCCGTTTTTTTTCCATTTTCCTGATTAAGTAATTCCACTGCGATTTGTCCGTCTGCCCAAATATTTCCTGTATTGCTGAAGTTAAGTTCAAGCGTCTGTAATTCTCCTTTGTTGTATTTAAGTCCTTCAATCTCGATATCCGCATTGTTTTTACCTGGCAAAGCTTGATAAAGTTTAATTCCGGAACGAAGGGCTATACGAATATTTGCTCCTTCTTTGTTAACACCGGTTTTAGGGTTCATCTGTGTTACAAACATCATGGCAGTACGTACAGGTACTGTATCTAACGCTATATAATCCTTCGGTACGGAGATATTGACATTGATCATTTTAGTCTCTTCAGGTTTCAGTGAAAAGTAGATCTCCGGTGTAGAAAGCCATGCAGCGCATGATGTCGCTAATGTTCCCTTAGGAAAAGTCTGATTGTCTCCATATGTACTATACTGCCAGTCTTCAAAAGAAACGGCCAGTTCCATTGTATAATCTTTACTCGGATTGCTGATAGAAATACGCTGTGTTTGCTGTTGGCCGGGACCGGCTACAAAATAAGTTCGCGGAGGGCCTACCGTAATACCTGTCTGAGCAAATACAGATGACGCAGATACCAATAGCAGTATACTAATGAGCAGATTTTTCATAGTGGTAGGATGTTATAGAATGCCCTAAAATACAAAAAACTACACCAAATAAGATGTAGTTTTTTGTATTTATAAATGTTCTGAGATTACTCTGCTGTGATTTCATACACAACATTTACGGTGTATGTAGTTTTTTGTTTGTTTAAAACTTTGTCAACATAAGCATTGTTTCCTGCAGCTGCGTATGTTACATTCAATGACTCTCCTGAGGTCGCTGTTGACTGGTAAGCATCTTTACCTGCAACAAGATCACGGATATTGTTTGTATATGTTGTTCCTTTTCCTTCAATCTTAACCGTTACAGTGCTACCGTCAATGTTTTTTTCAGCTGCAGTAGTCGCTACTGGATTGTTAACGGATGATTTAGCTTTTATCTTATAACCTCCACCGATGGAAGTAACGTATAGTTGATTGTTAACTGTTTTGGATACTCCGTTTTTGTAATCTTCAACCGTTTTGTACTCTAAATTTACAACGTCGTTTGAAGCACCTTCTCCAAGAGAAATAGATTGTATTGGGTTAAGGATAACATTAACTTTTACTGCTGCTGTTTGTGCTTTTGCTGCTGTTACCATAGCTCCTGTAACTACAAGTGCCAATAAGAATTTTTTCATTTTCGTTTGTTGTTTAAAATTTGCTATGTCTCTGAAAATAAACTATTTGTATTTCTTTGACATGACAAAATTACTATGGAATAATGGATCCAAAAAGATGAAAAAGGAACAAAGAAATATGAAAAACTGTTGTAACACCTATATTTGTAGACGGGTCTCTACAAAAGAATATTTACTTACTTTCGATGCTGTAGAGAATGGTGTTGGAGTAGGTGGTTTTCTCGTTATTTTTGATGAAATCTATAGCAGATTGTTGTCCTGTACTTTTGTAGATTACATCGTAATATGTACCTGTACTTGGGTGGTCACTACTGATTAAAGAAGCATCTTTAGTACTGAGTTGCTGCAGCTCGGTATGAACAGGAAATGTAGAATTAGTAGGTTGTGCAAAAAGCGCAAGAGAAGGAGAGGATGCAGATGCAGAATTACCTGCCTGTTGCTCATTTTCCATGACCTGTACTTTTATAATATAAGGAGTAGTACTCAGTACTGTCAGGTGATTGTTTTGTGTTTTGGAAACACCCTCCTGATAATCTTTTACTGTTTTATATTCAAGGTTAGTAGTAGATTGTTCAGGATTGACGGATAGGTGCTGTACTTCATGAAGGATAATATTTAATTGCACAGGTCTGGGGGCTTGTGCAAACACAGTTTCTGTATTTGCTAAACTTATAATTATGAACAGAAGTACTAACCATTTCATAGGGCCTCCTCAATAGGTGATATTGTAAATTTAACAAATCGAATTTTAATATCCGATTAATTTCTTGTGAAATTATATGTTAATGAGTACGATCATTAATTTAAGTAATCTTAGTCTTTAGGCGGGTATTGATTTCGGCGACGGTATATTTTTGGAGAGCAACCCACTTCTTTGGTAAACAAAGAACTGAAATTGTTCTCGTCTTTATATCCAAGTGCATAAGCGATCTCTTTAATACTTTTATGTGTGTTTGTTAATTTACGCTTCGCTTCCTGTGTAATATGTTCGAGAATAATCTCTTTTGGTGTTTTACCCAGGACCTGTCTTGTGGCAGCTGTAAGTTTACGGGAGCTAACCTGCAATAGATCCGCATAAAATTTGACAGATTTCTCTGTTGCAAGATGTTGTTCCAATAATTTCCCGAAATATCTGCTTAGAAATTCTTCAGAATTTTCGCTGTGAATATATTCGATATGATGCGGATTATAGATCATCCCCAATAGCAGTATCTGTTCTAACAGATTGTGCAGAAGATCCTGATATATCTTCTCTTTGTATTTATCTCTTATATTATATAGCAGATTAATCAGATTTGTAGAATATAAAATTCCTTCCTCAGACAACTGAAATAAATTGATATTCTCTTTAAAGAGTGGACTTTGGCTTAAGAAAAATGTGTCTCTGGATGATTGAGCATAAAAGTCTGTTGTAAAATAAAGGACATGCATATGTGCATCACCCTGAGGAATAAAGCGTGTCGCTATATTTGGATTAATATAGGCGAGTGTGTGCGGTGCAAGCTCAACTTCTGAATCTCCAATATATAACCTGTATGGCTTATCCTGAGTCAATAGAATAATATAAACATCCCTTCGGATATTGTTAAACGCCTGGGGAAGATGATGATGTATACTGTCTGATAAATGTATTCCGAAGTCAATAGGCATAGAAATAGTCCTTGTGTTACAGTTTTCCATTGACATATAACCACAGCCAGAAAAAGTCTGTACAATACTCTTTCCCGTAATAAATGTTTTTCTGACGAAACGTTGGTAGATGTCTCTGGTATTCTGGATGCTAATATAGCTATAGCGTATGGATAGTACAAGTTTTGAAGAGATATATCCGGATTATATTTAGGATATGAAGTACTTTCTTCGAAACTCTGTTTATAACCTAATGTTAACTGAAATGAATGAAAATTTAGGTTCAGGTTTATTTCGGGTTTTTTGGTATGTTTTTGATATATAGGTGTTTGTGCTGTTATTTAAAGTTTTTGAAAGTAATGCATGTATATAAGTCCTGTTTATTTATTTAAAAAAAACGTACCTGCTTGTTGAAAAGAATTGTATTTTTACGGTTTATTGGGATAGGAATGGTGCCTTGGACTGATTATTGCTGTGCCAAAGCATTATAGAAATTTTTAATACCATATCAATCTTTATTCAGCAGAATATATGAATATCAATTTATCGAGAGCTTTTTTCTTTTCACTGCTTCTTCTTTCCCTGATCGGAATGTTTTCCTGCGGGTCGCGCAAAGAGATTATTTATCTACAGCCTGACTCTACTCAGATCAGTACAATTTATCAGCAGCATATTCCCAAGATTCAGCCGAACGATATTTTGGCGATCTCGGTTTCAGCAGCAGATATAAAAGCTACCCAGCCTTTTAATCAACAGAATGTGTATCAGATGAGTGCTGGGTCCGCTACAGATATGGCTTTTAAACCTACCTATACTGTTGATGACAACGGAGATATTGATTTTCCTGTATTAGGAAAATTAAAATTAGGAGGATTGACACGTCTGGAAGCAATGGATCTGATCCGTCAGCGATTGAAAACCTATATATTAGATCCGGGCGTAAATATTTCATACAACAATTTTAAGGTAACCGTCGTTGGAGAGGTCGTAAAACCCGGTACATATACGTTGAATAATGAACGTGTGACTATATTTGAAGCCTTAGGACTGGCTGGAGATATGACAATGAAAGGGATGCGAAATAATGTGCTGGTCATCAGGGAGATTGATGGAACTAAGACTATGAACAGAATAGACCTTACAAAACAAGACGCACTTAATTCACCTTTCTATTATCTCGCTCAAAACGATGTAGTATATGTAGAGCCAAACGGTTCTCAGATTAGAAATGCCAATTATGGCCAGAATACCAATATCATTATCTCAATTGCGGGATTAATTATTACCATTATATCCGTTATTGTACGTTAATATTATATGACTCCAAAACCCAACCATACCCTGCCTAATGCTTCTATGGAAAGCGAAGGAGAAGAATTGAATTTAAAAGCGTTATTCGAGCAATATTTGTTTTACTGGAAATGGTTTATTATTTCCATATTTGCAATACTTGCTTTAGCCTTCTTATATCTGCGCTATACACCTAAGCAATATGCAGTAGATGCAAAGATTCTGTTACCAGATGAAAAGAGTGCAAAGGGAGAATTGGCTGGACTATCTGATCTGGCTGAAATGGCCGGTTCGTCCGCTACATCCTCACAGGTAATGGACCAGATCGATGTCTTGAAGTCCCGAAGATTAGTAGGCAAAGTGGTGGATAAATTAAATTTATCTACAAATTATAGTGTTAAAGGACGTCTGACCTCTCAGGACATTACCGAACAGCAATCTCCCTTTAAATGGGTGCTCTTGAATCAATCTTCAGAATACAGAGATTCCGTTAATGGAAACTTCATTGTAGAAGTGTTGTCAAATACAAAATTTTCACTTAAGAATCTTAAAACAAAAGAAGTAGGAACTTTTGATTTTGGAAAAAAAATCAAAACCACAATTGGAGAAATTCTACTCATTCCAAATGGGAATCAATTAGAGCTAGCTAAGAGTTTCTCCTACGGAATTACTATTGTACCAAAAAAGAAAATGGTACTGGGTCTGATTAAGGGAATTAATATTACACCTAATCAGGAAAAGCAATCTAATATTATCAACTTTTCCATGACGGCTAATTCAAAAGAAAAAGCAGAACAGATTATAGATGAACTGATCAACCAATATAATACAGATCTGACAGAGGATAAACACAAATTGACCCGTGCTACCTCTAAATTTATAGGGGATCGTCTGGCTATTATTACTGGGGACCTAACAGGTGTAGATCGGGAGGCCGAAAAATTCAAAGAAGGAAATCGCCTGACAGATATAGAGGCTGAAGCAAGGTTATATTTGGAGACGGCCAGTGAATCGGATAAAAAGGTCATGGAGCAGCAAACGCAATTAGGCCTAGTCGATTTTATGAAAGAATCTATTCAGTCTAATAATACGGAATTGTTGCCTACTAATGTGGGATTACAGGATTTATCTATAGAGAAGACAATAGCAGAATATAATAAGATGGTATTGGAGCGAGATGACATGTTAAAGTCTTCAACTCCAGAAAACCCTGTAGTAAAAAATCTGAATGATAATATCCGCGTACTCAATAATAACCTGCTTCGCTCTTTAAATAATTACAGAACTTCCGTTCAGCTTTCACTTAATGCTGCAAAAGGCAAAAAATCAGAGTTGCAGGGTAAATTAAGTAATCTCCCTCAACAGGAAAGAGGCTACCGAGATATTTCCAGACAGCAACAGATTGTAGAATCGCTCTACCTCTTCTTGCTACAGAAAAGAGAAGAGAACGAGATCAAAGCTGCTGCTACTCCTGATAATCTGAAAATAATTGATAAAGCATTTGGTTCTGATATTCCTGTTGCGCCTAAAAAGAGTATTGTATTGCTTGGGGCACTGATATTAGGAGTATTAATTCCTTTTGGAGTGTTGTACATCAAATTTCTGATGGATAATAAGGTGCATTCCAGGAAAGATATTGAAGAAAAACTATCTGCTCCTATTCTGGGAGAAGTTCCGTCTGCTAAGGATCCTATTATCAAAGAGAATGACCGTAGTTCACTGGCAGAAGCATTCCGGATTTTACGAACAAACATTTCCTTTATGCTGGGAAATCGGAAAGGAAGCTCATCTGTTATGTTCATTACTTCCACTACGTCAGGAGAAGGTAAATCCTTTGTGTCGACCAACCTTGCCCGTATTCTGGCCATGTCTGGTAAGAGTGTGGTATTGATCGGAGCTGATATACGTAGTCCGAAGGTATTGGATTATTTAGGATTATCGCATCTTCAACATACTAATATCGGAATCACACAATTCCTGATTAATCCGGAAATGCCTATTGATAACATTATTATCAAAAAGCCCGGATCTTACGATTTTGATGTCATTTATTCCGGATATGTAGCTCCTAACCCTGCTGAATTACTGATGAACGGACATTTTAATGATGTGATCGAATATTGCAGAACACATTATGACTATGTGCTTGTAGATACAGCTCCCGTGAGTCTGGTAACAGATACACTACTGATCGCTGATAATGCCGATCTTACCATTTATGTAGCCCGGGCCAATTATCTGGATAAGCGCTTGCTGAATGTTCCAAAAGAGCTGTATGAGAAAGGCAAATTGAAAAATATGGCTGTAGTGATTAATGATGTGGATTTTGCCAGAGGTTACGGCTATGGCTATGGTTACGGCTACGGCTATGGAGATACAGGTGAAGTGTCTTTACGTAAGCGCTTAAAAAATCTGATCTTCGGAAAAGATAAGAACAGAATTTAATGAATTCTATTCTATAAAGGATGCTGAGAGCGGGACGTTAAAATTGACATTCCGCTCTTCTTTTTTGGTACAAGGTCTGGGTTTATCTTGTATATTTGAGAAACACTTATTTTATATTATATGAAAAGACTTTGCATAATATTAGCTTTTATCTGTATGAGTGTTGCGGTACATGCGCAATATAAATCGAAGATTGAATTCGGAGTCAAAGGTGGATTAGCCTTCCCTACTTTTCAATTTGCTGAGGGAGGAAATCCAAGGACATACCTGTCCGGTTTTGTCGGAGGATTTATAGACCTGCCTGTTGCACAATATTTTTCAATCCAGCCTGGAGTTTCACTTGTAGGTAAAGGTTATAATGATAAATTTTTCGAAAGTGAAACGAGTTATGGTAACCTGAAGACCAGACTTTGGGTAGTTGAAATCCCTCTTCATATCGTCGGTAAGATGTTGATCGGAAATGATCAGTTGCAATTTGGTGCCGGCCCTTATATTGGATTTAACCTTTCGGGAAAACAAAAGTTTGAAGGTCAGAGTGATGTTTACAAAAGCGGAACTATTGATTTTGAGTTCGATGGTAAAGATATGAAAAGACAGGATTATGGAATTAGCCTGATGGCTAATTATAAATTTGAAAACGGTTTACTGGTCAATATGGGTTATGGCCTGGGCTTATCTAATCTATATGGTAGTAACATTGACAATACAGCCAAAAACAGAGTATTATCACTTGGCGTAGGAATTCAATTATAAAAAACAACTGTCTCCTGTAGTCCAATAGAGCAGGAGACAGTTGTTTTATTCGCCGATTGCGTAGTATTTAAAATCTAATTCTTCAAGTTGTTTACGGTTCAGTAATTTTCGCCCGTCAAATACAAAAGCCGGTTTTTTCATTAGGGTCTTTATTTGCGCCCAATCATAGTTTTTGAATTCATCCCACTCCGTCAGGATAGCCACAGCGTGAGCTTTATCAGCGGCTTCCGTGGGGTTTTGCACAACCTTTACCAAACGTCTGTTTTCATCCGGGCTACGGGAGTTGAGGTAATCCAGATCGGCATATATTTTCTCTGCAGAAACCTTTGGATCATAGACGACTATTTCAGCCTCTTCATTTAAAAGGTAATCTGCCACATAGATCGCCGCCGATTCGCGGGTATCATTGGTGTCTTTTTTGAATGCCCAGCCATAAAATGCAATTTTCTTTCCGGATACGGTGTTGTAAAGCGTTTGGATAATATGATCTGCAAATCTTCGTTTCTGGTGATCATTCATCAGAATGACTTGCTCCCAATAATCAGCGACTTCATGTAAATTATAGCTTCTTGCAATATAAACCAGATTAAGGATGTCCTTTTGAAAACAAGAGCCTCCGAAACCTACTGAGGCTTTTAAGAATTTGGGCCCAATTCTGGAGTCCATGCCAATTGCTTTAGCGACCTCATCCACATTTGCCCCGGTTTTTTCACACAATTCTGAGATAGAATTAATGGAAGAAACACGTTGTGCCAGGAAAGCATTGGCTGTAAGTTTGGAAAGTTCAGAAGACCACAAATTAGTAGTTATAATCTTGCTGCGATCTACCCATGTGGCATAGATTTCAACCAAAGCTTCTATTGCCTCTTCACTCTCGCCACCTATTAATACACGATCCGGATGCAACAAATCCTGTACGGCAGTACCTTCAGCCAGAAACTCTGGATTAGACAGGATATGGAAGTTTACTCCGTTGCCAGTGTTGTCCAGTATGTTTTTTAAAGCAGCAGCAGTGCGTACAGGAAGGGTAGATTTTTCTACTACAATCTTATCTGCAGTGGCTACTTCCGCAATCTGACGAGCGCAAAGTTCGATATATTTAAGATCAGCAGCTTTTCCCTTACCTTTTCCATAGTTTTTGGTAGGGGTGTTGACCGAAATAAAGATCATGTCTGCTTCGTCTATAGCCTTGTTCACATCTGTTGAAAAGAAAAGATTACGTCCGCGGGCTTCTTCTACAATAGAAGCCAGTCCCGGTTCAAAAACAGGAAGATTATCCAGATCTACATCATTCCAGGCTTCAATACGATTACTGTTTACATCGACAACAGTAATTTGAATATCCGGACACTGTTTTGCAATAACGGACATCGTAGGACCTCCGACATAACCCGCTCCGATACAACATATTTTCTTAATTCTTCTTTTCATACTTATGAATTGTGATGCAAAAATAAGGAATAATAACGGCAAATCTACTGTGGGAAAGTCCCTTAAACGTAAGGTTTTTCTGTAATATATAGGCCTGAGCAGAATCTGTATATTTTGCTGGTCACGAAAGTATTTGCTACTTTGTTGCAAGTAATGATTTTGTCTACTCAATCCTATTGCCTAATTTTACTAACATAAAAGGAAGATGCTGTGATTAAAAAGGAAACGATAGATAAAGTGTTGGATACGGCCCGTATTGAAGAGGTCGTAGGAGATTTCGTAGACCTCAAAAAGCGGGGAACTTCTCTGATCGGAAATTGTCCTTTTCATAATGAGAAGACACCTTCTTTTCACGTATCAGTGGCTAAAGGTATTTATAAATGTTTTGGTTGCGGGGCAGGTGGTGATGCGCTGAAATTTGTGATGGATCTGGAGAAATATTCCTATCCGGAAGCTATCCGTTATCTTGCAAATAAATATCATATAGATGTAGAAGAACAGGAGCGTAGCCCGGCACAGATGGCAGCACAGGACAAACGTGAAAGTCTGTATGTACTGAGCCAATGGGCAGGGAAATTTTTCAAGGACAATATGTGGCAGACAGATATGGGGCAATCCATTGGTCTGGCTTATTTCAAAGAAAGAGGATACCGGGAAGATATTATAAAAAAGTTTGAACTCGGATATTCTCCGGATCAGTGGACCGCTCTTGTTGAAGCGGCCAAAACTGCAGGTTTTCAGGAAGAATATCTTAAAGAAATCGGACTCTCTATACAACGGGATGACGGCAGTATGTACGATCGTTTCCGGGGAAGGGTTATGTTTCCCATACAAAACCTTACAGGTCGAGTTATCGGCTTTGGTGGCCGGACCCTGAAAACTGAAAAAAGTGTTCCAAAGTATGTCAATTCTCCCGAAAGTGAAATCTATCATAAATCGGATGTACTTTACGGACTTAACTTTGCAAAGAAGGCAATAGTTGATGCGGATAACTGTTATCTGGTAGAGGGGTATGCAGATGTATTGTCTGTACATCAGGCAGGTGTGGAGAATGTTGTGTCCTCGTCCGGTACTTCACTGACATCCGGACAGATCCGGTTGATTTCCAGGTTTACAAAGAATGTTACCATCCTGTATGACGGTGATACGGCAGGAATAAAGGCATCACTGCGGGGAACAGATATGTTGCTGGAGGAAGGACTGAATGTAAAAATTCTTTTATTTCCGGACGGGAATGACCCTGATTCTTATGTGCAGAAATTCGGATCAGATGCCTTTAAGAAATATATAGCGGATCATCAGGAAGATTTTATTTTTTTTAAAACAAACATCCTCCTGAAAGATGCCGAAAATGATCCCATAAAGCGTGCTGATGTTATCCGGGACGTTGTAGAAAGTATTGCTTTGATACCGGATGAGATTAAGGTAGCTGTATTTATACGTCAGTGTAGCAACCTGCTGGATATAGAAGAGCGGGTATTGCTTTCTGAACTGAATAATATCCGGGTTAAAAAGGCAAAGGATGTTGATAAGAAAAATCAGCGTAACCCGCCCGCTTCTTCCTCCCCTTTTTCTCTGTCTGAGGGAGATGGGCCACCTGCGGATTTCTTTATGACGGATGAAGAACGTGGAGGTCCGGCTCCCGAACCCGAACATAAAATCACTCCTGAGATTCTTCAGGAACGTGAAATCATTCGCATACTGCTCAATTATGGAGATTATCTGGCGACCTGGGAAGGAGACGGAGATATTCCTATTGCACCATTATTACTGGGCAGTATCGATGATGTAGAATTCGAAGATAAGCCGAGTGCTTATATCCTTAGTGTATATAAAGAATACGCTGAAAGATTTGAAATACCTCAGGCTAAACAGTTTTTTTCACATGAAGACCGGCTGGTTTCCGATCTGGCCATAACCTGTGTTGCATCACCTTATAATCTAAGTCCTAACTGGAATGATGATAAGCGAAAGATATATGTCACACAGGAATATGAATTACTTAAAAACCTGGTGATACAGGCGATCTATCGCATCAAAAAGCGTAAAGTAGAATCCGAAATGCTCAGAATCCGGGAAGAGTTAAGGACAGAGCAGGAGCAGGCAAATCTGGAAATACTATTGAGTAAATATCAGAAACTGAAAGAGGCAGAACGCGTATTAGGAGATTTTCTGGGCAATACTATTGTGAAGTAATATGGCAAAACATCTGGAACAAGGTAAGAAGGGAGAGCAAATGGCATTGTCTCATCTGACTGCCTTGGGATACCAGATTTTAGCCCTTAACTGGAGGACAGGAAAACTGGAAGTCGATATATTGGCTTATGATGGTGATATTCTTGTTTTTGTAGAAGTGAAGACAAGAGCCTCAATTGCTCACGGTGAACCTGCTGAGTTTGTAGATATACATAAACAACGAAAACTGATTCGCGCAGCCCGGGCCTGTATAGAAGAGCGAGAGCATCTTGGAGATATACGCTTTGATATTGTGTCTGTTTATCTTGGCGATCCCCCGCGTATCAATTTGATAAAGGATGCGTTTTGGAGTGAATAATAAGTATTCTAATATACAATTTGTCCGGCTGATCAGCCAGACAAATTGCGGAGCAAATTTGGATCAGCATCTCCATATAACCTTGTCGATTGGTTAAAATATGTTATTGTGTTCCGGGAAACAAAAAAAATCCTTAAAATTGACAAATCGGAAGCGTATTTTAAGTCATATTGTTTCCGTAACTTTGAGTAAAGAGGATACATTTTCGGTATAGAAAGCCGTTGATTGTACTCATAATTGTAGGATTAAATGAAAAAAATTATTGGCGTTTTTGCCGTAGGAGCAATGTTGCTCAGCAGTTGTTTTACAAAAAAAGGAAAACTGGAGTTTGTATCTCCCGAATCCGGGAAAGTAGTTATTCTGGGACAAAAAGTGAATCTGAAGCTTAATTTTGCTTCTACGACTCTGGACTCTGTGGTCTATTCTGTAGACGGAAATGTAATTGGTCGCAAACAGGATACAAGCAGTTTAGTTGTTGACTCTCAGACCATCGGATTAGGAAACAAAAATCTGACCGCCAAAGTATATGCAGAAGGAAAAGAGGATATGGCGTATTCTAATGTCATAATTGTTCCGGAATCAGCAAAGCAGTATGGATTTGAAATTATTAATACATTTCCGCATGACACCTCCGCTTTTACTCAGGGCCTGGAATTTGCCGATGGCATTTTTTATGAATCTACAGGTCGGTATGGTCTTTCCTCATTAAGAAAAGTGGAAGTCAATACAGGGAAAGTACTGAAAAAACTGGATCTGGATTCTAAATATTTTGGAGAAGGGATGACGATATTCGGTAATAAAATAGTGTTACTGACATGGGAAAACAATATGGGGCTTATATTTGACAAAGCTACTTTCAATCAGACCGGAACTTTCAATTATGAGAACAGTAAGCAAGGTTGGGGGCTCACAAACGATGGTCAGCGCCTGATCAAATCTGACGGAAGTAACAAATTGTACTTCCTGAATGCAGAGACGTACAAAGAAGAAGGATCAATCGGTGTATACGATGAGAACGGAGCAGTAGAGCAACTGAATGAACTTGAATATATAGATGGAAAGGTATATGCTAATGTTTATCAAAAAGATATAATTGTTATTATCGATCCTAAAACCGGAGCCGTGACAGGACAAATAAATCTGGTAGGAATGTATACCAATCCTGAACGTCAATCTTTTGATAACGAATTAAATGGTATCGCTTATGATAAAGCAGGAAAACGTCTTTTCTTAACTGGTAAAAAGTGGAATCAGCTTTTTGAAATAAAATTAGTGGAAAGGTAGATTAGCAGCGATATTCAGTATAACAACAAAGGTCTCTTTTTAAAAGAGACCTTTGTTGTATTATTAAATCAGATTATGCTCCATGGCGGTCTTAATCAGAGCCGCCATATTCTTTGCTTTAAATTTGCTCATCATTCTTTTACGATGTGTTTCTATCGTCAGGGGACTCAGGAACAATTCATCAGCTATTGCTGTCGTCGTCTTTCCCAATGCAATATGTTGTAAAATTTCTTTTTCTCGTTTTGTGAGTTTGGGAAGTTCGATCAGATCATGGAGATGGGGTCTTGCTATAATCTCTTTTACATCAGAGCTGAAGGTTACTTTTCCACTGAGCGCTTCATGAAGTGCATTTTTCAGTTCATGCAGGTCAACATTTTTGAGAAGGTAGCCCACAGCTCCGTTTTCGAGCATCTGCAGAATAATACTTCTTTCAATATGATTGCTGATAGCAATTATTGCGGCATCCGGAGCCACTTTTTTGATTTGAAGGCATAAATCGATCCCGCTGATATCTGGTAAACTTATGTCTAAGAGCACAATATCTACAGACTCTGTTTTGACGAAAGTCAGAAAATCATAACCATGTGTGAAAGTGCCAACGATTGTATATTCCGGGTTGCTTTCAATCAATCTGCTTAAACCTTCTAAAACGATGAGATGGTCATCAACGATTGCTATCTTAATTGTTTTTTCAAACATATACTTCAATATTTACAGTGGTTCCTTCTCCTGTAGAAGATTCAATGTCAATATGACCATTCAAGAACCCCACTCTATTTCGAATATTAGTAAATCCCATGCCTTTGGCGTTATCAAGAGTTTCTGTTTCAAATCCTTTTCCATTATCTTCCACGGCAATAGAGAATATCTCACCTTCCTGACTGCACTGAACCAGAATTTCTGTTGCTTCCGAATGTTTGAGTGCATTATTCAGCAGTTCCTGTATAATGCGGTAGATATAAAGCTGTGTCTGCTCGGGTATATCTTTACGAATACCGTAGGCCTGATACGAAACTTTTATCTGTTCATGAGGTATGGTTTCACAGAGATCTTTGATGGCGACTTCAAGTCCGAATTTAATCAGATTGGCAGGCATCATATTGTGTGCTATATGGCGTAGTTCGGAGACGGAATTGTCGAGTTGTTTAATTACAGGAATAAGATCCGATACATAATCCTGATCTGTACTATCTGCTATTTTTCCGGACAAACTCATTTTTATACCGACCAGAGCACCGCCTAATCCATCGTGCAGATCTCTTGCCAACCGCTGTCGTTCTATTTCTTCTCCGGCCATAAGTGCTTTTCCATAACGGATTTTTTCTGTCAGCTGGAGATCTTTAAGTTGCTGTAGATGATTGTTTTCTTTTTCGATCAGAAGTTTTTTATTGTTTCTGTAATATAGAAAAGAAATACCAGCAACAATCAATAAGAGCAGACAAGTAATGAAGAGCGACCAACTGGTCAGCTTGCTGTTTTGAGAGGAAAGCTCTGCTTCCCGTTTTGCAGCTTTAAGTTCCCCTATCTGTTTCTCCTTCTCTACAGTTCTGAACTTCGTCTCCATTTCGTTTATTTTGATATTCGTCTCACTGTTATGAAGGCTGTCTTCAAAGAGATTATACTTTTTTAACCAATGAAATGCCTCTTCGGTGTTGTTTGTCAATTCGTTGATCCGTACCATCTGGTTGTAGATTTCCTTTTTCGAAGAAAGATCCTGCAGGATTACATTGTCGGGTTGACTTAAAGCGGTCAATATACGTTTAGCCTCCGAATATTTTTTTTGCCCGACCAATACTTCATACTTCCGAAAATTCAATGTTTCCCTGAGCTGGAACTGATTGTTTCTTTGTGAAATTTCAATTCCTTTTTCCAGATTTTTTAGTGCTTCACCAAAATTTTTGTTGTATAGATAATAGGAGCCTGCCTGATAATAATAGTAGGAGGCATTGACAGACTCAGGGTATATCTTTAACAATGAAGAGGCTTTGTCCAACAGTTTTTTTGCGTTTGAAAAATCCTTGAGCTGTATGTAATTTTCGGTACCGGTTAGATAAGACAAAAGTAAGGTAGGAGATTTTGGGTCTTTCTTCTCGAGAAGCTCAATCGCTTTCTTGTTATATGATGCCGATTTATCAAATTGTCTGCTGTACATCATTATAGCTCCAAGTTGAGCATAATAATGTGCCCTCTTTTCATAATCTTCAGTTTTATCGGCTAAGGGAATAGACTTATTTAGCAGGATATCTGTGACGAAAGCATCTCCCTTCTGTGCCCTGACCATAAGCGCATAATTATACCAGCATGCAGCACGGAGCAGATTTGCTTTCGGATGGCTGTAAGCCCCCATTATCTTTTCACTTTTTAAATAGGCACTGGCTGCCAAAGGTTTATTCCAGTTGTAATAATGCTGACCCAAATAGAAGTAATAGAGTCCTTCCAGATACCTGAATTTGCTGTCAAATTTTCCCTCTTTTGTGATTATTTGTTTCCCTTTTTCGAGCGCTTCTCTGCTTTGTATGGTGTCTTTAAATCTCCAGTAGTCGGATATAAAAAAGTAAGTATTAGCTTTTACACTATCCGATTTGGTATTTGCAATAACAGTCTGCATACTGTCCAGAAACTTTTTCTCATCCATATGAGATAATATCTGTTGGGCCCGGGCGGTAAACCAGCACATTAACATGAGTAAGAAGGTTAAAAATGTCCGGATATGCATAGGATTCAATGTTTTGATAGCAGAAGTATATATACCTCAGTTCCTAATGTATATATTTTTTAGAAAAATCGGAATTATTAGAGTCAAAATTACCTGTTTGCAGGTAAGAAATTTTACTGTTTTCAGGATCTACAACAGTATAGGAAAAAGGCGTTCCGGATAAATTGAACTGTGCTTTGGATAAAGTAACCCAAGCCTCAAACTCAGCAGAAAAGGCGGCAAGTGCTATCGGAAAAGTTAAAAATTCGGGAAATTCACTTCTTCAGAAATCAAATACTGAAACTCCCTGAGATCTCAACAAGACTACTATGTGATGCCACAGAAGTGTTGATGTTATTACAAACAGGCTATCCGAAAACTTTCCGGATAGCCTGTTTGCAGTGAATTAAGGGAGTATACTTTTTGGAGGAATGGAAAACTCAATTTTGTCCTGCAGAGAGACATGCGGAGTTTCGGCCTGCTCTTCTAACCGGTCTGTAAATAATATCCCATACAGATGATCGACTTCATGTTGAAAAATGACAGCCGTAAACCCTTCGATATTTTCTTCAATAATATCACCATTTTTATTTACGTATTGCAGGCGGATAGCATAGCTGCGTAATACATCCTCTTTTCTGAATGGGATGGATAGACAACCTTCCGCTCCTTTACGTGTAAGTTTGGATCGCCAGATAATCTTCGGATTCACATAGAATTCAAAAGGAGTATCTTTTTTGTCAAATCGCTGTACCCAGATTGCATTTTTATTGATCCCCACCTGTGGAGCAGCAATTCCTACACCCGAATGATCCGGATCATTGACAGTCGCATACATACGTTGGGATAGTAAATCTAATAAAGGATCATCATACTTGATGTCTTGAGAAGGAGCCTTTAAGATCTCCAGGTCATTCGGCTCCGTCACTTGCAATACATACATGATTTGTGAGGCAGTACCTGTATTTATTTTCTTTTTCTCAGCTTCAGTGAAGCCTTTTGCTGCGTTTTTGTTCACAGGTCTTTCATTTTTTGGTCCAAGATATTTCTTTTCACCGGCTTCTACTGCCAGTTGTAAATGGTTTTCTGCAGGAGGTTGGGGACATCTGTATCCGTTACTATACGCACAATACGGATTATATGCTTTATTGAAATCGATTTCTACACTCTTGTTTTTAATATCTTTACTGTCCAGATCGATATACCGGCCTCCTTCATATGTCTGATTACCATTTGTCTGATCTAAAAATGGTAAAAATAAATGATCTTTATAAGCAGGATTTTGAAATAAAGCAGCACTTTGGTAAGCGGTAAGGGTTACTTTCCCGCCTTTAAGTGTAAAATGAAGCAATGCATATCTCTTATACTCGTTACTGGTGCCATCGTAGGTCGGCATACGAAAAGTAGGTTCATTGAATAGAATTTCCACAGTAGCAGTGACTTTATATTGCTGATCGGGTTCAAAATAACGCAGATGAGCAATATCCTGCGGACGAAGCGGGCCAAATTGTTCTTTCGCCAATGCTGTCTGCTGATCTGCTCTGAATTTACTGATCGTAGAACTGTAGGTCTGACCCAATGCCATCACACTTATCCAGCATAACAGAGCAGTCACAAATGTTAATTTCATATATGCAATTTGTTTTTTTAAGAGCCAAATGGAATATCCCGTCTGTATTTATTGTACTATCCGGATATTTCATTTGGATTGTTTTATTATAGTCTAGCAAAATTATAGATTTTCTCTTGCATAGACATTAATCTTTTTGTCATTTTGGAATAGTATTTTTGTAAAAACGAACAGATATGCGGTTAATGGCATTTGATTACGGGACGAAACGAATAGGAATTGCTGTGACGGATCCTTTGCAGATTGTGGCAAATGCACTCACAACTGTGCATCCTAATGAAATTTTTGACTTCCTGAAGAATTACCTGCAAACAGAAGAGGTAGAAACTTTTGTGGTAGGTAAACCAAGACAAATGGACGGCTCAGACTCGGAGTCAGCCTCCCACGTAGTCGGTTTTATCCGCTTACTGAAAAGGCAATTTCCCACTATTCCGGTTGCTGAGGTGGATGAACGCTTTACCTCAAAAATGGCTTCTGCCGTGATTGCTCAGAGTGGTATGAAAAAGGGAAAACGTCAGCAGAAAGGATTGGTAGATACGATATCCGCAACCATAATACTGCAGTCCTACATGGATAGCAGAAGCTTTTTATAAGATTAAAAAATAGGACAACATGAAGAATATTAATTTCTTTGCAGAAGATACTGATTTCAAACCAAAGGAAAAACAAAAAATCCGTCAATGGATTGCAGATACGATTAAGTCAGAAGGCTTTAAGCGTATAGGAGAATTGAATTTTATCTTTTCTTCAGATGCATATCTGTTAGAGATCAATAAACAATATCTCAATCACGATACCTTTACAGATATTGTCACTTTTGATAGTTCAGAGGAAGAAGATACGATAGCCGGCGATATTTTTATCAGTATCGAACGGATTCAGGATAATGCAGAAAAATTTAAAGTTGCAGAGCGGGACGAATTACATCGTGTGGTGATACACGGCGTATTGCACCTCTGTGGTTATCATGACAAGAAGCCGGAAGATAAAAAGCGTATGACTGAAAAGGAGGATGAATATCTGTCAAAAAGGACTTTTTAAAAGCTTTTTCTATAGTGTCTTTCTTCACATTTTCTTAACAATGTGCTGATTTTGGGTTTATGCAGCAAATGTATTTTTGCGGAAACGCAAAATAGCTACTATGAAGAAAATTTCGACATTTTTAACTTTTTTATCTATACTCTCAACCCTGCATGCACAGGATGTAGTGAGAGGGACTGTATTTGCTGATGCCAATAAAAATGGTGTGCGTGAGCAGAAAGAAGCTGGCATACCCAATGTGTCTGTCAGTAACGGTGTTCAGGTTGTAAAGACCGATGCTAAGGGTAAGTATGAACTTCCATTGGGTAAGGATAATATTATTTTTGTTATCAAACCTACAGATTACAGTATCCCGGTTAATGCTAACAATCACCCTCAGTTTTATTACATACACAAACCAGAAGGAAGTCCGGCCAGTAAATATGCAGGTGTAGCTGCTACGGGAAAATTAACAAAACCTGTAGATTTTGCGTTAATCCCGGCAAAAGAAGATCCGAATTTTTCTGCTTTTGTTTTTGGAGATCCGCAAGCTTATACATTGGATGAACTGGAGTTTTTCAAAAAAGGTGTAATTGATCAGATTGGCGATAAGCAAATTGCAAAATTCGGTATCAGTCTGGGTGATTTAGTCGGCGATGATCTGAGTTTGCATCCGGCATATCAGACAACAATTGCCAAAATGGGATTGCCCTGGTTTCAGGTCATGGGTAACCATGATATGAATTATGACGCTACTACTGATTCTCTTTCTGACGAATCATTTGAAGCGACTTTTGGCCCTAATAATTATTCCTTCAATTATGGTAATGCTCATTTTATAGTACTGGATGACATCTTGTATCCCCACCCTACAAAAGGAAAAGGTTATCTGGGCGGATTCCGGAAAGAACAACTGGACTTTGTAGAAAATGATCTCAAGTTAGTACCCAAAGACAGACTTATCGTACTGGCATTTCATATTCCATTATTACTGGAGCACGATGATGTATTTCGTGTAGCAGATCGTCAACGATTATTCGATCTGTTGGCTGATTTCCCACATACGCTTTCGTTGTCTGCGCATACCCATTTCCAGACTCAAAATTTCTATGATCAAAAGGACGGATGGAAGCAGTCTAAGTCTCATCATGAATATAATGTAGGAACAACATCCGGCGATTGGTATTCCGGAATTAAAAATGAACTTGGGGTGCCGGTATCTACTATGCGTGATGGAACACCAAAGGGATATGCTGTATTGAATATCAAAGGCAACCAATATACATTTGATTATAAAGTAGCAGGCAAGGATCCGCAATATCAGATCGCTATCTACGGGCCTGAAATTGTTGCGCAGAAATACTCCGGACGTTACCCAATTTATGCTAATTTTTTTATTGGTCGTAAAGGGGATAATGTACAGTATCGTATTGATGACGGTACATGGAAAGCAATGGATTATGCTGAGGAAGCAGATCCGGCTTATGTGTATGCCGTCAACAGCTATGATCTGGCAAAAGAATTATTGGACGGAAGAAGACCTTCTGACGGTATCTCTTCTACACACTTGTGGAAAATGAAACTACCAAAGCTAAAGGCCGGAAATCACAAAATTGAAATTCAGGCTGTAGATATGTTTGGAAGAACGCATACAGGAGTAAAAGAAATAAAAGTAGAGGCTTCTAAATAGATTAGCCACTTATTTCTAATAAAAAAATCCTTCCCGATTCCGGGAAGGATTTTTTTATTTTCTTTTCAGTCTGCAGACTAGAATCTTTCGAATTGAGAAAAGAAGAAGTTTCCTTCAATTTCAGCATTTTCATCAGAATCAGATCCGTGGATTGCATTTGCATCAATAGATTTTGCGTATTTGTTACGGATTGTTCCTTCAGCTGCCTGAGCCGGATTGGTTGCACCGATAAGTGTACGGAAATCTTCAACAGCATTGTCTTTTTCCAGGATAGCTGCAACGATTGGTCCCGAAGTCATGAAGCTTACCAAATCACCATAAAAAGGACGTTCTTTGTGTACTGCATAAAAATTTCCTGCAGATTCATTAGTCAATTGAATGTATTTCAATGCTACGATTTTGAAACCGCCTGAAATGATGTCGTTTAAGATCGCGCCGATGTGACCATTTGCTACTGCATCTGGTTTGATCATCGTAAAAGTTCTGTTAGTTGCCATTACAATATTAAAATTTTTGCAAAGGTATGAAATTTAGCAACTAAAAGGTGAAATGTAAGTTCGAAAATAAAAAATGAGAATATCAGGTAATAAGCAGAACATAAGTCTTGTACAAAGTTTTCCAAATGTAAATTATCATATCCGGCATATCAGATATGATATGTAATGCTTAGTTTTGTATTATGAGTAAAAATCTGACTGTAACAATAGATAAAGATTCCGGATTCTGTTTCGGTGTAGTGTATGCTATAGATATGGCCGAAGAGATTCTGGAAGAGGATGGTTATTTATATTGTCTTGGAGATATTGTACATAATGATGAAGAGGTTGCAAGACTGAAAGCAAAAGGTTTACGTATTATTAATCATGAAGATCTGCCTGCTCTTCAACATGAAAAAGTGTTGATACGTGCACATGGTGAAGCTCCGGAAACCTACAAAATTGCACTCAAAAATAATATTACACTTATTGATGCCTCCTGCCCGGTAGTGCTTAAATTGCAGAACAGAATCAAAACCTCTCATGATGATGAGGAGAAGATTTTGATTTTTGGAAAACACGGCCATGCAGAGGTTATTGGTCTTCAGGGACAGACAAATGATGAAGCATTGGTTTTTCAGGATATCACCGAATTAGACAATGTGGATTTACCTGCCAGTTTTACCCTATATAGTCAGACAACCAAATCCGTTGATAAGTTTTACGAAATTAAAGAGGAACTGATCAAACGTGGATATGATGTCAAAGCTAACGATACGATCTGCCGTCAGGTGTCAAACAGATACGAAGATCTGGGAGACTTTGCTCGCCAATATGACAAAATCGTGTTTGTGTCCGGAAAAAAATCATCTAATGGAAAAGTTCTGTTTGATGTTTGTCAGAAGGCAAATCCCAATAGCTATTTTATCTCCGGTACAGATGAGATTGATAGCAGTGTCTTTAGTGAAAATGACAGTGTCGGTATCTGTGGAGCGACTTCTACACCGATGTGGTTAATGAAAGATGTACAGAAAGCGATAGAAGCGCTGTAGTGTCCCGTCATGAAAGTTTCATATTCTCCTTATAAAGGCGGCTCAACCTTTATTTATCCTTATTTTTGTTGGCTATGACTAAAAAAGCAACCAAAGGCATTCTGCTGGTTCAACTTGGAACTCCTGATTCTCCTAGTACTCCGGATGTTCGTAAGTATCTGACCGAATTTCTGATGGATGGTCGCGTAATTGATATTCCTTATTTCAACCGCATGTTACTGGTGAAAGGAATCATTGCACCTACACGTGCTCCCAAATCCGCAAAAGTATATAAGACAATATGGGATAAGGAAACAGGGTCTCCACTCATGTATTACAGTGTACTGCAGGCAGAAATGCTGCAGGAACAGTTAGGACAAGAGTATCATGTAGAATTGGCGATGCGTTATCAGAACCCATCTATTGAACAGGCGCTCAAAAAGATGGAAGGTATGTTTTTAGAGTCTATCAGGGTTATTCCATTATTCCCTCAATATGCATCTGCGACTACCGGATCTGTTATTGACAGGGTCATGGAGTTAATGCGCAAGTGGCAATACTTTCCTGAAGTAAGTTTCGTTAGTAATTATTGTGATGATCCGTTAATGATCGATGTGTTTGCAGATCATGCTAAAGCATTGGATTTGTCTCAGTACGATCATTTCCTGTTCAGTTATCACGGGCTTCCTGTACGTCAGTTAGGAAAAGTGGATCCTACAGGTACATTAAACTGCCCGGATACAGGTTGTGACTCATGTAAAGCCGAGGTTAATCCGTATTGTTATCTGTCGCAGTGTTATGCTACTTCCAGAGCCATCATACATAAACTTGGATTACAGGAGGGAAGTTATACAATTTGTTTTCAGTCACGTCTTGGTAAGACCCCCTGGATACAGCCCTATACTTCAGATGCCTTGCAGCGTCTGGCTAAAGAGGGTGTAAAAAAACTGCTGGTATTCAGCCCGGCTTTTGTGGCGGATTGTATTGAAACACTCGATGAAATTCAGGTAGAATATGCGCACGAATTTAAGGCTGCGGGAGGTGAGGAAGTTCATCTGGTTGAAAGTCTGAATGATGATCCCAAATGGATAGAAGCGTTAAAAAATTTGGCGCTCAATAACAAAAATTAAAGCAATAGACGATGTTGATTATTAATGCTGTCATACTTTTTATATTAGATTTTTATATTTTTTTCGCACTACGGGCTACTAAAATTAAACTGGTACATAAGAAATGGTTCGGTTATGCCTGGTGGGCTTATTCCATCTTGCTTTTGACCGGAGTATTTATCGGTATGAAGTATAATATTCCACTTACTTACCGCTCGATTATACTGGTCGCATTTTTTCTGACCGCTACCTGCAAATTCTTCTTTTTTCTGGTTATTCTGATCGATGATATCCGGAGAGGAGGTGTATGGATTTCAAGATTACTGAGACCTGCGCGTAAGAAAGAGCAACTGGAAGATCGAATCAAGGAATTAGAAAAGCCTTTACCGGAGACGCCTAAAAAAGGAATTTCAAGATCTGAATTTTTAATGAAATCCGGTATTGTTATCGCTTCGTTGCCTATCCTGCCTTTAGGATGGGGGATCGTTTCCGGTGCATACGACTATCGTATCCGGAGAAAAAAGCTCTATCTGCCCAATTTGCCGGCTTCCTTTCATGGAATGCGTATCGCACAGATTTCAGATGTACATTCCGGGAGTTTTTATAATAAAAAGGCTGTGACCGGTGGTATCGATATGTTATTGGGTGAGAAGCCTGATGCCATCTTTTTTACTGGTGATCTGGTTAATAATGTGGCTTCTGAAATGCGGGATTATCAGGATATCTTCACCCGCGTGAAAGCTGATCTGGGTGTGTTTTCCACATTAGGGAACCACGATTACGGAGATTATTATTACGGAAAGGAAGATTCTCCTGCCAAGAGAAAAAATCTGCAGGATGTAATCGATACGCACAAAGTAATGGGTTGGGATCTTCTGATGGATGAAAACAGAACATTAAAGGTTGGTAACGAGGAGATTGCTATAGTAGGTGTTCAAAACTGGGGAACAGGCAGATTCCCTAAAAAGGGAGATCTCAAAAAAGCGCTTATGGGTACTGAAGAACAACCTGTTAAGTTACTTCTTTCTCATGATCCTTCTCACTGGCGCGCAGAAGTGCTGGATACAGATGTAGATGTTATGTTTGCAGGTCATACACATGGTATGCAATTTGGTGTGCGCACTGAAAACTTTCAGTGGAGCCCGGTCAAATATATTTATAAGGAATGGGCGGGGCTTTACAGGGAAAAGCAAAACAAACAACTCTATGTCAACGTTGGCTATGGCTTCCTTGGCTATCCCGGACGTGTGGGTATACTACCCGAAATTACCATTTTTGAATTGATCAAAGGAACAAAGCCGGTCGTTTAAGGATTTTTCAAGACAGTTTTTCCCTGAACTGATTTAATGACTGATTGTTATTTTTTTTTAATAATTTATAGTAACTTACCTGCTTTATAAATTTAACTTTACATATTGATGTAATGCTCAAATTATAAAGTAATTGTAAGTAATGAATAACCTGAACCTATCCTTTGCAGATATTCCGCACAGCAGAACCAATATGCTGACAGGAGAGAAAGTTTTGATTTCCCCTCATCGCAGTAAACGTCCGTGGCAGGGACAGGTCGAAGATTTGCCAGCTGACAACAGACCTGCTTATGATCCAAAATGTTATCTGTGTCCGGGCAATGTACGTGCAGATGGAGCGATAAATCCACCTTATAAAGAAAGCTTTGTCTTTGTTAATGATTTTTCTGCCTTACTGCCGGATACGATAGCGGGAACGGAAGACGAAGATGGACTATTAGTCGCTGAAACAGAAAGAGGGATCTGTAAAGTGATCAGTTTTAGCCCCCGGCATGATCTTACATTACCAGAAATGGATGTATCATCAATTAAGGCTGTGGTAGATGTATGGCAAGGCGAATTTAATACTTTATCTCAAGAAGAATGGATCAGGTACATCCAGATATTTGAAAACAAAGGAGCCATTATGGGCTGCAGCAATCCACATCCGCATGGACAGATATGGGCACAGGGAAGTCTTCCCGTTGAAATCCAAAAGGAAACAGAACAACAGCGCCTGTATTTTGAGAAAAACGGAGTATCATTGCTCGAAAACTATCTGAAACTGGAGCTTCGGAAGAGAGAACGTATTCTCATCAACAATCAACATTTCGTAGCGTTGGTGCCTTACTGGGCAAGCTGGCCATATGAAACCATGATTATTAGTAAAAGACACATTCAGTCTGTTGCAGATTTTACTGAAGAAGAAAAGCTGGATTTGGCTGCAACGCTGCAAGAGCTCACGATCCGGTATGATAACCTGTTCAAAACATCATTTCCTTATTCAGCAGGAATGCATCAGGCTCCTGTCAATAGTGGAGATCATCCGGAATGGCATTGGCATATGCATTTCTATCCTCCGTTATTACGCTCCGCAACAGTCAAAAAATTTATGGTTGGATATGAACTGCTCGCCAATCCTCAGCGTGATATCACTCCGGAATATGCAGCAGAAAAGTTAAGAGAATTATCAGGCATCCATTATAAACAACAAAGTAACTAAGATGAATATCCAGAATATCCAAGATAGTTTTTATAATCATTTTCAGCATCCCAGTTCTATTGTCGTTAAATCTCCGGGACGCATTAATATTATTGGAGAACATACCGATTATAATGATGGTTTTGTGCTGCCTGCAGCGATCAATAAAGCTGTGTATGTAGCCGTCTCACCGAGAGAGGATAATGAAATTCATCTTTACGCTGCAGATTTCAGGGAGTTGTTTCAGATATCTGTAACAGATATGCAGCCTGCTGAAAAGGAATGGCCAAACTATATTTTGGGCGTAGTAGATCAACTTCAGAAACGGGGATTACATGTCGGAGGCTTCAATTTATTCATTGACGGAGATGTCCCTGCAGGAGCAGGCCTTTCTTCTTCAGCAGCCGTAGAATGCGCCACGGCTTTTGCTTTAAATGAATTGTTTTCACTGGATCTTTCGCGGATAGATATCGCCAGAATAGGGCAACTTGCTGAGCATACATATGTTGGTGTAAAATGTGGGATCATGGATCAGTTCGCTTCTGTTCTCAGCGAGAAAGATCAGGTGTTCAGACTGGATTGTCGCTCTTTGACATATGAATATTTTCCGCTGGAGCTGGGTGACTATATGATTTTGTTATTGAATACGAATGTCAAACATTCGCTGGGAGACTCTCAGTACAACAAACGTCGTGAAAAATGTGAGCTGGGAGTTTCCTGGATCCGTGAAAAATATCCGGAAGTAAAAAGCCTCCGGGATGTTACGGTAGAGATGTTGGATGAGGTGGTGAAGAACAGAGATGAAGATGTGTATATCAAATGCAGATACGTTATAGAAGAAAACCTCCGGGTTGTGGCAGCCTGTCAGGCGATGGAAAAGGGGGATCTGGTTTCTTTAGGGCAGCATATCTATGCTTCACATGAAGGGCTTAGTAAAGCATATCAGGTGAGTTGTGAAGAACTGGACTTTCTGGTAGATGCCTCCCGTGTATATCCTGAAGTATTAGGCGCACGAATGATGGGTGGAGGTTTCGGCGGATGTACTATCAATTTAATAAAAAAGGACTTTTCAGATCAATTTATAAAAGAAATCAGTGAATCTTATCAACAGCAGTTCGGCGTATCGCTTACGCCATACATTGTAGAAACTGCAGATGGCACAACACGTATCGCTTAAAATAGTAAAATGTAAGATTTTGAGGCATTTCATATTCATGAAATGCCTTTTTTGTTATACTATTACTCTTATAATTTGGTTAAGTAAAATAAAATGCCAATTTTAGTTAAAAGAATATTCTTGTATCCTAAATTGATCAATCTATTAAGATGAAACCATGTTGATTTTTTATTTACGAAAGTGAGACGCATAAAATAACGTGTGAGTTGTCAGAAAAAAAGCTCATTTAATTCAATTAAAAATCAAACATCTGCCTCGTGCAGGCATGGCTTTATCACCTGCAAAACAAATTATATACAAATGAAAATAAGACTCCTTTTTTTCTTGCTGTTATGTACAGTTACCGGATGGGCACAGCTTAAATCTCCTTCTGAATTTTTGGGATATCCTGTAGGAACCAAACTGACGCCACACTGGAAGCTAATCAGTTATTATAAGCATGTGGCTGAACAGAGTCCTAAAACTGTTCGCATGCAACAATACGGCACGACAAATGAAGGCCGTCCTCTATATGTTGCCTTTATTTCATCAGAATCGAATATAAATCGTCTGGAAGAGATCCGTCAGAATAACCTGCGGCTGGCACATTCTTTAAATGATGGAAAACAGGCGGATGAACAAACTCCTCCGATTATCTGGATGAGTAATAATGTTCACGGTAACGAATCATCATCTGCTGAAGCATCTATGCTGACACTCTATGATCTGGTTAATCCGGCGAATCAAAAGGCTAAGCAATGGTTGGATAAGACAGTGATCGTTATTGATCCTTGTCTCAATCCTGACGGGACTGACCGTTATGTCAATTGGTATAATAGTGTTGTAGGTGATCAGCTGAATGCCAGACGAGACGCCCGTGAGCATCATGAGCCCTGGCCGGGAGGTCGGCCAAATCATTATTATTTTGACCTGAACAGAGACTGGGCCTGGCAGACGCAGGTGGAAAGCCAGCAAAGGGTTGCTTTTTACAATAAGTGGTTGCCACAGGTACACGTTGATTTTCACGAACAAGGAATTAATAATCCATACTTCTTTCCTCCTGCAGCAGAGCCCCTACATGAGGTAATCACACCATGGCAGCGAGCTTTTCAGGAAACAATTGGACGGTTCAATGCCCGTTATTTTGATGAGAAAGGATGGCTGTATTTTACAAAGGAAAGATTTGATCTGTTCTATCCTTCTTATGGAGATACGTATCCGACGTATTCAGGTTCTATTGGTATGACTTACGAACAGGCAGGCAACGGTTCAGCAGGTTTGGGTGTGATTACGGATGAGCTGGATACCCTGACACTGGTAGATCGTGCCATACATCACCATGCTTCCGGAATTAATATTGTGCAGGTTTCTGCTGAGAATGCACCTAAACTGATCAAAGAGTTTAGAGATTTTTATAATCAGGCTGTAAGTGGGAAACTCTCTTCTTATCAGTCATATGTCATTAAGTATGAAGATAAATATGTTGCAAAGCTGAATGCTCTGCGTACCTTCCTGAAGAATAACGATATTCAGACTTATACTGGAAAAGGAAGTTTTAAAGGATATAATTATACTACAGCAAAAGAGGAAAGCGCTGTATGCGCAGAAAAGGATCTGGTGATCCCTGCGAATCAACCCAAGGCGGCTCTGATCCGGGTACTGTTTGAGCCTCACGCAAAATTGAATGATTCAGTCACCTACGATATCACTGCATGGGCAATGCCATATGTATATGGATTGGAAGCATATGCTTCCAAATCTGCTATTGCGCTCGGGAAGTCTTATGAGAGCGATAGTATTCGCAACCAGTTATCGGCAACAATGGGTTATGCAATAAAATGGAATGGCTTTGCCGTCGCACAGATTACTTCCGAACTGTTGAAGAAAGGTTATACTATCAAATATTCCGAAGAACCCTTTACCATTGGCACTGAAGTCTTTCCTTCCGGATCCGTTGTGATTCTCAAGAAAGGAAATGAGAAATTCGCAAATACCATTGCGGGTGAACTAACTGCTTTGGGAGATCGTTATCAGATCCGTATTCATAGTCTGCAATCCAGTTATGTAGATAAAGGACGTGATTTCGGTAGCCCTTCGGTTGTGAAGATCAAAGCTCCAAAGGTCGCAATGTTTACGGGAGAGGGGACCTCATCCATTAATAGTGGGGAAATCTGGCATTATTTCGACCGGCAATTAAAGTATCCGATTACATTGATCAATGTCGGAGATTATGACCGTACCGACTGGTCGAAAGTCGATGTGTTGATACTTCCTTCCGGAAAATATCCATTCCTGAAAGATAAATCACAATCCGAGCAGTTTACAAAGTGGATTCAGGCCGGAGGTAAAGTAATCGCTATGCAGACAGCGGTTGATCAGCTTAGCAGCCAATCATGGAGTTCGATGAAATTAGTGAAGAAGGATACTATACTGCCAACGACATCCAAAACGACGGTTAAATACGGCGACAGGGAGCGAAATGCACTGACCAACTATACTGCTGGTGCTATCTTCAAATTGACGATTGATCCTACTCATCCGCTAATGTTTGGGTATGAGAGCTATTATACCTTAAAACAAGACGATAAAATCTATCAGTTTGCTGGAAATGATAAAGGATGGAATGTAGGATATATTGGAGAAAATGCCAGAACAAGTGGTTTTGTGGGGGATAAACTGCAAAAATACCTCAAAAATGGGGTTGTATTTGCAGTGCAATCCGTCGGAAAAGGATCAGTAACTTACCTGACAGATGATATTATCTTCAGGAATTTCTGGGAGAACGGTAAACTGATGATGGCTAATGCGACATTCTTTGTCGGTAATGCGCAGTAAAAGTCAGGATTATGGATCTTGGTTGTTCCTTCTTTAATATAATTAAGCGTTTGCTGTATAATGAAACAGCAAACGCTTAACACTTTATTACTATTATGAATGTTTCCTTTCCGATCTTATTTACTCATGTCCCGTAAAATATCGAGAGCTGTGCTAACGCTGTAAATGTTTTCAAAAGCAATACGGAGTTGTCCTTTGACCTCTTTGATATTACAGATTGTTGGGTTAGTTTGTACAAAAGCCAGTACTTTTCCAAACTGATCGGATTCAAAATAAGAAGATTTCGGATTGTTAAGGAAAAAGCCTTTAAGTGTGTTTTTCTTGTAAGAAATTTTTTCGAGACCGATCTGCTTGCCATACCATTGCAGACGCAATGTATTAAACAATTCAAATACCTCTCGCGGAATAGGACCGAAACGATCCTCCATAGAACGGGCAAATGCTGTTAGCTGCTCTTCGTTCTCCAGTTTGGAAAGTTCAGTGTACAGATTATAGCGTTCCGAAATATTAGTTACATATTCGTCCGGAATAAGGACTTCCAGATCGGTGTCGATCTGTGTAAAGGACACATATTTACGTTCTTTTTCGTCTGCAAAAAGATCTGTAAACTCATCGTCTTTCAGTTCCTGTATAGCCTCATCCAGAATCTTATGGTACATTTCAAAGCCAATTTCTGCTATAAAACCAGATTGCTCTGCACCAAGCAGATTTCCTGATCCCCTTATATCCAGATCACGCATAGCAACATTAAATCCTGATCCCAGTTCTGAAAATTCTTCAATGGCGGATAATCTCTTGTATGCTTCAGAAGTAAGTGTAGACAAAGGAGGGCTTAATAAATAGCAAAATGCTTTTTTATTGGATCGCCCTACACGGCCGCGCATCTGATGCAGGTCGCTGAGACCAAACATGTGTGCATGATTGATCATAATGGTATTGGCATTAGGGATGTCAAGCCCGGCTTCAATAATAGTGGTAGCTACCAGTACATCAAATTCATGGCTGATGAATTTCAGCATTACATCTTCCAGATCATCGCCTTCCAGTTGGCCATGAGCTACACCCACACGGGCTCCGGGAACTAACTTTTGGATCAAAGCACCCAGTTGTTTCAGATCTGCAACACGATTGTGGATAAAGAATACCTGACCCCCGCGATCCAGTTCATGACTGACAGCTTCCTGAATCAGCGTTTCGTTAAATACGTGAAGCTCTGTTTGTACCGGCTGCCTGTTAGGAGGGGGTGTGGATATAATACTAAGATCCCGTGCTCCCATCAGCGAAAAATGAAGTGTGCGCGGTATAGGAGTCGCAGTAAGTGTCAGCGAATCCACATTTGCGCGCATAACTTTGAGTTTCTCCTTGACAGAAACACCAAATTTCTGTTCTTCGTCAATGATCATCAGACCCAGATCCTTAAATTTTACATCTTTACTGACCAGTCGGTGGGTTCCGATAAGGATGTCTATTTTTCCCTCCGTCAGTTTTGCTAAGGTTTCTTTGATCTGCTTAGTTGTTTTGAAACGGTTGACATAATCAATATTGCAGGGAAGACCTTTCAGTCTCTCTGTAAAAGTCCGGTAATGTTGCAGTGCTAATATGGTTGTAGGGACAAGTACAGCCACCTGCTTGCTGTCTGCCACAGCTTTGAAAGCTGCACGGATAGCTACTTCTGTCTTACCAAAACCCACATCTCCACAGATGAGGCGATCCATAGGATGCGGAGATTCCATATCCCGTTTCACATCGGCTGTAGCTTTCTCCTGATCCGGTGTATCTTCATAGATAAAGGATGCCTCCAGTTCATTTTGCAGATAGGTGTCAGGGCTAAATGCATTTCCGGTCTGTGCTTTACGTTTTGCATAGAGCTTGATCAGATCCCGGGCTATATCTTTTACCTTGCGTTTGGTTGTTTTCTTTAATTTCTCCCAGGTATCCGTTCCTAGTTTGTTCATCTTAGGAACTGTACCCTCTTTTCCGGAATATTTTGATATCCGGTTCAGGGAGTTGATATTAACATAGAGCAGGTCATTGTCCGCATATACAAGACGAATCATCTCCTGCGATTTGCCGTTGACATCTACTTTTTCCAGACCGGCATATTTTCCTACCCCATGATCTATATGTGTGATATAATCTCCAGGTTTCAGATCCCGCAGTTCCTTCAGGGTAATGGCTTGTGTACGCTCATATCCTTTTTTGCGCTTGTACTTGTAATACCGGTCAAAAATCTGGTGGTCTGTATAGCAGGCCAGTTTCAATTCATCATCCCTGAATCCTTCCCGCAATGCTTTATGTACCGGAATAAAGGTGACTGTTTTATCCAGATCTTCGACGATCGTGAATATACGTTCAATCTGTTTGGTCGAATCTGAAAAAATAAGATTCTGAATATGTTGTTTTTCGTTCTCTTTGAAATTATGAAGAAGCAGGTTGAAATCTTTATTAAAAGAGGGCTGCGGATGGGTGTCAAAAGTGATGGTCTGATCTGCTTTGTAGAAATACTGTTTTCCGAATTCTACTATTGGAAAATCATGGAGCATAGCCCCCAGATTTCGTTCATCACTAAGGCTATATTCCGGATTGATCCATTCCGGATTTTGTGTTTTTTCCTTTTCTGTCAGTGCTTTCCAAAATTGGTTGGCTTTCTTAAACCCTTCTTTGACGATATCTGTTAAAAATTGAATATCTTTCACCCATACAACTGTATCCTTATCAATATATTCCAGTAATGAAATATGTTGAGCGCTCAGAAATTTAGCTTGTACATTAGGCACAATTGTCACGGTGTGTATCTTGCTGACCGATAGTTGATCCTCTATGTCAAACGTTCGTATGCTTTCTATATCATCTCCAAAGAACTCAATCCGGTAGGGCTTGTCATTAGAGAATGAAAAGATGTCCACAATACCTCCCCGAATGGCAAACTGCCCCGGCTCGTAGACAAAGTCAACGCGTTCAAAATCGTATTCAGATAAGAATTCATTTATAAATTCTATGGAAAGCTTACTGTTTTGTGTTATCTCAAGTGTATTTTTCTGAAGGTCTTGTCTGTTAATGACTTTTTCTGCAAGGGCTTCCGGATAGGTAACCACCATTTTGGGTAGTTCAGAGGCATGATTCAGTGCACTAAGTGTTTCGGCACGTTGCAGTACGTGAGCGGCGTCCAGTTGTGTGAAATCAAAAGCTTTGCGAAAAGAAGAGGGAAAGAAAAGAACCTGTTTGTCTAACAAACTTTCCAGATCGCTCAAAAAATATGAAGCTTCTTCATGCGTAGGCAGAATAAAGAGGTAAGGACGCTCCTGTAAATAATAAGACGCCACGGCTACCACCGCATCTGATGATCCGGTAAGACCTTTGAGTTGAATTTTAGGATTTTTAGCCTGAATAGCTTTCGTCAGCGCTTGTGTTTGTGCGCTCTGACCATATTTTTCTAATATTTCTTGAATTCCCACGCGCGAAGTATTTTGACATCGCGAAGTTACTTAAAATGTAGGGTTTGACTAAATTTTAACCTGAAAATTAGTTACAATGCTTCTTTATTTTACGTAAAGCCAATCTTTTCTTTTTAAGTTGACTGACTAAAAATGCAACAAAATAAATCGATTATCATCACCTGTTTCAGAGCTCAGTTTGCAGATTAAGATCACGCATATAGCTTTGAAGAGCATTTTGGTTAGCAGTATCAAGGATACGTTGTAAATCTTCTCTGAAATCAAACTGCAGATCCTCATGTAGTTTGTCATATCTGGTCAGTACATGTTTAAGACGACCACTGATATATTTATGCAGCTTGTGTGCAGCAGATTGATAAGAAGACTGAAAGAGCTCCGGGTACCCTGTCACTGCACGTCTGAGGATATATATTCTGAATTCTACTTCACTGACTTTGTCTTTAGTTACCTTTTCGTGTTCATTTACCATCCCGCTGGCTTGTTTGACTAACCTGTTAAGACCGGTAAAATTACTGAAGCTAGGAGAGCCGCCTACCTGTGAGGTGCCGGTATCAAAGAGTTGCTGAAGTTGTGCACGCAAACGGATAATCCGTTCCTCCAGATCATTTTCATCTTCCAGGAGTTGATAATGAAGTTGTTTGATCAGCATTTTGTCCTTACTGATGAGCCGGACCAATAGTTTATCTTTTTCCTTTTGCGGAAGAGTGAGTACGGCTTTTTTAAGTTCGGGATCTTGATGTAGTGACATAATAATAAAGGTAAATATAAATGAAATAAAGTGTTGTACTTTTTATCAATAATGTAGGTGCTGTCAAGACTTCGTTTTTCGAATTTAGTATAAATGAAAAGTAATATGATGATAATCACTAATATTTATAAAAAAGGATAATATATTTGTATCTTCCTTAAGGTTATAATATTAACCTGCTAATAATAATATGTCGTGAAGTTACTGTATTTGCTTTTTCCTTTTTTGATGGCTGGTTTTTATGCGGAAAGTCAGGAATTAAAATTACAAAGTTTTACTACCCGCAAACAACAACTTGAATCTATACTGGCTACAGAACAGACGCTTCCTGCAGATACGTCGCAGCTTAAGACCTATCTCCTTCCCATCATCCGGCAAGCAGATCTGGACAGGGATTCCAGTTTGAGGGCTGCCTATTATGGACTGATGGCTGATGGTTATGCATTGTTTTACGATGATATTAATCCTAAAAGTACACAATTATACCTGCAATCTATACGTACAGCTTCTGTTAATAAAAAGCCGGATATGGAACTCTGGGCCATACTCAATTATGCTCATTATCTGTACAATTACAGAGATATGTCTTCGGCTCTTCCTTTATTTATGCAGGCAATTGAACAAATCAATTCCTTAAATCCGGAAAACATTCTATTTCCCTGTGAATCTTTTAAACGTATTGGTTATTTCTTGGGTACAATCGGCGATTATGATGAGTCGATTGTCTATCTGAAAAGAGGGGAAAAATATGCAGCCTCTCTATTCTGTGACCGTGCTGCTATTCAGGATAATATCGGCCAGTACCTGTTAAAAAAACAGGATACGGTAAGTGCCGAAATGTATTTTAAGAAAGCATTGTATACAGCATCCCGGGTGAATGATGAAGTACGGATGGGTAAGGCAATGGGCAATATGGCACTTATCTATCAGGGAAGAGGACAGATAGATCAGGCTATTCGTTTTGTGCAACAGGATCTTGTCTACTCTACAAAACATCAAAGTGATCAGAATACGATGTATGCATTGATATTGTTAGGTAAGTTATATCTTGCAGCTCATCAGATCTCAGACGCTGAAAAAGTGATCAGTGAAGCCGAAAAGTACGCTGTCGCCAAACCTTATTTTAAGAGATCCGAATATGAAATTGTACGTCTGCGGCTTGATATTGCATTGATGCAAAAAGATGTACAGCAGGAGCTAATGGCACGCCGTAGATTGGAGGTTTTGGATGATTCCTTGGCTACTTCGGATGGAGATATGATCCTCAAACAGACCAAATGGCTGGCTCAGAAAGAAAGATATGCGCACAATATCGAACTGGCACGTCAGCGTTATGAGAAAGAGAAATTTAAGAAGGGAACTTATTTAGTTCTCGTCATTATCTTATTAGTCATTATCGGATTGATCTTCAATATCTTTAAGCGAAAAAATAAAGCACGGCAAGATAATTATGACAAGCGTATCCTTCAGCTTCAGGTTGAAAAAGTGCTCTCAGATCAACGACTATTAAAAGCAAATGAGACTATGGCTTCTTACCGAAGTTATATGGCTGAAAAAAATGAACAGATTGATCTACTAAGCAAAGAGATTAAACAGATCAGTAAATCTTCTTCCCCTTCTCTGAAACAGCAGAAGAGCCAGTTGCAGTCCTTGCTGGATTCCCATCTGATGACTGAAGAAAACTGGACTAATTTTAAAACTGCTTTTCAAAGAGAATATCCCTTTTTTCTTCAGCAATTACGTAAAAATTATCCGGAGCTTACAGAGTCTAATCAACGTATTATACTATTATTGAAGCTGGGGCTTTCCCATAAGGAGATGTCAAATATGCTGGGTGTTACTGTAGATGCTGTCAAAAAATCCAGACAACGCCTGCGCAAGAAGCTGGGGGAAAAATCAGACGATCTTTTTAATATTGTATTTGATCGGGATAATTCAGATTCAGAAGTCAGTTAGCGTAATATTTTTGTAGATAAACTTTTGTTTACAAGTTCTTTGGAGAAAATTATGTTATAAATGAGTAGCTTTAGATCCAAACCTGATTAATTGATATGAGAAAAATATTTCTTCTTTTACAGTTCTTTTTTACAGTTACTGTATGGGGACAAGAGTCCAAAAATTTGCGTGTTCTTCAGTTTAATATATGGCAGGAAGGAACAGTTGTGCCGGGAGGTTTTGAAGCTATAGCCAATGAAATCGCGCGTCTAAAGCCTGACCTGATTGCATTTAGTGAAGTACGTAATTACCATCAGACAAAATTTAACGAACGTATAGTGGAGGCACTCGCACAAAAAGGTCTAACCTATTATTCTTTTTTTAGCGATGACAGCGGCCTGTTGAGCCGTTATCCGTTGACTTCTTACGGGCGTGTGGGCGATGATAGTAAATTTAAAGGAACTATACACAAAGCCGTTGTTTCACCCTCAGAGGGAAAGATAGTCGCATTCTATACAGCGCATCTGGAATATACAAAGGGCGCAAATTATCTGCCACGAGGTTATCATGCGGATACTTGGGCAAAACTTGCGGCACCTATTATAGATGCAGACTCTGTGTTAGCCAACAATAATTCCTCCAGTCGTGATGAAGCTATTCAGATTTTCATGGAAGATGCTGCGAAAGAAATCGGCGAGGGGCATGAGGTAATCCTTGGGGGCGATTTCAACGAACCATCTTATCTGGACTGGACAGCGCGTACTAAAGATAAATATGATCATAAGGGATTGATTATTCCCTGGACGATTACCAAGATGCTGGCTGAAGGAGGGTTTCAGGATGCGTATCGTAAGGTCTATCCAAATGAAGTTACTCACCCCGGCTTTACCTTTCCTTCCTACAATAAAGATGTCGAGATCAGTAAGCTGGTATGGGGAGCGACAGCCGATGAGCGGGACAGGATTGATTTTATTTTTTATAAATCAGGTCAAAGGTTAAAGGCTGTCAAAGCTGCTATTGTCGGCCCTAAAGAATCTATCCTCAGAGGAGAAAAAGCAACCGAAGTTTCAAAAGACAAATTTATACTTCCACTGGCGGTATGGCCGACGGATCATAAAGCATTGTTAATAGACTTTCAATGGAAATAATAACAAAAGAGGCTGAAAAATTTTTCAGCCTCTTTTGTTATTATCCGATTGGGTTGTCTTTAAGATATTTTTCCCAGTTCCATGAACTGGACATCATTTCTTCGATGCCTAATTCTGCTTTCCATCCCAGTTGCTGTGCAGATTTTGTAACGTCTCCCCATACTTTGATGATATCACCCTCACGACGCGGTCCGATTACATAATTAAGCTTCTCTCCGGATACATTTTCAAAAGCTTTGATCGCTTCTAAGACCGTATATCCGTTTCCGGTACCTACATTGAATACATCATATTTACCATTTGGATTTCCTTTTTCAAGAAGTTTAATTGCCGCAACGTGTGCTTTTGCCAGATCTACTACATGAATATAATCACGGACACATGATCCGTCAGGAGTGTCATAATCACCTCCAAACACAGTTAATTTTTCTCTTTTTCCAATGGCTGTCTGTGTGATAAACGGAAGCAGGTTTTGAGGTACTCCTATCGGCAATTCGCCGATCAAAGCAGATGCATGTGCACCTACCGGATTGAAATAGCGTAGAGCGATAATGTTGTAATTTTCATATGCTTTGGCTGTTTCTTCCAGGATCTCTTCTGCGATCTGTTTTGTATTTCCGTAAGGAGAGGTTGCTTTCTTGACAGGTGCGCTTTCTGTGACAGGCAGGATGTCCGGTTCACCATATACGGTGCAGCTGGAAGAAAATACAAAGTTGACAGGACTATTGCGGTACGTCTCCAAAAGGTTGATCAGCGAGAAGAAATTGTTGTGGTAATATTTCAACGGGTCAGCAACCGATTCACCCACCGCTTTGGAAGCTGCAAAGTGTATGATTCCATTGATATCCGGATTCTTTTTGACAAATTCGGATACAGCATCTGCATCACATAAATCAAACTCGTGAAATTCGGGTCTCATGCCAGTGATCTTCTCAATCTGATCCAGAATAAGGATATTGGAGTTAGAAAGGTTGTCAATAATTACAGGTGTGTATCCTGCGTTGAATAATTCTACTACAGTATGCGAACCAATATATCCGGTTCCTCCTGTTACAAGTATTTTGCTCATTATCTATTATTATAGTATGTAAAATCTTTATGTTCTAAATGCGTTAGCGGTAACGTACGGTAATACGTTATGGTTTGTTCCAGTCCTTGTTTTCTGGATACGACGGGTTCCCAGTTTAATATCTTTTTTGCTTTACTGATATCCGGTCTTCTCTGTTTGGGATCTTCAGCAGGCAATGGCTGGTAAACAATCTTACTTTTGCTATTTGTAATCAGCAGAATCTCTTCTGCAAGTTGCTGTAAAGTGATTTCTTCAGGATTACCGATATTAATCGGATCTGCACAATCGGAGTGGAGTGTTTTGAAGATTCCTTCTACCTGATCGCTTACATAGCAGAATGACCTTGTCTGCTGTCCGTCTCCGAATACCGTCAGATCTTCTCCTCTCAGTGCCTGCGCAATAAAGGCGGGTACAGCCCGTCCGTCATTGAGCCGCATACGAGGTCCGAAGGTATTAAAAATGCGTACAATACGGGTTTGCAATTCATGAAAATTATGATAGGCCATAGTCATCGCTTCCTGAAATCTCTTGGCCTCGTCATACACTCCTCTGGGGCCCACGGGATTGACATTTCCCCAGTAATCTTCAGATTGCGGACTCACTGTCGGATCTCCATAGATCTCTGAAGTGGAAGCAACCAGTATACGGGCATTTTTAGCTCTGGCAAGTCCGAGTAAATTATGCGTGCCTAAAGATCCCACTTTTAAGGTCTGAATCGGTATACGAAGGTAATCCACAGGGCTGGCAGGAGAGGCGAAATGCAGGATATAATCAAGGTGTCCGGGAACGTGGACAAATTTGGAAACATCATGGTGATAAAATTCAAAATGATCCAGTTTATACAGATGTTCAATATTCCGTATATCTCCTGTGATCAGATTGTCCATGCCGATAACATGGTAGTCTTCCAGAATAAAACGATCACAAAGATGAGAACCCAGGAAACCTGCTGCTCCAGTTATCAGAATCCGTTTGCGATGCTTATTTTTCACTTCTATCCGCTAATTCAGAAAGGGTTTAATATCTTTGACCAAGATAAGCAATAATTTGCGAACATGCGTCTGATCTATTCTTTGGGAATCTTACTTTATGGTACTATTTTACGTCTGATATCACCTTTTCATACGAAAGCGAGACTATGGACTGCAGGCCGGAAGGACTGGTATCTGCGAATGAGTCAAACGGTTGAAACAGGCCAAAAACACATTTGGTTTCACTTCGCATCGCTTGGTGAATTTGAGCAGGGAAGAGCCGTTTTGGAAGAAATAAAAAAAAAATATTCTGACAAAAAAATTATCATAACTTTTTATTCTCCATCGGGGTATGAGATTCGTAAAAATACAAATCTTGCTGATTACGTGTTTTATTTACCTGAAGACACTGCGGGGAATGCAAAACTGTTTACAGATCTTATACAACCTGAATTTGTGGTATTTACCAAATACGAATACTGGCACTATTACTTTCAGGAGCTGGCACAGCGGGAGATTCCGTTGCTGATGATTTCTGCAATTTTCAGACCTGAACAGATTTTTTTTCAGCCTTATGGCGGATTCTTCAGGAAAATTCTGGAATGTGTTACTTATTTCTTTGTTCAGAATGAAGAAAGCCTTCACCTGTTAAAGGAGAATGGTTTTCGCAATGTCGGAATAACCGGTGACACCCGCTTCGATAGAGTAATACAGCTACCGTTACAGAAAAAGGATATACCCGAAGTGACTCAATTTGTTGCCGGGCACCAGGTGTTGATTGCAGGAAGTACCTGGCCGGATGATGAGGTATTGTTGCATGATCTGTCCGGCAAATATGGCGAATGGAAGATAATAGTAGCTCCTCATGAGATTCATGATAAACATATACAATCTATTCTGGATTTATTCCCAGAAGCACTTAGATTTTCCGGTTTCACGACACATTCAGCTGAGGTTATCCGGAGTGCGCAAGTATTGATTATTGACAATATCGGAATGTTATCTTCGCTATATGGCTATGGAAATGTAGCTTATATCGGAGGAGGTTTCGGAGCAGGTATACATAATACATTAGAAGCTGCGACTTATGGGATACCTGTAATCTTTGGACCCAAATACCATAAGTTTCAGGAAGCAAAGGATCTGATTGAATGCGGCGCTGGCTTTTCGATTTCCAATGCAGCAGGGCTACAGACTGTCTTTGCACAGCTTCAGCAATCAGAAAAACGTACATTTTCGGGAGAGGAAGCACGGAAGTATGTGCGTCAGCATGCAGGTGCGACAGCTGTGATTATGAAATACCTGATCTGTAAAAAGCTACTGTGATCAATCCGTAGTAAGTATCTATCTCATTATAAATACTCACTACCGGACTAATCTCAAAATGAACGGCTGTTAATAATAAACAAATCTTCTTACACCCGCAATATGTCTGGACAGGCGCATGACCTGATGAGCGTATCCGTATTCGTTATCATACCACACATAAAGTACGATACTATGACCATCTGCAGATACGATAGTTGCGGGAGCATCTACAATAGAGCAAGATGAAGTACCTACGATATCGGATGAAACCAGTTCCTCATTAACGGCATATTTGATCTGTTCTACCAGATTCCCTTTTAGTGCAGCAGCTTTGATCAATTTGTTTAGTGTTTCTACATCAGTTGCGTGTTTGGTTTCCAGATGTAAAATAGCAAGGGATCCATTCGGTACAGGCACGCGGATGGCATTGGAAGTAAGCTTACCTGCTAATGAAGGAATGGCCTTGGATACCGCACTTCCCGCACCTGTCTCGGTGATCACCATGTTAAGTGCTGCGGCACGTCCTCTTCTGAATTTTTTGTGCATATTGTCCACCAGATTCTGGTCATTGGTATAGGCGTGGATTGTTTCAATATGACCTTTGACTATCCCTAATGTATTTTCGATGACGTATAATACAGGTGCTATCGCATTTGTTGTACAGGATGCCGCAGAGTAGATTGCTGTCTTGCTGACATCGATTTCATCCTGATTGATACCGTAAACAATATTGGGTACAGCTTTGCCTGGAGCGGTAAGCAATACATTTGCTGCACCTTTTGATCTGAGGTGACGGCTGAGTTCGTCTGCATTACGAAAGGCTCCTGTGTTATCTATAACAAGTGCGTTTGAGATTTGGTACGCTGTGTAATCTATTTCTTCAGGCGCCTGTGCTGATAAGATATAGACTGTCAGTCCGTTAATAATAAGAGCCTTGTTTGTACTGTCTATTTCTACCGTTCCTTCAAAATCCCCGTGTATGGAGTCATGTTGCAGCAAGGCAGCTCTTTTACGGAGTGTGGTTTCGTTGACCTGATCTCGTGTTACAATTGCGCGCAGACGTAGTTGCCTGCCGGAACCGGCCTTTGCAATGAGTTCGCGTGCCAGAAGTCTTCCTATCCTTCCGAATCCGTATAGGACAACATCTCTTGGCGTAAGCTCTTTTGTCTCATGGGCTTTACAGAGTTTACGAATCAGAAAATCGGGAAGATCAGTCGGTGTGATGCCTTCATTCTTCATTTCCATGGCCAGTGTTCCTACATCTATACGCGATGGAGGAAGGCGGAGATCCTGCAGTGCATCAGCAACCGCCAGGCTGTCAAAGATACTGATGTTGTTTTCTGCAAAGACTGTCGCTTCATGGTGAAGGTTAAGAATGTGACTGTTTTGTCTGTCAATCAGTTGATTTCTGAAAAGTACAAGTTCAATCGCTTGTTCATACCAGAGCCGGCTGATAATATTAATGAAGGTTGTAGCAGCTTCCGTTTTTTTTGTATAGGAAGAAATTTCCTGTTCAAACAGAACTTTTGAGGACATGATTAAGGTTTGTTTTGTTTAAAAATATATGGTTATTTGTTGCCTACAAACCTAGTAAATAATAGTATTGAAAATGATTTAAATTACATATTTGATAAAAACAAACTGCTTTCAGGGTGTTTATTTTATTATTTGCTAATAATATCTTGTTTTGTTAGTTTTTTGATAATTTTCACCTTGTTTTCTACTATATTCCCGACAAAAAAAGACCCGTATCCAATGGAGTACGGGCCTTAACTAAACTAAACATATAACAGATCTTTACTCATCCCTGAGACTATTTGCAGGATTGCGTCTTATAGCTCTTATGGCCTGTATACTGGTTGTAATGTATGCAATAAGAATACCTGCAATACTTGCCAGTATAAATACCCATGGGCTTATCGAAATTCGAAATGAAAAATCTTCCAACCATTTTTTCATAAAGTAAAGCGCAATAGGAGTGGCAATTACGGATGCGATCAGTACCAGCCAGATAAAATCTTTTGTCAGTAAAATAAAAAGCTGTTTGTTCTTTGCACCAAGAATCTTACGTATACCGATTTCTTTTGTCCTCTGATAAGAAGTCAGTGTGATGAGGCCGAATAATCCCAGACAACTGATGAAAAGTGTAATTGTAGCGGAGATATTAATGAGTTTAGCTGTTCTTCTGTCTTCTTCATACATTTCTTCTATTTGCTGATCATAGAATTTGTATTGAAATGTCTGATCCGGATAGCTGTTCTTCCATTCTTTTTCCATGACTTTAATAGCAGATTCCCATTCTGCTTTATCGGTGCTGGAAAGCTTGATGCTGATGCTTAATAAATTATCCGGCTTCCCATAATAAAACGCAATAGGTCCCACTGTGCTTCTAAAATCAAACTGATTAAAATCATGAACTACTCCTATTATACGTATGTCCTGATCTGATCCATCTTTCAGCAATTGTCCTATTGCTTCCTGAGGCGAATCAAAACCATAACTCTGAACTGCTTTTTCATTAATAATAATGTGCCTTGAACTATCACTCCGGTCAATAAAATTTGAACCCGCAAGTATTTTGAGTTTATAAAGATCCAGATAAGACTCATCGATAAACTTTAAGTTGATCTGTGTCCTTACTTTAGTTGTATCTACCATGCGGTAGTAGGAATTGCCCCACATAGAAGTACTGAACGGGGTGTGACCCAATGCTACGGAAGCAAATTCAGGATGTTTCTTTAGCGCCTGTACATATGTCCGTGGATTAGTAATGTCCTTTTCGGAGAGTCTGTGAGGAATTTCCTGAATGATCACTGCTTCATGATCAAAACCTAAATTGGCATTAAGAGCATAATGTAATTGTTGTCCGATGATGATGGTACAAATAACAAATAACTGAGATATTGTAAACTGAAAAATAATCAGAACCTTTCTCAGCCAGATTTTTTTTCTGCCTTCACCTAATGAAGATTTAAGAATTTTGACGGTATTGACCCTCGTGCTCAGCCATGCCGGATATAAGCCGTTGATCAGGGTCAGCACGACTATAAAAACGATTATAAAGCCGGTAATTTCTCCAGCACTTAGAAAATCCGCTATATCTTTAGGAATAATGTCTTTAAAGCTGTGATTAAAAAAGAGAGAAAACGGTATCGCTATAACAATTGCACAGACTATTGTCACAAAAGTTTCGGTAAAGAAAATCTGCATAATTTTATAACTACTAGCTCCTAAAGATTTCTGAATACCTATTTGTTTTGCACGTTTGGGTAATTGGGCTGTTGTAAGATTAACATAATTGATGCAGGCCAGTATAATCAGAAAGACAGCAATAGTCAGCAAGACATACAGAACGGATTTATTTATGGAATGTGCGCCGTTATTGGCCGAAGGAGTGAAATGCTTATCCTTTAAAGGCAGCAGTTCAAACCAACCCTCATATTTATATTTATTTTTTAATTCTTTTGTTTCATCATCCAGCTTTTTGTTGATAGCCTGTAGTAATCTTTGTTTTTTATTTTCTGAATTTACTTTTACAAACAGTTGATGGTTAGAGTTTCTGGCAGTCCAATCTGTGTTTGTGAGTTCTTTTTCCGGAATCTGAAAAAATTCCTTCCCCTCAAAACTGGACGGATAATCCAGATCCTGAACCACACCTGATACGGTATACAACAGACTGTCATTATAGACGAGAACCTTTCCTAAAACCTGTTTCGGATCAGTATTTTTAAAATAGTAAGCTGCTCTGGAAGCGGTGAGTACCACCTCATTTGGAGCATTCAGTGCATTCTCTTTATTTCCAGCCAGCCATTTATAATCAACCAGATCAAAATAGGCCCCGTTAGTGGAGATAAGCAATGTAGGGGTTTTAAAATCCTCATTATTTTTCTCTGTATTTACATTGTAGAAATATCGCAGATATACAGGCACAGCCAGCTCAATTTCAGAACGCTGATCTGCAAGATAGGATGATAACGGAAGGGGAACTCCTCCGAAATTATTGCTGACTCCCTCAAACCGGGAGTGAGACATAATCTGGTAGATTTGATCGCGATCCTGATGGTTGCGATCAAATTTGAGTTCATAATCTATAATACGGGCTATGGAAAAACATCCGGCAATACCGATGGCCAAACCTAAGACATTGAGTATAGTAAACAGCTTCTGTCTCCAGAGTTGACGAAATGCTAATTTAATAGATAACCAGTTCATAATTGTAGTGTTAAATAGGATTAATTATTCGTCTCTGAGATGATTTACAAGTTTTTGATGTAACAGCTGTCTGGTTTGCAGGGAGACAACCGTTGCTGTGATGGTTAAAATCCCAATAGCTACAATAGCAAATACCATCCAGGATAAGGGAATTCTGTATGCAAATTTGTCAAGAAAGCGCTGCATGAGGTAGGTTGTAACAGGATAGGAGATTACTATAGAAATACCCGCTATCAGCAAAAATTCTTTAGAAAGAATCCCGGTAATAGTGCGGTTAGAGGCCCCCAGAATTTTACGTATTCCGATTTCTTTTTTCCTTCTTTCAATTTCAAAAGCAGTTAGTCCAATAAGTCCGAGGAATGAAATAATAAGAGATAAAAGAGTAAAGAATGACAAGATCTTGCTCAAGTTTTCCTCCGTCCGGAATTTAGAATCGTACTGCTCGGATACAAGTTCATATTGAAGCGGATATTCAGGAGAAAAGTTCTTAAATATTTTTTCTATCGATTTGATATTACTGTCGGTAGAATTGTTTTCATTCATCCTGACAGTGAGAATACCTAAATAAGAAGCAGGACCAAAAATAACAATCGGCTCTACCGGTTGATAAGGAGAATTAATAACAAAATCTTTCACCACTCCTACCACAGTCCACTTTTTGAAATTATCGTCAATGACGGCACCTAAGGGCTCTTTCAGGTTCATTGTTTTTACTGCAGATTCATTCAATACCGCAGAGGTGGAGTCAGCAGGATACTTGCTAATATCAATATCTCTCCCTTGTATCATAGTAGTACCTGTAGTTTTCGCGAAATCTTTATCCACTCCAAATCTATAAATAGATGTTTTGTCATTCTCAGGACGTTCCGGCCAGCTGATAGCAGTGGAGCTGCTCCATGTCCTTGACATCGGAGAGCCGGTCCTTGTAATAGAGGTCGCCGCGCCTGACTGAAGGATGGCATTGCTGATAAGTCCGGCTTTTTCCAGTTCCGATTCATTAAGATATATGGTCAGCAATGGATCTTTCTCAAAATTTAAAGGACGCTGTCCTGCAAATTCAACTTGTTTGATGATAAAAAGTGTGGAACAGATCAATACGACTGAGCAGGTAAACTGTATGGTAACGAGAACGCTTCTGGGTGTAAATCCGGAAGAAGAGGCAGAACCCTTTAAAGCACGTTGTGTCTGCAGTGACGAAAGGTAGAATGCAGGATAACTACCCGCCAGTATGCCAGTGACTATAATAAAAATAACTAATAGTATCCAGGGCAATGGGTCAGTATATGGAATAGCAAATTGCTCTTCAACAATTTTTTCATAATGAGGAAGAAGTATAATAGTCAATATAATGGCTATGATCGTTGAGAAGAAAACAATCAGGATAGATTCGATCAGAAATTGTCCTATAAGCATCCTGCGGGTCGCTCCCATAGTTTTTCGTATAGCGATTTCTTTTCTTCTTCTCTCGCTTCGTGCTGTACTCAGGTTCATAAAATTGATACAGGCAAGGACAAGTGTCGTTAAAGCTATAAACCCCATGATGTAGAGGTTGTCTATTCTTCCTCCGTCGTTCTTTCCGTTTTTGAATGAGTTATAGAGATAACTTTTCATAAATGGATAAAGGATCACCTCCAGTGAGGAAGCCTGATCATGCTCTTTGCTTATATTTCGGATTTTAGCATTGAATTTGTTTAGATCTGTTCCCTCTTTGAGAAGTACATACGTGCTTACATAGCTATTGGTCCATGGTCGTGTCGATTGATCATTATATCCCAGACTTGTTCTGAGGTTCCAGTCTGCCAGAACTTCAAAATAGACAGAGCTGTTTGAGGGAGGGTTCTTAACAACTGCTGTTACAGTAAGAGGGTATTTATTTTGCATTAAAACGGTGCGTCCTAAAGGATTTTCATCTCCAAATAATTTGGTCGCAGTCTTTTGGGTGATTGCTATCTGATCAGGTTTGTCAAACGGAGTTTTGCTTCCACTGATAATTTCAAAACTGAAAATATCGAAAAAGGAAGAATCGACAAAAGTGACCGGTTGATTCAGGAGGCTTTCTTCTATTTTAAAAGTAACGCTGTAACCGTTATCAATACGGCTGCTGGATTGAACTTCAGGATAGTCTGATTGCAAGGCCGGACCAAGAGGTTCGGAAGTGGCTGAGCCTCTCTTTATTTCTCCATTGACATCTCTCATATGCTGAGCGATATAGATCCTGTCTTTATGGGTGTGGAATTGATTATAGCTTATCTGATGATGTATCCAAAGGCCTATTAATAAAAAACCTGCAATACCGATGGCAAGACCAAATACATTAATAAAGGTATAAGCCTTATATCTGGCGAGAAACCGAAGAGAAGTTTTAATATAATTTAGAAACATAATTTTTATAAATGATGTATGACTTAGTGTACTACTCGTCTCTCAGACTATTGATCGGATTGGAATTTGCTATTCTGATAGCCTGAAAACTGACCGTGAGTGCTGTTACGAGAATTCCGATTACAGCGGCAAATAGAAATACTTCCCATTTGATCTCTGTTCTGTACGCAAATCCCTGCAACCATTTTTGCATAATCCACCATGAAAACGGAGTGACTATTATAAGAGAGAGCAGTACAAGTTTTAAAAATTCGGAGGATACTAATTTTACAATTGAAAGCATAGACGCACCAAGTATTTTACGGATTCCGATCTCTTTGACTCTTCTCTGTATAACTAATGATGACAGCGCAAATAAACCAAGACCAGAAACTAAAATAGTAGCAACAGAAAACAAGGTCAGGATTTTTAGTGTACGTGCTTCAGTACGATAAAGATCGTTGTATTCTTCTTCGAGATAGTGATATTCAAAGGGTTTGTCTTTACTGAACTTTTTCCAGGTATCTTCCAGAAATCCCAGGGCTTCCTGTGTATGTGCTGTATCCTTCAATTTGACCATTAATTTGCCAAACCAACTGTATTCAACAAATAGTACAATCGGGCCTATTTTCTGATGAAGAGAAGCGAAATTAAAGTCATTTGAAACGGCTTTTATTTTGCCTTTTCTTCCATTAAGATTTACTGGTTTGCCTATGGTCTCTTCAGCTTTCAGACCTAACTGATCTAACGCTGTTTTATTAATAATAAAGGCATATTCCGGTTCGGTATCTGTCGTGCCGGAACGAGTAACATCACCATCGTTAAAACTTTCTCCCGACATCAGCTTTATATCAAACACCGATAAGAAATCTTTTTCAACAGGAATACCGGTGATATTAATACTCTTTTTTGAAGAGTTGACATCGGCTTCAAGGGTGTAACCACCATTAATGTTTACCGGAGAATCATAAGATGCCGTTACGCCTTGTATATTCGAATTGTTAGTAATCGTATTCTTGAAGGATATCAAATTAGTTACCGATAGATCAGATGCATCCAGTACAATTACTTTTGAGCGAGCTATTCCCGTGTCTTTGGATTGCAGATAACGCATCTGTCCGTTGACAATAAGTGTCGAAATAATAAACAGTAAGGATAAACTGAACTGAAATATAATCAGAATCTTACTTAATAAAGCTCCTTTTTTACTGTTCGATATCTTTCCTTTCAGACTGTCTGTGGGTTTGACTGAAGACAATATCCATGCTGGTGCTCCTCCCGAAATAAAGGAAATAACGAGAAACAGAAGAATAATAATCAGCATAAACCAACCACCTTTCCAGGACTCCAGACTGAGCTGTATACCCGTATAATTGTTAAAAACCGGAATGAGCAGAATAGTCCCGATAGTACCTACTAGTAATGCAATAAACGAAGTGAAAAAGGATTCCGTCACGAATTGTGTAAAAATGTGTTTTCTGGATGCACCGATTACTTTTCGCACTCCGATCTCATGAGCCCGCTCACTGGATTTGGTCATAATAAGATTTCCAAAATTGATACAGGCAATCAGGAGTAAAGAAAAAGCAACTACAGACAAGAGATAAATATAGATCTGTTTAGGACCTCCCATCACCGTGGAATGCAGCCTTACATCGAGCATTTTTTGTAAAGGGAACTTCGCCTGATAACCTGCTGCAATTTCTTCTGCAAACTGTTCTTTCAGATAGTTGTCAATCTTGGACTGTACTGCCGCAATATCATCCGGAGACTTGAGCAGCAAGTAGGAAATATCATTTGCAGCTCCCCATGACACATTCTTAAATCTCGGTAAGGAATGGTACGGGCCAATAATATTAAACTGTATCTGTGAATAGGAAGGAATATCTTTGATAATACCGGTTACTTTCCATGGTGTATTATTCATCGTCAGACTTTCCCCCAGAGCTTCTTGTTCTCCGAAATAGCGTTTTGCAGTAGATTCAGTAATAACAATAGAATTTGGCTCCCTGAGAGCTACAGCAGGATTTCCTTTTATGAAATCAAAGCTGAAGACATCAAAGAAAGATTCATCCGCAAAGGTCAGCCCATCTTCATTGAATACTTTGCCGTTGTACTGAACAGGTATTTTATGTTCTTCACTTCCCCGTTGAAAGAGCCGTACACCTTTTTCAATCTCCGGAAATTGCTCTGCAAATGCCGGGACAGCAGCATTGGGCGTCCATGCGGTCTCTGTAAAATTCTGTTCAGAGGGTGCTTTATAGCTAAAGGACATGTATACTATGCGATCAGCGTTTTTATGAAAAGTATCAAAGCGCAGCTCGTTGATGATATACGTTCCCAGCAAAAAGAAGCAGCATATTCCCAGAGCAAGACTGATGATACTAACGAATGAAGTCGTTTTATTTTTGAGCAGATTTCGCCAGGCGAGTTTGAAATAAGTGTACAACATGATCTTTAGAATTGCGTTTCCATTATTACTTCTCCGTCCAGCATACGGATCACACGATGTGCAAATTTGGCATCATGTTCACTGTGCGTCACCATTATAATGGTAGTACCACTTTCATTCAGTTCGGTCAATAGCTGCATAACTTCATTACCATTGTTTGAGTCGAGATTTCCTGTCGGCTCATCGGCCAGAATAAGTTTGGGATTGTTGATCACAGCTCTTGCCACAGCCACACGTTGTTGCTGACCTCCTGATAGTTGCTGCGGAAAATGATTTCTGCGGTGTGCTATCTGTACTTTTTCCAATACTTCCTCCACCCGTTTTTTTCTTTCAGCGGCAGGGACATTGGTGTATATCAATGGCAGTTCAACATTTTCATATACTGTCAGCTCGTCAATCAGATTAAAACTTTGAAATACAAAACCAATAGCATGTTTGCGCAGGTTAGATCGCTTGCTCTCGTTGAATTTTGCAACTTCCGTTTCGTTGAAAAGATAGCTGCCTTCCTCAAAATCATCTATCAGTCCCAGTACATTTAACAGGGTCGATTTGCCGCAACCGGATGGACCCATTACAGCTACAAATTCACCTTCGGATACCTGAATGCTGACATTATTAAGGGCTAATGTCTCGATCTCATCTGTGCGGTAAAACTTCTTTAATTGATGTATTTTAATCATTATTTAGATATTAGAGTGTTAAATTACTTTTGAATTTTTAATTCCTGAACCTTATCGTAGTTTTCATAACTCGAGGTAATGACTTTATCTCCGGGTTTTAATCCTTTGAGAACTTCATAGTATTCCGGATTTTGCCTTCCCAGTTGTATATCTGTACGGTAGGCCGTGTTCCCGTCTTCGGACAGCTTAAAGATCCAGTTACCTCCCGTTTGTTGATAAAATCCGCCACGGGACAATAACAGGGCTTTCGTCTCATCACTCAGGGCAAGTTTGATCTGTAATGTTTGCCCTCTGCGTATTCCCTGTGGAATTTCTCCGACAAACTCCATGTCTACCTGAAAGCGCCCGTTGTTGACCTGAGAGTATACCTTTCTGACTCTTAACGTATAGGCTTTGTTGCTGATATTTATACTTCCCTGCAGATCATTATATATTCTGGAAATGTAATGTTCATCAACATCAGCCCTTACTTTAAATCCGGTAAGCACATCTATCTGTCCCAATCGTTCTCCTGAATTCTTGCTTTGCCCGATTTCAGAATCAAAGGAAGTCAGTTGTCCGTCTACAGGTGCTCTCACGACCAGATCATCTACTTTCTTTCGCATCAGCTCCAGGGCGCGCTGTGTACGTTCATACATCTGTCTGTCTTGTTTTACCTTTTGATTGGTCGATAGTGAATCCTGCTGTAATATTTTACGTGTTAATTCCATTCTTTCCTTCTGATAAAGATAATCATTGACTGTTTTCTGATATTCCTGAGATCCGATCGCTTTTTCCTCAAACAATTTTTTGTTCAGCTGATATATTCTCTGCGCTTCTTTAAGTCCGTTTTCCACATCGGCCAGTTGATTTCTGTTGTTGATTGATACTTGCTGTGCATTGGTCTGAGCTATCTGAGATTGTGTGAGCAGGTTAAGAACAGATGTTTCCTGATTGACAAGACTGAGTTCCTGATCTGTATTTGACAGTCGCATAATAGGATCCCCTTTTTTCAGAAATGCTCCATCCTCCACATATTTTTCTTCAACACGTCCGCCCACAGATGCATCAAGAAATATACTGTTAATAGGTAATACTGTACCGTTCAAAGGAATAAACTCCTGAAACGTATCCTCTTTTATCACCTGTATACTCAGCCGTTCGGCTTTTACATTCAGATTGCTTTTGCCGCGGATAAGATATACACTGAACCCGATTAAAAAAATTAGTAAGAAAATACCTGCAAGCATAAGTAGTTTTTTGCTTGTCCATGTTTTCTTTTGTATCACTTTATCCATATAGTATATTATCAATTATAATAAGATCATCTTATACTGGGAGATCCCGTATATTCTTTAGTAAACCACATGCCAATATTTTAACTTGCTATATTTCAGTGATTTGAGTGTATTTTAAGTTTCTTCAGGTGTTCGATATCGATCAGTTTCTGTCCGCCAGCGCACATGTTTGATTTTTTCTGCTGTTTTCAGGAGATAAGATGCTATTCTTCAGGTAAAATCAAACGATTTATTTTGTGTAAATAAACTTCTTAAATTGTTATATTTATAACAATAATTGAAAATAATCTACAAAATGGGTAAATCTGTTAAAAACAAAAATGCAGTTTATGACGTTGAATTTTTAGATAAGCTGATCGTGGGTATTGGAGAAGTATCTCAGATTACCGGAATTCCAACCAGACAAATCCGGTATTGGGAAGATAAGAATCTCATCGTAAGTCTGACAGAAGAGGAAGGGAAAAACAGAAGGTATGACTATAAGAATATCAAAAAGATCATGTTGATCAAAGAATTAATGGATGAAGGATATACACTGGATGCTGCTGCTGAAAAAGTCAGGAAACGTATCGCACTCATCAGTGAAACTTTCGAAAAGCTAAAGAGTAAATCAAAATAAACGATATGATAAAATTTCCGAAAGCAGAGTTGATTTTTGAAAAATTTGAGGAGGATGATTTTCAATTGTACTATACATTAGTCCGTGATGAAAAAGTGATGGCTATGATTACAGAACGGGCTATTCCTCTTGCAGAGGCAAAGGCAGATTATGAAAAAATTTTAGTCATAAATGACTTACATTCTTCTTTTGGCTATTTCAAAGTTAAGACAGCTGCAACTAAGGAGTTTGTGGGTTTAGCCAAAATGGAAGTTATAACACAGGATAGCTCAGAGGCGGAACTCGGTTATATTTTACTTCCTTCTCATTGGGGAAAAGGTTTTGGAAATCAGCTGGCTACTGAAATGTTAAGCATAGCAAGACGAGAACCTCAAATCAGGAAGGTTACAGCTATTATTGATCCTCAGAATATTCCATCCAGAAAAATTCTGGTCAATAATGGATTTGTTTCAGAAGAGTTTAAAGATTTTGACGGACTTCCGGGAGAAATTTTAAGTCTGGTATTTTGATGAATTTTTAAAATTGCTGTACGACTGTCCGCTAGCGGACACTTTTTGTTCGATGACGAACACTGTAATATTTCGATTTGGTATTAAATTATTGATTATTAATGTTTTATTGTTTTGGCATATGCTGTGTATAAGAGAATTATATTAAATATTCTCATTACTTATACGGCATGTTTATGCATTACAGATATATTGTTTCGGTATTATTTTTATTGTTAGGATCAGATTTTGCTGCTTCTGGTCAGCTTCGGGATCTCAAATCCTGTATTTCTCAGGCTCTCCAGCATAATCTGGCTGTTCAGCAGAGTGAAATCAAAGAGCAACGTTCTTCTGTCAGCTATACCAGATCCTGGCAGGAGCGCCTTCCTACATTGAATGCCCGTCTGGGACACAGTATCAATGAGGGAAAAAGTATAGATCCGTCCACTAATCAGTTTATCAGCAAACGTTTTACTTCCGGTAATCAGGAAGTTTCAACTTCCATGGTTCTGTTTGATGGTTTGGGGATGTTGTATGATATACGACAACAGTCTAAAATATGGGCAGCTGATCAAAAGGATCGGGAAGGGGCTTTAATAGCATTAAAACTAGATGTCATATTAGCATATATACAGGTGCTGACGGCAAAAGATATTCTGCAACAGGCGGAAGTCAATATAGAAACAACCCGGGCACAATTGCAACGTTCAGAAACGCTGCACAGGCAGGGCGCTATAGCACCGGGAGATTATTTTGATATCAAGGGTCAGTATGCAGCGGAATCTTCATCTATTAACGGATTAAAGAAAACACTTTTTGACAGACGCCTCGCTCTTTCTCTACTTATGAATGTCATGGAGAAAGATTTGGGAGAGCTGGCCCCTTTGGAAGAGCAGGCAAATGATGTTGCTATATGGACTGCGGATGCAGAACAGTTGTATCTGGAGGCACAGGATAAGCTGCCCGACTTTCAGTCTCTACAGTTCAAAACAGAGGCTGCAGAATATGCTGTAAAATATGCCAAATCGGGTTATTTTCCACGACTTACATTTGGGGCGGGACTGAACAGTCAATATTCCGGAACTTCAAATGATTCTTATCTTCGTCAGATCGACAACAATCTGGGTAAATATGTTTCATTTGGTCTTAATATTCCGATATTCAACGGATTTAAAGTTCGTAATCAGGTGAAACTGGCCCGGTTGGATCAGCGGAGTCAGCAAGTGGAAAACGATCAGAAACGTCTGGAACTTCGTGAAAATACCAGCAAAGCAGTTTTTGATTACAAACAGTCTTTTGAAAATATTGCATTATTGAAAAGCCAGGTTACGGATTATAAAGAATCTTTCAGAATTGCACAGGTCAGGTTTGATGAGGGGGATATAAATTCAGTGACCTATATTATTGCAAAAAATAAATATGAACAATCTTTATCACAGCTTACCGTATTGCAATATCAGGCTATATTGCAACAATATACATTAGATTATTACCAGGGTAAACTTGGATTTTAAGATAATGTTCAGCGAAAACTACGGGATTGTTTTTTTTCTTTTACTTTTTAGTCTTATTTTGAAATATGAAAAAGTCGACCATATTGGTTGTAGATGACGATCAGGATCTGCTCACGGCAGTGCGCTTGTTGCTCAAACCTCGGGTAGGTGAAGTGATTGTAGAACATAATCCGGAAAAAATACTATCCATATTGGCTAAAAAAAATGTGGATGCTGTATTGTTGGATATGAACTTTAAAAGTACGATCAATACCGGTAATGAAGGTTTATACTGGTTGTCCCGGATACGGGCAGAATATCCGCTATTACCTGTTGTCATGATCACTGCTTACGGCGCTGTAGACCTTGCTGTCAAATCTCTTAAAAATGGGGCTTCCGATTTTATTGTCAAACCCTGGCAAAATGAAACATTACTGAAAAGTCTGGATGAAGCTCTTTCTGCAAATAAACCAAAAAAGACAGATGCAAAGGGAATATTGGATGCGTATGCTTTGACTCAGCTGATCGGTGAGTCTGAGATCATGCAGGATCTGTATTATAAAATAAGCAAAATAGGACCCACGGATGCTAATATCCTGATTCTGGGAGAAAATGGTACAGGTAAGGATGTCATAGCGCGGGAGATTCATAATAAGTCACTCCGTTATCAGAAGAATTTTATAAAGGTAGATGTGGGTGCATTGACAGATACACTGTTTGAGAGTGAATTATTCGGACATAAAAAGGGTGCATTTACGGATGCACGTGAGGATCGGAAAGGGCGGATAGAGCTGGCTCACGAAGGAACATTATTTCTGGATGAGATTGGGAATATCACCCTACAGCAGCAAGCGAAATTATTGACGGTACTTCAGAATCGTCAGGTTACACCTTTGGGAAGTAATCATGCTGCTGATGTGGACATCCGGTTGCTGTGTGCTACAAATATTCCTATCCGTGAGCTGGCCAACGAAAGCCGCTTCAGGAAAGATCTGATTTACAGGATCAATACAGTAGAGGTACAGGTTCCTCCGCTGCGTGACAGAGAAGAGGATATTATGCTGCTGGCCAGACATTTTCTGACGATTTATGCCAAAAAATATAATAAGTCTATAGAAGACTTTTCGGATGAATCTGTATACAAGTTGAACAGTTATCACTTTCCGGGCAATGTCAGAGAACTGCAGTACAGTATAGAACGTGCGGTTATTATGTCTGAGACGGATAAGGTGGAAGGGAAAGACCTGCTGTTCTCCCCGTTAGAAAATTCGGCTCAGCCAGTTGTATCCGGTAGCAGCGAGCAGAATCTGGAAGCATTGGAAAGAAATACAATCAAGAAAGTAATTGAAAAGTATAATGGTAATATCAGCAAGGCTGCCAGAGAACTGGGGCTTACGCGTTCGGCATTATACAGACGATTGGAAAAGTATAGCCTTTGATTATGACACGCTTTAAATGGGGGATAGTTTGTAGTTACATATTGCTGATAGGATCGGGGGCAGCGTTTTGTTTTGCCCTAATGTCCGGATGGTACCTGCTGGCGTCTCTGGCAGGGATAACAGCCCTTGTAACTTTTATTGCTGGACTGAAAGCGCAATTTGATGTCTATGATGTATTTATGGATTTTGTACAGTCTACCAGGCAACGCGATTTTACACGTTATTATATTACAAAAAAAACAAGCTCAACAAAGCGCAGAATCCATGAGACATTCAATGAGATAAATGCTGCATTTAAAGAAGTTACGGTTTCAAAAGAATTGCAGTATCAATATCTCAATCAGATTGTGAATATGCTGGACACAGCTATCTTCACTTATTATCCGGATAAAGATAAAGTCATCTGGATGAATGAAGCTTTTAGAGTTATGTTTGATATTCCATATGTGGGGAGGTTCTCTTCACTGGAACGGCGGAATAAAGAGCTTTTCAGAATTATTAATAACCTTCAGCCTGGACAGCAGCATATTGAAGCGGTTTCTTCTGCTAAGGGGAAAGTCAAACTGCTGATGCAACTCTCCGAACTGGTAACACAGGAGGGGAGGTGTCAGATCGTAGTCTTTCAGAATGTCAACGAAGCTATTGACGAGACAGAGACTAAAGCCTGGCATAAACTATTGCGTGTACTGACGCATGAAATTATGAATTCCATTGCTCCTATTTCATCTCTGGCAGAGACGATGAGTCAGCATCTGGATCGCCTGGAGCCGGCAGAGGAACTGGAAGATGTCCGTGTAGGGGTTGATACTATTCGCAACAGAAGTGAGGGTTTGCTGAAGTTTGCGAAGAGTTACCGTACAATCAATAAAGTGGATAAACCACAGCTGAAGGAAATTATGGTATCCGATCTGTTTGAAAATATTTATCAGTTGCTGGAACCTACATTTGTACAGAAGAATATTGAATTTGATGTCATATTGAAACCTACACGGATTCAGTTATTTGCGGATGCGAATCTGGTGGAACAAGTGCTTATTAATCTTGTCCTCAATGCTATGGAGGCTGTAAAAGATATAGAAAAACCATACATCACGATGTCTGCAATAGAGAAAGGCGGAAATGTGCAGATCCACGTTAGCGATAATGGAATCGGTATAGATACGGAACTCATGGAGAATATCTTTACTCCATTCTTTACCACCCGTAAAACGGGAAGTGGGGTAGGTCTGACATTAAGTAAACAGATCATGCTGATCCATGGGGGGAATATTCTGGTAGAATCTGCAGTAGGTAAAGGCAGTACATTTACTTTGCAGTTTTGATAAGAAAGTGAGCACGCTGATATTGTGAAACGAAGTGGTTAATCTTCTTCCAGAAAAAGTTCGGATGCAATATGGTCTGCAATAAGTTTTCCTTTTGCTGTAAGATAATAATGACCATCGTGCAGGCAGACTTCTCCGTGCGTGATAAAAGGCTGGATCGTATCCGTGAGTTGCTTAAGGGTATCTGAGCCGAATGCTTCTTCGATTTTCGCAGTGTCCATTCCCCACATGGTGCGCAGGGAAGTCATAATATATTCATTGACTTTGTTTTCGAAACTCAGGTGCTCCACCTCAGCAACAGGTGTTTTGTCAGCTATACCTTTTATGTAAAGTGCATTGTTGGCAATATTCCAGGATCGGTTATCACCGTTAAAGGAATGGGCGGAAGGGCCAATGCCGATATAAGTGTCACCTTTCCAGTAGCTGGAGTTATGTCGGGCATATCTGTCAGGTTTTGCAAAGTTGGATATCTCATAATGCTCAAATCCGCTGTTTACAAGTTTATCTATCAGGATTTCAAACTGTGCGGCAGACTGTGATTCATTCATGGCCGGAGACTTGCCTTTTTTTATGAAATGATCCAGAGCTGTTTGCGGTTCTACCGTCATGCTGTAAGCAGAGATATGCGGAATTTCAAATTCCAGTAACTTATCGATATTCGCATTCCACTTTTGATCTGTAAGCAAAGGATACCCATAGATCAGATCTGCCGTTATATTCTCAAATCCGGCATCCTGCACACGCTTGATAGCCGCATCTGCTTCACTGGCATTATGCGCCCGGTTCATCCAGCTTAGATCTTCTTCGTAGAAGGACTGTATGCCGATACTGAAACGATTGATATCTGTATGTCGGAGCTGCTGTACTTTTTTCTGATCCAGATCATCCGGATTGGCCTCTAAAGTAATCTCCGCATCTTCAGCAATGTCATAGTACTCTGAAACAGTATCAATGAAAGACTGTATATGTCCGGCATCCAGAATAGATGGCGTTCCTCCGCCGAAATACAGGGAGGTCAGCTTTTTGGTATCTCCTGCCTGACTCCGTAATTCCAGTTCCTGTTTCATTGCAGCCATCATTTCGTCCGTGTATCTGAGGGACGTAGAAAAATGAAAATCACAGTAGTGACAGGCTTGTTTGCAAAATGGAATGTGAAAGTAGATACCCGGCATTTTTTGTATAAATCTTTTCCAAAGATAAGCTAAAATATAGCTTTGATAAGGACTAATAATAAATTGCCTTCATTTTACACCGGAGTGCTTTTTTCTGTTGATTAGTTCTTTTAAGTTTTGTTTATTCGCTGTCTTCTATTTTGTTAACAACAAACCCATCCCTGCACAAAAATGCTGTTCTATGCGCGTTTATTAGGGATGTTGCAACTCATTATGAGGTAGTATCTGCGTTCTTTTCTTATCATGTATTGCATAGCACAATCGATTGCTTAAATTACGCAAACGATTTCGTTGTTTTAGCATGCCTGATAATCCCAAATCTGTGTATATCATTGTTCCATCAGTTAACCTAGTAATCACCATTTCTTAACTATAAGAAGAGGGTGAACTAACTAATTAAGAATATAACCTAAGTATACACTTATGATGAAAAGATTCTATTGCTTTTTAATCTTAGTTTTTCCTGTATCTTTCCTGCAAGCAGCCGATTTTCCGGATGGATATACTGCGAATACTAACCGATATCTGTTACAGGATACCGTGAGTACCGATACGCTCCTTCTACAGCGGCTTAATCCTACAGCTGTCAGATTGGGAAGTGCAGACTCGGTACATATTCAGACGGTGTCGACATTTCCTTTCCACAGTGTGGCTCAATATCTCAAAGGTGAAGTAGCGGGGGTGTATGTGCAGGAGAATACTGCTGAGCCGGGTACAAACAGAAATATTGTCTTGCGCGGATTGGCAGCACCGTTATTCTCCAACAAGGATATCAACGCTTCCCAGCCTACTATTTTTGTAAATGGTGTACCGCTGACTCAGGAAAATAACTTTTCGTATGGCATTCAGAAATACGATTATAACAGACTTGGGCCGGGGACAGATTTCGCAAGTATCTTTAATATCAATGCGATAGAATCTATCGAAGTCATTAAAGATCCTGCAAAATTAGCTGCATTAGGACCATTGGCTGCAAATGGTGCTATCTGGATCACAACTAAAGGAGGGAAATCAGGACCGAGTGAAATCAGTCTTAATTCCTACTACGGGATGAATACCCGAAAGTCTGTCACTCCTGTCAATGCACAATATGAGAATATGTTCAGACAGCAGTTCTACTCCAAATATGGAACCGAACAAGACCGGCTCACCTATCCTTCTTACCTTGGAGATTCTACAAATGTAAATTATTATGGACCGTCAGACTGGTCTGAAGAATACAATAAAAATCAACCGTTATACTCTATAGACTTATCTCTGAGAGGAGGTTCAGACAGAGCTAATTTTAATTTTCTGGGTGGTCATACCAGTAATACTTCCAGTGCGGATGCCGCAAATTTCAAGCGTTATAATGCGACGTTTAATGTCAATATGGCGCCAGCGGAATGGTTCAATTTTACAGCCTATGTCAATGCCTCCCGAGTGGAGCGTAAGCGTAACCGTTCTTTACGCGACAGAATTTCGGAAACGGGCTATCTGCCTGATCTGAGTATTCCGATGTCACCCAACCGTGAAGTGTATGCCCGCTATCTGAAAGAATTTGACAAAAATGTGGATGGCAATGTGATGAATGCTGTGCAGGCCTTTATATCAGCGGATTTCTCCATATTAAGTAATCTTCGATATACTACTAAATTTTCGATCGATTACAACGAAGGGTTAAGAGATGTGTTTTATGCTTCTTCGTTAATGGATGATAACAATTATGTATCCAATTATAACGGCTATAACCAACGGTATAAATTTGATCATGCTCTAAACTACAATCTGGGAAAAGATACAGATCATCAGTTAGATCTTACAGCAGGAATGGAATATATGGAAGACCTGTACCGGTTTACATATACCAAAACATATGACGGACCGAATGATTTCATCAAGTTAAATCTTAAAGAATCGACCCTTCCTACTTACAGATATACGAATCGTGAAGACCTGAGAGTATACTCTTTTTATGGAAATGCAAAATATAAGTATAAAAATCTTTTGGATCTGAATGCTGTATTGCGCTATGACGGATCATCTACAGTACAAAAGGATAACAGATGGCTGTTCACGCCGGCAGTGAGTGCAAAATGGAATGTGAAAAATCAATTTTTCACCACGAATGATGGGATTAATGAACTTTCGATCAAAGCCGGATGGGGAAGGATCGGAAAGTTGCTGACCATTAGTCGCTTTGCGACAGGACCGCAGTATGCAACAGATCTAAACTGGAGTACAGAAGCTGGATTGGTTTCTTACAATGGTTTCGCAGCTATTTCAAGACCATATACATTAGGTTGGGTAGGCTATGATGTTGAATGGCCGTATACAGATCACTTTAACATTGATCTGGAAGGTTCGTTCTTCTCTAACAGATTGTCAGCAGGAATCTCATTGTACAATAAAAACGACAAAAATCAGATTGCGTCCATTCCGGTTCCCGCTGAATATGGATATACCGGTCGCTATATGAACGGTCTGAATGTCAATAATAAAGGTGTGGATCTAGCACTAGGATTAAACGTGCTGACTAATCCTGATAAACTGCAATGGACAAGTGCATTTAATTTTAATATTAACAAAAATACACTCAAAGCGCTTCCTAATAATCTGCAAACCTTAATTGTAGGTGATCGCAAGCTTGAGGTTGGAAAATCTGTTGATCAATTCTGGGTATATCAGAATGCAGGAATTTACAATACCGAAAGCGAAATCCCTGTTAATCCAAATACGGGACGTAAAATGATGTTCCAGGGAGTTGAAATGAATGCCGGTGACGCTAAATGGGTGGATCAGAACGGAGACTTTGATGTCAATGAAGATGATAAAATATTGGCAGGAAATGCAATGCCTAAGTTTGTCGGAGGATGGAGTAACCAGTTCAAGTACAAAAACTTTGACCTGGGTTTTCAATGGTATTTTGCATTAGGGCATAAAGCATTGAACCAGCGGGTTTCCAACCGTTACGACTTCATCAACAACGAATCTAACAATACCATTAACTCTGTAAAAGAGATTTTTCACTGGCAGCAGGATTTTGATATCACAAAATATCCTATTTACAACCCATGGAGCAGCAGCGTACCTTACCGTGTAGATCAGGATCTTTTTATGGAAAATGCATCCTTCGTAAAATTGAGATCTGTCTCTGTCGGATATGAAATTGCAGGACTTAAAGAAAAGGTCAAAAGACTCAGAAAAGCGTATGTGTATGTAACAGGAACCAATCTGCTCACTATTACCAAATTCACAGGTATAGATCCTGAGCTTATAGACTTTAATGGCTATTACTCAGGCTACGGACTTCCGCTGTCACCGACATTTACGCTGGGTTTCAAGTTAGATCTCTAACCAATTGATTACGATTTTATGAAAAGATATTTTAATAAAAAGAATGTTTCCTGTTTTTTAATGTTGATGACAGGTCTGACAGGAATGATAACCATTTCCTGTGAAAATAAACTGGACATCGATTCGGCGAATGTTGCTTCTGAAACAAAACAATGGACGGATATTTCAGATACCCGCTCTTCATTGATGGGATTGTATGGTCTTACCAGAGCCGCATTGCAGGATAATAATGCACATTGGGTTTATGGTGAGATGAGAGGGAAAGATTTCGTTTCTTACAAACGCTCTGATCTGGAGGCCGTTTACAGAAATGATTTAAAAGCATCATATCCGATGATCTCAGCATTGTCCAACTGGAGAAGGTTTTATGCTGTGGTAAATGCAGCTTCTATCTTCATAGAGCGTGCTCCGGAGGTATATGAAAAAGATGAACGCTATACGGAGTTGAACCTTAAATATGATATTGCACAGGCACGTGCTATACGGGCGTTCGCCTATTTCTATATGGTACGTATCTGGGGCGACGTTCCGTTGCTGACCAAATCCTATGATGATGGTAAATTTACCGAATTCGGCAGGGCAGACCAGGCATCTGTATTAGCATTTGCAAGCCAGGAATTGTTGAAAGCTGCGGAGGATCTGCCTTACTTATACGGGGTGAATCTACAGACCTACTATGGTGTTACATCTGTTGAATGGAGAGGCGTATTATTCAACAAACTGACAGCATATGCACTCTTGGCACATATTGCGGCATGGCAGGGGAAATATATTGATGCAGATGTATTTGCCAAGTTTGTGTTGGATAATTACAGTAAAGTAGGATTATTCTACTCCAATATTACGCAGCTGACTGGTAGAACAGGAATCTTCTCTTCTTCGGAAAATTATTCACAGCTACTTAATTTTCAATCTTCTTATGCCTTTAATGAAGCAACTGCTACCGGACATATCGAGCAGTTGACACTGGCCAAGCCGCTGACAAATAAGACTATGCCGGACATCTTTGTTCCTAAAGACAGTGTGATTACCATTTTTAATGACCCTAATGATACCCGTTTCGGTATTGATACTATTTCAGGGCTGACAAGAACTAATTACTTCACAAACTTCAGCGGTGAGATTCCGATTTTCAGTAAGATCAAAGTAATCAGAGACGGAGATGGAGACAGTGATTTCAATATTTTCGGATCTAATCTGATTTTTACCCGACTGGAAGAAATTACGTTGTTAAGAGCAGAAGCTAAAGCAGCTTTAGGAGAGACCGGTGAGGCGCGCACATTGTTGAATGTAATCCGCACAAGCCGTGGGCTACCGGCATTTCATGAGGGAAGGACAGAGAATATTCTTGATGTAATCTTCGAAGAGAGAAGAAGGGAGCTGATGGGTGAAGGCTGGAGATGGTACGACATCATTCGTTTCAATAAGTTACGGAAAAAGGACAGCAATGTCGTAAAACTTATCAATGAAGGAGGAATATATTGGCCTATCGCCACAGATGTGCTAAGGAACAATTCAAAACTCGTACAAAATCCGTATTGGAAATAAAGACTATAACCACCTCATATTATGATTAGAATTCAACATATCTGGTTTGTATTCGCATTGTTTATACTGACTGCAACCGTTTCTTGTGAGAAAGGTGACGAATACTATAAGGATTATCAAAACAATACCAAGGTTTATGACGGTACTATACTGAAGTATCTGGAAAGCCAAAAGGGAACTTACGATTCATTACTTCTGGTACTGGACCGGGCTCCGGGACTTCGTTCCAAACTAATGGGTACAGAAAAATTCACATTTTACGCAATGACAAACCGGAGTTTTGAGATTGCAGTAAAGGCGCTCAATGCGACCCGTAAATTGACAAATAAAGCACCTCTATACCTCGAAGATGTGGACCAGTTAGAGCTGGATTCCCTGATGGGAAGATACATCTTTGAAGGTGAGGTAACCACAGAAACACTATATCCTTATATAGACGGTCTGAAAACTAAAAGTGTCTATGGATATGATATGCATATGTACTATAATGTTTCAAACGCCTCGGGCTTTGTTTCCGGAGGACAGCAGGAAATAGAGTTTAGTGATGTCAACAACTCTATTTTCAAAAGATATTGGCAAACAACTACGACTACTGCAGTCAATTTGAAGACCACTAACGGCGTCATTCATTTTCTTTCAGCCAGTCATGATTTTGGGTTCAATAAGTTCACTTCTAAGTTTTCTCAATAATGTATATGAACAGAAACTATATAAGCAATACGATAAAAGGCGCTTTAGGTCTTATATCTGTTATTCTACTCTCTTCGTGTAATAAAAATTTGCCGGATCATCTGGATGCACTGGATAATGATGTGACATACACTACCACTACTTATGAGCCGGTATTAGGAAGAACCACTTTATTCAATAATAATGTGAACGTAGGCAGAAATTCTACGCTTCCCTTAGATTTTAAAATTTACAGTATACGTACCGCCGATGGGGATCCGGCACCGGAGTTAACCAGTAAATTTCCGGTCAAAGTATGGAAAAAAGCGTATACAGGAGCTGAAACTACATTGGCTGAAATCGAGAGTAAACGTGAAGTGCAGTACAGACCTCTTTTAGAAATTCAGGAGAAATCCGGAGAGATCACGATGTGGAATCCGGGAAGTTCAAGCTTTGTTAAGAATAGTCCTGATCCGGGTTATGTTTTTGATGTAGAAATAAGCAACACAGGAGGACGCAAATTTGCAAGGAACCTTAAACTGAAACCTTACAAAGAGAGACCTTACGAACCTTCAACTGTAGATCCTGCTACAGGATTGTCTCTTCGTCCGTATGTATTTCCTTCTTTAATGGTAAATACAGTTGGTGAACGTACAGGACAGTTTTTAGGTTTTGGGGATATGGTAGTTTATTTCTTTAAAAATGAAGAGCAAGCTGGCAATTCACTGACATTCAGTTTTGTAGATTCCTTAAATAATTACATCAATCCGGATAAGTTTAATGCAACGAACTGGGAAAAGCTGATTCACGGATTTGATATGGTCAAGACCAATCAGAAAGTAACGTATAAGGTGGCCTATCCTATTCCATTGATTAATCAGAGGACTGACTACACCAATATTGACGGAACCAGAGCCAGTGTGACGTTTGCATACAGACGGCTTGGTTTCGGCGGGGGAAGTGTATTGGCAAGACTAGGGTTAGATTTTGCAATTTTTGAAGAAGGCAATTGGGAAATTCAATTCCGGTTTACGGGCGAATCACCAAGATTTACTAATGAATAACCCCCAACTTATTAATCAGAAATTATGAAAAGTATATATATTATTTTATGTTTTGTGTGCACGTTCTGTAGTTCCGTTGCTCTTGCGCAGAATGTTACAGTGAGGGGGATTGTGAAGAATAGTGCAAATGGCGAAACACTAAGTGATGTCTCTATTTTGATAGAAACACCAAGAAGAGCAATCGGTACTTCCGGAAAAGACGGATCTTTTGCTGTGACTGTTCCTGCCAACTCCACATTACTGTTTACCTTTCAGGGAACACAGGTTCGCCAGAAAATAGAAGCCGGAAGAACGGTCTACAATATCAACATGGCTATAAAGGAAAATGTGATAAACGAAGTAGAGGTAACAGTAGGATATCAGGCGCGTAAGAAAACATCATTTACAGGGTCTGCGGTAGTTATCTCCGGAAAGGAAATACAGGATCAGCCTGCTGCGAATTTTACCGATTTATTACAGGGAAAAGTAGCCGGACTTAATGTACAGTTGAATAATGGTACTCCGGGAGTTCGTGGATCCATGGCTATCCGTGGTATTTCTAATATCAATGTGCAGGGATCGGGAGACAACGCTTTCCTGACACCAACATCACCATTGTTTGTTATTGACGGCATTCCGATTGAAGACAATGCAAATTACGAATATGGATTTCAGTCAGCAGGACCGGGTATCAGCCCTATCGCGATGATTCCAACTGAAGATATTGAAGACATTACCGTATTGAAAGATGCGCAGGCTACGGCACTTTATGGCTCAAAAGGTGCATATGGGGTAATCCTGGTAACGACTAAACGCGGACGTTCTAAAGTGCCGATTGTATCGTATGAGAGCAAGTTATTTATAAATGCAGTACCGGGACTGAGAAATGTAATCGGAGGAAAAGGTGAGCGTTATCTTCGCTTGCAACAGATCCTTGGTTACGATTCGACCTATAATTCTGCGTTGCAGCACATCAATGATTCACCCATGCTGGCAGACAGTTTGAATGCCTTCTACAATAATTCTACAGACTGGCAATCCTATTTTTACAGACCGACTGTCAACAATAGCCAGAATGTGAATATATCCGGAGGAGATCAGGCATTCAACTATAAAGTGAATACGGGATATTATGATGAGAATGGTATTATCAAGAATACCGGATTTACACGCTATTCCCTTCAAATGAATATGCAATATATGCCTTCTTCTAAGTTCAGATTAATGGCATACCTGAACAGTTCTTTAGCTAAAAACAGTACCGGATCAGGAAATGCGCTGCAGCAATCCGGAGTCGGGAGCTCGGCTAATACCTCATCTCTGTTGCCTTCCCCTTCATTATTTACAGGGAGCAGTGATGCGTTAGCCGCACTCAACGTTCTGAATGACAGTAAAACAGGGAATCTCTCTTCTCAGGTAGAGATTCAGTATGAACCCATACCTGGCGTACGGGCATCGTCTACGCTTAATTACAATTACCTCAGAGGAACACAGGATCGATTTACACAGGGAGCTTTGAATGCGGATAAATCTGAAGTGTATTCCTATAATGACAGGACCAATACCTTGTATAATAGAAATCTATTGGCCTATAACAAGACCTTTGCTGAAAAACATAATCTGAGTGTATACGGATTTGCTGAATTTGAAGTGGTGAATAAACGAGGAGATGAAATGAGCATTACGGGTACACCAAATGATCAGATTACAGTCGGATTAGGATACGATACCCGCAATCAGAAAGGTGGAACATTGTATAAAATCACACAGGAAAAAAGAACAGTGGGGTATGCCGGAAGTTTTTCATACAATTACAATGAAAAATACTATATAGATTTTACATACAGAGTTGACGGTACATCTACTACAGGAGGGCTCAATCCGTGGACATACCTTCCTACAGGAGGACTTCGCTGGAACTTCAGCAACGAAAAATTCGCTGAAAACTGGGATTGGCTATCACTGGGATCTATTAGAGGTACGTGGGGTAAGAATATCATCCCGGTAGGAACCATATATGATGTGTATGGTAAGTATTTTCAGGATGGAAGAACCTACAATAACCAGCCTACCGTATCTATTGATCTGGGAGCAATTCCGAATGTGAACTTGCAGCCACAGACAAAGACAACACTCAACTTAGCGACAGACTGGGCATTTTTCAATAACAATCTGACATTCACATATGAATATTATTACAGCCAGAGTGATAAGATGTTAAGGAAAAAACTAATCTCTACAGAGAATGCTTTCGAAGCTGTAAATTCTAATGAGACCAGCGTTGTTAACAGAGGACATGAATTCCAGTTTAACTACAGACCACTTAACAATAAAACATGGTCTCTGTCCTTCAACGGAAACTTTGCCATCAATCAGGATATTACAGCAGCATTGCCGGATGGCGTAAGACAACTGCTGATCAAAGACGAATCCAATTATTATCAGGATATTCTTTACCAATTGGGAACGAATACATTATCCAACGTACTGTTTCACTACAGAGGTGTTTACAGAACAGATGATGATGTGCCTGTAGATCCGCGTACCGGAATGAAATACCGTACCGGAGGAATCTTTGGTGCAGACAGAGAGTTCAGAGCCGGTGATCCGATATGGACGGATCTGAATGGTGACTACATTCTCGATGAGAAAGATCTGGTTGTCGTTGGGAATTCGCAACCAAAAGTAACGGGAGGTTTTGGTGCATTTATCAAATACAAACAATTCTCCCTGCAAACAAACTTTGTTTTCACAATCAAACGTGATATCCTGAATAATGCACTGGCAGATCGTTTCAGAAGTTATTCTAACCCAAGAGGACTGGTAACTTATGACAGCAACGGCAAACCGATTATGCCTGGAGCATTAGTACCGCTTAGTCAGTACAATATCTGGACACAACCGGGAGATGATGCCTATTACCCGAATCCGTTTGATTTTATCCGAAATGAACTGAATGATTTTTACAGATATAACCAAACCCTTTTCCAGGAAGACGGATCATATCTGAAGTTCAATTCAGCTACATTTTCTTACAACTTTGACAGAGAATGGACCAGACGTATGGGGATTTCAGGTGCCCGTGTTTATTTCTCCGGAAATAATATCTATACATTCTCGAAGTATTCAGGGCCAGATCCGGAGTTGGTATCCGATCTAGGAAGAGACTCCTCTAAGGGATATCCGAGAGCACGTAATTATACATTAGGTTTAAGTGTCCAATTTTAATTCAGAAAATTATGAAACGATTATTATACATAGGTTTTACGCTGATTACCACATTGTTTGTGACTTCATGTGGAAAGGACTTTCTAAATGTAACACCAATCGATAACCTCTCCGGTAATAATTATTGGAAAACTAAGGCCGATTTTGAACAATTTACAGGTGGTATCTACTCCACTTTCAGAGAAGCGACAATGCGTCAGATCTTTTTTCCGGCTACCGGAGATTTTAGGTGTGCACCTATCAACAGGGCTCCCGGATCCAATGGTGCTGGCGCTACATTCAATCACCTGACCTACTTAAAGTTCAATGATCTTAAAAGCTTGTTCGCACAGTATTATAAACCGGAACGAGCTTTTGGAGAAAACAATGATTATTTTGGTTTTCAGCAGGTTCGTAAATGGAATAATTTCTTTCTGATGGTACAGAAAGCCAATATTCTTTACTATCAGTTAGAGAATATAGAAAGTGGAATCCTTTCCGATGCAGATATCAAAAAATATAAAGCTGAGGCGGTATTTTTACGTAATCTGGCTTATTTTTTCATGGTCAGAGTCTGGGGTGATGTTCCTTATTATACACAAGCTTTTCACAGTACACCGAGTCCCCGTGTAAATTTTTCAGAAGTACTGCAAAAAGGTATTGCTGATATGTCAGCCCATTATAAAGATTTGCCCTGGACGTACGAAGATCAATCTATCGTGGCGATACGGGCGATGAGAGGAAGTGCTATTGCACTGATGATGCACATGAATATGTGGGTGGCCGGATTCTCTTCCAACAAAACTCCTTATTACGAAGCGACAGCAGCATTGGGAAAGGAAATAATGGAAGAAAATGGTGGTGCTTACACATTATTGCCACTGGAAAGAACCAAGGAAATCTTTAAAGGACGTACAAAAGAAGGATTGTTTGAAATTGCACAAAACTTTAACTACGGAGAGTCATTCCACCTGTCATCAACTTTTTCTGACTATGTACTGCGTGCACCAAATAAGGTAGTCACCCGGTCATATATCTACTACTCCAGCAAGTTCTTAGAAAAACTTTATCCTCCGGGAGAACGTGATCTGAGAAAATCATACTGGTTTGACGAATTTATGTACAATACAGAAGGCCAGTTTCAGATGTTGAAATTTGTCAATGTCTTTATGGAAGAAGGGGAGGACAATAACCCGGATGATAATCAGGTCGTTTTTCGTTATAATGATGCTATCATGTTGCGTGCCGAAGCGTTGGCAGAGCTGGAAAGAGATGGAGAAGCCAAGCTGGTTATCAATGAAGTGCGCAGAAGAGCTGGTGCAAAAGAAGCGGCTTCTGAGAATGGAAAAGATTTGAAAGACCTGATCTGGTACGAACGCGCAAGAGAGTTGATGGGAGAAGGACATTGGTTCTATGATCTGGTACGTACAAAGAAAGTCATCAACGCTGAATATACAGAAGCGCCGATGTCTGTAGACGCATTTAATAGAGGCGGATGGACCTGGCCTATCGATCAATCTGCTTTCGCAAATAATCCATTTATGACATACAATGCTTATTGGAACTAATCAGATAGAAATTATGAAACTAAAGAATATATTTTTTCCGGCCATTATTTTTATAATCATTGGTCTTAATGCATGTAAAAAAGAATATTACGAAGAGACGGGAAAGCATGATCCGAACTATAATGGTACCATATGGCAATATCTGCAGGGACGTAAAGACCTTTTTGATACATTGACCAAAGTCGTGGAATATGCAGGGATGAAAGACGTCCTGGACAAAGAGAGTGTAACCTTCTTTGCGCCACCTGATATGAGTATTGTCAAAGCGATGAAAGAACTCAATCAATATCTGGTAAGCCGCGGTCAGGATACAGTGACATCTTACAAGCAGATAGATCCTTCTATCTGGAAAGATTTTCTGGGGATGTATATCATTAAAGATAAATATGTATTAAAAGACTTTCCGCAATTGGATACAATTAATCTGGAAACTTTTGGCGGACAAGGATATACAAGCTACTCCGGCAGGGTGATGAATATCGGGGTACTGTATAATGATACCAAGACTGTAAATTCTAACGGTGATATACAAGTTATCAAATATAGCGGTTACAGACAGTTGTACCTTAATTATGTAGAGGACTATTCGGCATCTAATAATCTTTTCAGTATGACAACCGGACCCGTTGCTACATCAGATATTCAACCGACGAATGGAGTGCTCCATGTATTGCAGTTCAGCCGGCATATTTTTGGATTCCAGCGTCTTGATTTTGTACGAGCAGCAGTAGATAAAGGAATCAAACCTCTAAACTAATATTGACCAAGATGAAATACAGATATATACAGAATTTAGGAAATCTCCTTTTATTCATGACAATTAGTTGCATACTAACTGTCGGATGTAGCAAAGACAATTTAGTCGGGGAGAATCCGTATGCCGGTGGTAAAGAACCTTTGGGGGTTTCTTTCAAAAGTAAATATGCGGATCCGGAATCAGCATTTCCGGGAGATTTAGTGACATTTGAAGTCAAAGGACTGAAGCAATACGAAGGGAAGTTTGACTTTTTTATAAATAATACAACTGTTGGAATAGAAGACCTGACAGATTCTACTGTGACGATCAAAATTCCGGAAAAAATCAGTTCAGGAGGTGCGACGATCAAGATCGGGGAGCAGGTGTTCTTTGGTCCTACACTTAAGATAGAAGGAAGCGTCTCTATAGATGCAACATTTGACATTATCAACGGATTCAATAATACTGTACTCGATATCCTTTCTGAAGGCGGAGGGTATATCATTACAGGAGGATTTACTGATTTCGAAAAGTCAGCGACAAAAGCTAATCCTATTAATGGGTTACAGTTTTTGAACAGCAATGGTAAAGCCAGTACAAATATGACTTTCGGAAAAGGAGTGAATCCATTTGGGAATGTCAACTCAATGCTGAAAATGAAAGATGGTTCCTTTATTATAGGGGGCAATTTTGTAAGTATGAATCAGAGAGAAGCAATGAAAATTGCAAAGCTTAATTCAAAAGGCCAGCTGGATACCATGATTGTAGAAGTTATCAATTCAACTGAAGACAGAAAAAACGATGTTGATACCGTATCTACCTTTAATGGTGGAATAGAGTTCGGAACAATACTCAAAACATTCGTTACTGGAGATAATAAGATCATCGCAGTTGGAAATTTTGACCGCTATTCTAAAGTGGACTATACCTATTCATCCCGCAAAAATTATCGCTATGTCTATACACCTGTACGTAACGTGTTCAGATGTGATGCAAATGGAAAGCTGGATTCAACATTTGTATACAACAATAAAGGAGCAAACGGAATTGTAACCAGTGCCATTCAACAGAATGATGGAAAGATTGTTCTTGTAGGACAATTTACATCATACAATGACAAGCCTGCTAAAAATATTGTCCGTCTTAATCTGAACGGTACTGTAGATGAATCTTTCAATGTCGGATCAGGTGCAGACAATAGTATTTTAGAGATAACATATGATTCGGCCAAAGATAAAATTGTACTGTCCGGTGTGTTCAAAAACTTCAATGGTGCAGTGGCTAATAATGTTGTTTTCCTCAATACTAATGGTAGCGTAGATCAATCATTCCGTATGCGGGAAGTAGAAGGAGGAGGTGTAGCATATGCCAAAATTCTAAGCTATGGAAAGGTATTGGTAAACGGGTCGTTCAAAAAGTATGATGGTATCAACAGGTCCAATTTGTTGATTCTTAATATGGACGGGTCTGCCGATCAGCGCTATAATCATATCGGTAGTTTCAATGGTGTTATTTACGATGCCGTAGAGACGACTTCGGCTCTTGGATTACCAGCTGTAATATTAGGAGGATTTATATTGTCTGTAGATGGAAAAGCTGTAGGGAATATTGTAAAATTAGAGTTAAACCCAAATCTGAACTAAGATGATGAAAAGTAATATGTTTGCAATCTATGCAAAAAGAGTATGCCGGATCGGATCTGTCATTGTTGCTTCTGTAATCGTAATGAGCTGTAATAAGGATTTTCCGAATCTGTTAAACGAACAGCCGGTAAATCAGAATACGGAAGTGGGAAAGCCTAAAGTACTTTATATCATCGTGGATGGGTTAAGAGGAAATGCAGTTCTCAGTTCAAATGTAAAGAACCTGACGTTAATGCAGAAAAATGCACTTTACACGTTCAATGGTCTTACGGATTATAAAACCAATCCCATGACCAATGAGATTGGTTGGGCTTCTATGTTGACTGGAGTATATCAGGACAAGCATAAGGTCACTTCTTCAGATTTATCAACAGTAGATCTGAAAGATTATCCAACTGTATTCACAAGATTGAAAAGTATAGATCAGGAAGCAACTTCCAGTGTATTTGCATCTTCAGATCCTTTGGTCACATACCTAGGCGGAGCAGCTACTACAAAAAAAGGGTTTGGAGGAAATGATGATGAGATGAGCAAAGCCGGACTGGAAGAATTAAAGTCCGGAAAATCTGATCTTGTTGTTATGCAGTTTCATGGGGTGGATGATGCAGGACAGAAGTCATCTTATGAATCGACTGATGCACAGTATATCAGTGCTATAAATAAAGTGGACCAAAAAATAGGAGAAGCTGTAGAAATCATCCGCAACAGACCCAATTACAATAGTGAAAACTGGCTCATTATTGTCAGTTCATCCAAAGGAGGAAAAGTACTGGACCCAACTAATGATCAGACCGTATTCGGAGATGCAGTGAGAAACACCTTTACGATGTTCTACTCTCCGAAATTCAGACGTAAGCTTATCGCCAAGCTGAATACTACAGATATGCCTTTTGTAGGTAATGCGGTAGGACTTACTTATGGAGATGGAACATCTACTTTAGCCGCACTCGAAAATACTTCTCAGTATAATTTTGCGAACAACAAAAACTTTACGGTAGTATTCTTTTTCAAGTATAATGAAGTTGATGCCAGCTGGAACTACCCTGTTTTCTTTTCGAAAAGAGAAGAAGGATTTGGAGGAGCAGGCTGGAATTTCTTTGGTGAAAACGGCAAATGGGGATTCAACTCCTCCATCGGAGGGCAGGTCTTTGGGCCTGTCGTTAATGACGGAAACTGGCATGCGGTAACGGTCGTTGTGGATCGTACTTCCGGATCTATAAAAGCCTATACGGATGGTGTATTTAACAGTACGGCTACGACGAACAGTAATAATCTGGATAATACAGCGCCTTTGCGTATCGGGAAGATACCTGGTAGCTCTAACAATAGTGCCAGATTTACACTTTCTAACTTACAGATTTACAATGTTGCCTTTACAGATGAGCAGGTTAAGAATCTGTCCGGTATAACACAAGTCGATGCAACACATGATCAGTACGCCAATCTTATCGGATACTGGCCGGGATATAGTGATGTCGGAACAGCAAAGTTGAAAGAGAAAACTGGAAAAGGGGCAGATTTTGTACTCACAGGAAAATATGACTGGTTGAATTTCAGTGATAAAGTAGATTATTTCAGATCACCTCTGGGGGGAGATTTTTATCATATGGTTCCCAATTCTGTAGATGTACCTTTTATGATTTATCAGTGGTTTGGAACCAGTGATATCTATCAGTGGTCGCTGGACGGAAAAGGATGGACACCTAATTATATATTGGTAAGAGATTAAGATCTAATACTAACGATTAAAGAACTTATTATGAAAAAGAGCAATATTAGAATATTCATAGCACTGTGCATAGGGACTCTGTTGCTGTCCTGTAAAAAATATGGATATGATTTTCAGGATGGGCATCAGGATGGGGATAAAGATCCTTCAGCAATAGATACCACTATGTTTGTCGCTGACAAGAGCTTGTATGATCGTGCCCGGGTATTTCCAGGTCTGGTAGGAGAGAATGTGACACGTATCAAAGATACAGCGATCATCATAGACATGAATAAGAATGTTATTTCATCCAAAGATTTTAAAATCAATGTAGCTCCTCAAGCGATTTACAGTACAGGATTGTATGCTCCTCCGGGAGAGAATGTCAAGATCACTGTACCTGACGGGCTTATCGGGCTGACGGTACAAGTTGGTGCGCACATGGATAATCTGACAGGTAAGGAAACATTAAAACGTGATCCGGTTATTTATACGGTTAAAGAACTCGCTCCGGGAGTTAACTATGTACGTAATTTATATGGCGGTACAATCTGGATACGTTCTAATGTGGCAAGACCAACTCCTGTCAACTTAAAATTCAGCGGGCCTGTAAGGGCTTCCGATTTTGTGCATGGTCAGAGCGATATTGCGTCATGGAAAAAAGATGTATTAGCTAATAATGTTCCGTGGTTAGAAATCCGTGGTAAACATATGGTAATGACAGTTCCGCGTGCGAATGTTGTTACTTTTATTAACCAGGGAAGATTCAATGATCTTAATGAGGTAATGGCCGAGTGGAACGTGGTATATGAGAAAGATTATTATGACTGGATGGGACTTAGTGCCACTGCAACGCAGGTGAAAGACCGTTATCCGGAATTTCCGCAGCGTGTAGTTCTGGATATACAACCTTCGCTGGGATATGCACATAGTGGTTTTCCATGGGTTGCACAGAATGATCTTCAATGGCTGGATGAGTTGACCAATCTGACGACCATACACAATGGCAATTCATGGGGTTCTTATCACGAAGTCGGACACAATTTCCAGCAGACTTCAACATGGAGTTGGTCAGATTTAGGAGAAACCTCAAACAACCTGTTTATTTTTAACGGAGGACATAGAAGAGGGAATGCGACTATCCTCAATTTTCACCCGGCGCTGAAGACAGCTATACCTACAGCCTTGACTTTTGCGGCTTCACTGACAGGGAAGAATTTCTCTAATCTGGATGGAGTTATTGCAGATGGTGAAGCTCCTTTTTTCAGATTGACACCTTTCCTACAGCTATTCGATAAAATACAGGGTAAAAATGGGGAATCCGGATGGGCATTTATGACCTACTTGTACAGTAAATCCAGGAATTCAGATTATCAGTTCTCCTTGGATCAGGCTAAAAGAGATTACTTCTACCGCTCATTATGTGAGTTTACAGGACGTGATTACTACCGTTTCATGGTTGCATGGGGAATGGCTGTCAGTAATGTAGCCAAGAAAGAAATGCGTGCAAAATATCCACCTATGGAAATGACAACCTGGACATACGATCCTATTAATAAAACAGGGGGCAATTCTACCATGAATCCAAAGTATGATCTGCCTTCAAGCTCTTTTGAGTATACCTCTAACATGGCCACAGCAACTAATGAGAGTACAGGTAAATTTACAGCAATCAACGATGGTAGTATTACAACTTATTGGCACACATGTTACAGCAGTTGTAATCCGGTTACTTCACTTCCGGTGACCATCACTATCGATATGAAAACTGCCGGCGAAATCAGAGGATTTTTTATTCAAAACAGACAAGGTAATACTTATGCAACACGTGTCAAAGTATATACCAGTACAGATAATATCAGCTGGACAGAGCAGGGCGACTATAAATTGGCGCAGTCAAGTGAGGCTACAGCAATACGAAATGCAAGAAGAGATTTTTATTTCCCTGCATTAGTAGAGCCAAGATACGTCAAATTTGAATTTCCGGATAAGAATCTGGGAGGTGAAAATCATGTGGCTTTGGCCGAATTGGGTATTTTCTTTGATATTAATTAATGACTATTATGAACTGTAAAAATATATACATCTCTTTTGCAACGTTAGCATTTGCGTCTCTGGCACTGCTTTTCAGTTGTTCAAAATATGATAATCCTGCGCCCAATTTTGAAGAATATGAATTGCCGCCGGATACTGTTGTACAACGCAAAGTATTGCTTATTTCTATAGATGGTGCGGTTGGTAAGGAAGTGAAAGAAATTATGCCTGAAACCATCAAATCTCTTGTGCCGAACAGTAAATATTCTTTTAGGGCAATAGCAGGAGAAAATACCGCTGATGCACCAACCTGGACAAGTCTGATGGTAGGACAGACGTCTGCTACGCATCATATCAGCAGTGATGACTATTTACCTGAACAGGGAGAAGATGAACATGCTGAACTTGTCTATCCGACATCCTTTATAAACAGAATTGAAAAACTAACACCGGAGAAAAAAACATATGCAATCTCTCAATCCACTGGTTTAGCCAATGTTCTCTTGCTGGATGCCGATGAAAGTGCTTTGGCAACAAATGATGAAGATGCTAAAAATAAAGCCGTTGATTTTTTGAAAAACCGAAATGTTGACATTATGGTTTTGCAGCTCACAGATGTAATCAAGGCAGGGGTAAACTCATCTTTTTCAGCAAGCAGCCCGGAGTATGTGGCAGCAGTCAAAAAAGATGATCAGTATATAGGGGAAATAATTGCTGCTTTGAAAGCAAGAGCTAACTACAAATACGAAGACTGGTTAATTATCCTTACGTCCAATCACGGAGGTACCGGAAATACCTATGGAGGAAGTTCTTTCGAAGAACGTAATTCATTCACATTATATCATAATCCCAATTTTGCTTCGTCAGAGCTTAATGGTGAGATGATCACGCCCGTCAATTTCTACGGATTTGATGGCAGTGAAACAAATTCGCCAACTGAAGGTGTAAGAGCACGGAATTCGAATATAGGTACGACAGAGGATGATTATAATCCTGCAAAAACAAAACAACTGACAATTGCGGCTAAAATTAAGATCAATAAGAATAAGGCGCGTGGTGATTATTATTTTGATGTTCCTCCGTTTCTGAGTAAGACAAATGCCAGAACCGGGCAAACTCCGGGATGGTCGTTCTTTAGAAACGGGAACGGTGTCTCCTTCTTTACCGCTGACGGAAGTGTAAAGAATGAAATGAAAGTGGATAATATATCACGTAACGGAGAGTGGGCGCATATCACAGGAGTTATATATCAGGAAGGTGAAAATGTCGTGTCTAAATTTTATGTAAACGGAGTATTATCCGGCACGCAATCCAATAAAATGGATATTACAAAAGTATTATCCCCAAGTGCACTTACATTCGGCTTTCAGGGATCTACTTTCTTCAATCAGTATGTGGATTTCTATATGTGTGATGTCATGATCTTCAATAAAAGTCTGGAGGAAACGGAAGTGCGGGCTCTTGCCAATAAAATGGGTATTGCAGAAAGCGACCCTAATTATGCGAATCTGAAAGGCTATTGGCCGATGCAGGACAATGACAAAAGCGGCAAATTCAAAAATGCAATATCCGGAAAACCAGATATTGCACTTCAGGGTAAGTATAGTTATAAAGTTTCGGCCAATACCTTGCCTTTTGTTGATGCAAACAGTAGTATACTTTTTCAGGATATTGATATTGCTCCACAGGTCTATTACTGGATGGGCGTGAAAACTCAGGAAACATGGAAACTGGAAGGAAGTGTTTTCTTAAACAAATTTGAAGTAGAGTTTTTAAAATAGACCATTATTAAAGACAACCAATTATGAAAACATATATTCAACACTTAATTATTCTCTTTATTTCAGGAGTGCTTCTGTTCAATTCCTGTAAGCAGGACGAACTGATCTTCCCGGAGGTTGTTCAGACAGATGAGACAGTTACAACCACAAGACCAACTGCTCGTCCCAATAATCTGACGCTGTTCAGCAATTACAATCAGCAGATAGAGATATTCTGGCCACCTGTGAGCGACAGAGTAAAAAAAGCAACGGTTAGCTATCAGGAAACATCCGGAACAAAATCTGTAGATGTTGTGGAATTCGACAACCCTACTGTGCTGACTGTGGAACAGGAAAAAGAATACAGTATTAATATCGTTTATTATACAGCGGACAATACACCGTCAAAGACAAGTACAATTAAAATCACTTCCAAACCATTTGAGAGTGAATTCAAAGCAAAAGGAGTTACGATGTTGGCATCTCCGGGAGGAGTCAGGTTTATATTTCCTTCAACTACTGCAAAGCAATTTGAGTATAAGATAAAATATCAGGCTGACGGACAACCAAAGGAAAAGGTAGTTACAAGCAGCGATTTAGATGTTATTGTAGAGGTAACTGGGCTTAGTGATGAAACGAAAGCCTATGAGTTCGATGTTACAGTTACTGACAAAGTGCTGAATCTGACATCCAAAAGCTATCCTTACAGTCAGAAACCAGGAATTCTTCCTTACAAAGAGATTGCTGCATCATTATCAATGTCAGGTTATTTCAATAAGGGACAAATATTCTGGACCAACGGAAGTGGCAAAAATGTCAATTTTGAAATCAGTTACCTGTTAAATGGCGCGCCACAAAAGTTAACAATTCCAAATACCGCTGTTGAAGAAGGTAACTATATTTTTGCTATTAATACTTCAGCTACAGCCATAGCAGTTAAAGTCACTGGAGAAGAAGGATTGAGTACAGTTGTCAACGGATCTGTTGCGCCAAGTCAGCTTAAAGCATTTAATACCGCTGATGCACGTAAAGGCTGGACACCGTATGCCTCCAATTCTAATTCTACATCTGAAGGGCCGCCATCCTTTATGCTGGATGCGAATACTTCAACTATATGGCATACACAGTGGTCTACCACGACAACTTCTTCGCATCCGGCAGATCAAAAGTATCCTTTTACACTGATTTTCACCTTTACAAAAACAAGAGCTGCTTCGGCATCAGGACTGTTCAATGAGGCTGCCCTCAGAACTCCGGCAGCGCCTTATGATCCGATTGTTGTAAAGGAAATCTCCTTGCTTCACCGAAGTGCCAGCAATAGAGTCGTGAAAGATGTAAGAGTATACGGAATAGATTTGCAAGGAAAAGAGATCGACTTTGGACAGTTTACATTGTCTAATACAGTTCAGGAAACTAAACTGGCATTGAATAATAATGAAATTCTCAAAGGCGTAAAAATAGTTTGTCTGACCACATTCTCGACAACCAATCAATTTGCCAATTTCAATGAAATCTACATAACAGGTTATCCTGAAAAATAGATATATTCTCAATAATCAGTTAAAAAGTAAGGCCGGAACATCCGGCCTTACTTCATTTTATAAGATACTGCAGAATCAGAATTGAGAACAGTATCTTTTATTGGTCTTTTTATATACATAAAGTACTATTTAAAGTCCTTATCCGAATTTCCTTATCTCTTAAATACATGTAACCTCACAATAGAAGAGTACCTTGCCTTGTGATATTTCTCTTTTTTACGATATTAAAGTCTTTATTTTGTTGAAAAAAATAATAGATAGAGCTTAATTTAACGATTCCAGATATGCCTGTACGAATTGATCTGCTTTTTGCAGAAAGATCTCCGTACGATCACATATAAGATATAAATTATATTCATCGACTTCATAGTTGGTCAAACTTCTGAATTGTTGCATGCTGTCACTTAGGTTTTTTATTATTTTTCGTTCATCCGAAACATTCAGACAGAAAACTTCCTCAGCAATGGGCGTTATACAGGACACAAGGTCCATCAGATAGATTATGTCATTTGTTGAAGGAAAATATCTTAATGAAATCTGAATCAGACCGAGACAGATCTGTTCCAAGGACAAACTAAGCATGACAGCAATAGCTTCATCATATCCACAGCCACCCCCCTGCGAGGCGGCCATTAACAGCCCATTTGCATTGTCGTAGCGGATTTTCCAGAACCGTTGTTCTTTTTGGTATACTATAAGTTGTTTTATTTCACATGTAGCCATATCAACAGGGTATTCATCAGATGTGACCCATTTTTCGGAAGAGTTTAAAATGGTTTGATAAAAAGAATTGTTATAATTAGCTTTTTCTCTTAATGCATCACGGGATTCGCAAACCAGAGTGACCTGAATATATTCAGGAAGCTTACTGTTTACATCATCCTGCATTTTTACAAATTCTTCTTTATGCGTTTCATTTATGACAAACAAGTAATAATGATGTAGTACTGTATTTTCAAGACGACAGATAAGGGTGTTGCTTGCCCGTTGTGACCAGACAAGATAACTGAAGCAATAGATATGCAAACTATCCATAGAAGATTGTATTGCTTGAATAATTAGCTCTTTATGCGTAGAAGTAGGATTTTCAGAAGAAGTATTCATATTGATTATGGATTGATAGTGGATAATACTGTCAGATGCAGAACGGTTAAGTCCCATCAGACAGCAGCCTGACTGCAAAAGAGGAATACCTGGTAGCCTCTTTCAAGAGATAAATGATGTCCATAGCAAAATAATATACAGCATTCCTTTCCCGCATCACTTTACAGGATGTGGACTGTATGTTATATGCAATAAGAAGGGAGGGCGTGGATCCGCTATTCGGGTCTGTAGTAGACTAGACGGATAATAAAGAGTATCATTGAAGTCCTAATAATATAGTTAGTGGGAGTAGGACTTATCTTCCTGAGGCATTCACTTGATCAAAAGATGATGTAATTGATGTTTTTATTCCAATAGATTTATTAAGTTATACGATATATAGGATGAGATAAGAACAATAGAAGAATCTTGCAGACGTTTCAATTGTTTGGATTTTAAGTTATTTTTTGTACTTTTCATGGATGAAATATTTTAACTGGTTTGAAATTTTGTTTCTAAAACTAAGTTAGGATATTATTTTATCTTTTTCAAATAAAAAGTCAAAATAATGACTAATATTAAAGAACGTATTTTGGAAATAGCGGAATTAAAGAAGATTAACAAGGTTGATTTCTTTAAAGATCTGGGACTTTCTTATGCTAATTTTAAAGGAATACAGAAGAACTCTTCTTTAGGATCGGATGCTTTGGTGACTATTTTAGCTAAATATAGTGATGTAAATGAAACCTGGCTTCTTAAAGGAACGGGAGAAATGCTTAAAGATGGTATTGGTCTGGCGCAGGACAATCAAGATGAATACATGAGTATGGAATATATTGACTCTACCATTGAGGCTTTGAATAAAGTTGTGGCAGCTCAGGATATCACGATCAAGTCACAACTAAAGACCATAGCTGCTCTGGAAGCACAGTTAAAACAGCGTCAGAAAAGAAAATAAAAAAAGCAAGACTTTTATAAAAGTCCTGCTTTTTTTATTTAACCGAATAATTATTCAGAATCTCCTACAGAATAGGTGTTATAGTAATATTTCTGAATTCAATAGGAGCGTGGTCACCTTGCAGATAGATCGGTCCCGGCTCACCCTCTTTACTATCCAGTGCACCTCCTGTGATACCCGGTATCTCCTGATTACTGATGATAGTTTTACCATTGGCCACTATAGTTACCAGACGGCCACGAAGTGTGATCTCATATTTTTGCCACTCATTAGGCCCTAAAGTCACCATCTCATTTGGTGCAATGAATCCATACACACCTCCGAAATAGAGCGCGCCCGGATGTTTGTCTTTCGGACTATCTTCAATCTGCACTTCATAGCGTCCGCGAAGATAAATACCACTATTGCCACCCTCTTTATATCTGAATTCAGCAGTCAATTTAAAGTCTTCAAATTTTTGATCACTGATCAGGTTTGCTCCTGCTTTTTCACTTGTCAGTACACCGTCAACTACTTTCCATTGGTTTTCAGGTGCAGATGCTTTCCAACCTGTCAGATCCTTGCCATTGAAAAGGGCTATTGGAGTTCCCCATTTCACTTCCCCTGTACGATTCAGGTATGGAGCCTTTACTCCGGTAAATGTAAATTTCTCCTTCTTATTTGTCGTTATACTACCTTTCAGGTTCCCCGCGTCCAGCTGACCCTCAATAGTGAAATCACCTTCCCCGCCTTCCCATTGAGGAGGGATAGCAAAGGAAAACTTACCATCTTTCAGGATAACATGGGAGACAGGACGCTGACTGCCGCTATCGCCGACATAAGCACCGACCAAGGTGTTAAATCCAGAAAGCTTAATCTCAATCCAGGAAGGCGCTTCCTTACCATTTTTATCGACAGTAAGATCCCATCTGCCGATAAGGTCTTTATATTCTTCAGGAATAGTCTGTGTAGCCGGATTGTGCACTTCTTCTTTTGCTACTGAATCCTGAGTAGCAGAACCATCTTTGGCAGTTGGATTACAGGATACCAGTCCGGCACTGATTGAAGCCACAGCAAGAGCGCTGTACATAAAATTTTTGATCATTTTTTATTGGTTTTTGGTCAACTAAAATTATTTAATGATGTACTCGGTTCCTCAGTCACGTATAGATGAACCGAATGAGGCCTTATACAAATCTACAAATTGCAGATGCCTTTTAATAACTTCGATAGTAACTTTTATATATTATTCCTGAAATTCTCTGTGTCAATGCTATAAAATAAATATCGTCTTCCCGTGAATAGAGAAGACGATATCATCAGAACATATGAATTAAAATATACGCATACATCTTTATTGTTGTTCTATTTCAGAAGATCCTGAATAAAAGGCAACATTTCGGGATGATTAAAATCAACAGCTCCTATATGTTTTGTGACCATCTTTCCAGATTTGTCAATGATAATAGTTGTAGGGATAGAATTGGTATTGAATTCTTCCGGCAAATTACCTTCAACACTATAATTCGGAAGACTGAAGCCCATTGCTTTGATATAAGAATCAGATTTTTTTAGTTTGCTATCCACATCCATCATAATAAATACAAGGTCAGGACTATTCTTAAGTTTGTTATAGAGCTTGTTTAGCGAGGGCATTTCCCTTTTACATGGAGGACACCATGTAGCCCACATATTAATAAAAATTACTTTATTACGTATATCCTTTAACACAATCTTTTCGCCTTTAGCATTTGTAAATACAGCATCAGATTTTCCAGTCACAGACTGTTCCGGCTTCGTATAGCCGTTCTGAAGTAAAGGATTGTTATCCTTTTTCGGTTCGTCAACCTGCTTGCCTAGTGCATAAAGGCTGATTCCTGTGATCAATACCAAAGAGGTCATGATCCCAAGAATAATATGGAATGTTTTTTTGTTCATATTAAAATATTAATAGAGTTGATTAATCAACGAAATAAGTAAAGTGAAATTATGACCGGGGAAAACTATGATTCAGCTAAATCAGTAGGGTAAGGTTTAAGAGATAAGTAGGAGTAGGAGAGCTGTAATCTTCAGCTTTGGTGGTCTGTTTTTCTACCAGGATGGTATGACTAAATAAGCCTGTATGGTGAAAATAACGAGTAATTGTTGGAGCAAGGAATGTTGGAGCGGAATGACCGGTATAGGATCGTATCCGGGTCATATTTGTACAGGTAACAGAGGTACTGCTTTTAGTCAGAGCAGCAGCTGTCCCGCCTGAATGAAGTGTAATATCTTCCTGATTGCTGTTTAGTGCTTTGATAGCCAGTTTAAAAGGACAGGAGCTGAATACAGTAATAAATAAGATGAAGATCATATAGACGATGATCTTTACCCTGTTTGTGTATTGTCTGTTATCTCCTCCTGACATAATCATAAAGATACCAAACCCTTTATGTAAAGACAAATTGTAAGCCCTATTTTACAAACAGGGCTTACAGAAAGATGTTCCTTATTTTACTTCTAAAACATTATTGGTAGCATTGACGTCCGCCAGACGGCCTGTTACATCAATGGTTGCTTTTTTTACAGCTTTGGAGGCTTTAAACGTATACGTCGGTTTAGTCCAGAACCAGTCTTCCAGTACAGTTCTCTTGATACCCTGATAGACTGAAAAAAGCTCAGCAGGTTTTTCTCCGCGCATCTCACGTAGTGGAATATAAAACAATTCTTTGCTGCCATCCTGATATTCAACCAATACATCCAGTGGCATTGCAAAGTCCGACTTATTGATCAGGGCTATTTCATTGTTTTCACCTTGTGTAATTGCATAGTCAATCTTGCGGGTCGTATTGATAAATAAATTAAAGTACCACTTCAGATTGATACCGGACACTTCTTCCGCTACACGTTTAAAATCATTGGGTGTGGGGTGTTTGAATTTCCAAAGCTCATAGAATCTTAAAAATGTAGTTTCCAGATTCTGCTGCCCTATGATATAACCCAGTTGTTCCGCAAGTACCTGTCCTTTATTATAAGCCTCATTGCTATACGCATAATTGCTGTTGTAGTAATCCGCTAACAAACTGGCAGGTTCTTCTTTTCCTGACAATGCCAGTTTAATGTAGCTTTTGTATGCAGGAAGAACCGGATTGTCCGGCATAGGGTTGGTCTTTTTGAATAAATGCTGAAAAGCCAATTCCTCGATATAACTGGTAAATCCTTCATCAAACCACTCGTCAACAGTCTCATTGATGCCGAAAAGATGCTGATACCAGGAATGAGCAGCCTCATGATAAATAACTCCGACCAGGCTTTCCAATGATCTTTCACCAGTCACTAAGGTAGTTGTACCATATTCCATGCCACCGTCACCACCCTGTACGACAGTATAAGTAGACCATGGATATGCGCCAAACCTGCTGCCGCAAAAATCAAAAAAAGCTGTCGTATATTCCATCGCCTTTGTCCAGCTTTCGGTCGTTTTAGCACCGGGTTTATACACCAGGTATACATCGACACCACCTTTACTACGGGAATGATTTACTAAAAACTGTTTATCCGCTGCCCACGCAAAGTCGTGGATGTTCTCTGCTTTGAAACGCCATGAAGCTTTACCTTTTGTAGACAGGACTTTAGCATTTTTGACATAGCCTTTTACCTGATCCGGATTCTGCAAAGCACCCGATCCTCCGATAACATAATCTTTATCTATGTTGATGGTGACATCAAAATTACCGAAAGGAGCAATAAACTCACGTGCGACATATTCATCGAGGTGCCATCCGAATTCGTCAAACTGAGCCATCTTCGGATACCATTGCGTCATGGATAGTTCCACTCCTTCCTTGGAGTTGCGACCGCTGCGGCGGATTTGCTCCGGTACCTGAGCTTCCCATGTCATATCAAAGGTACTTGACGAATTCGGTTGTATAGCTTTCGCAAGCGTTACTTCCAGAATAGTTCCATCTACTTTGTATGTAGTACCCGTTCCGTCCTGAGTCAGCGATTTTATCCTTTGATAACCAATCTGGTCAGGTTTTAACGTTGCAATACGGCTTTGGTATACCGGTTTTTCTTTTGTGCCGATATTGGTAGTCATCCGTGGATCCGGATCTGCAATATTTGCTAAACGGTAATCCATCATGCTTCCGGGCTGGAAAGCATTGAAGTATAGGTGAAAATAAACTTTCTTAAGTTCTTGTCCTGAATTATTGGTGTATAGCAATTTCATTTTTCCATCATATTGATAAGATTTCTCTTTCACATCAATAACCATGGTATAATCTACTTTTTGGTCCCAATAACCTTTACGTTGAGCAAATGCATTGGTACATAACAATGCAATAAGAATTAAGAAGTACAGTTTTTTCATTATAATGATGAATCGTTAATACTGCCAAACTTACGAAAAACCATTTAATGATAACGTGCAGTAAGTCTTCTAATATGTACAATTCTTTTGTTCAGAAAATACTACATGTTATAGTACTCTATATTTTTATGTTGAATAAACTGAATCATAGTCTGCAATTCATCTTCATTCTGAAAAAGCTTATTCCTCCAGAAGCGGTAGGAATGACCTTTACGCTGATATATAATCAATAGATTTCCACCTGATCTGGGTAAGTTGCGGATATGAGAGATATTCGCCAGAGGGAGTTCTATGTGTTTTTCACTTTTTATGATGGTCAGTTTCTGATCGTCAAATGTCCAGTGGGATGGTATGCGGCTGTAGCGTACTGCAAGGAAAATAATTAAAGGAATGGAAAATAAAGTGATCAATACTTTGACGATTTCCTGAAATGGAGTAAATGCAAGTAGAATAGCAATTAAAGTAATACCGCCAAATATAAGAGCCATGTACTTGGCACGGTGTAATGTTGAAATGTAATACGTTTTATCAGACATATCTGTCAAGTTACTTTGGACAACACCTAAATGAATAAAAAAAGTGCCAAGTTTACAGGATTGGCACTTTTCAGATGTTTTATTTTAATTTTCCTCTTCCATATTCACCGTTTCACCCTTTTGATTGATGTAATAAGAATTCTCATTCTTATCGGTCACATAAGCAACGCCATCTGAAAAGGCACTGGCGAGCGTATATTTAAAAGGAATCATTACCTTACCATTCTTATCTATATATCCATGAAGATTGTCTTTCTCAGCTAGGATGATATCATTATCTATTCCAATCTCCAGATAAGTATATCCTGATAATGTTGGATTGGGTTTGCTAAATTCCTGAAGATAATACTTTGAATCCTGCATGCCGATAAATAGGCCGTCCCTTATCTGAATAATACTTTCATTCACAAAAGGAAATATAATCTCATTTTTAAGATTAATAATACCCATCTTGTTATCTTTCATTGCAGCAGTAAACTGTCCGTCAAATTCGTTGAGATATTCGTATTGGGCTGGAATAAGAACTTCTCCTTCACGGGTAAGACAACCATAAAGATTGTTTTCTGTGTATATAACAGGACCTTCTGCAGTCCAAAGCAAACTTTCATATCTGAACGGGATTATTACATTCCCTTTGAGATCGATTGCTCCATATTTCTCATTTGAATCTGATGCGATCAGTACATCTTCACCTGTTATCAGGAGTTGCGTGTAAGCTGCAGGAATAACAATATTGCCTTCCAGATCTTTCACTCCGGTTAATTCGGTTGTTTCGTCCTGAAAAGAAACCAGCGAATCACTTATATAGTTATTGAAAATAGGATTGTCAGAAGTATCATTCGCAAGAGAGTGATCCAAAGTTTCCATTTGCGTATATGCATCTTTTTCCTCCGTATAATCGGAAGGAATTTCAAATACTTTAGAGTCATTTTTTACTTCCTCGACAGCAGAAGCCTGCAAGCCAACTCCATTGATGGTCATTAAAAGCATTGTTCCCGGAATTTTCTGAAGATATGTATTATCTCTCCAAAACAGTTTGGGAAGATCTTTGGTATACCATATTTCTGCTGTAGGGTCAAAGCCGTCTAATTCGTCAATTCCGGACAAATCAAAAGTAAGTGTGGCTTTGTTACATGTATATCCCAAAATCTGCTTTTGTTCCTTATCATCAAAAGATAAAGTGCCGACTATAGAATAGGCATTGTCAAATGTTTTTTTTACGAAAGTTTTATATGCCGGACGTAATAAGACAGTTTCTTTTTTAGCAATATCGATAAGCTCTATCTTAGCATTTTTGTTTTTGCCCTCAACCCGAATAAAATCTTTGTTATAGATAATATCATTAAGCAGGTCTCCGTCTTTTCCTATCATACTGATCGTTTGAACCGTTCCTGATTCACTTTCGGATAATTTCTTCTTTTTCTCTGCTAATCTGTTTTTAAATTCTGCAGAGGTAAAAAAATTATATTGAATATTATATGTAGGGGACTGAGATCGTGCCGAATAGCTTACAAGAAGCAAGGCCATTAATAAATAAAATTTATTCATGTAGTGTGGTTTTATGCTAAGCAACAAAAGTCCTTTTAAATCATGAAGAAAACAAACGTTTCCGTAAGCATTTGCGACATTTTATCTGGCTAAAGTTACAGTTTCTGTAATCAAAATTGCATATTTGAAATATAATACCTAACCATGATGAACAGATACCTGCTAATTTGTTTTTTTATTTTGATAAACTGCATCTCAAATGCACAAAATAAACCGAATATTCTGATTATTATTTCAGATGACCATTCCTTTCAGACTATCGGAGCATACGGTTCTGCCATAGCACATACTCCGAATATTGATCGTATCGCAAAAGAAGGAACTATATTTGACAGGGCTTACGTTACAAATTCACTTTGTGGTCCAAGCAGAGCGACATTGCTTACCGGAAAGTACAGCCATAAAAATGGTTTTAAGGATAATGAGAATTCACATTTTGATCATAATCAGTCTACTTTTGTAAAAGATTTACAGGCATCAGGTTATCGCACGGCATGGATTGGTAAACAGCATCTGGGTGCCAAACCACAGGGTTTTGATTATTACAGTATACTGGATGGTCAGGGGCATTATTTTAATCCTGTTTTTATTAATCAGGGTGATAAGCGGGAACAGATAGAAGGATACGTTTCGGATATTGTGACTGAGAAGGCGGAAAAATGGTTAGATACCTTGAGCAAAGATAAACCATTCTGTCTGATACTGGGACATAAAGCTACTCATCGTTCATGGCTGCCCGATCCTAAAGATTTTGGGACTTATGACCAGGCTGAAATTCCGTTGCCGGATAACTTCTATGATCAGTATGATAAAAGAAAAGCAGCAGCTGTCCAGGAAATGAGTATTGCTAAAGATATGCTACTGCCTTATGACCTGAAGATGTACCCTACAAAAGAGGATATGCGAAAAGATTATGACTTTTCTCGTTTCACAGAAAGCCAGTTTGAGAAGTATTACGCATACTATAAGCCTATTCAGGATGATTTCTATGCACGTAAACTTTCCGGCAGACAACTGGAAGAGTGGAAGTATCGGCGTTATATGATAGATTATCTCAATACTGCAGCTTCTCTGGACAGAAATATAGGCGAGGTGCTGGACTATCTTGATACACATGGACTGAAGGATAATACTATTGTAATTTATCTGTCAGATCAGGGATTTTATATGGGAGAACATGGCTGGTTTGATAAGCGTTTTATGTATGAAGAATCTTTCCGTACACCAATGGTTGCACGATATCCGGGAGTAATCAAACCGGGTACACATACAGAAGCCCGGGTAATGAATATTGATATTGCTCCTACTTTATTGGAAATCGCAGGAGTCAGAATACCAAAGGAAATACAAGGAAAATCATTCTATTCTGTACTGAAAGATGCGAGGAAGTCTTTCAGAAAATCCAGCTACTACCATTACTATGAGAACGGTACACATGCTGTATCTCCACACTTTGGAGTCAGTGATGGTAAATACAAACTTATTAGATTCTATAAAAGAGTAGAATCATGGGAATTATATGATCTGGAAAAAGATCCTCATGAAATGAACAATATATACGCAGACAAGTCATCAGATGCGATTATCGGACGTATGAAAAAGAAACTGCTTGCTGAAATCCGGCAGGTAGATGATAAAGAAGCAGAAGCTATTTTTGAACAAAAGCTATGAATGTGAAACAGATATGCAGTTACATCAGTCTGGCCGTTTTCCTGTTTACGTGTCAGCAGGTGCAGGCCCAGGATAAACAAAAACCGAATGTACTGATGATTTACGTCGATGATCTGGGATATGGAGACCTCAGTATCTATGGCGGACAGGACATAGAAACTCCTCATCTGGATAACTTGGCAAAATCAGGAATAAGATTTACAAATGCACATGCTGCAGCATCTACCTGTACGCCATCCCGTTATGCGCTTATGACCGGAAACAATCCTTATCGTGCAAAAGGTACCGGCATCTTACCGGGAGATGCGGCACTTATTATCCCTCAGGACAAGATTACGCTTCCTAAAGTATTTCATCAGCAAGGCTATATTACTGGGATTGTAGGCAAATGGCATCTTGGATTGGGAGAACAGGTCGAAAAAGACTGGAATGGCAAAATCGCACCCGGACCGTTAGAAGTAGGTTATGATTATTCCTTTATCTTCCCGGCGACAGCAGATCGGGTGCCGACAGTTTTTCTGGAGAATCATTATGTACTGGCAGCAGATGCTAAAGATCCCATACAGGTAAACTATCGGCAAAAAATCGGAAATGAACCTACAGGAAGAGAAAATCCGGAATTACTCAAACTCCATGCTTCTCCCGGTCAGGGACATGATAATACTATTGTAAACGGTATAGGACGTATTGGTTGGATGACAGGAGGAAAAGATGCCCGATGGGCGGATGAAGAGCTGACGCTGACATTCTTTGAAAAGGCGAAGGAATTTATCAAAACCAATCAGAAGAAACCATTTTTCTTATGTTACAATGCTACTGAACCCCATGTGCCACGTATGCCGGCCACCTTATTTAAAGGCAAAAGCAAACTTGGACTTCGGGGAGATGCTATTCTCCAGCTGGACTACACTGTTGGTCAATTGGTACAGGAGCTAAAAAACAGCGGTATTTATGAGAACACCATCATTATTTTCACCAGTGACAATGGTCCGGTTTTAGATGATGGATATGCCGATCAGGCAGTAGAGAAATCCGCTAATCATGATGCATTTGGTGGATGGAGAGGAGGCAAATACAGTGCGTTCGAAGCGGGTTCACGTGTGCCTTTTCTGGTGAGCTGGCCTGCAGTTATCAAAGGAGAACAACAATCAGACGCGCTGATCGGGCAAGTAGATTTGCTGGCTTCGTTTGCCGGTCAGTTCGGTATTTCTTATCCTAAAGATCAGGCTGTAGATAGTCAGAACCAATGGAAAGCATTAACAGGACATGACAAGAAAGGACGTGCTTATCTGGTGAAAAGTTCAGGTACTTTTTCCATTATACAGGGAGATTATAAGTACATCAAACCACGAAAGGGAGCTAAAATAGACAAAGCTGTAAATATCGAGCTTGGCAATGACGAGCAGCCGCAGTTATATAATCTGCGTACCGATAAAGCTGAAAAAGATAATATAGCCACCAGGAACATAAATAAAGTGAAAGAACTGGAGCAATTGTTACAATCTCAGCTATAATAATAGTTTGATTTCTGACATTGCAAAAATCTTCCCAACTTTGTACCTATGTCCTTCTCAAAACGATTAATTGCCTGGTATGATCAGCATGGGCGTGATTTGCCCTGGAGACATACACAGGATCCCTATATCATCTGGCTGTCTGAGATCATTTTGCAACAAACCCGTGTAGAACAGGGAATGCCTTATTTTATGCGGTTTTCAGAACAATATCCAACTGTTCAGGATTTCGCATCAGCAGATGAGGATCATATACTCAACCTGTGGCAAGGTTTGGGATATTATTCCCGTGGACGAAATATGCACAAGGCTGCCCGAATGGTTGTTTCTGATTTTGGAGGGATTTTTCCAAAGGCTTATGATGAAGTCATTAAACTTCCGGGAGTAGGAGAATATACTGCAGCCGCAATCTCCTCAATTTCTGCAAATCAGGCAAAAGCAGTATTGGACGGAAATGTTTTCCGTGTATTATCCCGGTATTTTGGGGTTGAAGTCGAAATTAATACCCCAGCAGGGAAGAGAATTTTCACTGAACTGGCAAATGAAATGTTGGATATGGACGATCCGGCACGGTATAATCAGGCTATTATGGATTTCGGAGCCATGCAATGTAAACCAAAATCACCGGTCTGTGGCAGCTGTATCTTTAATCTGGAATGCGTAGCTCTCAAAGAAGATAAAGTACACCTGTTGCCCCTTAAAAAGAAGGGAAAAGGAAGCAGAAACCGGTATTTTCATTATTTTATAATGGAAGAGAATGATCAGATTCTGATGTCCAAAAGAGGTGAAGGTGATGTATGGCAGAATCTGTATGAATTTCCGATGATTGAAACTACAGAACCGCTTTCGGGGCTGGATATTCTGAAAGATGAGCGTATAAAAGAGCATTTTTCGGAAGATCTTTCGCTTGAATTAAAAGGCAATGTAATCAAACACATACTCAGCCACCAGAATATCTACGCTCAATTTTATAAAGTCCACAATCCTTCTGCACTAAAGTTGAAAAAAAAGTCTTGGAATTATGTATTCTTAAAAGATTTAAATAAATTAGCTCAACATAAGTTGATTTTTAGTTTTATAGAAACCAACATTAGCTAATTACTAAACTCCTAAATTAATATCATGTCAGGCATTAACAAAGTTATCTTGGTTGGGCATTTGGGCAAGGACCCTGAAATCCGTTACTTAGAAGGCAACGTCAGCGTTGCCAGTTTCCCGTTGGCAACTTCAGAAACATTCAACAAAGATGGTCGAAAAGTAGAACAAACAGAATGGCACAATATCGTGATGTGGAGGGGCCTGGCCGATGTTGCCGCCAAATATTTGACAAAAGGGCGTCTGGTGTACATTGAAGGGCGTCTCAGAACACGTACCTATGAAGATAAAGAGGGGATTCGCAGATACACTACAGAAGTAGTAGCTGAGAACTTTACTTTATTAGGTCGTAAATCTGATTTTGAACCACCTGCTCAGGCTGCAAATACTGCCGGGGCTACCGATAAGTCAGTAGAAAATAAAGAACAACAGGTCGATTTCAAAGAATTGGATGATGACAACGACGGACTGCCGTTTTAAAAAGAAACAGACTATATAATATTACTAATACAAAGGGTTCTGCCAAAACAGGATCCTTTGTAATTTTTATGTAGGTTACAGCGCTAAACTCATAACGTGTAAATCTTCGCTTGTCCGGATAATATGACAGCCAGGTGTCGGTATTCATAAAACTAATACACAATCAATGCCGATGTCATTTTAACTTTTTTAATTTTTGCTGTATCTTTGGCCTTATGTTGCAAGATAAAATAAAGCAGTATACTGAAGAGATCGAGCAGTTCAATCCGCAGACTTCAGCTGATGTAGAGAATTTCAGATTGAAATTTTTGGTTTCCAAAGGAATAGTCAAGAGTTTATTTGAAGAATTTAAGGCCGCTCCTGCTGAAGAAAAGCGTGTTTTAGGTAAAGTACTTAATGATTTCAAACAACTGGCTGAAGGTAAATATCAGCAGGCACAGGAACAATTTGGTTCCACTGGACAAGTTAGTCAGGCTAAAGCTGAAGGAGATCTTACCCTGCCAGGCGATGGTTTTACATTAGGAGCTCGTCATCCGTTGTCTCTGGTTAGAAAAGAAATTGTTGAAATCTTCAAGAAACTTGGTTTTATCGTTGCGGAAGGCCCTGAGATAGAAGACGACTGGCACAATTTCTCAGCACTGAACTTTCCACCGGAGCATCCGGCAAGGGATATGCAGGATACTTTTTTTATCAAAAAACAAGATGGTAATGATATTGCTCTCCGTACACACACCTCTTCTGTACAGGTGCGTCTGATGGAGGCGGGTACGCCACCGTTCAGAGCCATTATGCCTGGACGTGTGTATCGTAATGAAGCTATATCTGCACGTGCACACTGCTTTTTCCATCAGGTAGAGGGATTGTATGTAGATGAGAATGTATCTTTCGCAGATCTTAAACAAACCCTTTATCATTTCGTACAGGAGCTATATGGAGAAGGGACAAAAGTACGTTTCAGACCTTCTTATTTTCCATTCACAGAGCCATCAGCAGAGATGGATATCTCGTGTACCATTTGTAAAGGTGCCGGTTGCCAGTTATGTAAATATTCCGGCTGGGTAGAAATCCTTGGTTGTGGTATGGTTGATCCTAATGTATTGGAAAACTGTGGTATAGACAGCACTAAATATTCCGGATTTGCATTTGGTATGGGTATAGAGCGTATTACAAATCTGAAATATGAAATCAGAGATTTACGTCTGTTCTCTGAAAATGATGTTCGTTTTCTCAATCAGTTCCAGACAGAAATTATATAAATGAAAGCATTGCTCAGACTTGGTATAATTGCATGTATTACTTTCTCAGTATTCTCCTGTTCTAAGGGGGGCTGTAATGTCGTGCCAAGTGTGAGTGTGCACTATCGCTTTAGTCAGGGAAGCAATCCTAAGCTGTTTGCAGCAGGAGGAGCCGATGTGATTAACGGAATCGGAGTCGCAGGCGTCATCGTATACAATACCGGCAATAATACCTTTATTGCCTATGACCGTTGCAGTACAGTTAATCCGGAGCAGAGAAACAAAGTTGTATTGGATGATAATCCCAATGTTGTCAAAGACCCTGTGAGTGGCGCTAAATGGCTCTTGCTGGATGGTTCTCCGCTGGATATTGCTGAATGTCCGCTGAAACCCTATTATGTGATGAAGCAGGGGGAAACCTATATTATCCAAAATTGATATATAATGGAGCCTGAAAAAATAGTTACATCCATAAAAAAGGCTGCCAGAGAGCTGTTCAGACGATACGGCTATAACAAGACGAGTGTCAACGAATTGGCCAAAATGGCCAATGTTTCCAAGGCTACCGTTTATAAATATTTTGTAAGTAAGGAGCTTATCCTCCACGCAATCCTGATGGATTATATCCGGGATAATGTGAAGGATATTCTTAATAAAAATGTAAATCAGAAAGATCTTTCCACTTTTTTGGCCAATACCATTCTGCGTGTCAGTCGTTTGACTTACACAGTGTGTAATGAGTTTGTCGGATGGGAGTTTATACGGGAATCGGCCAACGCTCAGGAATATCTGAAAACGCTGTCAGAAGATCTTGAATTTTTATTGCTGAGTTCATTTATCCAAAATGAGGCGATTGCCAGTGAAGTTCCTGAAGAGAAGTTAACCTTCCTTATTAAAACCAGTAAAAACGTTGTTTTTTCATTTGCGTTCACAGCAGTTTCCGATGGGGATGTTCGCAAAAATTTTATTTCTTTCCAAAAAGAAATACTCCCATATCTTGTCCAGGCAGCATTGATCTAATCTCCTTCCTGTTATGATCGCACGGAAGGTCTGATTATTTCCGTTAAAAACTGTATTTTTGCGCCTATCATGAGAAGAAGAATTCCACAAGAGAAAAAATTTATTTCGGATATTGCTGTAATTGATATCGCTGAAGAGGGAAAAGGAGTCGGTAAAACCGATGAATTGGTGTTGTTTATTGATAAGGCAATACCCGGAGATGTCGTCGATGTGGAATTGGTTAAGAAGAAGAAAAATTTCGCAGAAGCGAAAGTCGCAACGCTTAAGAAAGCATCCGAATATCGTATAGATCCCTTTTGTGAACACTTCGGTGTATGTGGCGGATGTAAGTGGCAGCATATGGACTATAATGGCCAGTTGAAATTTAAACAACAGACTGTTGATAATGTGCTTGCGCGAATAGGCAAGGTCGATACTTCTATTATGGAGCCCATTTTAGGGTCCGGAGAGACCGAATATTATCGTAATAAACTGGAATATACATTCTCAAATAAAAGATGGCTTACTTCTATAGATGATGCTAATGACGGATTGGAAATGAATGCTTTAGGATTTCATGTTCCCGGACGTTTTGACAAAATTCTCGATATAGACCATTGTTATTTACAGCAGGATCCTTCCAATGCTATACGTAACCAGATACGTGCATTTGCAATAGAAAATCAGATTTCTTTTTATGACCTCCGCGAACATGCGGGAGCATTGCGTAACCTTATTATTCGTACAGCCTCTACAGGAGAGCTGATGGTGATTGTTGTATTTGCTTATCCGGAAGACGGACAGGTCGAGTTACTGATGAATTATGTCAACAGTAATTTCCCGGATATCGACTCCCTGCTGTATATCATCAATCAGAAAAAAAATGATACTATTTTCGATCAGGATATACACATCTTCAAAGGAAGAGATTTTATCTATGAAGAGATGGAAGGATTGAAATATAAAATCGGACCAAAGTCATTTTATCAAACAAATTCACTTCAGGCATACGAATTGTATAAGATTACAAGAGAGTTTGCAGGATTGACAGGAGATGAATTAGTATATGATCTTTATACAGGTGCGGGTACCATCGCTAACTTCGTTGCCAAAACGGCACGTGAAGTGATTGGTGTGGAGTATGTACCGACAGCTATTGAGGATGCTAAAATCAATTCAGCTATCAATCAGATTGGCAATACGAAATTCTATGCCGGCGATATGAAAGATGTCCTTACAGCAGATTTCATTGCAGAACATGGAAAACCGGATGTAGTTATTACAGACCCTCCGCGCGCAGGCATGCATGGAGATGTGGTACAGCGATTGCTGGAAATGGAAGCTGACAAAATTGTATATGTAAGCTGTAATGCGGCTACACAGGCACGTGATCTGGCATTATTAAATGAAAAATATACAGTGGATCGCATCAAGCCTGTTGATATGTTTCCACACACGCAACACGTTGAAAATGTGGTGCTATTAAAATTGAAAAGATAAGCATATGGATTTGGAACAATTATTAAAAAATCAAGCCGGCGGAGACGGACAGAAAGAACAGAAAAGTCCATTGGATAGTCTGAAGGTCGATCTTGATTTTTATGCTGAATCAATCAAAGAAGTGGCTACAGAGATGTTGTCTGAGGGATATACCCTGTTTCCTATTTTTGTGGCACATCAGCATCAGGTGAGTGTGGGAGAGGTGATATTAGATAAGACAGAGTTGAATACCAAATGGAGTATCAATGCCTCTTCTCTGGAAGAATTTGTAGAAAGAGGTTTGATAAAAGAGGATCGGAAAGCTTATTTTGAACGCACATACAAAAAGCCTGAAGATTATATGTGTCTGTTTGTGGTTGTGCCTGAAGGCGCGAATTTTGTATTCTATCCTTATAAAAAGTCAGCATAGACTTTTAGGTATTTTTAACATTTTGATTTATTAAAGTATTATTACTTTTAGCCTGTATGTATAAGTTAACAAAGTATAAGTTTGGATTTTATCTGTTGATTCTTTTCTTTGGATTCAATATTCAGGCATCACACGCCCAGACCATGAGTCAGGTTAGTGGGTTGGTCATGGAGAAAGGAGCCGGTACCAGACTCTCAGATGTTAATGTTACCAATCTGCGTACCCGTAGAGTAAGTATCACAAATAATTTTGGAATATTTAATATAGATGCTTCTGTAGGAGATAGTTTATATTTCTCAAAAATTGGCTATGGATCGGTAAAGACCATTCTGTACTCTAAAGAAGATATTCTGATCGATATGCAGGCTGGTATTAAACTAGAAACAGTGGTTGTCGAACGGATGACCAAGGAAGCGGAGATGAATAATATCATGCGAGATTATGAGAAGAAGGGTATTTACAACGGTGGGAAGAATAAGACAATGACCTATCTGGCAAGTCCTGCAACAGCGCTGTATAATCTTTTTGGCCGGGAAGCGAAAAATGCAAAACGTTTTCAGGGATATATGGACAGAGAGATAGAAGAAGGTAAAGTAGATAGAGTGTTTACGCGGTCTACTGTGACCAATATCACTGCGCTACAGGGAGAAGATCTGGAATCCTTTATGTCTATATACAGGCCATCTCCGGATATGGTACAGCACTGGGGACAATATGATATTATGAATTATGTCAAGAAATCGTTCGAAAAGTTTGAAAAAGATGGACGTCCGAAGCCTGAACGACTTCCGAAATTAGCAATTCCTCCACAGGAGAAATAAAAAAAATATAATGAAAACCTTGTTGATTGCTTATTTGACAAGGTTTTTTTGATTATAAGCGTGGTGCAGAGTGATTTTGGCATATGCTTTGTTTTGATATTATCTACAACACACAGGATTAGAATTAGAAAAAAATATGATTATGAAAGTAAATAAGAAAATAGCTGTTTTTGGGTTGACATTAGCTACCTCTGCAATGTTATTTGGAAGTTGTTCTACTATTCAGAACATGAACAGTACAACTAAAGGTGCCGCTATCGGTACTGCAGGTGGTGGTGCCCTTGGAGCGCTTATCGGAGGAAAGGCTGGTAATACAGCTGTAGGTGCTATTGCCGGTGCGGTAATTGGTGGTGCTGCAGGTGCGTTGATCGGTAAAAAAATGGATAAGCAGGCAGCTGAAATCGAAAATACAGTAGCTGGTGCGGAAGTAATCAAATCTGATGAAGGTATCATCGTTAAATTTGACGAAGGTATTTTATTCGACTTTAATAAATCTGATCTGAAAGCTTCAGCAAAAACAAATATCAGCAAATTAGTAGCTACTTTGAATAAAGAGCCTGATACTAAGATTTTGGTTATCGGCCATACAGATAACGTAGGTTCATTAGCCGCTAATCAGAAAGTTTCTGAAGCTCGTGCAGCAGCAGTAAAAACATATGCCGTTTCACAAGGATTGAACGGTGGCCGTATCAATACAGAAGGTAAGAACTACTCTGAGCCATTGGCAAGTAATGATACAGATGCAGGTCGCGCTGAAAATCGTCGTGTAGAGATTGTTATCGTAGCAGGCGATAAAATGAAACAAGAGGCTATTAATGCAACAAAATAAATAGTACTTTTTAAACTTTTACCGGAAGGGCATTGTCGCGAGGATAATGCCCTTTCTTTTTGGAATGTTAAATTTTAGTCAAAGCTTGTTTATCCTGCCAATATGTCACGTTTTGTGATTTTTTATTCCTAACTTTGTATTCTTTGAATTTTGACAATGATAGATTTATCACATAGCACTAAAGAGCATGACGAATCCCGTCAGGGAGAGGCTTTACAGTTGGAGGCAAGCGCAGATAATAGTAACGGAAGAAAACTTTATATAGAGAGTTACGGCTGTCAGATGAACTTTTCTGACAGTGAAATCGTAGCTTCTATTTTAATGGATAAAGGTTTTGAGACAACGAAGGATTTCAATGAAGCCGATGTTGTATTTATCAATACCTGTTCCATCCGTGAAAATGCCGAAACCCGCGTGCGTAATCGTCTGAAGGAGTTTGAATTTGCTAAATCCAAAAATCCCGGGATGATCGTGGGCGTACTGGGCTGTATGGCGGAACGTTTGAAATCTAAATTCCTCGAAGAAGAAAAACTGGTCGATGTTGTCGTCGGACCGGATGCATACCGTGATCTTCCTAATCTGATCGAACAGGTCGATGACGGGGCAAAAGCTGTCAATGTGTTGCTGTCCAGAGAAGAGACCTATGCTGATATCAATCCGGTACGTCTGAATACCAATGGAATTACTGCTTTTATTTCAATTATGAGAGGCTGTGACAATATGTGTTCTTTTTGTGTCGTACCATTTACACGTGGTCGTGAGCGTAGCAGAGATGTGGATTCCATTATCAAGGAAGCACAGGATCTGTTCAATGCCGGATACAGAGAGGTGACTTTATTAGGGCAAAATGTAGACTCTTATAAATTTACAGCGCCTGTAGCTGAAGGAGAATCTGCTGCTGAACCTGTTAACTTTGCTCAGCTACTGGCTAAGGTAGCAGATGTAAGTCCCTTACTGCGTGTTCGGTTTTCGACGTCTCATCCTAAAGATATTACGGATGAAGTATTACATACAATGGCCAGATATGAAAATATCTGCAACTATATTCACCTTCCTGTACAGTCCGGTAATTCCAGAGTATTGGAATTGATGAACCGTACATATGACAGAGCCTGGTACATTGACCGTGTAGATGCGATTCGTCGTATTCTCCCTGAATGTGGTATTTCTACAGACGTGATCACAGGATTCTGTACAGAGACAGAAGAAGAACATCAGGAAACGCTTTCGATGATGGACTATGTCAAATATGATTATGCCTATATGTTTGCATATTCAGAAAGACCGGGTACACTGGCAGCCAAACGTTATGAAGATGATATTCCGGAAGAAATCAAAAAGCGTCGTTTGACAGAAGTTGTAGCCAAACAGCGTTTGCACAGCCATTACCGCATTGAGAATTTTGTCGGTAAAGTACATAAAATATTGATCGAGGGCTATTCCAAGAGATCAGATAAAGACTTTGCAGGACGTAATGATCAGAATGCAATGGTCGTCTTCCCCGTAGATAATCGTTATAAAGTAGGAGATTATGTCAATGTGCTTGGAGAGTCTTGTACTTCAGCTACATTACTTGGTCGTATCGTAGAGTAAGAGAACAAATTAATCTTCAAATTTCTAAAAGAAATAAAACTGTGGATAATCAGGATATAAAAAACAGATTTGGTATAATTGGCAACTCTCCTTTGCTCAACAGAGCAATTGATGTGGCCAGACAGGTCGCACCCACAGATATTTCCGTATTGATTCAGGGAGAGAGTGGTAGTGGTAAGGAAGTATTTTCGCACATCATACATCAACTGAGTTCCCGCAAGCATGGGCCGTTTATAGCCGTCAACTGTGGTGCTATTCCTGAAGGAACTATTGATTCAGAGCTTTTTGGCCATGAGAAGGGGTCTTTTACAGGTGCACATGAAGCACGTAAAGGATATTTTGAAGTTGTAGACGGTGGTACTATCTTTTTAGATGAGGTAGGCGAATTGCCTTTAGGTACACAGGCACGTTTGTTACGTGTTTTGGAAACCGGAGAATATATCCGCGTCGGATCTTCAAAAGTTCAAAAAACAAATGTACGTGTGGTTGCAGCTACAAATGTGGATATGTTTGAAGCAGTGAAAAAGGGTAAATTCAGAGAAGATCTTTATTATCGTCTGAATACAGTTCCGTTGCGGATTCCTGCATTGCGCGAGCGTAAAGAAGATATTAATCTGCTTTTCAGAAAATTTGTTGTTGATTTTGCTGATAAATACCGTAGTCCGGGTGTACAGCTTACTGATGATGCGCAACAGTCGCTCATGAACTACAGTTGGCCGGGGAATGTGCGTCAGCTAAAGAATATAGCGGAACAGATTGCGGTTTTGGAAAAGGAGCGTATTGTAAATGCGGCTATCCTTCAAAATTATCTGCCCACGGAACATTCTAACCTGCCTGTTTTCGTGCCTCAAAATGCACCAAAAGATGATTTTTCAGAACGTGATATCTTGTATAAAGTATTGTTCGATATGAAAAAGGATATGGTAGATCTTAAGAAACTTGTGGTCGAATTAATCCAGAAAGGGGTTAATCCAAGTACTTTTGATCAGAACTCACCTTATATCAATCAATTGTATCAGGAAGTTCAGCCTGCGGCATCAATGCTGTCAGAGCAGTCCGAATCTTCCTGGACAATCCACAATGCACGTCCGGCTCATTCACCTAATGTGGATTTCAATTCGTATGAAACACAGGATGTGGAAGAAGTGGAAGAGTCTCTGTCATTGACAGAAAAGGAATCTGACCTGATCAAAAAAGCTTTGAAAAAACATAAGGGCAAGCGTAAAGCTGCGGCTCAGGAATTGGGTATTTCAGAGCGGACACTCTATAGAAAAATTAAAGACTTAAATTTAGATTAATACTCGACCCGATGCGTAAGTTAAAGCAAGTCTATCTAAATCTGATAATAACGGCAGCTGTGATGCTGTGTACAGTTTCCAGTTGTGGTGTAAAATACAGTTTTACAGGGGGATCTATTCCTGCAGATATGAAAACAGTCAATGTGCAGTTTTTCGAAAATATTGCACCTATGGTATATGCTACGTTGAGTCAAAACTTTACGGAGGCCCTCAAAACCCGTTTTCGTAATCAGACCAGACTTAGTCAGGTCAATACGGGGGGAGATGCTATCTTCGAAGGATTTATTACAAACTATACGATCACTCCTGCCGCAGTAGAGGCTCGTACGGATATGGCAGCTTTGAACCGGTTGACTATCACCGTCAAAGTGACCTACACGAATCAGAAAAAACCGGAAGATAGTTTCAGTGAGCAGATTTTCACACGTTTCAAAGATTTTTCAGGAACGGTGCAGGCACAGGAAGAAGGGTTGACGAAAGATATTATTGAGATGCTGACGGAAGATATATATAACCGTGCATTTGCGAACTGGTAGCCGATACAATATGGAAAATACAAGTAAGTCTAAGGTTGAAATATTTCATCAGGCACTGACAGATCCCGGACAGCTTCCGGCAGAAGATCTGCAGCGTTTGGTGGAAGAATATCCTTATGCGCAACCTATTCGTTTTGCATATGAGCGTCAGCAGTTTCTGTCAACGGGAATGTTGTCGCAAAACTCATTGGCATTATTGTATGCTCCGAATGCTGCCTGGTTATCCGAATATGTAAGCAGGCAACCTCTGGTCGTGCCGGAGTTGGAAGCAGAACCGGACGGCTATATTGCATTTGAAGATGTAGACCAGCTATCTGCTGAGGTCGAAGAGGAAACAATAAGTACGGAAGACGAATCCTATATGGAGACAGAGGAAGAAGCTGTTCAATCTGAATATACGGAAGAAGAAGTTACAGAAGAAGAGCAGGTGGAAGTTGTAGATGACATAGAAGAAGCCCAGCTTGAAAAGGAGTATTTTCCGGAGTTTCAGTTGTCTGGTGAAGAGATTGTGCCAGATCCACAGGAAGAAACAGTTGAACTTGAGAAGGAATATTTTCCGGAATTTCAGCTGTCCGGTGATGAAATTGTACAGGTGTCTTCAGATGAAGAAGAGAGAGTCAGTCTTTATCATGACGATCTGATGCCTTATAGTTTTCTGTGGTGGTTGCACAAAACGCGATTGGAACATGCCGGTACATACAGACCATTTGCAGAAGTCAAATTACCAAAACCGCAGAAAGGACAGTTTGATCCATCCAAATTAGATGAACATATTCTGGATCAGCAGATCCGTGAACATGTTTTCCGTTCACAATCACCTGAGGCTAAATTGAGCGAAGAAGTAAAACACAAACCCGTGCAACCTCTTCCGAAAAAGCTGGATGATGTGATTGAAAAATTTATTCGCGAAGAGCCGCAGATTAAACCTCCTCAGGCTGATCAGCTGAATATGGAGAATAAGGCCAGAAAAAGTGCCGAGGATCAATTTACGCTTGTCACTGAGACATTAGCGATTATTTATGCAGATCAGGGCTTGTTTCCGAAAGCGATTGAGGTGTATAAAAAATTAATTTTGAAATTCCCGGAAAAAAATGCTTACTTTGCTGGCCGCATTAAAGAATTAGAGCAAAAATTAAACTAAATAAATAATACAAAGAAATGCAAACATTATTAATTGTCTTGATCATATTAACCAGTGTACTGTTGGCACTTATGGTGTTGATTCAAAATCCAAAAGGAGGAGGTCTTTCTTCAGGATTTTCAGGAGGATCAAATTTGATGGGCGTAAAACGTACAGGTGATTTTCTGGAAAAAGGAACATGGACATTGGTCATAGCTTTAATGGTATTTTGTCTGGCTGTCAATATTCTGGGTCCGTCTAAAGGCGGAGCAGCTTCAAAAGGTGGATTAAGTGATCAGATTGAAGCTCCGGCTCAGCAAGGTCCTTTAAATCTGAATCCTGCACAGCAACAGCAGGCACCTGCTGCAGCTCCTGGTAAAACAGATTCTGCAAAGTAAGAGACTTTTAAAGACAACAATATTCAAGCCCTGTTCAACATTGAACAGGGCTTTTTTTATGTCATCATTGGCTGACATCATGACACTGAAAAAAATATCTGTGTCAGAAATTTCACGCTTTTAGTGAAAAATTGACAACAAAACTTTAAAAACGTCCTTTGGCATAATTGATGTTGACTTGTTCCTGTAAACTTTTACATAAACAATCAATTAAAAATAATAGGAGAATAATATTATGGCATTAAACATTAAACCTATCGGAGACAGAGTGGTAATAGAAGCTGCTCCTGCAGAAGAAAAAACAGCATCAGGTATTTATATCCCTGATACGGCAAAAGAAAAACCTCAAAGCGGAACTGTTGTAGCTGTAGGTAGTGGTAAAGTAGACGAGCCTCTAACTGTTAAAGTTGGCGATAAAGTGTTATATGGCAAGTATGCAGGTACAGAGATTACTTACGAAGGAAAAGAATATTTAATTATGCGTGAAGCTGATATTTACGCTGTTCTTTAGTCTTTTAATTTAATAACAACATCAGAGTAACAGAGATAATAAGGCAACATCTTTTTATCTAAATACTAATAATCTAAAATAAAATGGCAAAACAAGTAAAATATAACGTTGAAGCTCGTGACGCACTGAAAAAAGGTGTAGACACATTGGCAAATGCTGTAAAAGTAACATTAGGTCCTAAAGGTCGTAACGTAATTATCGAGAAAAAATTTGGTTCACCTGCAATCACTAAAGATGGTGTGACGGTAGCTAAAGAAATCGAATTGAAAGATGCGTTGGAAAATATGGGCGCACAAATGGTGAAAGAAGTAGCATCTAAAACAGCTGATCAGGCTGGTGATGGTACGACTACAGCTACAGTATTGGCACAGGCTATCATCGCTCCGGGTATTAAATCTGTAGCAGCTGGTGCTAATCCGATGGATCTGAAACGTGGTATTGACAAAGCTGTAGCTACTGTTGTGGCTAACCTGAAATCTCAATCTCAGGTTGTAGGTCAGGACAACAACAAGATCAAACAGGTTGCTACAATCTCAGCAAATAATGACGAAGTAATCGGTTCATTGATCGCTGAAGCAATGGAAAAAGTAGGTAACGACGGTGTTATCACAGTAGAAGAAGCAAAAGGTACTGAAACAGAAGTAAAAACTGTAGAAGGTATGCAATTTGACCGTGGTTACTTATCTCCGTATTTCGTGACTAATTCTGACAAAATGGAAGCAGAATTAGATAACCCTTACATTCTGATCTACGATAAAAAGATCAGCAATATGAAAGAATTGTTACCTGTATTGGAAAAACAAGTACAGACAGGTAAACCATTATTGATCATTGCGGAAGATCTTGACGGAGAAGCATTGGCAACATTAGTTGTTAATAAAATCCGTGGTTCATTGAAAGTTGCAGCCGTTAAAGCTCCTGGATTCGGTGACCGTCGTAAAGCAATGTTAGAAGATATCGCTATCCTTACAGGTGGTACAGTTATCTCTGAAGAAAGAGGATATAAATTAGAGAATGCTGAGCTTTCTTACTTAGGTCAGGCTGAAAAAGTTGTTGTTGATAAAGACAATACTACAGTGATCAATGGTGGCGGAAATGTTGAAGATATCAAAGCCCGTGTAAACCAGATTAAATCTCAGATCGAAACTACTACTTCTGATTACGATCGCGAAAAATTACAGGAACGTCTTGCTAAATTAGCAGGTGGTGTTGCCGTTCTTTACGTAGGTGCTACTACTGAAGTAGAGATGAAAGAGAAAAAAGACCGTGTTGATGATGCTTTACATGCTACTCGTGCAGCAGTAGAAGAAGGTATCGTAGCTGGTGGTGGTGTTGCATTTATTCGTGCAACAGAATCTTTAGTTAACCTGAAAGGTGAAAACGAAGATGAAACTATCGGTATTGAGATCATCAAACGTGCTATCGAGGAGCCTTTGCGTCAGATTTGTAATAATGCAGGTGTAGAAGGTGCTGTAGTCGTACAGAAAGTAAAAGAAGGTACGTCTGATTTTGGTTACAATGCACGTACAGATAAATACGAAAACCTGATCGGTGCAGGTGTTATCGATCCGACTAAGGTTTCACGTGTAGCATTGGAAAATGCAGCTTCTATCGCATCTATGTTATTGACTACAGAATGTGTCCTTGCAGATGAGCCTGAAGAAAATGGTGCTGGCGCAGGTGCCCCTCCAATGGGTGGCGGCATGGGCGGAATGATGTAATATCATACAGCGATATATAAAAAGAGGGTATTGCAGAATTCTGCAATACCCTCTTTTCGTTTATTTTTTTTATTAGTGACGCCCTCTGAATCTGCGGTAATAAATGTCGTAATCTTCCGGAGAATAACTCTTTTTAGTTCCCCACTCCTGTAGTTCGTTATTAAAATAGAATAACCAGTATTCTCTGTAGATGGTTGTCGAATCTATGACAACTTCAGGTTGCCAGGTGTAGTATTCATGAACCTCTAAGACACCATCATTATACTTTTTTGAGGATACAATAGCCCCGGGTTTACCTATTTGTTTGATTACATCCTCTTTCACCATGCCTACATGTATTTTGGTGAAATCAGGTCCAGATCTTCCGGATATCATTTTACAGCTTCCGAGAATAAAAATAGTAAGCAGTATCAAGACTACTCTTAAAAATTTGAAGTTAGATAGTTGAATCATAATGTGTAAATATAATCGATGTTAATATAGAGTATATTTTCTATAAAAAGTTTAATCTTAAAAAAATAATTAAATACTGTTTTTCTTGATTACATCTTTTAAATGATCCATAGTAATAGGTTTAATAATAAAGTCGCTCATACCCATCTGGAGATAGTTGGAACGGTCGATTTCTAAAGCATGGGCCGAACATCCAATGATGACAGGAGCTTCTTCCTGACGTTGGTTGTATAGTTCTAAAATCACTTTGGTAGCCTCTATTCCATTCATCACTGGCATCTGAATATCCATGAGTATAATGTCAAAATGTTCTATTTGAAGCTTTTCTACGGCCTCCAGTCCATTCTCTACAGCATGATAGGAATAGTGCAGCTTTTCCAGCATTTTACAAAGTACCAATTGGTTGATTTTATTATCTTCTACAACAAGAAAGCGTTTTTTTTCCATGAATGATAAATCTGGGTTTTGTTGATATATTTTTAAGGGAATTTGATTTTGGGGGAGTAATACGGGCAACCGGAAAGTAAATGTAGTCCCGACTTCATATTCACTTTCTACTTCAATATGTCCGCCCAGTATATGCAGTAACCTTTGACAGATTGCCAGTCCAAGTCCGATTCCTTTATTGTCCGGAATCTGTGGCTCTTCAATCTGAGAGAACTGATCAAACAGACGGGAAATATTTTCTTTTCTTATGCCTATTCCGGTATCCTTCACTTTGCATTCAAGGACATATTTATCATGGAATAGTAGGTAACTTATATATACCGTAATGTTTCCTTTAAGCGTGAATTTAATAGCATTGCTTAATAAATTTAACAGAATCTGTTTGAAACGGGCTTCATCTGTAATAAATTCAAAAGGAGTGTCTTCCGCAATCTGGATATCCAGCGTTAAATCTTTGCTTTTTAGCATAGGATCAACGACATGCTTCAGAGAGGAAAGGCTTTTATTTAAACTGAAAGAAGTATAATTTATTTCAAATTTATTGGTTTCAATTCTGGAAATATCCAGTAAATCTGTAACCAGATCGGAAAGGATATGGCTACTGGCCTGAAGATTTTCTATAAGTAATTGTTGATTTTGGTCTAGTTTGGTTGTTTTGAGAAGATCTATAGTGCCGATAATGCCGTTAAGAGGAGTTCGTATCTCATGGCTCATCGTCATGATAAATTTTGATTTTGCCTGCGTTGCAGCTTCTGCCACCTCCTTCGATTCAATTAACTCTTTCTGTGAGAGCTTTAGCATCTTTTTCTGAAGGATTAATACCTTCTTCTCATAGTCATAGACTCTTCTGTAAGAGGAGATCATAATTGTGGAAATAACCAGTGTCAGCACAAATGAAAATAACAGATCCATATGTTTTTCCTTCTGGCTGGCATAAGGAACAATATATTGAGGAAAGAAATTATCAATGATCAGACAGAAAAGGGAAACGATCAGAAAGAATATGCCAAACCGTAATCTGTAGGGGTCTGATAAAGAAAGCAGACCTGCCATAAGATAAAATACAAAGAATAGCGGTATGCTGCTGTCTAAGCCGTTATTGAGTCCCCATATGACCGCAAGACATCCTGTTAAATAAGAGAAGTACCAGAACTTAATACGTTCTGTTGCTCTATTCTGGAGTGCCAGCTTCAGAATATACAGATGCAACGATATCACAGTCAGGATCAGAAGATTGATCCCGATTGGAAATACAATATTCAGATTGAAAATAATGTTGCTTAATCCGCTGGCAATAAGGCATATGCTCAATATCGCAAGTTGTTTATTTTCAACGCTGATTTTTCGTGACCTGAAGGTATATTTCCCAAATAAATTCAACATGTTGCAATAGGTTGCATAAGTTTAGAGGTCGTTGATTATAATATATTCCTCAAAATCGTAAAAACAATAATGCTGGCAATGAGCAGGAGCATCGCACGATAACCAAACAGGCGGTTTCGCCATTTGAGCTGTTGTGCTGTAAGAGATGGTCTGGTAATAAAATATAAGTTGAGGAATAAATAGGGAACAGCAAAGAAAAGAAAGGGGTTAAAAGCAAATGCGGCTTTAAAATCGCCATGCAAAATCGCATGAATAGCCCGTTGACTTCCACAGCCGGGACAATCAAAGCCAGTCATACTTTTAATAGGGCACTTTGGAAAAAGAGCGTATTCCTGGGGGTCGTATGTTCTGTAAATATAGATAAATACGCCCCCCAGAATCAAGAGGATAGAAGCCAGTAAATATTTATTAATACGAATAGTCACTGTTAGTGTCCATTGTGGATCCGAAATAGGCCAAACCTCCGAATATTGCAATATACAATATCCAGAATACGACACACCCTATAAGTGAAATCATAATCCATTTTTTAGCACTTGCTGAATCCGCCTGAGCACCGGCTTTATCGCCTCTGTAGAATTTGTTCTCTACCTTGGCAGCATACACAATTGCAGGAATTCCTAATGGCCAGCAGCATAAGACAGTGACAAGAATAGATTCAATAAGGTATGTTTTAGGAGGTAGTTCGAATAAGGAGGATGTAGGTGTAAACGGAGCACCAGTTCCTGCATTATGCTGAAAGGTCGGTTGAGCAGGAGCAGAAGGTATCTGTGGCGGAGTGGAAAGACTCTGACTTTCCTGCTGCAGAAGTTCTGCCAGTTCAGGCAGTTCTCCGGCTTTTTTCCAATCGGTCAATTCGGGAGTCCACACATAGGTGTCTGCAGTTATATTTTTTGTTTTAAGTTCCTCTAAAGAAAAAGGCCCGAAACTGTTAACCCCATCAGTATAATGATATTTTTGCATATGTATTGTGGATCAAATTAATTAAGTGATTGAAGTTATAAAGATTAATTCTACTCTACAAGATTAAATGCGAAAAATAAGTATTTTAGCAGTATGCAGTATAATCCGGTCGTTGTTGTAATTATCATCTTTATAATAGGAATAGTGCTTGTGTACTATGTCATGAAGAATGTGTCAAACAAGAAAAATATTTCTGATAATCAGTCTCTTGGTTTAACTGAAATTCGGGCAGTACTTGAAGATGAAGTCGATTTTTACAAGCAGTTGAATCCGGAAGAGCAACTGAAATTTTGCCACCGTGTATCTTATTTTTTAAACACAACTAGGATTTCTGCCGAGAAAGGAGTGCAGATTGTCAACGCAGATAAGATCCTGGTAGCAGCAAGTGCGACTATTCCTTTGTTTCATTTCGAAAACTGGTCTTACGAAAATCTGGATGAAGTCCTCATCTATCCCGGAACGTTTAGCGAAAAGTTTAATACAGAAGAAGGGGATCGTAATATCCTGGGTATGGTAGGAGACGGAGTATTAGGGAGAAAGATGATATTGTCTTTATCAGCACTTCGTAATGGTTTCCGCTCGGGAAGTGGTGAGAATACAGCGATTCATGAATTTGTTCATCTTATCGATAAAGCGGATGGAGAAACGGATGGTATTCCGGAATACCTTATTCCAAAATCATTGATTCATCCATGGTTGAAAGAGATGCACAAAACCATCAGCATGATTAAAAGAGACAAATCCGATATTCGCGAATATGCAGCAACTAACGAAGCCGAATTTCTGGCTGTAACATCTGAATACTTCTTTCAGAAACCAAAGCTGCTCAAGGAAGATCATCCGGAGCTCTTTGAATTACTTTCTGAGATTTACGAAAAGAAAGATGCATAATTTATTATAGATAGCATATCAACCAAAAACGGGAGAAGTGAATAAAAAATCACTTCTCCCGTTTTTTTGAAATGTTCAGCTTATTTCGTTTCCAGTTAATAGCCTGTATTTTGTTTTAAATTAGGGTTCACCGCAATCTGCTGGCTTGGAATAGGGTAGACCAGTGTCTTCGGATCTGCGTCAGCAGCTTTTTCCTGCCAGGCCAGTAGAAATTTACCAAAACGGATCAGATCCTGTCTCCGCCAGCCTTCCCAATACAATTCTCTGGCACGTTCATCCAGCAAAGCATCTAGAGTCAAAGTCGTAAAAGAACTCACACCTCGTTTGGTCCGTATACTGTTTACCAGATCAAGAGCATCTCCCGGAGCACCAGTGCCACCTCTCAGTATCGCTTCTGCCTGCATCAGCAGTACATCCGAATAGCGATATACAACCCAGTCGTTATTTCTTTGTCCTGTTACCGCATAATCAAATGCATATTTCATAGGGCGGATACCGGCTGTCTCCAGCGTTGCCCCGGAAGTACGTATTGTGACTTCACGGGTAAAGGAAAGTGGCGCATTAGCCGGGTTTCTGGCCATAAGTGGCCGGTTTGTAGTCCAGTTATACTGTTGTCCGGCAAAGAATCCTACATTCTGACGATGATATCCTTTACTCTTATTAGAGGTTGTATCGGCAGGATAATCATAATAAATACCTCTTCTTTCATCAGAATCTGCAAACTTATCGTAATAGTCTGACAAGGTACACCAGCCATTCCATCCTCCCGGATTCATATTATAATGAGCAATCGTGTTCCATGTTCTGTCCACATTTCCTCCTCTTTCTCCGTTTTTGTTAAATAATGTGTAAATATTTTCTGTAGACTTTACATCATTGTCAGGAGCAAAATTGTCAAAATATTTTCCTGCAGCAGATACCGTATAGGCACCAGATGCTGTAATTTCTTTTGCTAAGGTAATAACCTGATTCATATCCTCTGCCGCGAAAGAAGGAGCCTGTCTGTTCAGAAAAGTTCCCTTATTCAGATAGATTTTCATCAGCAAGACTTTAGCTGCATTTTTATTTGCAACATAAGCTTCTCTGGGACCATTTGCAGGAAGACTGTTTATTATTTCATTGAGGTCTTTTACCATATAATCTATAGCTGCCTGTGGCTGCAATACCTCTGGAGGTATCCTGAAGTCTTCGACTGAGGCTCCTTGACGTAATGGAACTACACCATAAAGATCCAGCATATCAAACATAGCCAGAGCACGGATAAACCGGGCTTCTGCAGCCTGTTGTGCACTGGGTTGGTAGCGCAATACATTTCCTGCATTGTAAATCGTCGTGCCAAGACTGACGAAGGTATTGTTCATATAGCCATTGTCTGCATTCCAGGTGTGCAGATGTATAGCACGGTGCATACCATTATCATCCCAGTCACCACCCCGGGTAGGTGCCATAGCCGCATCTGTAGACACTTCCTGCATCACCCAGCGTTGTTCCTGTTGATAGGGTGTATTCAACGAATTGTAAGCGGTAACCAATAAAGCGCCAGGTTCTACATTTGACGTTCCTTCCTCCAGTTCTCCCTTAAACTCTTCATTCAGCTTTGTACAGGAAACTGTACCTGCGACAACTGAACCTGCGATTGTTATATATATTAAAGATCTTAATTTCATCTGTTTGTGTTTTTTAATGATTATCAATTATCAGGTGATACATGTCTAAAGTGAGAAATTGACTCCGAAAAGAATATTTCTCGCCGGCGGATAAGGCAGATACTCAATACCAAGAGACGGAATACCATTGTTTGCCCCGTCTGTATTCACTTCAGGATCGAAACCTGTATACTTCGTTATAATAAAGAGGTTTTGTCCTGTTAAAGAAACATTCAGATTCTTTAATGTTTTACCAATATCACCTACACGATAGCTCAGTGTCAGATTCGCCAATTTCAGGTAATCGCCTTTCTCCAGAAATCTTGTAGAAGGAGCAGATGAATTAGAAGTAGATTCTTTAACGGAAGTATCGAAGAATGCTGATCCGATATTTCTGGAAGACAGGTTACTTAATCCTAATGTTGTCGCTGCAGTATTGTTGAACAGGTAGTGCCCCATAGCTCCATTCAGATTGGCTGCCAGAGAAACTTTCTTGTAAGATACGTTGGTTGAAAGACCTAACAAAGTAGTAGGATTGGGACTGTTTGAATAAAATTTGTTAATAGCAGGGTCATTTGCGCTGCTGATACTTCCATCAAGTCCACGGTACATACTCATACCTGTTTGCGGATCTATTCCCTGATAGTCTGCCAGATACCAGACGTTCAAAGGCTGTCCGTTAACCATTCGTTGTCCTAATACTCCAGAAAAACCTTGTCCTCTCAATGCTCCGGTTTCATAATAACCGACTAAACCGCTTACACTGTTTTTCAGGAAAGTAGCATTTCCGGTAAGGTCCCAGATCCAGTCCTTACTTTTAATGATTGTTCCTGTTAATGAAATTTCGACACCCTTATTTACAATTTCGCCATCCAGATTCACCCATATACGGCCTGTAGGTGCAGGTTGAGCGAGCGTCTGTTCAAATAAAGCATCTGTAGTTTTTTTGTTGAAATAATCAATTGATCCGTAAAGGCGATTCCCCAAAAATCCAAAGTCAATACCCGCATTGAAGGTCGTGGATGTTTCCCATTTTAAATCATCATTGCCGTAATTGGCCTGACTGATACTTTGATTACCAAAAATAAGTCTGTTTAATGAAGCTCCGGAAGGAAACTCCTGGTTCCCGGTTTTACCCCATCCCAATCTTAGTTTCAGTTGATTCAGATTTCCATTTGATTTAAGGAACTCTTCCTCTGCTATATTCCAGGCCAGTGCCAGAGAAGGGAACATAGCATATTTGTTATTCTCCCCAAATTTGGTTGAGCCGTCTCTTCTTACTGTAGCAGTAAATAAATAACGGTTCAGATAATTAACCCCACCACGTGCAAACAAGGATTGTAACTGATTTGTAGGGCTTCTGTATGATGATATTTCTCTCGTTGCAACAGGAGAATATTGCATATAGTCAAAATAATCAAGTCCCATATATCGGAATCCTCCGCCAAAAGATATGTTATTGTTGAAATTATAATCCAGATATTCATAGCCAACTACCGCATTCACATTCCAATCAGAATTAATCTGTTTGTTGTAAGACAGCATATGAGTCATCTGTAAATTGGTCTCTCCGTTATTTGAAATGAAAGCCTGTTCATTATTTACAGCAGAAGGATCAATGAGACCTGCTCTGTACATTCCCTGGCGGTTACCGGTTTGTCGCATGGCACTGTAGATAAACCGGTACTCCAGATCATCCGTGATTTTGTAATATGGAGCAATGTTAACCACCATAGTGTTGGTTACTGCCAGATCTTTAAAAGCTTCAATACTTGTTAAAGGATTACGGGTAGTGGTGCTTACAAAGGTCAGATTTCCCTGATCATCCCTGATCGGCCGTGTTGGGTTCCATTGCAGCGCTTGGGATATTACATTTCCTTCTGAACCTACCATTGCATTGATTGGTGCATATTTATTATCCATTTGGGTAAGAAATACAGAAAAATCGAGTCCCAGTCTTTTGTTTTCCAGGAATCTGAAATTACCGGTGAAGTTTGCTGTATATTTCTTTAGCTGTGATCCTTTTATAATACCATTTTGGTTTAAATAACCACCGGAAAGACGATATTTGCCGTGTTCGGTACCGCCGGATACATCTGCATAATAGTTTTGTGTTACAGCATTTCGTGTAATTGCTTTAAAAGCATCCTCTTCAGCTCCGAAATCTGCATTTGCAACTTCGGAAGGCGTGTAATAGTTTAATGCTTCCCGGAATCTTGCGGCAGTTAACACATCGGGATATTCACGCATGCTCGAAATACCCGTAGAAGCACCTACAGAAACTTCCGGTGATCCTATTTTTCCTTTCTTTGTTGTTATGATAACAACCCCATTCGCACCTCTTGATCCATAGATCGCTGTCGCAGATGCATCTTTAAGAATATCCATACTTGCTATATCGCCCGGATTGAGGTAGGTGAGTGGGTTACCCCGGTCTGATGAAAACCCTCCGCGTCCTTCCGGTAAAGGAGAATTTCCGGACATCGGTACACCATCTAATACAAATAATGGATTATTACTGGCTCTGATGGATGAATTTCCACGGATACGTACCGTCGTGGAACCTCCCGGTTGACCGGTGTTATTGATCACCATTACACCCGGTGTTTTTCCCTGGATTAATTGATCAGGGCTTGTCATCAGACCTTTGTTAAAGTCTTTCGCTCCAATTGTTACCATAGCACCCGTCAGGTCTTTTTTTCGGGCTGTTCCATATCCGATAACCACCACTTCATCCAGACCGTGATCCGAATTTGGCTCCATGGTTATTGTTATATCGTTACCGCTGATCGGCACATCTTTGGTGAGATACCCGATAAAAGAGACCTCAAGAGACTGTGCATCAGCGGGAATTTCTACAGAGAACGCCCCGCTTACACTTGAACTTGTAGCTATTGTGCTCCCTTTAACTTTAATTGTAGCACCTGCAAGAGGATTTGCATTTTCATCTACAACCTTTCCCGTCAGGACTCTTGTCTGAGCAACAACGATAAATGATACGAACAGTAATGACATCGTCATCATGCATTGTACAAGTAGTTTTTTTTTCATACATTTTTTGATTGATGGTTTATTGATACTTATTATCAAGTAATCAGATGATGTATTCTTCCGGATATGAAATCAAGGAAGTATATCGTTCATCTTCGCTTTTTTATAATTGATTGAATACTACTCAGCAGATGTTCCGGTCGGTTAAGAAAAGTACCTTTCACTAACTCACACCTTAAATGTGCATTCGAATTAATACGCTCCTAAGCTATTGATACACAGTCTTGTGTTAGTAGCTGACGGACTGAAAAACAAATGCCCAGATATCTTCCGGTAAAATTTTACGGCAAAGCATACGTTTATATTTGGTTATTATAATTACATAAAAATCAGCAAAGCAATATTGTAACTTCAATCACAGCGTCTCAATTTTATATCATATCGTATCAGTAAAACTATTTTTTGTCCTTTTATTGATTATTTTAGTTTAAAAAAGTAGAAATTGAAAAGAGTTATCTTTAATCTTGTGGTTTGTATCTTGCTTGTAACGAGCGTTGTACAGGCGCAGCCTACCTATTTTAAAAATTACCAGACAAATGATGGCCTTTCCAATAATACCATAACATCTATTACACAGGATCAACAGGGTTTTTTATGGTATGGTACCAGAAATGGATTAAACCGATTCGATGGCAACAGATTTAAAATATTCAGACACGAAGTTTCCGATTTACGGAGTATAGGAAGTTCTTCTATACTGAGTTTACTGACCGACAAGAAAGGAGCGATGTGGGTAGGTACTACACAGGGAGTCTATCTTTACAATCCTGTACAAGAGAATTTCAGTCTTTTCAATAAGATACCTTTAGGAGAGGTCAGACTCATAAAAGAATCCGGTGGTTTTATCTGGCTTACCTCCAATAACAAACTTTACAGATACAATCCGTCTGACGCCGGAATAATACCAGTTGAACATGAAAAAGGAGAGATTATTGCGGCTACCTGTAATCTGGAGGGTACGCTTTGGATTGTCAATAGCAAGCATGCTGTAAAGCGGTATAATCCAAAACTTAACAAGTTTATTGAAATAAATCTGCAATCCATCCCCGAAAATATCCGATCCAATATTAAAACGGTTTACGGAATCCATGACTCTCTTCTGATTATTGGAACCACCAATACAGCCTATTTATTTGATTTAAAACAAGGAAAACCTATTGATTTATTTTCGCAGATATTCCCCAAAAAAGTAATTCAGATCAATAGTATTATTCAGCAATCGGCATCCGTATTCTGGCTTGGAACGGAAACCGGAATTTATACTTATGATATGGAGACGGGAAGTATACATCATATAAAAAAGGATCTTCTTAACCCATTTACGATATCGGATAACGTTATTGTGGATTTCTACAGAGACAAGGAAGGTAGCATCTGGACAGGTACTTTTTTCGGGGGATTGAATCAGTATATCAATCAGTTTGACAATTTTAAGAAATATTTATCGGGTTCCGGGAAATCGGCTCTTTCGGGAAATATAGTACATGAGATTATTAAGGATAAATATGGAAATTTCTGGATTGGTACAGAAGATGGCGGACTGAATAAGATCAATTCCCAATCTGGCCTGATTCAGCATTTTATTGCTGACGGAAAGCCGGGAAGCATCACGCTGACCAATATCCATGGACTGACAACTATGGACGATGAATTGTGGGTGGGTTCGACATCACACGGGCTCGATATTCTGGATATCAAGACTGGCAAACTGAAGCACCACTATAATGCAATAGGAGAGGGAGTTTTGCAAAGTAAGTTTGTTGTTTGTCTGTATAGAACGAAAGATAACATGATGTTGGTCGGGACTGACCGTGGCTTGTATGCATTTGATAAAAAGAATAATAGCTTTAAACTGTTACCCGTCAAATCTGCCTGGATACAGGGAATACATGAAGATACAGATGGAATACTTTGGATCAATACATATGGAAGTGGTGTGTTGATCTATAACCGGACATCAGGAGTTGTACATGAGTTGTATAGTGAGCAGGGAAAACCAAATACATTAATCAATAATTATGTAAACGGATTATTTGAGGATAGCAAAAAAAATATCTGGCTTTGTACAGAAGGTGGACTTTCAAAGTATAACAGAAACGGACATTTTACCAATTATCCTGCTGTGGCAGGATTGTCTTCCAATCAGGTGTTCAAAGCTCTGGAAGATGATAACCATACGATATGGATATCTACAGGTAAAGGTTTGGTTAGACTGGAAGAGAATAATTCCAAAAGCGTTACCTATACGGCAAGAGATGGCCTGCCTACAGACCAATTCAATTACAACTCTGCATTTAAAGATACAGACGGAACATTATATTTTGGTACGATTAAGGGCATGGTCAGTTTTAATCCTGCCAGATCCATTAAAAACCATTTCGTACCGCCCATATTTATCAGCGGTATACAAATTAACAATGCTGATGTACCTGTCAGGTCAGATGGATTCCTGAGACAATCTATCTCTATGTCCGGACTGATCAGACTTACCTATGATCATTCAAATATCAACTTTAACATTGCAGCCTTAAGTTATGTGTCTCCTGAGAGCAATGCGTACCGGTATATCATGGAGGGATATGATAAAGGATGGACAGAGACCACCGGGAATCAGAAGATTTATTACAACAAATTACCTCCGGGGTCGTATACATTTAAGTTCACGGGAGCAAATAATAATGGGGTATGGAATAAGAAAATAAAAGAATTACGAATTATTGTTTCCCCTCCCTGGTGGTTTTCTACCTGGGCCTATCTGCTGTATTCATTGACAATTGGAACAATCATTTTTCTCATTTTAAGGTATTATTTTTTATGGATCAAGTCCAATAATACCCGTAAAATGGATATCTATGAGCGGAGAAAAGAACAGGAGATCTATAATCTTAAACTGGAGTTTTTTACCAATCTGGCACATGAGATCCGGACACCACTCACGTTGATCAGAATGCCATTGGAAAAAATCATACGTACACAAAAATTTACAGATAACGAGACTGTCAGGGATTTGAGTCTGATCGAAAAAAACACACTGCGACTTATACGCCTGACAAATCAGTTATTAGACTTTAGAAAAGCAGAAAACAATAATATGAGCCTTACTTTCACCAAAACGGATATAAATGCACTATTGTCCGAAGTATTCAATGATCTGAACTATCTGGCAAAAGACAGATCATTACAATATGAACTTGCTTTACCCCGTATAAGTCTGACAGCTTATGTAGATGAAGAAGCATTTAGAAAAATACTCACGAATCTGATTCATAATGCTATTAAATATGCCGATCATGAAGTTAGGGTAAAGCTTCTGCCTTTCAATAGTGACGATATCATGTTTAACATTGAGTTTAGAAATGATGGTAAAATAATACCATCAGATAAAAAGGAAAAAATATTTGAGCCTTTTTACAGGATTAACGACACACAAAAAGGTACGGGTACGGGTATTGGTCTACCACTTTCCCGTTCATTGGTGGAGTTGCATAAAGGAGTGTTGTCTCTGGTTCATACAGAAGAATCCCTAAATCTCTTTCTGCTTTCCTGCCCTATTTTACAGGAGCAGTCGTTGGATATAAAATCTCTCGATGAGGATCCGGGAGATACAGAAGATAATACATCAGAAAATGAACACAATAGCGAAGACACTGATAAACCGGTTATTCTGCTTGTAGAAGATAATAAGGAAATACTGGCCTATCTCAATAAGGAATTAAAGGTGGACTACACTATTCTGAGAGCTACCAACGGGGCGGAAGCTCTTGATATTCTCGATAGTAGCAATGTGCAGTTGGTGCTGACTGATATTATGATGCCAGTCATGGATGGATTGGCTCTGTGTAAACGAATCAAGACAGATCTTCTGTACAGCCATATTCCGGTGATCTTTCTTACAGCTAAAAATGCTTTGGATGCCAAAATTGAAGGAATAAAAACAGGCGCAGATGCTTATATTGAAAAACCGTTTTCAATGGAGTATTTACTTGTACAAATACGTAATACACTAAAAAACCGAAAGATTATCCGAGCATATTTTACCAATTCTCCAGCCTCAAAGTTAACGGATATCAATGTTTCAGCGAAGGATAAAGATTTTATCAGCCAGCTCAATACGGTCATTTACGACAACATTTCGGATATCGATCTGAATGTAGAAGAACTGGCTAAGCTAATGAATATGAGCCGGCCTACTTTATATCGCAAGATTAAGGGATTGTCTGACCTTACGCCTAATGAACTGATCAACATCTCCAGATTAAAAAGAGCTGCCGAACTGCTTTTACAAAAAGAATATAATATCACTCAGATAGCAACAATGGTGGGGTACAGCATACAGTCTAATTTCTCGCGTGATTTTCATAAGCATTATGGCGTGACACCCAGTGTTTATATTGCGACCAATGGCTCGGAATACTCCGGATCATAAACAGATATTATTTTGATTTTCGGAGTTGCAAAAATGATTTGTCCGATTGAAGAATCTGATAAGTACTGTTCAACTCTTTATCATCTGTTGCAAAGTGTAAAGTAGTATCATTGACCATGTTCCACGTGCCGGAAAATTGCAGGGTGTCATTGGGTATGTTTTTCTCACCAATTGATGACCTTCCATCTTTATTTCCATATTGAATGATCTTTGTCAGTCTGACCTTTCGATCATTTCGGAATTCCAGATAATTGAATTTACGAATTGTCCCTTCAGGTAAATTATCGGGGCCAAAACTCCGGAGGTAATTGTCCGTATATTGTTCATACAAGCTGTAAAAATTCTGAAATTTTGAGGTTGTATACAACTCTCTCATTTTTGAATGCACCAGATATAAGGTGTCCAGTTGCTTGTTTGCACTTAGTAACCATTCCCCTTGTAATACTTGAGGTATGTTTATCTTTTCATTTATTTTCCTCAGATAGATATTTCCTACCTCCATTTTTGCTCCTTTGCCTGCGCCGCCTCCGTATCTGCTGAACATTTCAATCTCATCAGACTCATATCCGGCTTTTTCTATAATCTCACCTACATGCATAGGTGGGGCTTCCATATAAAACATTTCAGTAAGAAGAAAGGCATTATATCTCTGTTCCGGTAAAACAAAGTTTCCCAGACTATCTGTTACAGCTTCTCCGACATGACAATCCGGTATCGGATTATTATTGTAATCCAGGACTTTCCCTGTAATCTCCGGTCTTCTTAATCTGGAAATACAGGAAGTGAGCAAGACAAAAGTCAAGGCAAACAGAATCGTAAACAGTCGTTTTTTGTTCATCTCGTTATGATGTATGAATATGTGGTCGCCGTGTCACAAATAAAGAATTCAATCTATAAATTTACTGCTTTCATTTTCTATTTTCTACTATTCCTGATAGTAGGTTTTGAATTTCTGTAATTTCAGATCATACATAATCGCCAGCTTTACATCTTCTCCCCGAAGAATGATTCCATCTACAGGAGCAGGGGTAAGTTCTGCGGTATTCATGATTACTTTTGCATCTTTTTTGAAAGAATTGATCTTCATTTTGTCGGAATAATTTTCTGAGAATGCCAGATACTTTTCCTGCGTCGCCATGTTGGTACAAATAATAAGGAATCTGCTTTTTTGCTTTTCATTATTATCCGTGATAACGGCTACATCCTTTTTTCCATCTGCATCAAAATCTCCAAAGCAAATTGTAGACTTTGCCCTTTCTGCATTTTGTGTAATGCTATAGGTTGTACCATTGCTGTAATTTTCGGATAGCAATAGCTTTTTAGTTTTCAGATCAAGCTCACTAAATGGTGAAAGAGAGAAGTACTGTCTGTATTCTTCATATTGAGATTCCGGGACGAGTATTTCGCTGCTGATGAGCAGAGGTGTTTTGGAAAAGGAACCGGAAGAAGATCGAAGATAGATAAGGGATTTCTCCGCATCTGAACGATCCTCATTTACAAATACTTTATCGCCGAATCTGAAATGGCGTCCGTTAACTGTTACGGGTTGGATAAGGTAACGCTCACTGTATGCTGTCGGTTCTTCATCAATGTCAGAAGGAGACGGATGTTGTCTGATAATATTTTTTTTGGTACTGTCAGCGCGTAGTGAATCTATCCTTAAACTGTCAGCTTTTTCTTTTTTCACTTCTGTTAAAGGTTTCTTTGCGTCCTTTTTATAGAAAAAATAACAAGTAGAGGCACCGGCCAGCAGGAGTAAGGTTATAACAATAACAATCCTTTGTTTACGACGGTTCTTATATGTTAGTAGAGGTTTCTGATGTTCCATAATTTTTTTACTTAGGTATTTCTTTGATCATCTCTGTCTTGACCTGACTGTCTGGAAGTGCATATATAAATCCTTCTATAAGGGGTAAAGCATCTTTCCTGTTTGCAAATGTTTGTTTAAGTTTTTTTGCTATCTCCTGAAATGTAGGAGGTAAGAAATCGTCCTGGAGCAGATTTGAGGTACTTGTATGAAGCTTCTCTTTATCAAATAGTGTTGAAAATATCCCTGTCAACTCTTTAAGTACTGATGTGTCATGCTGTTTGGACTTACTCCATTGGCAGAGATACTCATCCAGAGCAAGATAAAAGATTATTCTTCTTATTCGTTGATTTTGCCTGTAATCCTGCGTATTCTGATGATCATGAATCCACTTTTGAGCCATCACATTTGCCTCAGCCGAATCCTTCAGCATATATCGGCTCCAGATTTTTTCTTCCTCATTCAAACCTTTATATGCATACATCAGATCCTTAAAGTTCTTTTTATAAGCAGGTTGTAACGGCAATATTTCATTCATACGACTTAATGTACCAGTCCAGGTTACTGCTCTTTTTTGTGCTGTATTCATGAGTGTGATATACAGATTTGTCATGCGTTGCCAGTCAGGATCCATAGGGATATTCTGATATGCTTTCAGGGAAAGTTCGTATAAATAAGATTGATACAGATTGCTGCGTTCATCGTCCATATTGATATCCTTAGCAACTGCCGATGTTATATCATACGATCTGAAGAATAATTCATAGTGTTCAATAGCTTTAGTCGGATCTCCGAGAGTCATGTAGCTTCTGGCATATAAACTTTGTACGTCTGCCGTTAAAGGAATAGTTGCGTTGTTGAGTATCTGAAGACAGGCATTTGTTTTTCCTGCATTATTTGCATGAGAAGCCGCATTAAATAGCGTGAGATCTGTTTCTTCAGTTTCCAGAGCTCTTCGGGCATAGTCGTATGCCCTTTCCCAGTCTTCCAGCTTCGCAAAGGCAGCACTCAGGTTTGTGAAATACAGTGCTTGCTTTTCCGGAGCGTATAAAACTGCCAGTCTGAATTTTTCTTTTGCTTTCTGATAATCTTCCAGGTGGAAATATGTAGTTCCTGCATTGTTAAGATACCGGCCGTTTTTTGGAGCGATCTGTAGCAGCTCCTCATACAGACTGGCTTTTAGAACATTATCATCTTGCTGGGATGCTTCTTCTATCTGATCTTCCAGTGTCTCCATACGTATACTGTCTTCCTTGCTGTATTGGGCAAAGGAAGTGGACAACGTCATGATTAGTATACACGTAAGGATCAATTTCATATTATACATGATAAAACAAATATAAAGCCGTCTCTGTGTCGTGAAATGGGACGATCCATATCTGTTGCCTTCGGGTCTATATCTGTTGTAATCTATCCTTTATTTGTTGTAGTATACAAATATGACAGCATCCGGCACATATATAGGGTGAAAGCCATCAAATATTTAACCGCTATTTTTTCAGAAGTTTTCTATTTTTACCTTTAGATCAATTCCATATAAATTCGGAACAGAAAGCGAAATAGTCTGGATAGAGCTGTTTTAGCTTTAGTTATAATGTAGTACTTATGATTGTAAGAAAAGCATATTTTATTTTTCTGATTTTGTTTTTCCTGTTTGTCTTTTCCTGCAGGCAAAAGGAAGAAAGAAATCAGGATCAGAAAACAAAATCCAACGTAACCGCTCAAAAGGATTATCTGTCTCTGATCATTGCTATGGATACGTTATCTTCAGGAGCGTATAAAAAAGTGCTTAACCGGGAATACAACCTGCTGAATCACAATACAGATACTGCTAATAATCCATTTTACCATTATTTCAAAGCAAGAATGTATATGCAGGACAAGCTGCGGGACAGTGCATTGATGGAATATGAAAAAATGAAAGGAAAAAATCCGGATGATGATATTGAATTATTGAAAACAGTTAATATGCTGGATTATACAATCAATAACGGGGTGACAGTGAGTGCATCTGTGATGAAAAAGATTGTTAATGGACTGGAAACAGCGGAGCGTCGTCAGAGTCGTTTTATATACCGTTTTTACGACCTGTTAGCCAAGGCATATTTTCAGAATGATAATGAAAAGGTTTCCTTAGGATATGCTGAAAGTTATTATGAAAAACATCCGTATAAATCACACCCTGTGATTGAACAGCGTTATTATGATATTTCATTTTTGCTGGCCTCCCGTTTGGGAGATTATGAAAAAATGAAGTTGTATAATGACAAGGCCCGCAAGCTCGCCAAAAGCATACATGATAGTCTGGCTATAGCCCGCACATATGATAATGAAGCCCAGGTATACGTGCGCCAGATGAAATATGATAAGGCACTGGCCAGTAGCCGGACTTATTTTAATTACCTGAAAAAGACGAATAACCTGAATGATATTGCTTATAATAATCTGGCCACCAGCTTTATTCATAACAGGCAGGCAGACTCCGCAATCTATTATTATAAAGAAGCGATTGCATTTGCTAAAAAGAATCCCGCCGGAAAACAAAAACCTGTTTATTACAGAGGGTTGATTAATGCATATAAGATGGTGGGGGCTCATGTAGAAGCACTGGAAGTGGCTGAACAGGCTTATGATCTGGAATTGAGTAACCTGAAAGAGATTGATGCGGTGAAAGTTGCAGAAATACATGAAAAGTATGAAGCGGAGAAAAAGGACCGTAATATCGCAGAGCTGAGTAACCGGAATGTGCTCAATGAAAAGATCATTCAGCAACAACGGTGGACGCTTGTACTGGCATCCCTTGTGTTCATCGGTATATTGTCATTCCTGTATATTATCCAGCGTCAGTATCGCCTGAAAGAAAAAAATAAACTTTTGCAATCAGAAAATCAGCGATTGAATATTGAACAAAAGTTGCTTCAGGTACAGCTTAACCCTCATTTTATTTTCAATGCCATTGCCAATTTACAGAGTCTTATTGCGACCGGAGACTCCAAGGAATCTGTGCGTTATCTAACGGCTTTTTCAAGACTGCTTCGTAATGTGCTGGAACAAAACAGACAAGACTTTATTAGTCTGGAAGAAGAAATCACATCGCTGCGAAATTATCTTGAATTGCAACAGATGAGATTTGTAGGGCTTTTCGAATACGAGATTAGTGTTGATGAAGATACTGCTGCCGAAAGGACCTTTATTCCTCCAATGCTGATTCAGCCATTTGTTGAAAATGCAATAGAGCATGGTTTCAGAAACATTCCATACAAAGGCTTATTGAAGTTATCCTTTAGTGTCAGGGATCAGCAGATGCAGATTGTTGTGGATGATAACGGTACAGGATTTACGGAAAAAGGTAAAAGCGAGCATAAGAAACAGTCTCTTGCGAGTATTATCCTTAAAGAAAGATTAGAGGTACTCTTTAAATCCAAAGGAGAAGAAGCAAAATTTGAAACACAGGATAAAAAACAATTTGGAGAAAATGGAGTAGTAGTAAATATTGTAATTCCTGAAATGAAAGATTAATCTGAAAACTAAAAATATATGAAGCTTTATATTCTTGAAGACGAAACACGAATTCTGCAACATCTTTTAAAAGTTGTCCGGAACATCTCTTATGTACAAGTTGTAGGAACTTCTGCTGAAGTTTCCAAAGCCGCCAAAGAGATTCCCGAACTGAAACCGGATATCATTCTAGCGGATATACGACTGAAGGACGGCGATAGCTTTCAGTTGTTTGATGAAATTGGAAATGAAAATTTTCAGGTGGTTTTCCTGACCGCTTATGATCAGTATGCTATTCAGGCGCTTAATATGGGCGCTTTTGGTTACCTGCTCAAACCTATAGATGAGACGGCTCTGGAAGAAATTCTGGATAGATGTTATCATCACCGTACACAGGAACATTTCGATCGGCAGCAACTGGAAATTGCACGACATCATTATACAAATCAAGGCGTTGCCAGTACAAAACGTATTGCACTGAAAAGCGTGGAATATATTGAAGTAGTGCCCATTGAAGACATCATGTATTGTAAAAGTGATAAAGGATATACCACTTTTTTCCTGAAGGATAAACGCGAAATCCTGGTTTCTAAAGGACTGATTGAGTACGAAGGTATATTGGTCCCTTTTGGTTTTCTCCGTTGTCACCAGTCTTATCTGGTCAATTTCCATTATGTGATCAAATATTACAGAGAAGGATTTTTGCAGATGCAAAATAATCAACAGATACCAGTGTCTAGCCGTAAAAAGGAAGAAGTACTGAAATATCTGGAGAATATCCTGTAAATAAATCATTATAGCTTAAGCCATATCCAATTTCGGGAGGAAGAAGAGGAGATCTGAAAGGAACGTATAGTTCCTGAAAATTTTAGTGGTACCTTGGGCTTCTTCTTCCCGTCAACTGTAACCTTATTTGGCCGGATAAAACACAATGGGATTCTTTGTAATAAGGCTATAAAAACTATTTATCTTACAATTTTTAATGCAGTCTCTCCTTTAGGAATATATAACAACATATCTACAAATGTTTTTCTACTCATACCGTTTTTATCATCTTCGTACCCCAGCAAAGACTCGCCCTTATTGATTCCATCTCTCGGTTCCAACCGAACCATTCTTCCTTCTCCGTAAAATCTTAAAACATAATTTTCAAGCGGAAAAAATGTCCTTGAATTTTGTTCTGAGCCTGATAACGTTGTCATCACAGATTTCGCTTTTCTACCTTTTGCTGTTTGGAATCTTGTGATGATATCTTCGGGAAAATACATCGCCTGATACCACTCTGCATCAGCCTTCAAAAATTGAGAATTTATAGCATCGTAATCATTGCTTTCAAACACTGATATAATCTGTTTATAAAAATGGAGGATCTGCTGTTCTAGTTGTTTTTTATCCAATTGGGTTAAATCCTTTCCATTTTTCCATCCCTCAAGCTGATAAGGAATAGAGGCATTAAAGCTGATATCTCTTTTATATGTTTGTAATTTTGTCAAATCAGTCGTTTCATCAGCAGTTTTATACGACACAATTTCTTCTGATATGTTTAGGGATCCATCTTTTCCCCAACCTGTTTTTTCTATTTTAAGGGTAAATTTACTTCCGTTTTCAAGATACAGTTTACGCATGTTTTGATGATCATAACCTGGATAAAGCTCAACAGTAATGAGCTGCTTTCCACTTTTAAGAATATAAGGATTGATATCCAATCTTACCATTCCGGAGATTTTGTCAAAATTGGAATAGACAGGACAGTCATTTACCAGAATACTGAAGCTAAACAAACTTTCTACCTCAAGCTGATACAATGGTTCTTTGTTAAATCTGTGTACTTTTTCCGAAAGGTAACTAATCCGGTTTGCGGTTGACAATACACTATCTTTTATCTCCTGTGCATATCCATAACCACAGTACACCGTCAATAAAAGCGCTATACCTATTTTTATCATATTTTTCGTATTACAATCTTACTGATCACATTGCCAGAATACAAAGTAAACAGCTATTTATCACTTTCGGGAAGATCTTTTAAAAATCGTTATAGTCCGTTTAATATCCGTAAAAACTTTACAAGCAGGTAACTTCATGGAATCAAGGATTAAGGTTAAATAAATCTTCAGCCTTTATATTGGGTATAGAATAATCAGGCTTTTAAATGAATATTGATTGTAAAATAAAAAAGCACCAATCTGATAAGATTGATGCTTTTTCTGTAGCCCAAACCGAACAAATCTCGAAACATTTTTTGGAAGATTTGGTGCAGTTGACTGTGATAAACAACGATGATAACTAAAGTATTATTCTACTATGTTAACTCTCTATTGCTGAGTATTATTTTTGATAAGTCATCTGCTAACATTTTAGCCTGTGTAATTACAGCACCGACTGCTTTTTCTTGCAAATCTGGAGGATAGCCTGACTTTCTGAGTACTCTCCGAATATTTCTGCGGAGTTCTGCCTGAACGGATTCTTTTATTGTCCAGTCGATAGTCGTACTGTTACGAACGGTTTTTAACAATTCCTGTGTTATCTGTTTTAAAATATCATCTCCAAGTACTGCAACTGCGCTATTATTTAATAAAACTTCCTTTGTTTCTTTTTCTTCATCCGTTTAACAAACTGTCTTCCTCGTAATCCTCGCCGTGTGCTTCAGGTAACAAGCTGAACAATCCTAAATCGAAATTAGACGAATGCTCCTGTGGGATAAACTCAAAAAAGTCTTTCTTTGGTAGGTTGTCCCTTGTATTCGTTTTGGAAACAGGGCTGTCCTGTATCTTTATTTCGGGCTTGTTCCCGTTGTTCCACCAATCATTAAATACATTTGCCGACAGGTTTCTGTCTAATTGTGAAGCGTTCCAAACGGTACGGCTTTCGTGGTCGATGAACGTAATACCGTAAATCCGTCCATTATCGTTCCTGCAGACAACCGTATTGATACCCTGCTCAACAAGTTGCTTTTTTAAATTCCGTTTCGCTGTTTGTGGTGTGTATCGCAAGCTCCACGGTGTTTTTCAGGACAGACCTTGCAGGGTTGCTTTTCATTTTCTCTTTGGACTGCTCAAAGTGCTTTTGCAGATATGCAATCCCTGCATCTTTCCCGAATAGTGATGCTTTGAACGGATTACTTGGTTTGTTTCCGTTCTTGTCAATTCCACATAGACCAATCCGTTTACTGGCTGACCGTTCCGCTCTCCTTTGACTTCTTCCGCTGTGATATTGAATAGTGATAGCAAAGCATTATAACTTCCCAAAGTTGGAAAGCTGTAATACTTCAGCAGGTGTCGCACTACCGAAGCAATTTGGCGCTTTATATCGCCATTTTTATAATCTACAGGCTTGAAAACCTTATTGGTTTGTTTCTGCTCCTGTTCAGTGGCTTTTTGCAGGTTGTATTTCTGTTCCAAATCCCGACACATATGGTTCAAAGCACTTATTGAGATGCGCTACGGAATACCTGCCGTTTATTGTGTCGGGTATCTTGTTCAGCAACAGAACTGCTCCGTTTTCCCTTTCCACTTTCTGCTGATTGTACAAAATTGCTCCGTACAAATTACTTCCCTTTCCGATTTTTGCAATCATATTTTTATGCTTTGTTTCAATTTTGAAATAAAATAAAAAGCCTTTCAGCAAGTTGTTGAAAGGCTTTGTTATATTCCCAATAGCTTTGTTATTTTCTCAACAGTTCCAGTGCTTTGATTATCTTCAAGTCATTTTTTAGATCTTCTAAATTATCTCCATCTAAAACTTCAAAATCAGGCAGAATATTTGATTTGTACACTTTTAAATTTCTGTCCACAACATAATCTGTTGATAAATTAATACCTGCGTTTTCATTTATCTCAAAACCTTGTACAGCTGTGGTATAATTCGCCGTCGGCTCTCCTACAATAGAGACGTTATTTCTTCCGATAAAAGATATGGCAGTCATTTCTCCTGCACTTGCAGTATAGCAACTCGTTAAAATAATTACAGGAATATCAGTTTTTATAGGATAATCTAAATCTGTTTGTCTGTCTAATACAATACCGTCAATCAATAATTTTCCCTCTTTGATTTCCCAATTTCCCGTAGATTTGTTGTGAGCATCTCTAAACCCGCCAAACATTATATTATCTCCGATAAACTCTTTCAAACCAAGTAATATAGGATACATATTTCCACCTGTATTTAATCTCAAATCTATAATCCACCCTTTAATTTTATTTGAATTTATATTGTTGATATGAAATACAAGGTCGTTTGTTAAACTATCTACTTTTTTAAAAGCAAAATCATTGTTTCCTATAATTCTGATATATCCGATTTTTTTGTCAAAGACTTTACTAAATGTGTTTTTGTTAGTTTTTATTTTGTCCTTTAGATAGGCATTTGTCATTGCGTTGGGATTGTTCCAACCGTATGTTTTTCCTTTATATTTTAAGCCTCCGTGATAATCATTCAGCTGTTTAAATACTTCCTCATATAAAGGTGCAATCTCATCTATCAAGTTTAGGCTTTGGGATTTATTGTATAATTCACGTTTAATGTTTTCGAGGTTTTCTGTGTGAATTGAATTCACTTCTATTAATTCAATAGATTTATCGATAAATGATTTTATGGTTTCATTTTTAAAACTTTGAGAAAATGAAAATGTCGAAAATAATAGAAACCATACCAATAAAAAATATCTATTCATAATTAGACAATTTGTAGAGTTTAACGTTGTTTTTTTGTTATGCAAAATTACAAAATAATTCAAATGTTTGATTGTTTACTACTGTTCGCCTCGTGTGGGAGTTTTCCTTTTCTACTCTTTATTCAAATATTTCTTCTGATATGTTTAGGTCTCCATCTTTTCCCAAACCTGTTTTTTCTATTTTAAGGGTAAATTTACTTCCGTTTTCAAGATGCGGTTGACGCATGTTTTGATGATCATAACCTGGATAAAGCTCAACAGTAATGAGCTGCTTTCCACTTTTAAGAATATATGGATTGATATCCAATCTTACCATTCCAGAGATTTTGTCAAAATTAGAATAGACAGGACAGCCATTTACGGGCTTTTAAATAAAAGTTGATTGTAAAAGAAAAAAGCACCAATCTGATAAGATTGATGCTTTTTCTGTAGCCCGTAGGGGAATCGAACCCCTGTTTCAAGAATGAAAATCTTGCGTCCTAACCCCTAGACGAACGGGCCTTTTTGTGTTTCGGTGTGCAAATATAGAAACATCATTTTATTATGCCAAATAAAATTGAAAATATCTTACTATTTTTTTTAATTGCAATGTCTTTAACCAATTTTGTGTATTTTAATGCGTTAAAAATCAAAGATCATAGCGATATAGAAATATGAGAAATAAAAATTGGGCAAGTCTGGCTGTAAGTATATTGATGGGATGTTCCTACCAGGTACAGGCGCAGGATATTGCCTTAAATAAATCCTTGCAGGTGAATTGGAAGATTGATGATGCCAAATCTATTGATGAATCTTCCAGATCTATGTTTATTGTCAAAAATATTGGCAAGAAACCTGTGAATCTTAAGGATTGGACATTAATGTTCAATTACTTGTTTTTGGTAAAAGAAGACAAAGGAAATACAAATTACAGGATAGAGCACCGTAACGGAGATCTTTATGCTTTACAGTTTCTTCAGTCCTCCTATCAGGAAATAAATCCGAATGACTCCTTAATATTATCTTTCGATGCTATTGCTCCGTTAAGGAACACAAGTAAGGCACCGGGAGGTCTTTATTTTATTAATCAGAAGGGTAAAATATATGATGTCCCTCAGTATACAGTGATAGTGCCTAAGCGTTCTAACAGTGAGGTACTGGAAATATTAGCTAAACAATATGAGTTCAATACGAAAGGCAATACCCAACAAGGGCAACTGATCCTGCCGACTCCTTTATCTTTAACCAGAAATGCAGATAAGACATTTGCCATACCTTCAAAACTGGCTGTAAAGGCGGATCCTGCTTTCCGGGCAGAAAGTAGCATTTTCGTTAACGATTTGAAAAACCTGGGCTATAAATCATCATTATCCTCAGCAAACGATGCTACAGTCCGTGTAGAGAAAGCACAGGGCATGGAGGAAGAAGAATATACATTGACTATTGACGGAAGTGGAATTCTTATCCGGGCTTCATCTGCTGCTGGAGCATTCTATGGTTTACAGTCACTGAAGTCTGTACTTCCAGTGGTTTCGAATAGTGCAGACATTACGTTAACACATCTCCAGGTAAAGGATAAGCCCCGCTTTAAGTATCGCGGATTTATGATGGATGTATCCCGAAATTTTCAGGATAAAAAAACGGTACTGAAGATGCTGGATGCAATGGCTATGTATAAACTGAATGTTTTTCATTTTCACTTTACAGAAGATGAAGCCTGGCGCATTGAGATCCCGGGACTGCCCGAACTTACTGAAGTCGGCAGTCAGCGGTCAGCATCTTTTGCGGATGGACGTTCTTTACAACCTGCATACAGATCCGGAGCAGCAGGTAAAGGGAGACAATATTATACGACAAAAGATTACATTGAGATTCTTCAGTATGCAAAGGCCAGACATATCACAGTGGTGCCGGAAATCGAAACTCCTGGCCATGCACGTGCTGCGATCAAGTCTATGCAGGCACGTTATGAAAAATACATGAAGCAAGGCAATCAGGCAGAAGCAGAAAAATATCTGCTGTATGACTTACAGGATAAATCAGAATACAATTCAGCACAAAACTGGAACGATAATGTAATGAATCCGGCTTTGACGTCGACCTACACGTTTATCGGAAAAGTCGTGGATGAACTCAAAGTTATGCATAAAGCTGCCGGGGTGGAATTAAAAACCATTCATCTCGGAGGAGATGAGGTTCCTGTAGGTGTTTGGGAGAAGTCTCCGAAAATTGCTGAATTGATGAGCCGGGAAGGATTTAAATCTGTCAATCAGGTCTGGCCATATTACGTCAACAAGATCAATAATCTGGCACATGAAAAAGGCTTGATCATGGAAGGTTGGGAAGAAATGGGGATGCATAATGAAGGAAAGGGAATGGTTGTCAATCCTAAATTGGCAGATCAGCGTATTCAGGTAGATGTCTGGAATAATCTTATCGGCGGAGGACAGGAAGATCTGGCGTATAAATTAGCCAATGCAGGTTATAAAGTTATATTTGCCAGCGCCAGTAACTTCTATCTGGATATGGCATGGACACCACTATTTGAAGAGCCGGGACTGAACTGGGCAGCGTATATCAATCTGAGAGAAGCTTATTCATTTGCTCCCGAAAACTTCTTTTTAAATGTATTGGAGATCGCAAAGGGAAAAGCAAAAGGTGTAGCATATTTTAAACCTAAAGAAAGGCTGACTGCAACAGGAAGAAAGAATTTTCTGGGTGTAAAGGGTGCTCTTTGGGCGGAGACCGTCGAAAGTCCTGCGCATCTGGAATACCTGATTTTTCCACGTTTTATGGCGGTAGCTGAAAGAGCCTGGTCACCGGAAAAGAAATGGGAAGTAACAGATACTTATGATGTCAAAGATTTTGACAAGGACTATGCTTCGTTTTCAAAAAAGCTGGGTACTGTAGAGTTACCGAAACTGGATAAATTAAACGGAGGTTATCACTATCGTCTGCCTGCTGTTGGTGTCAGGATTGAGAATAGTAATGCATTGATAAATATAGAATACCCTACAGGAAGTGTTCGTTATACCACAGATGGCACAGTTCCTACAAAGACGGCGGCCATAGTGGAAAATGGAATGCTCAAACTGGAGAAGGGGAAAACCTATTCTTTACGAGTCTTTAGTTCTACCGGACGCGAAGGAAAAGTAATCCGGTTTACTTACTAAACTTACATCATAAAAAAAGGCTCTTGTTAAAAGAGCCTTTTTTATAATGTAAAGAATTTAGCAATATCCGCCATATCTATATCCTCATGTGAGGCATTATATAAGGCTTCAGTTCCTTTTACAATCAGTACCTGAGGAGATTCATGTCTGATGTTCCATTTCTCCGCAATTGCATTAGAAACATCCCGGTGTGCAATCAGATCCAGATAAAAAATGCTCGCACCTTCAGGCAGTAAATCTTCATTAAATTCCAGAGATCTTTTTGCCATGCTGCTTACCGGGCATCGTGTACTATGTTTGAATATAGCATGAATCTGATTATCCGCTATGATTTCATCTAATTGGGGTATTGATGTTATGTTTTTCCAGTTCATATTACAAAAAATCTAAAGAGTTGTAAACTTTGTTAATTCCATATCAACAAAAGCAGCTACGGTACTGAATATGACACTTTTGCTGTTATCATTGAGTGATTTAAAAGTCGTAGGAAGAATCAGTCCGTCACCTATATCTTTAAAATTATCTATCAGATATTGCACGCTATCATCCTCTGTATTAAGCTCCCAACGGCGAATTTTACCGCTTTCAGAATTAAAGAAAAGTTTGCCATTCAGCCTTACATTAAGATCTGTTGTAGAATTCACTGTTACAACGGTTAACTTCTCCGCATCCACTATTTTTTGTTGAGCATCTCCGGTTTTGAATTGCTTACTTCCTAATACAGTAGGCAGAAACAGCAACGATACATCTTGTTTAAACTGCCTGGTGATCAAAGGGAAATTTTTAGCTGAAAAATTATCCAGATTGGTCTGCTCTACTTCATTGACATAAAGCTTACGTATCTTATTGGTCTTGTAATTGAATAAGAGTGTGATTTCATCACCTGAAGAAGTAGCGCCTTCAAACCGGCAATCTCCGTTCTGTCTGTTGATTAAAAATTTTCGTGGATTTTCAATAAATGTTGAGGCGTTATTACCTGCTGCCGAAAATAAAATAAAATGTGTATCATCCCATTTGTTTTTTCCTCCGATTCCTTCCCACAATTTATTTACAGTAGGAGTAGTATCCTGTCCGAAGCTAAGTTTGGGAAATAAAGCAGATGATAAAAGAAGGGTGAAGTATAATAATATTCTGAATGTTTTCATATTATATTCAAATTGAGTAGATGCGTTATTAATCATTGTAACAATTAATAACACATTCGCATAACCACAGCAAAGTGATTATCTTGTTCTGTGCTTTTTCTTAGGGTAAGAACTATATGCGGCACATTGCTGTGTCGATGAACAGGAAGATAGGATAGTGGATACGATAAAGAGAATCCCAACTACTAAAATAAAATAACGTTTCATCGTTTTTAATCTTTTAATTCATTAGGCATACTTTGCACTGATATGAGCCATCTGGATAGCTGTAATTGCAGCTTCTTCACCTTTATTACCGTGAATACCGCCAGCACGATCCAGGGCCTGCTGTAAATTATCCGTTGTCAATACACCAAAGATAACCGGTTTCCCATATTTTAAAGAGGCATTAGCCACACCATTAGCCACTGCGTCGCAGATAAAATCAAAATGTCTGGTTTCTCCCTGAATAACACAACCTAGGCAGATTACAGCGTCAAAATCTTTGTTTCTCAATACTATATCCGCACCGGATATAAGCTCGTAGCTTCCGGGTACTTCTACAATCTCAATATTGCTTTCTAAAGCATTATGTTTCAACAGTCCTTCAACTGCTCCATTTAAGAGCGCTCCGGTTACCTGAGCGTTCCACTGAGACACTACGATTCCGAATTTGAATTGCTTTGCGTCACCGACCTGTATATGAGAAAAATCGGATAAATTTTTAAGATTACTTGCCATATAAATACAAATATAATGAAAAAGGCTGCTATTAGCAGCCTTTAAATTTTTAGTACCGGAGTTTAAAGCTTCTTATTGCTCAGCTTTTACACGAGCGATCAGACCTTCGATCATAGCTGCTTCCTGGCTTTCAGGGTAATTGCTTTTGATCTTCGTATAAGCTTCTTCCGCTTTTTTATTTTCTTTTAATTGCTCATATACCAGTCCTAATTTTTTAAGGAACAGAGGTGCTGTGTATGAGTTATCAGCTTTATCAGCCGCTTTTTTGTAGAAAGTAGCCGCTTTATTATAGTCTTTTTGCTCTGAATAGGCATCACCTAACATTCCAACAACAAGCGGATCCAAAATCTGACTACCTGTGTCAGAATATTTTTCAAGCGCTTCGATTGCTTCTGCAAATTTACCTTCTCTCAAATACAGACCTCCAAGGTATGCATTTGCAATATTAGCAGATTTGGTGTTCGAATATTCTTCAGCAATTTCTTTGAATCCCGGATAAGCTCCGTCTCCGGAAATTGCTCTTTTCTGTAACGAATCATCTGTAGAAGCAGCATATTCTTCTGCTTTGAAGATTTGGTTAGCAGCTTTTTCGGCACGAGGAGCCAAATAAAGTTTTTGATATCCAAAATATAACACTACCAATACAAGGATACCTCCGATTATGAAAGTAATGCTTTTTTGGTTTTCAACGAAAAATGAACCTTTTTGAGGTTTATATGCAGTTTCCGCTGCACGGGTTTGATTATTTGACATTTTCAAAAAATAAAAATTCGGAACGCAAAATTACACTTTTAAAAATTATTTGCAAGTGTTTTAGATTTAAATTATTAAGGATGATTAAGTTATTGAATCTGAATGTCCTTTTTGTCTAAAGCCTCATAAATGGAGTTCTGACTCTTGAATTCCGGCACGATTTGCTTCATTTGTTTGACAATATTGGTCTCGTTTTGTGTTTTAATAATCGTGAAAAGAGTATCTAACTCACTCTGTACAAAAGAAAAGTCATTTTCCCGGACTTTGGCAATCATAATCTTTTCATGATGTGTAGCCATCGTATTTTCAAGGTCATTCAGAAGCTCTTCATAGAGTTTTTCTCCCGGACGTAAGCCTGTAAATTTGATTTCAATATCCTGATTGGGGACAAATCCCGATAATTTGATCATTTTTTCAGCCAGTTCAACGATTTTTACAGATTTTCCCATGTCAAATACAAAAATCTCACCGCCGTTACCCATATTACCCGCCTCAATAACAAGCTGACAGGCTTCCGGAATAGTCATAAAATATCGGGTAATTTCCGGATGAGTTACCGTTACAGGGCCTCCTTTTTCGATCTGATCTTTAAACCGTGGAATAACGGACCCGTTAGATCCCAGAACATTTCCAAATCTGGTTGTAATAAAACGGGTATGTTTCTTCTCTGATTTCTCCAGATGGTTATTCAGGGATTGTACATATATTTCAGCTATCCGTTTTGTAGCACCCATAATATTTGTTGGATTGACTGCTTTATCAGTCGATACAAATACAAATTTATCAACTCCGAAATCTACAGCAAGATTTGCCAGATTAAAAGTGCCCAATACATTTGTTCGAACTCCCTCAATAGGATGGTTTTCCATCATAGGTACATGCTTGTATGCTGCAGCGTGATAGACAACATGTGGTTTGAACGTGTCGAACAGATTCTTCATACGTTCATAATTTTTCACATCCGCTATAAAGCTGTGATATACCTGATTTTTATAGAGATCCTGAAGATCCAGCTGCAGATTATGAAGAGGAGATTCGGCCTGGTCGCAAAGAATAATCATTTGCGGATCGTATTTTCCAAGTTGTTTTGAAATTTCACTCCCTATAGACCCAGCTGCTCCGGTTACCAGTACACGTTTGCCCTTCAGCTGCTCCAGAATATTATTGTTTGATATTTTGATAGAATCACGTTCTAACAAATCTTCTATTTTTATTTTTTGAATCTGATTAGGATTAAGATCTCCGTTGATGATTTTTTGCACTGGAGGCAACGTCAATACATTAACATTATGCTCCAGGCAGATATCCGTGATTTCATTCTTGCGGGTAGCAGGGATGTTATGAGATGCAATAATAAGCTCTTCCACATTTAGTTTCGGGATCAGCTTGTCTAAATCATCAGGTGAATAAATCTTGACGCCATCAATTGATTTTCCGATTTTCTGATCACTGTCGTCCAGATAGCCGATAATAGCATTTGCTGCTCTCAGATCATGATCCATTGTTCTTTTGACTGCGATACCCAGATCACCTGCTCCGAATACCAATGTATTCTTTTTGCTGTCCTGCGCTACTTTTGTGTATTGAAAAAACACCTTAATAGAAGTTCTGTAGATAAAAAGGCAGACAAAAGCGAATAACGAATACAGAATAATAAGATTAGTCGGTAATATTGTCGGAATACGCATGGCAATCAGGAATAATTTGATTGCAAAGAGTACAATTACAATAAACAATACTGTTGATAAGAATCTGATGGAATCTACAGCGCTGGTGTAGCGGATAATGCCCGTATGTGTTTTGAAAATCAAAAAAGCAACAGCCGTTATTGACATGCAATACAGAAACTCCATGGCCAGAGCCGGTCTGTAAAATGCTTCCAGAGAGAAGTTATAAAAGACAGAATAGGCTAAAAAAAAGGCAAATGAAGCACAGGCAATATCAAAAAGAAAAATTATCCAACGAGGGACAATGCTCAGTTGATTGACTGAATTTAAAATTTTCATGTGTTATAGGGTGGGTAAAAATTTATACAAATCTAATTTTTTTTTAATATCCAAATTACATTTTATATGCTAATATTGTACCATATTATGAAAAACGAGCATATTTATTGTAATAAAGCTTAATAAATGCCTAAATTAGTGACAGATAATTTTTGAATAGATGGGTAGTATTTCCAAGATCGCTCAACAGGCAATGATGCAGCCTCAGGAGGCATTAATGGCTGTTGGCAAATCAAAAAACAGTCTTACCATAGGCATTCCGAAAGAAGTATCCTTTCAGGAGAACAGAATTGCCCTGACTCCACTGTCTGTGGCTTTATTGATTGAAAACGGACATAAGGTCATTTTAGAATCGAATGCCGGTGCAGGATCTAATTTTTTAGACCAGCATTATAGCGAACAGGGGGCATTGATCGTCTATAGCAGTGAGGAAGTGTATAAGGCGGATCTGATCATTAAAGTTGCCAGTCCGACCTTAGAAGAGGTCAGTCTTATGAAAACGGGGCAGGTATTATTCTCTTCACAACAGCCTTCTATGATGGATCTGGCGGTCTTGCAGTCTCTGATTAAAAAGAAAGTTACTGCATTATCCTATGAGTATCTCCAGGACGAAGGTTGTCATCTGACCGTGGTACGTGCGATGAGCGAGATTGTAGGGGCTACAGCCGTCCTTATAGCAGCAGAGTACCTGAGTAATGTATTTGATGGCAAAGGACTGATGCTTGGGGGCGTTACAGGTGTTCCGCCCACAGAAATGGTTATTATCGGAGCAGGTACTGTGGGTGAATTTGCGGCACGTACAGCAATAGCACTTGGGGCACAGGTCAAAGTATTTGACAGTTCCGTGTACCGCCTCAGACGACTACAGAATAACGTAGGCAGCAGAGTGTTTACTTCAGTTATCCAACCCATCGTGTTGAACAAAGCTGTACGATCCTGCGATGTCGTCATTGGAGCATTAAGAGCTGTAAATGGTCGCTCACCCTGCATAATTTCAGAAGAGACCGTTTCGCAGATGAAACCCAATTCCGTACTGATTGATGTGAGTATAGATCAGGGAGGATGTTTTGAAACTTCGGAAGTAACCAGCCACGATAAGCCGGTCTTTCGTAAATATGATGTGATTCATTATTGTGTGCCCAATATTGCTTCCCGGGTTGCCCGTACAGCGACATACGCACTTACAAATATTTTTTCACCGATCTTACTGCAGATTGGTGAGGCAGGGGGGATGAATAAAATGATCTGGGCTAATCAGGGAATCCGCAGTGCCATATATCTGTATCAGGGCAACCTGACGAATAAGGATATGGCAAATAAATTTAATCTCCCTGCCAAAGATCTGGATCTTATTATTGTTTCCAATCTGTAAGTCTATGAAAATCTTAATGGTAATAAATCTTGTATTGATGATTGCTTTGCGTGCTGTAGCTCAGGAAAAAATTCCCCTTTATCCGGACGGAATTCCAAACAGTAAAGGGGAAAATAGTGAAGAATATCAAAAAAATATTCCTGAATTATTTATCTATAAACCTACTGTCGCAGATAAGCACGTCGGAATATTAGTCATACCCGGAGGTGGATATGCCCATGTGGCCATCGGGCATGAGGGTCATGATGTGGCGCGTGAATTGAATAAGAATGGCTATACAGCTTTTGTATTAAAGTATCGGTTACCCAGTGATCAGATTATGGAAGATAAGAAGATCGGCCCGCTACAGGATGCACAACGCGCTATGCAACTGATCCGGGAGAATCAGCAGGTGCTGGGAGTAGATATTCACAAGTTAGGTGTAATGGGCTTCTCTGCAGGCGGTCATTTAGCTTCTACATTGTCCACACATTATAGAAAGGCATATATTGCAAATGATATGCATACAGATCTCAGGCCGGACTTTTCGATTCTGTGTTATCCTGTGATCTCTATGGATACCACCATTACACATGCCGGATCCCGTAAAAATCTGATAGGTCAGAACCCTGACAAAGAAGATGAGATCTTATTTTCCAATGAACTCCAGGTTGATAAAAATACTGCGCCCGCTTTTCTGATGAGCGCAAAAGATGATAAGGCAGTACCTGTTGAAAATATGTATCGCTATCAGCGGGCATTACAAAAATATAAGATTCCCAATGAAGTGTTTACTTACGAAAATGGCGGGCATGGATTCGGACTGAACAATAAAACAAGTGAAGTAAAGTGGTTAGTTTCCTGCCTGGCCTGGCTGGAAAAATTAAAATAACATGAAGCAACTTATTCTATTATTGATATTGACAATATCTGTTCCTGTATCCGGACAGGAATGGAAAGTAAAGGTTGGAGAACAAACTCCGGCTTTTGAATGGAAAGATAAAAAAGAAGAACGGAAAGACATAAACATGCTGAAAGGCAGAGTTGTTCTGATCAATTTTTTTGCTACCTGGTGTCCTCCCTGCAGACAAGAGTTGCCCAGAGTGGAGAAAGAAATATGGGCAAAGTACAAGGCTCGTACAGATTTTTCCTTATTGGTATTTGCGAGAGAAGAAGGCTGGGATAAATTAGATCCTTTTATGAGCAAACAGCAGTATACGTTTCCTGTTTTTCCGGATCTGAAAAGAGAGATCTTTTCCAAATATGCCGATACAGGGATTCCGCGTAATGTCATCCTAAATAAAAAAGGAGAAGTAGTGTATCAGTCAATCGGCTATACCGAAGAAGAGTTTAAGCATCTCCTGACTGTTTTGGAATCCGAATTAGCCAAATAATCAGAAACTGATATACTTGTCAATAGCTATCTCAACGGTTGTACCTCTTTCAATAGCAGAAATAGGGTGATCAATGAGGTGCAGGGACAATTGATCATTGCCTACCGTGAGTTCATTATAGAATCCTCGGAAGCGCACATCTTTAATCTGCAGCGAACTGGAAGCATTTCTTTGAACTTTGATCCATTCCTGATGGATTGCGATTTGCTGTGTAGTTTGAATGCCTAATATCGCCGCCTGTTCCGGAGACAGGAGATTGCTCTTTGCCAGCAATTGTGCTGTGTAAGAGTGTGTAGGATGATAATATAATTCTTCCGGACTTCCCTGATCTACAATCTTACCTTTTTTCATGACCATTAATCTGTCTGATAGCGAAAGTACTTCTGCAGGATCATGGGAAATAAGGATAACGGTAAGTCCGGTCTCTTTTACAATCTGTTTGATGTCCTGCTGCAGATTGTCTCTGAAAGCGGCATCTACCTGATTGAACGGTTCGTCCATCAACAGCACCTCCGGTTCGTTAATCAAGGCTCTAGAAATGGCTACTCTTTGTTTTTCTCCACCGCTAAGATCTGCTACCCGCTGATTCGCCAGATGGGCGATATTTAATTTTTCGAGTACTTCCTGTGTTTTATCCTGTTTACGTTGAAGATTGGTATTGGAAAGTTGCGAAGCCACATTATCCCATACTTTAGCATACAGATTAAGATCATCAAAACCCTGCGAGACCAGCTTCATAGCCGGATGTCCCGGTATTAATTTGTCCTTTCGTGTAGGTACTAGCCACCCCCGGTAACGAATCGATCCGGATTGTGGTTCGAGTAGACCGTATATTAGCTTAAGCAATGTACTCTTTCCGCTTCCCGATTCCCCGATGATAGAAGTGATCTCCCCTTCGTTAACACTGAAGCTAACGTGATCTACCGCAACAATCTTTTCTTTGTTCTCAAAAATACAGGAAACATTTTCCCCATATACCAAAGGTAATCCGGGCTGTTGTACATCTGAAGGGATAAATTGACAGGATGAGAGCTCTTGCATAAAAATAAAAGTGTCGGATCTTAATTTAAAATCCGACACAAAATTACGTTTTATTTATGGGGTAATCAATTATAGGAATAAGGTTAAGCCAAATGTGAAATTATTAAGACCTTTCTGGTTCGGACTGTTTTCAAAAACATCATTGAAATAATACTTGGTGAAGAAACCAACATCACGGAACCCGGCTCTTACGAAAGCTCCATACTGAAAGGATTGAAGATTATAATCGTCTCTGAATTTCTGCTTTCCGTTTTCTTCACTTTTAAGACGTTGAGATCCTTTCAGTAAAACTCCACCTATAGGACCGAATGCTACTTTTAACCGGTCTCCATTGGCCATTTTTCTGCTTCGCAACTCAAAGGTTAATGGAATGCGTAGATAAGTAGATGTTAATCTGTTTTTCTCAATATTCACCTCATTTCTATCTAGTATTTCATAATCCAGAGGTGTAGTATTCTTTTTCAATATGACGTTTTCTTTTAATCGTGTGTAATTCCATTCAAAACCAGTAGAAATATACATTCTGAAATTGTCATTCATCCTTACGCCGAACTGGGCAACATCAAAGCCGAAATTAGTCGTTTTCCCTTTTTTATAATTCAGAAACTGGTTGTCATCTGAGAGTGTGAAACTGCCGTTATCTATTATTCTGGAAAATCCCCAGTCTACCCGTGCGAAAGTAATTCCATAAAAAGTTCTGGGATATACAATATGTGTTTCTTTATCCCCTTTTCCTAAGGTATAGGAATGTTTGTGTGTTTTAGCTGACGGGCGTGCTTCTTCAGTTTTTGTAGAGTCAGCTTCTTGTGCTAGCGCCTGCATGCCTGAAAATAAAAGCAGGCAGCTAATGGTTAAGATATGGATTGGTTTCATATAGTATGTGATTTGTCTTTAATTGTTATTATTTATTTTTCTTTCTGTTCTTTGTGATGTATTGAATGCTCAGAGATCCTTCTTCATCTGTATCAAAGTGTAGCTTTTTACCATCTGATCTGTCCGCCTTCCCTATCAATGAATTGAGGATAGTTCCGATACCAAATGTTTTCTGCTTCTCAGGTTCATGGATTGCCATCATCGTTTCCTCTACTTCCGGACTTTCTATTAATGCTTTCAGTGGCGGTACATCCGTTACACTGTTTGTCGGATCCGGTAACGAAATTTGATGAGGTACGGTGTCCATCTGCTGCAGACTTAAAGTCAGCAGCTGAGAATTTTCATGTGCTGTACTTACTTCCATCTGCTCCGGGCGCTCAGTAACCTCTCCTGGTATATCTCCCTTTTTTTTACTTGGTTTCTCCTGCACAACTGCTAACCTTTCATTATCCTTTCTCTCTGCCAGAATCGGATCTGATAGTATGGATTCAACGTCTGACGTACTTCGTTCTTTTTCCTGCTGGGGTATAGCGCTATGCTGAGTAAGACGTTCAGCCTTTTGTTCATTCTGCTGAAAATACCAGGTCGAAAATATCCCTGTCGCTACAATTGCGGCTGCGGCTGACCATCTCCAGAGCGGATAAATATTTCTTTTTTTGATCGTAACTTCTTCTTTGGGCAGCTGTTGTTCTATCCTGTCCCATATATCCGGACTTGGTGTTGACTCCATGTTCTCAAGCTGGTCCCTGAAGAGTTTATCCAGTTCTTTATCTGTCATCTTTCTGTTTCCTCCAGTTTTTGCAGTTTATCTTTAAGCCATGTGCGGGCTCTTGATAGCTGCGATTTCGAATTTCCTTCACTTATATGGAGAGATTTTGCAATCTCCTGATGTGTGTAGCCCTCTATAGCGTAAAGATTAAATACCGTTCTGTACCCCACAGGTAATTGTTTGATCAACTGCATAAGATCCTGATAAGCGGATTGATCTGTTCCGATAGAACTCTTAAGCATGTGCGCCTGCAGATTATCATCAATGTCACAAAAGCTGACTTTGTTTTTCCGGTGAATCTCTATAGCCGTATTCACCATTACCCGTCGTATCCAGCCTTCTAGTGGTCCTCTCTCGTCAAAGAGCTGATGTTTGGCAAATACTTTTATAAATCCTGACTGCAACATATCTTCGGCTTCTAAAGTATCTACGGCGTAGCGTAGACATACGGCATACATTCTGGGAGCAAAGTGTTGATATAGCAATGATTGCGACTTTCGCTCTCCCGTTTTACATTTTTTCCATACTTCATCAATGTCATGTTGTTTCAAGGTTGTTATCGGTTTGTTATAAAGAAGACGTGGATTAGGATTAAAGGGTTGCGTCAGGATATAAAAAAAATCAGGAAATTAATTTAATAACCTGATTTTTAATGTTTTATTTTATCTCAATACTGCGCGTATGTTCGTCGATGGCCTCAATATAGATAGCTTTGGCTTCTTCCGGCAGCAGATTGGGTATCTTTTCCGGCCATTCGATGAAGCAATAATCACCGGAATAAAAGTATTCTTCATATCCCATATCAAAGGCTTCCTGCTCATCTTTTATTCGGTAGAAATCAAAATGATAAACATTGCCCTGGGGATAACTGTATTGGTTTACTATAGAAAAGGTCGGGCTGGAAGTACTGTCCGTGACGCCGAGTTGCTCACAGATAGCCTTCACAAAGGTTGTCTTCCCGGCTCCCATACTTCCATACAAAAGAAACACCCGGGTATCCGCAAATACAGAAAGTATTTCGCTGGCAGCTCCGGGTAATTCAGATAAATTTTGAACATGCAATTTCATGTTTCAAAAATACTTATTTGGACGAATAGGTTGCAAACGGGATAATCATTTCCTCCAGAGAGATGCCTCCATGCTGGAATGTGCCGTGAAAGTAATTGACAAACTGATTGTAATTGTTAGGATATACAAAGTAGATATCCTCTTTTGCAAATACAAAAGTTGAGCTTACATGTAATTTTGGCAATTGAGCATCATGGGGATTTTTGATCACGAATACATCTTTGTCCTGATAATTCAGGTTTTTCCCCTGTTTATATCTCAGGTTGGTATTTGTATTACGGTCACCGATTATTTTACTTGGCTTTTTGACCCGGATAGTTCCGTGATCTGTGGTGATGATAACTCTTACATTGCGTTGAGACAACCATTTTAGTGTTTCCAGCAACGGTGAGTGTTCAAACCAGGAAAGCGTAAGAGAACGGTATGCCGCTTCATCATTAGCCAGTTCGCGGATCATAGCCATATCTGTACGCGCATGGGAAAGCATATCCACAAAGTTATAAACCAATACGTTCAGATCATTTTGCATCAGGTTGTTGACATTTTCATAAATATCTTTCCCCTGTTCCAATGTTAATATCTTATGATACGTATGTTTGATCTCCCTGCGGTAAAGTCTTTTTATCTGATCTGCCAGAAATTTGTCTTCATGCAGATTTTTTCCTCCCTCGTCTTCGTCATTTTGCCAAAGATTTGGGAATCTCTTTTCCATCTCAAGTGGTGTTAATCCGCTGAATATTGCATTTCGTGCATATTGGGTGGCAGTTGGCAGAATGCTGAGGTAGTGGTCTTCTTCATCCAGGCGGAAATAATCTGTAATGATATCATTAATGATCTTCCATTGATCATAGCGTAAGTTGTCAATCAGGAAAAAGAAAGTAGGTTTATTCTCCTGCATTCCTGGGAATACTTTTTTCTTAAACAACTGGTGTGAGAATACAGGTCCTTCATCCGGATTTTTGATCCAGTTGATATAGTTTTTCTCAATAAATTTTGAAAATAAAGCATTTGCCTCGGATTTCTGCATAGTCAGAATTTCGTGCATATTGGAATCTTCCAGTTTTTCGAGTGAAAGTTCCCAGTATATCAGTTTTTTATACACATCTGTCCATTGGTGTACATCCAGATTATCATTGAGGATCATACCCAAATTCCGAAAATCCTGCTGATAAGCCATAGATGTTTTTTCACTCACAAGTCTTTTGTTCTCTGTGAACTTTTTGATCGTCATAAGTATCTGCTTCGGGTTGACCGGTTTGATCAGATAATCATCAATCTTGCTGCCTATAGCATCTTCCATGAGATGCTCTTCCTCATTTTTGGTAACCAGTACGGTAGGGATGGAAGGATTGATGGACTTTAATATGGCTAATGTTTCTAACCCCGTAAGTCCGGGCATGTTTTCATCGAGAAATACCAGGTCGAAGGGTTCATTTTTAAAAGCCTCGACAGCATCGTGACCGTTGTTGACGGTTTTTACCTTATAATCCTTTTCTTCTAATAACAGAATATGGGGCTTCAGAAATTCAATTTCATCATCTGCCCAAAGTATATGTGTTTTTTGCATGAGAATTTTCTTAATTGATAATCACAAACCGAATACATTGGATGCTGTGAAGGATTCAAAATTACTCCAAATGTATGTAGAATATAATCAAAATTATAACAATCGATTTGTCATAGAGTTACGAACTTACTGCTTTCAGGACTTTATTTGTTGTTTTTTAACATTTCTTAACGGGCAACTCCGTATCTTTGCACTATCTTAGCTTCGTAAGATAATAGTATTTACCACTTCCTTAATACATATCAGAAGGGGTTAATTTTATTTCGCTCAGATTATTTTTTAAATAAGTAAGTATATACGTGCAATCTACATTGAATAAGAGAAAAATAGTCAATGATCCGGTTTATGGATTTGTTACGATTCCTTCAGGATGTGTATTTGACCTTATTCAGCATCCTTATTTTCAAAGACTGCGCTATATCAAGCAGGTGAGTATGACTCATCTGGTCTATCCCGGAGCTTTACATACCCGTTTTCAGCATGCTATAGGGGCTATGCACCTCATGTCTCTGGCAATCGATACCTTAAGAAGTAAAGAAGTCCAAATTTCTATTGAAGAGGAAGAGGCCGCTTTAGTTGCAATCCTGTTACATGATATCGGGCATGGTCCTTTCTCACATTCCCTGGAACATACTATTATAGAAGGCGTATCGCATGAGATGCTTTCTTCTTTGTTGATGGATAGAATGAATGCCGAATTTGGATGCAAACTGGATCTGGCGATTACTATTTTCAATAATAAATACGAAAGGAAGTTTTTTCATCAACTGGTTTCCAGTCAGCTGGATACCGACCGGATGGATTATCTGAACAGGGATAGTTTTTTTACAGGAGTATCTGAAGGAGTTATCTCTTTTGACCGGATTATCAAAATGCTGAATGTGCATAATGATGAACTGGTTGTGGAATTGAAGGGAATTTATTCGGTAGAGAAGTTTTTGATCGCCCGAAGGCTGATGTACTGGCAGGTATATCTGCACAAAACTGTTATCGGTGCAGAGCAGATGCTTATTAAGGCATTGAAGAGAGCAAAGGCTTTGAGTGATCAGGGAGTAGACTTATTTGCTACACCGGCATTCTCTCATTTTTTGAAAAACAGAATAACCAAAGATAATTTTTTGCAGGACGAGTCACATTTACAGTGGTTTACTCGTTTGGATGATACCGATATTATGTCGGCTATTAAAACATGGGCAGACCATGAAGATAGAATCTTGAGCATGCTGTGCAGGAAATTAATGGCCAGAGATCTGTTTAGGACAGTGATGAGCAATGAACCATTTTCAGAACAGGCACTGGAAGCTTTGAATCAGGCTGTGATTGATCACTTTGGAATTACAGAAGACGAACTGGAGTATTTTGTTTTTATGCAGGAAGTGGAGAATAGCGCTTACAGCCCCTCGCAGGGCGGAATAAAGATTGTGGATAAACAAGGAGAGCTAAAAGATATAACGGAGGCGTCGGATCTTTCAAACCTGGAAGCTTTGGCCCGGAAAGTACGAAAATTTGCGATTTCATACCCAAAAGAGGTTGGATATCCCCGGATAAAGTAAAAACTTAAAGAAAAATTAACAAAAAGGCATACATTTGTACAATGCAATTTTCTGCGCAACAAATAGCAACATTATTGAAAGGCAATATCGAAGGTAATCCAGATGTTGTAGTGAGCCAATTGGCAAAAATTGAAGAGGCGCAGTCCGGCGATCTCTCCTTTTTAGCGAATCCGAAGTACGAAAACTTTATCTATACAACAAATGCTTCCATCGTAATTGTAAATGCAGACTTTACACCCTTAAGTGAGGTTTCCTGCACATTGATACGCGTGAAGAATGCATATTCCTCTTTTTCTGAGTTGTTGTCTTATTACAATCTGATGAAGCAGGATCGTTCGGGAAGAGAAGAGCCTGTTTTTATACATGATTCAGCCAGTATTGGGGAGCATGAGTATTTAGGTGCTTTTTCTTACATCGGAAAAGATACTTCTTTAGGTAAAAAGGTTAAGGTATATCCGCATGTTTATATTGGAGATAATGTACGGATCGGTGATAATGTAACACTTTTTCCCGGAGTAAAAATATATTCAGACTGTATTATTGGCAGTAATGTTGTCATTCATGCCGGAGTTGTGATCGGGAGTGACGGATTTGGTTTTGCCCCGCAGGAGGATGGTACCTATAGTAAAGTCCCACAAATCGGAAATGTAATCATTGAAGATGATGTCGAGATAGGAGCTAATACAGTTGTCGACCGGGCGACTATGGGATCTACTATTATACGTCAGGGAGTTAAACTGGATAATCTGATTCAGATCGCTCATAATGTGGAGATCGGCAAGAATACTGTTATTGCTGCACAGACAGGAGTATCAGGAAGTACCAAGTTAGGAGAACATGTCGTACTGGGCGGACAGGTTGGTGTGGTGGGACATATCACTATTGCAGACCGGTCGCAGGTGCAGGCACAATCGGGAATTAATCGATCCATTACAGTGGTTGGAAAAAAATGGGGAGGTTCACCAGCCACTCCTTATCAATCTCAATTGCGTTCACAAGTCATTTATGCAAGATTGCCTGAACTGGAAAAAAGAATTTCAGAGTTAGAGCAATTGCTGCAGATGCAAAATATAAAATAAACAAAAAGAAAACTCAATATTGCTTAATACCGAATGTTAGATATGAATGTAAAACAAAGAACCATCAAGTCTGAAGTCTCGATTTCAGGTGTTGGTTTGCATACTGGAAAATCTGTTACCCTTACGATCAAGCCTGCTCCTGAATACCATTGGTATAAGTTCAGAAGAGTTGATGTCGAAGGTGCTCCCGTTATCGCTGTAGATGCGGACAATGTAACAGATACTTCTCGTGGTACCACCATTTCTCAGAATGGAGCTAGTGTCAGCACCATTGAGCATCTGATGGCTGCCCTTGTTGGTTTACAGATTGACAACGTTTTGATTGATATTGACGGACCTGAAGTGCCTATTCTGGATGGAAGTTCTTCTCCGTTTGTCAAATTATTTGAAGAGGTAGGTTTTCAGGAACAGGATGCAGACAGAGATTTTTATGAGATCAAATCTAATATCCATTATTCAGAAACAGACCGTAAGGTTGAGATTGTAGCGATGCCTCTGGATGGCTACCGTCTTACCTGTATGATTGATTTTAATTCGCCGGTTCTTGGAAGTCAACATGCTTCTGTTAGTAATATCGGTGAATTTGTAAGAGAAATATCAGCTTCACGTACCTTCTGTTTTCTTCATGAGTTAGAGACACTGGTCAATCTCGGCCTTATTAAAGGTGGTGATCTTTCCAATGCAATTGTTATTGTAGATAAAGATGTCGATAAAGAAGAGCTGGATAAACTTGCGCATTTATTCAACCGTGATGATATCGATGTAGCAAATGAAGGTATCCTGAATAATATTCAGCTTCGTTATCAGAACGAACCGGCCCGACACAAACTTTTAGATATGATCGGTGATCTGGCTTTGGTAGGTCGCCCGCTGAAAGGACACATTATGGCAGCACGTCCCGGACATGCCGCTAATGTTGCTTTTGCAAAAAAGATCAGAGCCGTTATTAATAAAGAGAAAAACCGTAAACATGTAAAGGTTTACGATCCGAATATGACGCCTGTATACGATACAGTGCAGATTATGAATATATTACCCCATCGTCAGCCATTTTTGATGGTTGACAAAATTCTGGAATTGACAGAAAACCATGTAGTAGGGCTTAAGAATGTAACTATGAACGAAGATTTGTTTATGGGACATTTTCCGGGATCACCAGTGTTTCCGGGTGTTCTGCAGATTGAGTCTATGGCACAGACAGGAGGAATCCTTGTGTTAAATACTGTTCCTGATCCTGAAAACTGGTTGACGCTGTTCCTGAAAATTGAAAATGCAAGATTCAAAAACCAGGTTGCTCCGGGTGATACTATTATTTTCCGTTGTGACCTTATGGAACCAATACGCAGAGGTATCGCGCGCATGAAGGGCATAGGAATGGTAGGAGAGAAAATTGTTAGTGAGGCAGAGCTAATGGCTCAAATTGTAAAAGTAAAGTAAGATGATACAGCCTTTAGCTTATATACATCCTGAGGCACGGATAGCCCAAAATGTTGTTGTAGAGCCTTTTACTACGATCCATAAGGATGTTGTAATCGGAGAGGGGACCTGGATTGGGTCTAATGTGACCATTATGAATGGTGCACGCATAGGAAAAAACTGTAAAATATATCCGGGTGCTGTTATCTCAGGAGAACCGCAGGATCTCAAATTCGAAGGAGAAGTTACGGTAGCTGAGATCGGCGATAACACGACTATCAGAGAGTGTGTCACGATCAACAGAGGAACAAAAGACCGGTATAAAACGGTGATTGGCAAGAATTGTCTGATACAGGCCTATAGCCATATTGCCCATGATTGTATAATCGGTGACAACTGTATTTTCTCCAATTCCAGTACGCTTGCTGGTCACATTACCATTGGAGACCATGTTGTACTGGCCGGTATGGTCGCTGTACATCAGTTTGTGAAAATTGGTTCACATGCCTTTGTTTCAGGAGGTTCATTGGTGCGTAAAGATGTTCCACCGTTTATCAAAGCCGCACGTGAGCCTATTACCTATGCTGGTATTAATTCTGTGGGACTTCGCAGAAGAGGATTCTCAAACGAGCAGATAAACGAAATCCAGGGTATTTACCGGGTTCTTTTTATCCAGAACGGAAATCTTTCCAAAGCACTGGATATTGTGGAAACGGAATTTAAAGCTACTGAAACCAGAGACGAAATCCTTACGTTCGTTCGTAACTCGAATAGAGGTATTATCAAAGGATTTGGTCAGGGAAGAGCAAGTTTATAATCGTATAATCAAAGTATATAGTGTTTTGAAGATAACACTGCAAGACATCGGGAGGAGGTATAATCGTGACTGGATTTTCAGGCATATCGATTATACCTTTTCTGTTGGACATAAGTATGCCGTACTTGGGCCTAACGGATCCGGAAAGTCTACCTTACTGAAAGTTTTGTGTGGTAATCTGACTCCATCTGAAGGGAAGATTACCTATCATCATGAGGGAGCAGAGGTGGCAGTAGACCGGATTTTTCAGCATTTATCTATTGCGGCACCTTATGTAGAATTGATAGAAGACCTCACTCTTCATGAAATGATAGCCTTTCATTTCAAATTCAAAAATTTTCAAAAAGGATTTGACCAGGAATCCCTGTTAGATCTGTTAGGCTTGAATGGATCTGTCAATAAAGAAATTCGCTATTTCTCCTCCGGGATGAAGCAGCGGGTTAAACTGGCATTAGCGTGTTGTTCAGATTCGGCACTTGTATTTCTGGACGAACCCACCAGCAATTTGGATGAAAAGGGAGAAGCCTGGTATCTGGAACTGATAGAAAGAACAATGAGTGAGGACCGCCTGTTAATTGTCTGCTCTAATCAGGTAAAGGAATACGGTTTTTGTGATCAGCATATCAGCATAAGCGATTATAAAAAGACAGAGGCTGTCTGAACCTCGTATACGGTATAGAGAGTGTCATGAAAAGTCCTTTTCAAAATTCAAACTATTTTTCTTGTCCTTAATTTTTATAAACAGCAAGAATTTTTGTAGTTTTGTCGTCTTAAAAAACAAAAGAAGTAACATGGCAAAAGCATCTGACGTAAAAAGTGGAAATGTCCTTCGTTTCAATGGTGAATTAGTTGCTGTTGAAGAATATATACACCGTACTCCGGGAAACTTGCGTGCTTTTTATCAGGCAAGAATGCGTAATGTGAAAACCGGCAAACTGGTTGAATACCGTTTCCGGGTGGATGAGGCTGTAGAAATTGCACGCGTAGAAACCAACGACTACCAGTATCTGTATGAAGACGGAGAATTTTATGTGGTCATGGATAACAGTACATACGAACAATTTAATATTCCTAAATTTTTGTTTGGTACTTCGGCACGATTCTTGAAAGAAGGTATGAGTGTAATTGTGGCATTCGAAAGTGATGAAGCAATTATGGCACAGGCTCCAAAAAGTGTGGAATTAGAAATTACATATACAGAGCCTGCAGTAAAAGGAGATACTTCTACCAATGCCTTGAAAAACGCAACTGTAGAGACTGGAGTAGAGATTAAAGTTCCTCTTTTTATTAATCAGGGAGATAAAGTAAAAGTTGATACGCAGACTGGTGATTATATCGAGCGTGTCAAATAAATAAAGATTTTAGGTTTAGGTTGATTATTCGGTCTTGTTAGCTCCCAGCTGCAAGGCCGTTTTTTTTGAACGTAACTATTATGACTAAACAAGAATTAAGACAACTTTACCGTTTGGAGCGTCAGCAACTGTCAGGGAATGAACTTCGTGCGTTTAATCATCGGCTTCTGGGACTCTTAAAGAAAATGGACTGGTCAAAATGTCAGTATTGTCATGTCTACTTACCGATCAGTCGTAATCAGGAACCTGATACACTTCTCTTTATAAGCTGGATACAGGATACTTTACCTTCCGTCAGGCTGGTAGTTTCGCAGAGCCATGCTGAAGACCATTCGATGTCTCACTATTTATTAGATAATACGACGACCTATGTTGAAAATAAGTGGGGCATTCCTGAACCTATCTCCGGCACTCCTGTGGATGAAAAGTTGCTCGACATGGTATTGGTTCCTTTATTAATCTGTGATCAGACCGGAAACAGGGTAGGATATGGTAAAGGATTTTATGATCGGTTTCTGAAGAAGTGTCGTCCCGATGTGCAGAAAATAGGACTTTCTTTTTTTGAGCCTGTGGAAAAGATAACGGATGTAGATCCATATGATATCGCTCTGGATTGCTGTATTACACCGCAACATATTATTTATTTTGAGTCCGGGAGATAATGTGCAACTAAGACCAACTGTTGCAGGAATCTAATAATATAGCTGTCAGTTATTCGTTTAAAAAAGAGAGGGCTTCTAGAAGCCCTCTCTTTTTATTAATATAATATTCTGAATTTGATGGTGTTATCTATTTTTTTGAGCTGTTTGATCAGCTCTTTTTCATATTCAACATTCAGATCCGTGACTGCATATCCGATTTCCCCACGTGTCATCAGAAACTGAGCAACAATGTTAATGTTGTTTTCTGCATATATATTATTAATCTGGGCCATTACACCTGGCACGTTTTTGTGAATATGGAGCAGACGGTGGGCTTTGTTTAATTTCGGTAAAATGAGGTTTGGAAAATTACGGCTCTGATCTGTATCTCCGTTATTAATGAAATCGGCCATTCTTCTTGGAATGAACTCCGAATTTCTTTTTTTACCTTTTTTGTCATCAAATACCACAATTCCCTTTTCGTTGCAGATATTTTTACTGATGTGCCCTCTGATGTCACCCAGAAAACCTATTGTCTTTAGCTTATCTGCCCGGCTCAACTGTTCATCGGATACATCTACATCCGGACCCAAAAGTAGCATACCCACATCTTTGGTATATTTCTCCTCAAAACTGTCTTTTATACGGATTGAAAACCCGTCTCTTTTCAGGATATGTGCAGCTATTTCAGGTACATCACCTACAATAAGACATAAAATCCTGTTTTTAGGATATGATATTGCTCTGGGAAGATCATTCACATACAGAAACTCATCAAAACTTGGTGTCACGTGATCTGCTTTTTCAGTAACACTTTGTCTGGCTATATTTTCAGTAAATGCGAAGAATTTTTCAATCAGACCTGATTCTTTCAGCTGAAAATCCGAATAACCGTCACCGATACCGAAAATACGTCCGTCGATTTTTAATTCCTGCAATAATTTCACCTTACCACCTTCATCTGAAAGCGGATTGTTTTCATCATAGCCGATGATATTTCCTTCCTGATCAAATTTAAAGGTGTTTGCGTAGATATTTTCCTTCTTGATATGGTAAGGTGTGACCACGGGTATAATAAACTCTTTAAAGCCTCCTGAGACGATCCATGCTGTATCCGAATTCTGATTGAAAAACTCACGGTTTCGGCTGAATGAACGGGAAACTTTCTTCTTAAGATGGGATACAAGTTTGTCGAGATGACTTTTGTTTGCTTTCAGCAGTTTGATTCTTCCTGCAAGGCTTTCACGGAAGGAGATTTTACCTTCCATTGCCAGATTGGTGTAACCTTCGATCTGCTGGTAAATCTTTTCTTGATCAGGATGGCCTTCTAGTGATATCCTAGCGAGTTCATCCAAGGCTTCGACTTGCGTAAATGTACTGTCAAAATCAATGATGTAATAGTTTTTCACTGTTTATTCGGTTTTAGTTTGATATGTTGAGGTAATTTCTTTGAGTGTTTCGTCCAGCGGCTTGAAGCTGTATTGAGTAGCCTCAATAATTTTTTTATTGGAATAAGCCAGCTTTGCGGATGAAGCCCGTGCAGAATCTTTGGTGATTGCCGGTGGTTTATTGTTAAAGAAGGAGACGAATTTTGCCGCCCGCCATGCGATGCTCAGCAGCGTTGGTGATGCAGCTATGGTAGGCTCCGGCTTCTGCATCAGTATACTGATACGATCCAGCAGCGCTTTATTTGTCAGGTTCTCGGTGTTTAGAATAAAACGTTCTCCGGAGATTTCGGTTTTATTCATCAGCATGATCATCAGTTTTGCGACATCTTCGACATCGACTACTCCCACACTTCCGGTCGGATAAACTTTCAAACCTTTCTCTACCATCGAAAAAATCGCTCCAGAGCCTTTTTTGCCTGCGGTAGCACCTATAATTACAGAAGGATTTACGATGACAGCATCCAGTCCTTCTACAACGCCTCTCCATACTTCAAGTTCACTTTCATATTTAGAAAGCGAATACTTGGATATTTTGGAATCATATTCCCATTTGTCCTGCTCTGTTACAGGTTGTTTTGATTTGCTTGTGCCCAATGCTGCAATAGAGCTCACATGCACAAGTCTGGCATTATTTTGCAGACAGAGGTTGACGATATGGCGGGTGCCTTCTATATTGACTTTCATCATTTGCGAAGCATCCTTTGGCTGATAAGAAATCATTGCTGCACAATGAAATACATAGGAAATACCTTCAAAAGCTTCTTCAAGTGCAAAATAGTCGTTAATATCAGCGTCCACCCACTGAATAAGGGAAGATGATTTTAAGTATTCGGGAATGACAGATTCTGATCTTTTAGTCGCCACCACAGCGACACCTTCGTCGATGAGCTGCTTGATAAGTGTCGATCCTAAAAATCCTGTTCCTCCGGTTACTAATATCACGGTTTAAGGGTGTTGATAAAATAATGTTTTCAAAAGTAAGCTAATAAATGGATATTTGCGAAATACTCCCTACATTGTTTCACACAATTTGTTAAATATTGTAGGTAAAATAATAACTTTATGTCTTTATCCGTATTCTTTTCTCCTGTTTCCGTTAATCAATTCTCTGCGAAAGATGGTTTTTACAAATCTCAGTTTGGTGACAGTATTGTCGCTTTTGAAGAAAGTTTTCCGGAGCTGGAAGGAGAAGAAAAACCTCAACTGGTTATTTTCGGTGTAGAGGAAGAACGAGGAGCGGTGAACAATGCCGGAACTGCCCAGGCTCCGGATGAAGTACGTAAACACCTGTATCAGCTTTATCAGGGTGATTACAAAATAAAGATTGCTGATCTGGGCAATATTAAAGCAGGTAATACCATTCGTGATACTTATTTTGCTGTTAAATCTGTTGTGGAAGAACTGGTAAAAATGGAGATTGTACCCATTATTATCGGTGGCGGGCATGATCTTACATATGCTCAATATATGGCTTACGAGAATCTTGAACAGCGTGTTGAAGTGGCTGTCATAGATCCCCGGTTTGATCTCGATCAGGAACAGGTAGAGGACACTCCGCTTAATTCCCAGACATTTTTGAATCATATTATTCTGCATCAGCCGGATTATCTTTTCAACCTCAATAATATCGCATACCAAACATATCTGGTCAGTAAGGAATCTGTCAATATGTATGACAAATTATTCTTTAATGCCACGCGTGTAGGAGCTATAGCCGGTAAAATGGATCAGTCTGAGCCGTTGATCCGTGCAGCAGATATGGTCAGTTTTGATATCGGTGCTATCCGTTCTTCTGAGGCCTGTGGAAATGCCAATACCAATCCCAATGGTCTCTTTGGGGATGAGGCTTGTCAGTTGGCCCGCTATGCCGGTATGTCAGACAAATGCAGTTCTGTAGGGTTTTATGAGTTTAATCCCAAGTATGACCCGCGTGAGCAGACTGCTATGTTAGTTTCCCAGATGATATGGTGTTTTGTAGATGGTTATTATAACCGCAAGCAGGATGCTCCTTTAGTACCTAAGGCATCTTATATAATCTACCGGACCACATTGGAATCCATGGATCACGAGCTGGTATTTGTGAAAAGTAAGAAATCAGACCGTTGGTGGATTCAGGTGCCTTACTTTGGTAGCAAGTCAGTCAACGAGCGCTACTATCTGGTTCCTTGCCGGTACGAGGATTATCAGTTGGCCGTATCCGGAGAGATGCCTGATCTGTGGTGGAGGACTCATCAGAAATTGCAGTAATTCAATTATAAAAATAATATACAAATCGATGGTCTGCAAAGGCCATTTTTTATATCAGGAAATAGTATGGAGTGGATGTTAGTGACGATTATAGTGCTGTTGGCAATTGTGCTTGTGGTTTTATTCTTGAAGCGTAAAGAGGGTTCCGGGAAGGAAGATTATGAGCAGTTACGATATCAGAAGGAGGAAATGGCTCTGGAATTAGCCCGCAGTCAGCAACGTGAAGAAAATCTTATCGGCGAGCGTGCAGACCTGAAAGAGGAACTGGAGAAAGAGCGTGGCGAAAGGCTGAAAAGTGACCGTGCGCTGGAAAGTGCTCATGCCTATTTGCAGGCACAGCAGGAGAAGCTGGAAGGGCAGAAGAAAGAAATAGAAGAGACGAAAAAACAATTTAATCTGGAGTTTCAGCATATTGCTAATCAGATTCTTGAAGAGAAGACCAAAAAATTTACAGAAACGAACCATAGCAGTATCACGCTCCTGCTTGATCCGTTGAAAGAGAAAATCAAAACCTTCGAAGAGAAAGTTGAAAAGACATATCAGCATGAATCTGCGGAAAGAAATGTGCTCAAAGGAGTGGTTGAACAGTTGATGCAGCAGAGTATGCAGATCCGTAATGAAGCCAATAACCTGACACGAGCGTTGAAAGGGGATAGCAAAAAGCAGGGTAACTGGGGAGAGGTGATTCTGGAGCGGGTTCTGGAACGTTCCGGTCTGCTCAAAGATCAGGAATTTCGGTTGCAGGCCTCTGTTACCGATGAGGATGGAAAACGCTTGCAGCCGGATGCTATTATTGATCTTCCCGATGATAAACACCTCATTGTAGATGCTAAAATATCACTGGTCGCTTATGAGAAATGGGTGAATGCGGAGTCAGAGGAGGAGCAAAGAGTGTTTGCCAGACAGCATATACAATCTGTAGAAAATCACGTACGGGAACTTTCTGCCAAAAACTACCATGAGTTATACCAGATTCAGTCGCCGGATTTTGTTTTGCTCTTTATGCCGATAGAATCTGCATTGAGTATGTCCGTGCGGGAAAAGCCGGATCTGTTTAGTGACGCATGGGACCGGAAAGTTGTCATTGTGAGTCCGTCCACCTTACTTGCTACGCTGCGAACGATAGCCAGTATGTGGAAGCAGGAGCGTCAGACCCGGAATGTCCTGGAAATAGCCCGTGAAGCGGGTGCATTATATGATAAGTTTGTTGGTTTTCTGCAGGATATGCAACAGGTAGAAGGACAATTACAACGTGCAATGGAGCGTCACCAGGAGGCTACAAAAAAATTAGGTACCGGTGCCGGAAATATCATCAGACGGGTCGAGAACCTGAAAGAGCTGGGTGCAAAGGCAAATAAACAGATTGATCAGAAGTATCTGGATGAAGAGGAATAGTAAAAGAGGATTTTTTTATAAATAGCTATCCCCTTTATCATCTTATGTGGTAAAGGGGATAGTTTTTAGTAGCCCATTGCCGTATCATCTCCCCGGGGATCTGCTCCTGTCTGGAGTTTGCCGTTAGGCAGTACAATAATATTTTCTACACGTCCTATTCGTCCCCGTGAAGAAATTTTATATCCGTCCAGTTCCAGTTTCTGACGTACAGCAGGAGATAATGCATCTTTTTCGACATCGATCTGATCGGGTAGCCACTGATGGTGGAATCGTGAAGAATTTACCGATTGCTGTGCATTCTGACCAAAATCGATTACATTCAGGAGAGTTTGAAATACAGAAGTCATGATCGTAGATCCGCCGGGTGTGCCGACGACCATATACAATTTACCCTCTTTTTCGACGATAGTCGGTGTCATGGAGCTCAGCATTCTTTTATTTGCCTGTACAGCATTCGCCTTTCCACCTACCAGGCCATAGATATTAGGAACTCCCGGCTTGACTGAAAAATCGTCCATCTCATCATTTAGCAGAAATCCGGCTCCTGCAACAAATACGCGTGAGCCGTACGAAGCATTGAGTGTGGTGGTAATCGAAACAGCGTTTCCATCTTTATCAACAATACTGAAGTGCGTCGTTTCTTCAGACTCATAACCCGGAAACTGTGCGGCCCGGACAGCGGAGCTGGATGTAGCTTTTGACAAGTCAACATTTTTCATACGATCGGCATTGAATATACTGTCGGTCAGTTCTGCAACGGGCACCTTTATAAAATCAGGGTCTCCGAGATACCTCGCTCTGTCTGCATATATCCTGCGTTCGGCTTCTACCATAACCCGCACCGCAGAGTCGGATTGGAATCCCCATTTTGATAACGGAAACTGTTCCACCGATTGTAATAAGGCGACAAGTGCCGGCCCTCCGCTGGATGGAGGAGGCATACAGATAATCTTATTCCCTCTGTAATAGCCTGTAACCGGAGTGCGCCAGATGGCTTCATAATTCTGGAGATCGGTATGCGTTATTATTCCTTTGCCACGCTCCATTTCAGAAACAATCAGATCAGCAGTTTTTCCTTTATAAAATCCATCACGTCCCAGATCTGATATACGTTGTAATGTTTCTCCCAGATCTTTCTGTACAAAAAGATCTCCCTTTTTCCAGGTCTGTTCTTTCAGTATAGGTGCACCCTGTGGATTGTATGTTTGAAAACTGCTTTTATATTCATTGAATTCGTTGGCTTGTTTTTCAGTAATACGAAAACCTTTCGCAGCAAGTTCTATTGCCGGAGCTAAGAGAGCGGACCATGCTAGTTTACCGTATTTTTTATGGGCTTCTGCCATACCTGCCACAGATCCGGGTACGCCAGCCGCTAAATGTCCGTATACACTCAGATTTTCAATCACATTGCCGTTAGCATCCAGATACATTTTTTCTGTGGCTTTGGAAGGAGCTTTTTCCCGAAAATCCAAAGCACTGGCAGCACCTTTATGGTCTCTGTAGACCATAAAACCTCCTCCACCGATATTACCTGCATTGGGATACACCACAGCTAGTGCAAATTGCACAGCTACAGCTGCATCTACGGCATTTCCACCGGCTTTCAGGATCGTTACGCCTACAGCGGAGGCAAGAGGGTGTGCCGTTACAACAGCGGCTTTTGAAAATGTATTTGCACGATAGACCTGACGAGGGGCATTACAGGAGGTGAGGATAAAGCCCAGGATAAGAATATAAAGTATACTTTTTTTCATCCGTTTGGTTTGTTTTAAAAAGGATAAAGGTTGTGGTGCTTATGCGCCATAATTGATAATCTGATCTAAGATAAGAAATTTTTGAACTGATCCGATAGGAAAAGAGTTGATGTTAGAAAAGTGCAAAAATATGCATTAAAACGCATGTTATTATTTTCATTTTCTATGAAAGATCTATAGTTATTCTTCTTTCTTAATCTTAACTAAATGAAAAGATAACATGTACCAAAAAATTAGTTAATATAAACTTCTTTACTTCGTGACATTGTTAGAATCATAAATTTAGTTTGTATATTTAGTATTACTATACCAGTTAAATTTAAAAGAATTTAAAAACTATGAAAAACGAGCCTAAACCAGCTCTTGACCGATATTGGAATCGGTCAAGGATCGCTGTTGCCTCCAGCACCTGTTTTCTGTTGCTAAGCTTATCATTTCACCCGCAAAGAGCCTTTTCAAGCTCCTTTATCAGTGCTTCTGCAGTTTTGCAGACACCTGTGCGGGGAACGGTAGCAGATAAAAGTGGAAATCCGCTTGTTGGTGCAACAGTAACAAACCAAAACAGCAAAAAGTCTGTTCAAACAGACGAAAGTGGAACCTTTTCAATTGATGCCCGCCCGGGAGATGTGCTTAAAGTATCTATCATCGGATTTGACGGACAACAGATTACTGTAGGGGAGAGCCGAACGGTTACATTTACCCTTGAAGACAACAGTCAGATACTGGAAGATGTCGTCGTCGTGGGGTATGGCCGGCAGAAGAAAGTGAATCTGACAGGAGCTGTCAGTCAGATTGATTCCAAAGTCCTGGAAGACCGCCCGGTCTCCAATGTGACTCAGGCATTACAGGGCGCTATGCCAAATGTGAATGTTAACTTCTCTAACGGAAGGCCCGGAAGTGAAGGGACCGTGAATATCCGGGGATTTGCTTCGATCAACAGCAAGAATGCTTCGCCGCTGATCCTTATTGACGGAGTACCCGGCAGTATCAATAATATCAATCCACGTGATGTAGAGACTATTACTGTCCTAAAGGATGCGGCTGCGGCTGCCATTTATGGCGCCAGAGGTGCGTTTGGTGTGATGCTCATTACCACGAAAAAAGGTAAAGCCGGAAAAATGAGTATAAATTACGGTAACAATTTTGCTTTTTCAGGACTTACAGTAAGTACAGATTTTATAACATCCGGATATGATGCCGCAATTCTGAATGATGAAGCTTTTATCCGTGCTACTGGAAACAGCTACACCGGATATACAGAAGCGGACTATGCAGAATTGCTGAAACGTAAGAATGATCCTTCATTGCCGAGTGTGGTTATTCAGAATCGTAATGGCAAAGATCAGTACGTTTACTATGGAAATACAGACTGGTGGGATTATTTCTATCGTGATGTACAGCCTTCTCAGGAACATGCTCTGACGATGACCGGAGGGACGGACAAGATTGACTTTTATCTGTCCGGAAGATTATATGAGAAAAAAGGTATCATGCAGTTTAATCAGGATAAGTTCAATTCTTATAATCTCAGAAGTAAGATCGGTGCACAGCTCTCCAAATGGCTTAGAGTCAGCAACAATTCGCAGTTGAATTATAAGAATTATACCTTCCCGGGCTGGAACTCCGGAGATAAACCGGAAGAATCAAATAACAATTTTATTTCGACTACTGTGCACGCTCTGCCTTCCTATGTTCCGGTCAATCCGGATGGTACGGCAACCTACCGTACGGAGCTGAATAATTATACAGTAGGTGATGGTATTTTTGCCGACCTGTTGTATGGTAAATCACGTGGAGGTAAGAAAGAGCATGAGTTTGTCAATCATCTGGAAGGTGTGGCGACGATTATGGATGGTTTTACAGTGACGGGAAACTATACATTCAATTACAATCCTGTTCAGACATTTGCGAGAAGAACGCAAGTTCCGTGGTCGATTTTTCCGGGAGTAATTAATTACCTGGGAAATGATCGTTTGACAGAAAGACAGATTACCTATACCAAACATGCCATTAACCTTTTTGCCAATTACAATAAGACCGTTGGTCAGCACAATTTCGGAGCTGTATTAGGATACAACAGAGAGCAACAAAAATGGGATGCTATCGGTGGTGTCGTAGACGGTTTGTTGTCGGAAGATCTGAATGATTTTGATCTGGGCTATGGCAATATGCAGACTACCGGTGGAAGCCGTACATGGGCACTGGAAGGATATTTCGGAAGATTCACATATGATTATGCAGGTAAATATCTGTTTGAGATGAATGGCCGTTATGATGGTACATCCAAGTTTCCAAGTAAGCAAAGATTTGGATTCTTCCCTTCTGTATCTGCAGGGTGGAGAGTAACGGAAGAGTCATTTGCAGAAAATCTGAAACAGTATGTAAACGAATTCAAACTCCGTGGTTCATATGGTGAACTGGGAAATGCGCAGGAAGCGGATGAATATGGTTACATCTCGTTGATGAACAGTGGCAGGTCTAATTATATCACAGGTGGAGGAAAGACACAATATATATCTGCACCAACACCTATCTCCAGTAATCTGACCTGGGAGCGTACGAATACGTTGAACTTCGGAACGGATATGGCTTTTCTGAACAGCCGTCTGAATGTAACCTTTGATTATTTTATTCGCAAGACGCTGGATATGCTGATCCCGGGGCCAACATTGCCGGCTGTATTCGGAGCAGCTACTCCGAAGATGAATGCAGGAGATCTGGAAAACAGAGGTTGGGAACTTGCTGTAGCATGGAATGATTCCAGAACAGTGGCAGATAAACCTTTTAAATATAATTTTTCAGTTGGTCTGTCTGATTCCAAAGCTAAAATTACCCGTTTTGATAATCCCAAAATGTTGCTGAGTAACTATTACGTAGGGCAGTCGCTGGGTGAAATCTGGGGATATCGCGTAGATGGCTTATTTGCTTCAGATGCAGAAGCTGCCAGCTGGAAAATAAATCAGGACTATGTTGATGCTGTTCGGCTGTCGGCTCCCGGAGAATGGTCTAAGCTCAAAGGCGGGGATGTCAAATTTGTAGATGTCAACGGGGACGGTGTTGTGAATCAGGGAGACAATACGCTTAGTAAACCTGGAGATCAGGTGATCATCGGAAATGATCGGGCCCGTTATACCTTTGGTGTGAATCTGGGTGCAAGCTGGAATGGATTTGATGTATCGGCATTCTTTCAGGGGATCGGACGTCAACATTGGTATCCGGGATCTAATTCAGATAAATTCTGGGGGCCCTATTCCCGGCCATATTATTCCTTCGTTCCGAAAGACTTTGCAGATGATGTGTGGACTCCTGAAAATCCAAATGCTTACTATCCGCTCATGAGAGGATATATTGCCCTGAACAACAGGGGATCGCTGAATGTAAAAAATGACCGGTATCTGCAGGATCTGGCCTATATCCGGCTGAAAAATCTGACTATAGGCTATAGCCTGAGTGATAAACTGCTGCAACGTGTCAAAATATCAAGAGCAAGAGTATTTGTTTCCGGAGAGAATTTCTGGACAGCGACCAAATTGCGTTCCGATTATATTGATCCGGAACAGGCAGCGCAGGAAGTGAACGGCAGATCGTACCCTATTTCCAAGGCATTTTCGTTTGGTATTGACTTAACTTTTTAGGCTTAACATCATGAAACTATATTCATATATTTTAGTTGTTGCAGGATTGATTGCGGTTACTTCCTGTGAAAAAAACTATCTGGATCGCTCTCCGGAGGATAAACTGACTCCGGAAAACTATTTCAGATCAGAAAATGATCTGGCATTATATTGTAATTCTTTTTACAATTCTCTGCCCGATGCAGAAGGAGTGTATAATGAGGATATTGATAATATTGTAAAAAACACCCTGCCAGATCAGGTCACGGGTAAGCGTCAGGTGCCGGTGAGTGGTGGAGGCTGGACCTGGGATAATCTGCGGAATATTAATTTCTTTTTAGAGAATTACAACCGAACATTAGCTCCTGAAATAGCGAATAAATACGGAGCAGTGGCCCGCTTTTTCAGAGCTTATTTTTACTTTGATAAAGTCAAGCGATTTGGAGATGTGCCCTGGTATTCTAAGGCGATCGACCAAAACGATATGGAAGCTTTACTGAAGAAAAGAGATTCCAGAACACTGGTAATGGATTCCATTATAGCGGATCTGGACTTTGCCATAGCGAATCTGAGTGCTACCAAATCATCTGAAAAAGTAACCAAATGGACTGCTTTAGCTTTAAAATCCCGTGTAGCACTATTCGAAGGTACTTTTCGTAAATACCATACAGACCTGAATTTGCCGGATTCTAAACGTTTTCTGGAGCTTGCAGCTGCGGCTTCCAGACAGGTGATGGATGGCAACGTATACAGTATCTATCAGGGAACGGACAATATGGGGTATCAGCAACTGTTTTCGTCTGTCAATGCCATTGATGGTGAGATCATACTGGCCCGTAAGTACAGTGACGGATTGCAGATCTGGCACAATGTCAATTATTATACAATCACCGCTTCTTACGGTAAACCGGGACTAAACAAAGACCTCGTCAATACGTATCTGATGCGGGATGGCTCCCGTTTTACAGATAAACCTGGATATGCAACGATGTCCTTTTATCAGGAGACACAGAATCGGGATCCGCGTCTGTCACAGACCATTCGCACACCGGGATATAAGAGAATCGGTGGTACTGCGGTGCAAACACCTAATTTTGGTAATTCGGTAACGGGCTATCAGCTGATCAAGTTTGTGGGCGATGTACGGTATGACTCCTACAACCGTTCTGAAAATGATATGCCTTTGTTTCGTTATGCAGAAGTTCTTTTAAATTATGCAGAAGCAAAAGCTGAACTCGACGATCTTTCCCAGGCTGATATTGACAGGTCTGTCAAATTACTTCGCGATCGGGTGTCTATGCCTAATATGCTGCTCACTGATGCAACAGCTAGTCCAGATGCCTATCTGATGGCACAGTATCCGAATGTAAAAGGAAGTCAGGCAGGTGCTGTACTGGAAATCCGCCGGGAAAGAAGAATTGAGCTGGTCATGGAATCTTTCCGTTGGGATGATATTATGCGTTGGAAAGTTGGCCCGATTCTGACACGTCAGTTTAAAGGGATGTATTTTCCTTCAACCGGACAGTTTGATCTGGATGGAGATGGCAAGATGGATGTGTGGATATATGAGGGGAATAAGCCTACAGCCTCCGGCATTCAGCTTCTAAAACTGGGAAGTGAGATCATTTTGGAAAACGGAACCTCAGGGAATATAATTGTCAATGCGCATATAGCAAAAGTATTTGATGAAAAGAAAGATTACCTCTGGCCGATACCGACTCAGGAACTGCAACTGAATGAAAATTTGGTTCAGAATCCATTTTGGGAATAGCTATATTTGAACAACCTGAAGACCGGTTTATAACCAGCCGGTCTTTTTGATACCTTAAATCTATTATGAATACAAGAAGATATTTTCTAAAATCAATGGGCGTTGCTTCGGCAACATTTGCGTTATCTGCTCATCAGCAAGCATTCGCACACACTATACAACAACAGGATTTTGATTTTCGCGTCAGACCTTATCTGCAGGATCTGCAGGGAGATCAGGTGACTGTCATGACCCATATTAATCGTAAAGGTTTTACCTGGCTGGAAGTCAGAGCACAGGGGGAGCAACAATTTCGGAAAATCGTTCAGTCTGAAGACGGACTTATTAATGCCAATACCCTCAGTACAGTACTGACAATAACGGGTCTGCAACCGGGTAAGACATATGAGTACCGGGTATATGCAAAGGAAATCCTCACGTTTGAAGCTTACAAAGTCGTTTATGGCAAAGAGATAAGCAGTTCCTTATATGTATTTAAAACTCCGGATGCAAATAGTCAAACTACATCCTGTGTTATCTATAATGACGTACATGGAAGAGCACATTCCTACGGACAGTTGCTGGATATTGCAGGTAAACCGGAATTCGATTTTGCGATTCTGAATGGCGATATGTTTGATTACGTTACTAATGAAGAAGACCTTTATGATAAACTGCTTACTCCACTGGGAGAGCGGTTTGCCAGCGAAAAACCATTTTTTATGCTGAGAGGCAATCATGAGACAAGAGGTGCTTATTCTAGAGATTTTAAAACCTTTTTCAGATATGAGGACAATACGTATTACGGAACATTTCGCAGAGGGCCTGTCTCCTGGCTGATGCTGGATACCGGAGAGGATAAACCGGATACAGCAGAAGTATATGCCGGCGTAGTGGACTTTGATCAGTATCGTATCGATCAGGCAAAATGGGCTGAAAAAGTAATGGCTTCAGATGCATTCAGAAAGAGCGATTTCCGGGTGGTTGTTATGCATATTCCGCCATTTTATTCCGGAGAATGGCATGGACCAATGGAAGTACAACGCTTATTTGCACCCTTATTTGATAAATATAAAGTGGATGTCGTGATCAGCGGACATACGCACACTTACGGGTTTCATGAAGCTACCGCAAAACATTCTTATCCAATTTTTATTGGTGGCGGACCTAAAGAGGGAAACCGGACACTTATTCACGTAAAAGCGGATAACAGGAAACTAGAAGTAAATATGATTCTGGATAATGGATCTAAAGTCGGCACATACAGCAAAACACGTTGATAGAAAGCTTTAAAAGAATAAAAACAAGTAAGGGATATCTGCATCAGATATCCCTTTTTTTATAGCACAATAATGATTACTGTGTTATTGTTATTTTGGTTTACTAATAACGGATTCCCCTATCTGATATTGTATGGCTGATCTGATGAATCTCAAAGAGTATAATCGAATTGAATAATGGTTTTATATTTTTCTTTCTACGGGCTGCTAATATAATAAATGTGTTAATATTATGTTATTCAAAAGGTAGAGTAACTTTAATTTTATTTTTTCTTTTTTAATTCAAAAATATATTTAGATTTGCTATTATTTATAATAATTCTAAATAAAATGAAAAGTAAAATCTTAATTTTAATAACATTTTTGGCAGTACTATCTGGCTGCCGAAAAGATCTCGTTGTTTCCAACAATAATACTACATCCAGATCCGCTGGCGATAATGACCTCGATCTGTTAGGATTTGGTTACAATGCAGAAGATAGATTTGCGGATGAACGTTCCGCTAAGGCCAAAGTTATTGATGTAGAAAAAATACGAGCATTTCCCGATAATACGAATAGGATAGAGATCGGAAATATAGGTGGTCAGAATACGATTGTGGTCTCAGGAGAAGATGCAAAAAGCTACGCAAAGAATGTGACAAAGAAAGTGAATGTGAGTGCAGGCATGCTTTTATTTAAGGGAGAGCTGAAGTCTACTTTTGTGGATGAAGACTTCAATTCATCTAAATATTCTTATGCAACTCTTGAAAAACTCATATATAGAAAAAAATTAAGTATCTATATGTCTGTTAACGATGTTAAGAATAAATATCTGACTTCCAATTTTATTGCAGATTGTGAAACGATGTCTCCTGCAGAATTAGTATCTACCTATGGTACACATGTACTAACAGATATAACATTGGGAGGAAGATTAAAATTAACCTATCGTTCTCAAATAAACAGTACGAATAAAACAAGGAAAGTTGAGGCAGGTGTAAATCTGGGTGGAATTAAGATTTTCGGACTTGGCATATCTGCTGACGGAAATATTAATTATAGTCAGAACGAAATAACAAATAATACCAACCAGTCATTGATGTATCAGGCGATAGGTGGTGATCCTTCTGTTAATATTACCGGAAATGTCAATCTGAGTAACCCGAATGTGCCAACAGTAGATATAAATCAATGGCAAAGTACAGTTTCTACCCAAAATTCAAGACTGATAGGAATTGGTGAAAATGGATTAATTCCATTGTATGAACTGGTTCCGGGTCATAAGGGAGAGGAGGTTAGGAAATATCTTTTGGGGAACAAATTTGACTTAAAACGAGGGTTCGAATATTTTTTAAATGGAGATGTTATTCTTCATCAAAGATGGAAAATCTCTAATGGAAAAGTGAATTTTCTATTAATGAAATTTCCGGATAAATTCCGGATAATCGGATTTGAGCCGGCGAATGTGAATGTTAGTAATCTTAGCCATTTTTCAAAAGCATTAATTTTTAATTCTCAAAAAAATAAAGAGATTTTTGTAATTGATGATTTACCATTAATGTGGAATGTAGATCAAAATATATTATCCGGAACGCCAGATTTTTACTGGGAAGTTTATCAAAAGTTTCAAAATTTCTGGTTGAATAATACGGAAAGATATGAAATTGCAAACTTTGATAATGATAGAATTTATTACCCGAATAAGTCCTATGGTGTAGATATGGTAAGGGTATCGGGCACGAATAATTACTATGTGCGATTAAAGACGAGGACAACAATTAATGCAAATAATGATTATCAGGATGAGGTTATATTATATCCTATCAAATTAGCTGATATTCCAAAATACAAATTTACAACAGAGTTTCTGGTCAGTATACCGAATACAGACGGCGCACAGATTGGCCCTGCATTCTAAAAAAATCTAAAGCATGGATACATCCGTTTATTGTTGTATATTCATGCTTTAGTTTATATAGTCTCAAATGGTGTCGAAAGCGATAAAATCTCTTTATTACGTACTGTTAATCCTGATTTCTTTTACGGTGAACGGTACTTTGGTATCTGCACAGAACAATATTGATATTTCTGTTTACCCTAAAGTCGATCTGATTAACAGCAACTGGTCAATAGCCGGAAATATAGATGGTAAGAATCCGAATATTCTTTCGGAGCTGACCTGGAAGGATAATGTAGCTTGGGGTGCAGGGGCCAGATTTTCTGTCATTTTGCATCCGCGAATTAAGCTTTCCTTACAGGCCGAACATAGCTTTATTGTATCCGGTACAGTTCGCGATGTAGATTATTCCGGAGACAACAGAACGCTGGTAGATAGGGACATGACATACGATAGCGGAGAAGGGAATGTTTCTTTTGCGACGCTACAACTTAATTATCTGCTGTGGAGAGGTGGAATCGATGTAGAAGGTTATGTCTTTCCTCAATATCAGTATACCTCACTGACGATGATTGATCCTACTCTGGATCTTAGAAGTACATATAAAAGTAAGCTGCTGGGAGGGGGAATAGGTCTAAAGTTGGGTAAAGTGATAAGTCCAAAGTGGAAAATGTCCTTAAGTCCACAGTTTGCTTTAAATAAGTATACTGCTGTTGCCAATTGGAATTTGAGAGAGGAATTTGCTCACCCGGTGAGTTTTAAGCACAAGATTGATGCTCCTCAATGGTCAGGAGTCTTCGATGTCACTTACAGTCCCACATCTAAACTTTATTTTTTGGCTTCTGCACGATACAATAGTCTGCTAAATGCTAAAAACGGTACAGATCAGTTATTCTATTCAAATGGAGAATCTACACATACCCGATTAAATGAAGTCGGATCTTCTATTGCTACATTTTCTTTAGGTGCCGGCATTTTGCTGTACTAATAAAATAAAAAGGGAGTTGTATATTACTTACAACTCCCTTTTTATGAAATAGGTTCGGATTATTTTACGTATTTCTTGTATTTAATAGTATAAGTCCCCACACTATTTGCCGCCACTACTTTTTCTGCCTGTAATACATAGATTTCATCTGCTTTTTCTGAAAACTCAGAACCTTTATAGAAGACAACATAACGATTTTCAATTGATTTTACTTGATATGTGACTCCATGATCATAGCTTAACCATATAGCAGGATCAAAATTTGGCATTGGAATTTTGCTAAGATCAACCCCTATAGAACTGACTAATTCAAATTTGGTGTTTTTTAGTATGTCTAACGTAATGTTATCAATCGATGTTCCCGTTTTATCTAAATAACCAAGCTTATATGTATTTGGATGAGAAGATCTTAATGAGGCACCAAACATACCTGACAAATTAATTGTACTGTTAATACTATCTGTCTTAGTATTTGTATTAAGATTGTAAAATCCTTTTGCAGATGCAGATGCAACAATTGTAGCTGTTTGCACAGTTGCTTTACTATCTTCGAGTACTACTGGTTTAATCTCTTTATCATCATCTGAACAGGAACTAAATCCAAGAGTTGTTAACGCTAAAAGTGAAATAGCAAAGCTATGTTTAAGGGTTTGAGTAAATTTCATTTTTTAAAAATTATTTAGGATAAGATATTTGCATTAAAAGTTTGTCCAAAAGAAGAAAAAGTTTGTTGAGCTGCAGTAATAGCTTCTTCTATAGCTGCCTCTTCTGTTACTTCAGCATTGATAATTCCGGTAAACTTAGCCCAGTTTTGGTGCGATTGTTCCCCATAGCCATTGAAGAAATTAAAACCTGTTTCAATGCCTCTTTGTTGCAGCATTTTGACAATATAGGGTCCACCCATAATAGAGCCTTCCAGCACGTATAGTGCGCCTATAGCTTGTGTAGCATTGTGAAGTGGAGGAAGAACTACTGAAGGAAGTTCTGCCAGAGATCCGCCCAGGGCTTCAATATCCTGTGCAATATGGGATGCATTTCTTCTCACAGCATAATAAGGTTTCAGGCTTTCCGGCATTAAATTGTCTATTTGCTGCTCTATCCCTGAAAAGAATACATAGAAATGTTTTAGCAGATCAGCATAATCTGCATTGTTTTCAATCGCCTTTAGCTTATATACAACCGTTTTTTCTAATTCCTGGTGTCCTTGCTTTGTCGCTTCTTTGATTTGCTCGTTTAACATATCGTATTAATTTTTAGAATAAATTACTTGGTTTTTAAATTTTTAGATCCGTCTTCCTGGACGAAATATTTGAATGTAAAGTACGGCGCCGGCCAGTTAAGATCAGTGACAGCCGGCGGATTGCCTTTATAGATATTTACAATTTGTAGTTTGGCATATTTTCCGTTCGTTAATCTGATCACATAAGTTCTGTTTGGTACTACAGCTACCAAATGATTTGTCAGATTATAATTGTACCAGCCCTGAGAATCTTCATTTCCTATCATCCCAAAATCATTGAGTTGGCTCTTATCAAAATCTGCATCACTTGGCGCTGTGCTGACTTTGTCATAAGACTCTTTCATCAGTATTACCTTATGTCGGGATGTATTGCCAAATGCAGGATTGCCTGTTAATTGACCATTGTTCAGATATAGTGTACTATTATAAAAACCCGAGAATGCAATATCCCAGTCTGTTCCTTTAATATATTTAGCCGAATCGGCTGCTGTCTTTAACCAGGTTTGTTTCTGGTCCGAAAACCGGAAGAGAAAAGTATGGAAATCGCGTTTTTCTTTTCCGGGAGCACTGTTACCTACAGAAGCGTCTACATCTCCTGCCAGGTCAGTAATCACCGTACTGGTACCATCACTCAGTTCGACATTGGGACCGTCATTGGATTTGGAACAGCCTGTCCATAAAATCATTGCTGTAAGGCAAATAATAGCGTATCTGAATTTGTTCATAATTAGTGTTTTATTAATCTGTAAGATATGCCTGCTATCAGTGTCCTTCCGACCTGACCAGGTATGAGATAATTTATATAGTTGGATAAGTTTTCTCCGTTAAGCCGGATTGTTAACGGGAGCTTATCAAATTTCTTTTCTATAGTTGCATTATAGAGGATATGATCATTGACAAATACATCATATCTATCTATAAACTGGTTGCCGTTTGCATCTCCGAAAGGATAACGCCCTCTGAAATTGGCTCTGAGATTGAGTGTCATATTCCAGGGTTTGAAGGTATACATAAGGCCTACATTGAATTGATGTCTCGAGCGGTTTTCGAGTCCCCAGTAATCTTTTGCTGTAGGAGGGTAGGAGTTGCCTGTAGCCGGGTCGTGTATATTCTGATTATATGGCCAGTTCCCTGCGCGTATACTGTCTTCTACACTGAGATCTTTAGCGATAAGGTATTGATAGCCGGCATTGAGTGTCAGATGCTCTGCAGGCTGAGCTGTGACTGTTACATCAAACCCCTTATTGACCGATTCAGGTAGATTCTGGTACGAATAAACGGCCATATTCCGTGTTCCGGTAGCGACCTGTATGCTGTTGATCTGGTTTTTGAGTTTATGGTGAAAATAGCTGCCTTCTACAGTATATTGTTTACTGATCTGCCAGGTAAATCCGGCATTGAATGATGTATTCTTTTCCGCCTGAAGATTACGGTCTAATTGATTGACAACATATTTTCTGATCTCTGAGATCTCACCTGCTTCTTCCATTTTTGTCAATGTTTCCCGTAATACTTCATTACCTATGACATAATAGTTGGCCGCCGGGTTATAGAATACCTGATATCTGGATTTAAAATCAGGAGCTTTAAAGCCGCTTCCGATGCCAGTCTTCAGAATTAGCTGAGGAACTACGGTATACTGAAGTCCCAGGCTTGGACTTAGTTTTCCGCCAAATCCTTCCGTATAATCATAGCGCAGTCCTGCTGTCAGCTTGAGCTGTTCCAGAAGTTCTTTGTTGCCTTGAGAATAAGCAAAGTAAGAGTTCTGGCTACGTGCTGCAAAGTTATTGACAGCTTCCATATGTTCCTGATTAAATCCGGCTCCGAAAGTTGCATTAAAAGTTTCACTGTTATATGCTACCTGCTGTTCCAGGCGGTGGATGTACTGGCTAAATTTATCATTTGTCAGTGTTGCCTGCTGTTGCTGCGTCCTGACATTGATATCAGACTTGTAGTAAGAGAAATAATAAGTTGATAATGATTTCCACTGTTCATTAAATCTTTTGTCAAAATAGACAGAAGTGTTAAAATCATGTTCGCGTTGTCTGTCTTCTGTAGCGTAATTCTCACTGTAGACTCGCGTCATATCCGAAGATCGGGTGTTCAGTCTGGCGTTCCATCCGATGTGCTGCTGATCACTTCCGATCTGATGGCGCACTTTTCCCTGGATAGCCATGTTAGTATACGGAGGAACGCTAGTTCCCCCTTCCATATATTGTTTATTGTTATTAAATCCATTGGTATGATAATAATTAGCAGATACAAGAGCAGAGCCCTTACCGTTATTAAATGATGTTTCTCCTTCTAGTGTGGCATCCAGAATCTGGAAACTTCCATAGTTGAGACTGGCATGCAATTGAGGGGTAATCGCTCCCAGACGGGTAATGATATTGATTGCTCCGCCTAAAGCATCGCTTCCATAGAGACAGGAAGATGCTCCTTTTATAATTTCTATGCGTTCTATATTTGCCACCGATATGCGGGACAGATCAAAGTTTCCGGAGTTGCGTCCCAGCATAGGCTGTCCATCGATCAGAATCATAATATACTGACTTGAGAATCCCTGCATCTGCACACCTACAGACCGCGCACCACCGGAAGTATTATTTACAATAGCAATACCCGTTTGTTCTTTCAGTATCTCATCCAGTCTTCTGCTACCCATCAGTTCGATTGTTTTTCGATCTATTACAGTTACCGGCATAGCTGCATTGGCCGGATCTATAAGCGTAGGTCTGGCTTTGTTAGTTTGTGTGATGGCGACCTCATCCAATACTTTGTTTGATTTTCTAAGTACAAATTCGCGCTGGCCACTGTCTGTACCCGCTATGTATACCGACCCGGTATCGGTGACGAAACCAATGGCTGATATACTGTACTGATAGGTGCCCTGAAAAAGCTTGTTAAACCGAAATACTCCTTTTTCATCTGCTGAACCAACAATATGATCCGGCTCCAGAATAACAGATGCACGAGGTACAGGATGACCTGACTCATCGAGGACGATCCCCGTGAATACGTTTTTTTTCTGGGCTTGTGCAAGCTGTATGTTTCCTGCAACAGACATCATGATAAGAATAAGAGAAATAAAATACTTCAATTTTTATTTGTAATAAATCTAAATAACTTTGCAAGTATCATCAAACTTTGCCATAAAGTATTTATGTTATCTGTAATTTTATTTGTTTATTCTGTATTTTATTTTGTTCAAAACGTATTTTTATGTTTCGATAGTAATCAGATATTCGGATTGTAAATAGTTGTTTTACAGTGTTTTATTTTTGAAATTTAGTTGTTTTCATATCCTCTTTCAGATGTATTCTTATGCAGTAATCTATTTGGAATTGGTTTAAATAAAGGGTTGCTTTGTTGTATTCAAATTCATGAAAAAATATCAAATCATATAAATATGCAGAGGTTAAACATTTTTTTTATTGCACTTATACTGGTGTTGTCCGGGGAGGTAAGTCTTGCTCAGCAATCTGTACCCAAACGTATTGTCAGTCTGAATGGTACACTTACAGAGGTCGTGGATGCTTTGGGATTAAGTAAATCTATTGTTGCTACAGATGTAACAAGTGATTATCCTGCCTATGTAAAGTCTCTCCCAAAAGTGAGTAAGAACAGATCTGTATCTGCGGAGGGAGTATCTGCATTTCGTCCGGACCTGGTATTGGCTATAGAAGGTGAACTTAATCCCGATGTTCAGAGCCAGTTAAAAGCACTGAAAATACGGGTAGCATTAATAAAGCAGGAATTTACGGTTAATGGCGTAGTGCAGTTAGTGAAATCAGTAGGCAGTGCTGTGAATATGAGTACGCAAGCCAATACTTTGGCGACACAATTACAAAAGGATATCAATCAGGCCGTTGCGGCCTCGAAATCCAAAAAAGCAGTAAAGACAATGTTTGTCTATGCACGAGGTGCCGGTGCGATGAGTGTAGCCGGAGATAACACAGCGGTTGATGCTGTTATTAAACTGGCCGGAGGTCAGAATGCACTGAAAGGATTCACCGGATTCAAAACATATAACACGGAAGCATTAGTCGCTGCCAATCCGGACGCTATATTATTATTTGACTTTGGTCTTTCCAGTCTTGGCGGAAAAGAAGGTGTTCTCAAAATGCCGGGAGTCAATCTGACTACAGCCGGTAAAAACAAACGAATTGTGACGATGGATGCTACATTGCTCAATAATTTCAGCATTCGTCTGCCACTTGCTATCCGTACATTGCACGATAAAATATCGGCTAATTAGTATGTCCGGAATGAAATATATCTTGATTTACAGTTTGCTGAGTATATTGCTCGTTCTGGTAATGATCTTTTCTCTGGGTATGGGCTCTATACGTATTCCAAGTCAGGATGTAGTGGTGATTCTGTTACAGAAACTGCATATGTTTTCCGACATAACGATGGATGAACTGAATGCTAATGTTATTTATCAGATTCGTCTGCCGAGGATTTTGCTTGGCGTACTGGTAGGAGCGGCATTAGGTGTCAGCGGAGCTGCTATACAGGGTGTATTCCGGAATCCGCTTGCCGAACCGGGTCTTATGGGAATTTCTACAGGAGCTTCATTATTTGCAGCCATTGTCATTTCTTTTGAGGCAGCGCTTGCAGCAGCTGTATCTGCAGCATTCAATTCTTACATGCTGGCCTTTGCGGCTTTTGTGGGAGCTTCACTGGCGGTATTCTTTGTGTACCGTATTTCTATAACGGATGGCAAACCTCATATTGCAACGATGTTGTTAGCCGGTATTGCTATTAATGCATTTGCAGGAGCTCTTACCGGATTGCTGAGTTATCTGGCTACGGAACAACAACTTCGTTCCATTACCTTTTGGTCACTGGGAAGTCTGGCCGGGGCCAACTGGGATACTATAAAAGTTTTATTTCCATGTGTGCTGATTCCTATAATGGCGTTACCCTTCTTCGGGAAGAAGTTGAATGTATTTGCCTTGGGAGAGTCACAGGCAGAGATGATGGGTGTCAATACCGGAAAGCTAAAGATACTGGTGATTACGTTCTCTACATTGGCTGTAGGAGCTGCGGTTGCTTTTTCGGGAGTTATCAGTTTTGTAGGGCTGCTGGTGCCGCATGCCATACGTCTGGTAGGAGGAGTGGACAATCGGTATGTGCTGGTCGCTTCGGCACTGGCCGGAGCACTCGTTCTTACCTTGTCAGATCTGGTATCACGTACCGTTATTCAGCCGCTAGAACTTCCTATCGGGGTAATTACGGCACTGCTGGGTACACCTGTGTTTTTATATATATTGATTAGGGATAAAAGTAAAATGTAATTATGATGATGTTGCAGGCACATTCTTTATCTTATCAGGTCAAAGGAAGAACCATTGTCAGAGATGTTGATTTCTCGGTTTCTGAAGGCGAGTTCTTAGCGATTATCGGATCAAATGGAGCAGGGAAGACATCTTTGCTTCGTCTCATTGCCGGTGATCTGAAACCTTCGGATGGCGAACTGTTATTCAAAGGCAAGCCGGTAAAGAATTATAAACTAAAGGAGCTGGCATTACACCGGGCATTGCTTCACCAATCGAATGCAATGAGTATGCCCTTTACTGTTGAAGAGATTGTAAGAATGGGGCGTTATCACCTTTCAACGTCAGTGGAACAACACGAAATAGCGGTGGCGGAGACCATGAAAATATGTGCTGTAGATCATCTTTCCGATCGTAAGATCCAACAATTATCCGGAGGGGAGCAGCAACGTGTACATCTGGCGCGTGTATTAGCGCAGGTATGGGATCAAAAGAATGTATTGTTGTTATTGGATGAACCCATCAGCAGTATGGATATGCAGTTCCAGCATAAAACACTGGCCATTGCAAAGGCTCTGACGAAAGTGGGTTTTACGGTTGTAGCTATTCTGCATGAACTTAATCTGGTCGCGCAATATGCAGACCGGGTACTGATGATGAAATCCGGCCGCAAATGGTGGGACGGGGCGCCAATGGAAGTCCTTACTCCGCAAAATATATTTACCATATTTGGGGTACATTCTCAGGTTTCTATTATTCCTGAAACACTGACACCACGTATAGATCCGATGACAGTTGAATTTACAGCGACAACATTCAATTCAAATTATAAACACTATCAACATATGGAACTTAAATTAAAATACGAAGCATATAAAAAAGAAAATCCTAAGGCACGGATTTACGATTGTGCCAAAGCTTTGCAGGTTAGTGAAATGCAATTACTGCTGACTCAGCTTTCTGACGATGTTGTTTTGCTACAGCCCGAAATGATTTCCATTCTGCAGGAAATAAATCAGCTCGGCTATGTAATGGCCTTGACCCGTAATGAAAGCTGTGTGCACGAACGCAAAGGTGTATATCCCGTGCCTACAGTTACTGATCATGTGTTGCTGTTCAATGATGAAGATATAGATCTGCGTATCTTTCTGAGCCAATGGCACTATGCATTTGCGGTTCGGATGGGTCCGCTTTACGGTTTACAGTTTTTTGATCAGAACGGAACTGCTGTACACAAAATTTATCTGACGGAGGAGAGCGACCATAAAGCCTATCACCGTCTTGTCGGCAGATTTAAAGCTGCAGATCAAAACTATTTTACATTGGAATCAGAAAAAGAATATGTAGATGTTCATATTCCGGATAGCGAAGTGGATGTGACAGGTTTTCAAAAAGACTGGTTAGCGATGAAAGACAGTCATGAATTTTTTGGAATATTAAGAAAATACAATCTCAAACGTACGCAGGCGTTGCGACTGGCTCCGGAAGGAAGAACTAAGCAAATAGAAGTGGAATCTTTGACTGAACGTATAGAATCTGCCAGTTCCTTACAGGTGCCATTAATGATTTTTGTTGCCAATAAAGGTTGTATTCAGATCCATACAGGACAGGTAGACAAGGTAGCAAAGATGGCAAACTGGTTTAATGTGCTCGATCCCAAGTTTAATCTTCATCTGAATATGGATCAGATCAAAGAGGTCTGGATCGTAAGCAAACCTTCCACAGACGGAGATGTACATGCGCTCGAGGCCTATGACAGTCACGGAGAACTGATTGTTCAGATTTTCGGAAAACGTAAGCCTGGTGTAGAAGAATTGCAGTCCTGGCGGGATCTGGTAGCTGTCAGAGAGGGAAGTGCGTATTAGCCTCTGATAAGTTCACTCGGAAGAATTCCGTAATATTTTTTGAAAGCATGTGTGAAGCTGGCCTGGTGTTTAAAACCTACCTTTATCCCGACTTCATACATGTTTTTTTGTTCCTGTATAATTAAGCGTTTTGCCTCTTCCATACGGATACGTGTAATGTAATTGTATATTGTCGTACCGAAATGCTGCTTAAAGCCGTTTCTTAGTTTAAACTCATTCAGCAGAACCAGTTTTGAAAGCTGCTTGTGTGTAGGCGGACTGACAAACTGATTTCTCAGTATACGCAGTACTTCTTCCAGTTTCTGGATATCTTCTGCCCGAAGGCTGTCATCCAGCTTTCCTCCCACATGATTGAACTGCTCAAACTGCAGCATGATCAGTTCCAGTACACGGGCATTGACAAAAATCTGCTTGAGCTCATTTTTGGTATTGGTGGTGCGCAGGTCTTCTATTATCTTGATCATCTCTGTGGTAGCAAAGAGATCGTCCTCTACGATAGAAGTAACTGTTTTACTTTTCATACGCTCTTTGAAAAGTGCATGTAAAGGACTTGGGATAGTGACCAGATTATTATAAAACTCCGGTGTCATGATCAGCAGAAAATAAAGGAATTGCTGTCCCGGCTCTACATCATGTTCTTCATACAGCGAGGGAATATAGCGGATATTATGCTTGCTGAAGGTATAACCTCTTCCAGAATCATTTTTAAAAAGAATAAACTGGCTGACAATAGCTTCGCTGTCGATTTCGGATACAATTTTACTCTGCTGCGCAAATCGCATATCGGCCTGCAGGATAAAGATTCCACGGCTTAAGATCTGATACGTAGAGATATCAATCGGAAATTTGTTGATGGCGATGTGTTTCTCCGAAATTGCTGTCTGTGCATGCGGGTGCTCAGGCAGTTCTTCCCAGAATAACCATTCGTTATGATCCTTTATTTTAGCCTTGATAACCATCCTTATCTACAAATATAATCTATTTGTATTTATTCTAAATAGATCCTGCTGTTAAAACTTTGTTACTTGAGCTTTTCGTTATTTTTATGTCGGTCAGCGTCCCGTATAGATTTCTTCTCCAGATTCTTTTGCAGTGCATCCGTCAGATCTATTCCTGTCTGATTTGCTAGACACATAAGCACAAACAGGACATCAGCCATTTCGTCCGCCAGATTCACTTCTTTATCCGACTTTTTAAAAGACTGCTCTCCATATTGTCTGGCCATAATCCGGGCCACTTCACCCACTTCTTCCATCAGCATGGCTGTATTCGTCAGTTCGTTAAAATAACGTATTCCTGTAGTATTGATCCATTGATCAATGGTCTCCTGTGCTTCTTTGATCGTCATGATTGTGTTGATTTAAAAATTCAATAATATCCTTTGTAAACAGTTCTGGTTGTTCAAAATGAATATTGTGTTCAATGTCCGGATATCTTTTATGCGTAACCCAGGGCTTGAACTGTTTCGTAAATATACGGTTCTCTTCGTCGAATGGTAATGGATCAGCCTCCGAATAGGCTTCCATAAGTAATATCGGAATACACAGGTTACGATAGATAATCAGCGGATCTATAGACGTTATAGAACGGGCAAACATGGGGCTTTTGCTTGGTCGAAGTACTGTGTTTTTGAAATCTTCCGCTGTGGAAAGCCCAAGAAAGGGTTCCAGATCTTTATAAATGATCCACTTGCCTTGTTTATTCTTTGAAATCCACGACAGGAGTTCAAATTGTGAGGACTGATCTGTTGAATCTTTTAAAAAATCAAAAGCAGCCTGTTGGGATTCAAATTCCTGAAGGTAAGGGTTGTTTTGTGGAGAAATAGCGGTCTGTTTTTGAATAAGACTGTCTAATGCAGTATCATTAAGTTTATGGAAGTAACTGTTAAATGCTACAGTACCTCCTTCTTCCAAAATAAGTCCGCGGACGCTGGAAGGATAGCTATCATAAAAGGCTGTGGCTATATAAGCTCCTCTGGAAAATCCACCGATATAAGCTTTTGAAATGTTTAGTTTATCCAAAAGAAAATGTACATCATCTGCCGCATGATAAAGGGATACTTCATGTGCCGGAATCGGAGTCTGTCCGTGTCCGTAATAATCGATCGCAATCACAAAATATCCTGCATCTGCCAGCTGAGGGGCGATAGACATCAGCTCATATGCATTTGTCAGACTTCCGTGCAGCCACACAACTGCAGGGTGCTTACTGTTACCCCAGCTGAGATAATGAAGACGTACATTTGGAGTTTGTATATAATTACCGTGTTCAGCTTCGTAAGTTGTATAAAGTTGCTGTGCCTGACTAAATGAGTTCATGCTGGCCTGTTTCTGAGCTGTGGCAGCCAAGTGAACACATAGCAACGCTATGATCAAAAGTAAAGGTTTCAGACAGATAGGATACGCCATCAGAAATTATCTTTATCCTGTGTATTCATAATGATCGTGACAGGACCGTCATTCCGAAGATCAATTTTCATATCCGCACCAAAAATACCACACTGTACTTCTTTACCTAACAGTTGAGATAGACAGGCCGACATGGCTTCATACATCGGAATAGCTTTCTCCGGACGTGCGGCACGGATATAGGATGGCCTGTTGCCTTTTTTAGTCTGTGCAAATAAAGTAAATTGGGAGATAAGTAATATATTACCATCAATATCCTGGACGGATTTATTCATAAGTCCGTTTTCATCTGAGAAGATGCGTAAGTTGACAAATTTTTGAGCCATCCATTTCATATCTTCTTCCGTATCTGCATCTTCGATACCAATCAGGATCAGCAGACCCTGATTAATTTTTCCGGTGATGACATCTTCTACTGTACATGATGCCTGTGTTACACGTTGTATTACTGCTCGCATCCTGCAATATTAATAAAAATCATAAGACAAGCATTCAAAAGAGAGACGGGATATGCTGTGTTTTTAAACAAAATCCGGCTACTCAGGGAATCTGATTGTATTTACCTTCCAGTTTCCAGAAGTCACCGAGCTGGTCGATAGAAACCGGTTGGGATTTCCATTCATTGAGGACAAGAGATATCTCCGTTCCGTTTTGTTGGAATTTACCAATAAAAAAATCTTCTTTGCTAAAGTATAAACCAAATTTATCTGTCAGCGTATGCAGATTGTCAACCTGCAACATGCCGAAGAACAGAATGTTGTTTTCTTCATTATTAGCCTCTATATGTTTGGGTATAAAGTGACTGTTTTCTACAGCAAGATAATTCTCCTGTCCATATAAGGGAAAGAAAATTTTAGGAATACTTTCGAGGTTATCGTATAATTCTTTAGCCAGAAATACACGTTCACGGGAAAGGAAAGGAATGCCTGCTAAATTTTTTGGTGGAGCAATGGAAGTATTGGCCTCAAAATAGTCGTTGAAATTGAGAATTTCATTTACAGATAGCTTTTTGTCGATCAGATTGCTCAATGGTATGCTAAAATAATTTGCAATTTTAAGCGCAATATCTATTTTTGGTTCAGCACGCATTTCTTCATACGAGGAAATGTTACCTCTTGTTAAGTTAAACAATTCTGCAAAAGCCTGCTGACTGAGGCCTTTTACGTTTCTTAACTTTTTAATATTATAACCTATATTCGACATTTTTTGAAAAAATATGTAAAATTAATTTGCAAAATATTTTTGCATTATTTAACTTTATGCAAACAATATGTGCAATATATAAAAAATAAATTATGAGCTTCTCAAAAATTGAAAAATATATCACAGAAACAGGGTATAAGATTGTTCATAAAAATGAAGATGAAGGAGTCTTTGTTATCGAGAATGAATTGGATGGGATTCGCAATTTAATTGTAGGAGTAGCTATGCCGATAATCATTTTTGAACAATACCTGTTTACAATTCGAAATGAGAGTCTGGAGATGTTTAAAGAGTTGCTTGTTAAGAATCGTGATATTATTCACGGAGGGTTTGCGCTGACAGAGGATGGTGAAAAAGTGATTTATCGCTATACTCTGCAGATTCATAATCTGGATCTCAATGAATTTCAGGCTGCATTGAGTTCCCTGAGTCTGTTGATGAGTGAATACAAAGAACAGTTAATTAGTTTTTCAAAACATTAAGATAATGAATATTTTTAAGAGAATTTTCCGGATAGGACAGGCAGAAATCCATTCGGTAGTAGAGAAGATGGAAGATCCCATCAAAATGACGGAACAAGGTATCCGTGAAATGAAAGATGATCTGGCGCAGGCTTTGGAGGCATATGCCAAAGTAAAAGCACTGGCTATCCGTACAGAGAATAATACGGATAAGAAACGTGCGGAATCTGCAGAATTTGAGCAGAAGGCAATTTTGCTGTTGCAAAAAAATCAAAAAGGAGAGCTTTCAGTTGAAAAAGCGGAGTCGCTCGCAAAAGAAGCTTTGTTATTGAAGAATCAATTGCTGGCGGAAGTGCGGGAGCTGGAAAAACAGACCGTTATTCACAAAGCTTCTGCTGAAGAAATTCAGAAAAATGTAGATATCCTGAAGTTCAATATCTCTAAATGGGAAAATGAACTGACAACACTCAAAGCGCGTGTGAAAGTGTCCGCAGCCACTAAGATGGTAAATAAGCAGTTGGCAAATATTGATTCCAACAGTACCATCAGTATGCTGGAGCGGATGAAAGAAAAGGTGGAAGAAGATGAAGCGCTGAGCCAGGCATACGGAGAGATTGCCAAAGGCAATAAAACTGCCCGTGAAGAGATAGACGAAGCAATTGGTGGTCCTGAATCAGTTAGTAATGAACTGGAAGAACTGAAACGACAGTTGGGGATTACACCGGATAATCCGGCATAATCTACGGATGGCGTCTGCTTTCGTTCTTTCCAAAAAGATGAAGTAAAACCGGAATAGCGTATCCTCCGGAGAGGTGCGATCTGCCGGGATAATGTTTTGAAGGTTTTACTGTCTTTTGGAAACTGTGTTAGTGCAAGATTAATTATAAAACGATGAAAGAAATTATTGACCTGCTTTTTAACCCGCTGTCCAATGCAATCATGACTGCATTGACAGGTATATCTCTGATCTACTGGCTTTTTACCATGCTGATGGGCGACGGGTTTGATTTTGGAGATACCCATGTCAATATGGATGTGGCGGCAGATGTGCCGGATACTGATACTGCGGATGACGGAAATGTGGACACTGATGCAGAGCCCTCATTTTTTACTAAAATGATGGATTATATCAACATCGGAAAAGTCCCCGTAATGGTAATCGTCACGCTTTTTAAGTTTATCGGCTGGATCATAACACTCGTTTCATCCCTTGTTTTTCATCTTGCTGAATATGGAACTAAATCCGTTTTGATTCTGATTCCCGTATTTGTTCTGACCTATTTTATCCTTCACTGGGTATCAAAGCCTCTGGTAAGAGTATACGCCAATGTCGGATACAATGGTGAGGAGGCACTTGATCTGATGGGAAGAGTAGGAAAGATGAAATCGTCCATAGAGGGAGAGCATATCGGGTCTGCAGAATTTGTGATTCAGCAGGACGTCATCCGGCTGAATGTGAGGAGCAATGACAGACAAAAGATCAGCTACGGAGATCAGGTCATTATTGTAGATGAGTCGGCAGACAAGAAATATTATTACGTAACAAAAGATATTAATTTAGATAACATTTAATCACTAAAACCAAATTAACCAATGACTAGTAATACACTTTTATTTATAGACGGATTGACTATGGTGGTCCTCCTGGGTATCGGTATAGTCTTCTTCCTGATCTTTGCTTTTTTCATTATTCTGAGTATGTTCTACAAAAAGATTCCGCAGGGGAAGGCTATTGTCAGAACAGGTATCGGAGGGACCAAAGTTGCTTTCAATAAGGGAATGTATGTCATCCCGGTATTTCATAAAATGGAAATCATGGATATCTCTGTCAAGAAGATTGAGATTAGCCGTATGCAGCAGGAAGGACTAATTTGTAAGGATAATATTCGCGCAGATATAAAAGTTGCCTTTTTTGTGCGGGTCAATAAGTCCGTTGACGATGTGATCAATGTTGCGCAAAACCTGGGTTGTGACCGCGCCAGTGATCCGGAGACCTTAAAAAGTATTTTCGAATCGAAGTTTTCTGAAGCATTGAAGACTGTCGGGAAGAAGTTTGACTTTATCGAACTTTATGAAGCACGTCGCGAATTTAGAGATGAAATCCTTAATATCATTGGTACAGATCTGAATGGTTATATTCTGGATGACTGTGCGATTGATTATCTCGAACAGACGGAGCTCAAATTTATGAGTCCTGAAAATATACTGGATTCGGAAGGTATCAAGAAGATCACTGAATTGACAGCAAAACAGAATATGAATGCCAATCTGATCCGTCGTGAAGAAGAAAAAGTGATCAAAAAGCAGAATGTGGAAGCACGTGAGGCAATATTGGAACTTGATCGTCAACTGGCAGAAAAAGAAGAACGTCAGAAGAGAGAAATTGATAATATCCGTGCAAGGGAAGAAGCCGAGATCGCTAAAGTGCGTGAAGAAGAACGCTTAAAATCCGAAACTGTCCGTATTTCCACAGAAGAATCCTTAGCAGTACAGGAAGAAAATAAACTGCGTCAGATTATTATTGCGGAAAAGAATAAACTTCGTACAGACGCTGTAGAAACAGAACGTGTAGAGAAAGACCGTGCACTCGAGGAGACAGAGCGCCTGCGTATTGTGACATTGGCTCAGATCGATAAGGAACGCTCAATCGAGACGGAGAAAAAAGGAATACAAAATGTCATTAAAGAACGCGTACAACTGGAGAAGGGGGTAATAGAAGAACAACAAGGTGTCAAAGATCTGGAAGTATTCCGTGAAGTAGAGCGCAAGAAACAGGCTGGTGTTATTCTGGCATCGCAAGAAGCAGAAGAAAAATTAATTGCTACTGTAAAAGCTGCTGAAGCTGCTAAAATAGCGGCAGAACAGGAAGCAGAGAAAAAAGTAATCGATGCGGAAGCGGCACGTAAAATTGCAGAGAAAAAAGCACAGGAATTGCTGATTGAAGCTGAAGCTAAAAAAGAAGCATCCTCAAAAGAAGCTGAAGCAAGAAAAATCATTGCGGAGGCGCAGGCAAAAGAAGAAGCAGCTATTGGTCTTTCGGAGGCAGAAGTAATGATTGCTAAGGCTGAAGCAGAAGAACGTCAGGGGACAGCGGCTGCTATGGTTATTGAGAAGAAAGCAGAAGCAATGCGTAAAGAAGGATTAATGCAGGCGGAAGTCGTACGGGAGAAAGCATTGGCAGAAGCATCCGGTATCGAAGAGAAAGCTGAAGCGATGAAGAAACTGGACGGTGTAGGTAAAGAGCATGAGGAGTTCAAATTGCAGTTACAGAAGGAAAAAGATGTAGAACTGGCACATATCCATATTCAGAAAGATATTGCTGACGCGCAGTCTGCAGTATTGTCTGAAGCACTCAAATCGGCGAAAATCGATATCGTGGGTGGTGAAACGATGTTCTTTGAAAATATTGTGCGTCAGGTATCCAACTCCAAAGGATTTGATCATCTGATTGATAATTCGAAGCATGCGTTGGACATCAAGAATTCCCTGATAGGACCTGATGGCAACGGAGATCTGGCAGAAAAGATCAAAGGACTGGCTGATAAATATGGCATCTCATCCAATGATATCAAGAATCTGACGGTCTCTGCGGTATTGATTAAGCTGCAACAGGCTGCAAAAGAATCAAATGATGATGAAAATGCCGGATTTATAAATTCATTGTTCGGCATGGCCAAAAACCTGGGTATATCAAATAAGAAACTGGGGCTTTAATAGCATAAACACATTGTATCCGGGGTGCATTCTTCTATAGAAGGGAGTGCCCGGATACAATCTGTCAACTCATTTAGAAAGAGGTTATTAATGCTTTTTTATCTGATGAGAAGACTCTTTATCAAAGTGGTAGAGAAATAGAATTTAAAAAAAGTAAATAATTCGAAGATTTCTACTTTAATCTTATGGAAGAAAAACAAGATTTTCAACAACATACCAGTACATTGGATTCGGGAGCTTACGAAATCATAAGAAAGCGTCTTCTGGCTCAGCAGGAAGATCTTTCCGCACGATTGCGTGAATTGAATCAGGCAAGAAAGGAAGTTTTTAACTCCACCAGTTTTGTGCTGAAAGCTAATCAAAGAATCACGACAGAAAATAATTGTGTAGCACGTGGTATTATTGCTTTTGATAAGCTCTGTATTTTTGGTTATAATGTACACTTCGGACTGCGTACTGAAATACAATTGAACGATGTTTTCAGTGTATACCTCTTCGAGAATAATCAGTTTGTAGCACAGTCCTTAGATCTTATTAATGATCCTGATTTTGTGGCAGATTATCAGAATCTGTATAAATATTACCGCGATTCTATTTTTTCAAAATTCCGCCGTACAGAGAACTATTTGTATATGATATTTCAGACTAGTAAGAATGCGGACGATCTGAAAGCTTTTAAATGGCTGATCAAAGATGGAAAGCTACATTACCAGGATGACAGAAGTATTCATGAAGTCAAAAAACCTGCTCAGCATGAATTTGAATGGATAAAGACATCGCTGGAAGACAGAAGATTAGGGAAATTCCCTCATATCTCCATTCTGGATAAAGTTTTTATAGAAGCCTTGCATGGAGATATTACCTTCAAAATAGAGAATAATACAGATAGCGGCAAAGGAATTTACTCGGAAAAAGTAACAAATCTCGATCAGCAGCTGGATGATGCAGAATACTATTATGCTGACTTGGGCAACCTGATTGCTATCCGGATCAAACCCTATCAGGAAGAATTCAGAGCATTTATTTTCAACCTCAGAACCAAAGAAGTTGTCAATCTCAGGTCTCTTAATGAATCCGCTATTCTGTTGCCTGATAATCAGGGTGTAATCTTCTCAAACGGATACTATCTGCAGAATGGAACGAATAAGACATTTGATGCCCAGCTGGACGATGTACAGTTTCTGAGAAAGATTGCTTCTCCAAACGGAGAGGATTTTCTGTATGTCTTTGTTCAGGATAAGAGCAATACCTATATTCTGATGTCCTACAATATTATACAGCAATCTGTAGAGACACCGATTATCTGTAACGGATTTACCATTTTCAAAGACGGGAGTCTGATCTATTTTCGTACAGAAGCAGAAGCTACACGTCATCATCAGGTGCAGATATGGGAAACCCCATACATGGCTGTACTAAAAGAAAATGAGTCCCGTAAAGATGATCCACTGTATAAGGTGGGAAATAAACAGATTGTACAGGCGATGGCGGAAGCTCAGGAAGTGGTACAACTGGTAAATAAGGAAGATTCATACGAAGGTCTTTACGAAGATATTCTGAAAAAGTCTAATGCATTGCTGGACTCTTATTTTTGGGTACACGACGATGCATTGATGGATATAGGTGCACCCCTGGCGCAGATCAGGGAAGTGGCAAATACCGCTATTGACGAATTTGTCAAAGTGCAGGCTCAACGCAAACATGCGGAAGAGGTCATGCAGACGACTTCCAAAAAACTGGAAGAACTGATCTTTAGTGTAAACAGTACGGTATACGAATCGCTGGATCAACTCGTGCTACATCTCGCAAATGCGCGCAGACTGCAGGGAGAAATTATTGATCTCAAGAATGTAAGATATATTGATTTGACTGCTGTTGATAAGTTGTCCGAACAATTGGGGACAATTATTGCCGACTTATCAGATAAGACTGTTGCTTTCTTATTGCGCGAAGAAGCCCTGGCTCCATACGAAGCAAAAGTCAGCGACCAGAGAGTAAAAGTCGATGCTATCACAAAAGTGTTTGATGCACAGGCAATCGAAGAAGCCAATGGCACGATATCGGGAGATCTTGAATTACTGATTGATATTCTGAATAGTCTCAAGATAGAAGATGCTACGCAGACCACTAAAATCGTGGAGAAGATTTCCGTTATATTCTCTATGCTTAATGAGGTACGGGCACAGCTGACACGTAAACTCAATACACTTAAAAGTCAGGAAGCTGTTGCGGAATTCTCAGCACAACTGACCTTGCTGGAGCAGTCTGTCGTAAACTATCTGGAGCTGTCCACATCTGCCGAAAAGGCAGATAGCTACTATACCAAAATAGTCGTGCAGCTGGAAGAACTGGAAAGCAAGTTTTCAGGCTTTGATGATTTTGCACTTAAGATCGCAGATAAAAGAGACGAGATCATAAAGGCTTTCAATACGAAAAAAGAACAATTGGTCGAGCAGATCAATAAGCGAACCTCCTCTCTGGAACAGATCGGCTTAAGGGTATTGAAAAATATTGAAAACAAATCAAAAACGCTAGCCTCCCGGGAGGATATTCTGAGCTTCTATGCTTCAGATCTGATGATCGATAAAGTCCGTCAGCTGGTTTCCGAACTGCATACTCTGCAGGATATTTCTAAAGCAGAAAATCTGGAAAATCAGCTTAAGAAGTCTCAGGAAGATGCATTACGTACACTTCGTGATAAGTCAGAGCTTTATGTCGACGGGGAAAACATCATTGCGTTAGGTAAACATAAGTTCACAGTAAACAATCAATCTCTCAGTCTTACGTTGCTACGCAGGCAGAATGAACTGTTTTACCATCTTACCGGTACAGGTTTTTATCAACCGGTTAAAAATATAGAGCTGGCTAACTATCAGGATGTGTGGGATCAGGAAGTGGTCTCTGAAAATGCAGTTGTCTATCGTGCTGAATATCTGGCTTATCAGGCATTTCTAGCTTCAGGACAGTCTGATTTTAAGGCGGAACAGTTTATTAATCAGTATGTTGAGCAAAAATATACGGAATCCTATATCAAAGGAGTACACAATGCGGATGCTCTCCAATTGTATACCGTCATCAAACAGATGGATGAAAAGCTGGACCTGCTGCGATATGATGTACATGTACGATCTGTTGCCTGTATATTCTGGCATAGTTTAGCCGAAGATGAACTTCAGAAGTTGAAAGCATTAATCCATAGTGCAGGAACGGTGTTAAAGACATTTCCGCAGACAAACCGTTTTCAGTCGGTGATCGGTGACATCCTTTTCAGATTAGAAAATTGGAAAGCTCCTGTTGCATTAGAACCCGAAGAGAAGCAAAAGGTAGCCGCTTATCTTTTTAGAACATTTGTCAGGTATGATAAATTTGCAATGAGCGAATCCGCTCATCTCCTGCAGCAGGCATTTGTACGGTTTCTTGAAGAGAAAAAGCTGTTAAAATCATTTGAAGCAGATCTGGACCATGCCCAATTCGGTCTTTTGGATCGTTTTTATCTTATCCTGAACTGGCTGCATTCTTTTGTTGATGAGCATGTCAAATTTGAGGTTGACCGAAAATATCTGGAAGAAGCAGCTACAATCCTGTTGTTTCCAAAGGATGCCTACGAATGGATTTATGCCAAAGATACCGCTATGATTGAAGGATTAAAGGGCAATCATCCGATTCTCGATCAGGGAGTCTATTCACTGGATTACCATCAGTTTATAGGGAAGCTGGAAAATTTTGCGACAGTTAGTGTTCCCCGCTTTGAAGCCTTTTCCAAATGGAAAGATGAGCTTGGTAAATCTTATGAAAAGCAACTCAAGATAAATGAATTTGAGCCGAAGGTGCTGACATCATTCGTAAGAAATAAACTGATCAATGAGGTTTACTTTCCTTTGATCGGAAACAATCTTGCCAAGCAGCTTGGTGCTGCGGGAGACAATAAGCGTACTGCCCGTATGGGTATGTTGCTGCTTATCTCTCCTCCGGGATACGGAAAGACAACATTGATGGAATACCTGGCTAAGATTCTGGGCTTACATTTTGTGAAGGTCAACGGACCGACTATCGGCCATTCTATTACTTCGATAGATCCTGTTGAAGCCAAAACATCGGGTGAAAGGGAAGAACTGAAAAAGATTAACCTTTCGTTTGAAATGGCCGATAATGTAATGCTCTATCTGGATGATATTCAGCACCTGAGTGCTGAATTTTTGCAGAAATTTATCTCTCTGGCGGATGGACAGCGTAAGATAGACGGTATTTTTGATGGAGAGAGTAAAACCTATGATCTGCGGGGTAAACGTTTCTGTATCGTTATGGCCGGAAATCCGTATACCGAAAGTGGTTCCAAATTTCAGATTCCGGATATGTTAGCAAACAGAGCAGATGTCTACAACCTGGGAGATGTAATAGGCGATACAGCGCATTTATTCAATCTGAGCCTTATTGAAAATGCCGCTATTGAAAATCCGTATCTGGAAAAAATAGCCGGTAAATCTTTTCAGGATTTTTATGCTTTGATCGGATATGTACAGCAAGGGAGCGAACAGCTTCCGGATCTGGAAGGCAATTATCTGAAGCAGGAGATTGATGATTTTATACATGTATTACGGCATATTCTTAAAATCAGAGATATCGTGATTCGTGTCAATCAGCAGTATATTCAGAGTGCAGCTATGCAGGACAGTTACCGTACCGAACCTCCTTTCAAAATGCAGGGATCTTACCGTAATATGAGCAAGCTGGTCGCACCTGTATTACCCATGATGAATGATAAGGAGATTGATCAGTTGATTCTGGCGCATTATGAAAGTGAATCACAGACACTTACTGCGGATACAGAATCAAATCTTCTGAAACTGAAAGAAGTGGCCGGATTGATCACGGATAAAGAACAGCAGCGACTGGATGAGATCCGTGAAATTTTCAGAAAAAATAATAAACATGGCGGTATGGCTAAAGATGATAAAGTCTTTGCGCAACTGCTGGAATTTAATGAAAATCTGGAAGGAATAATCCGGGCTATCAAAGGCAATTAAGATAGCAAAGGGGATATTTTCAAGTTGAAAATATCCCCTTTATTACTCCTGATCATAGGGAGTTAACATCCGCAGTTTCTAAAATCTCACATTTAGTCCCAACATAAAATTAGTCGTTGCCTGCGGTGTGTAGAAATTATAATAAAGACGATTTTTATTATCATCCAGATAGCCCCAGGTATATCCGCTGGTTTCATATTTCTCATTGAAAATATTATTAATGCTCAGGCTAAGATCAATTTTCTGTATTCCCCACATGCTGAAGGTATAATACGTGCGCAGATTATTGACAAAGAAAGCATCAATGCTTCTTTCTTTTGCTGAGGAGTTGTCCAGATACTGTCTGGATACATACTTGGAAGCCAGAGCAAAAGTCAACGGTGCTATCGGGCTATAGGCCAGTTCATTTGAAAGAATAGCGGAAGGAGATAGCGCAATATTAGTTTTGGTATACTGTATAGTCTCTTCGCCCAGATATTCCACGAAATTTTTAATCTTATTCTGACTCAGACCGGCGGTTGCTTTCCATGTAAACTGATCTGAAATACGCCACGCTCCGTCAAATTCGAGTCCTATCCGGTAACTATCTGGTACATTCTGGCGTATAGCAGATCCGACATCGTTAATTGCGCCTGTGGGGATAAGCTGATCTTTGTAAAACATGCCGTAACCATTAATGCCGACATTCAGATATTCATTGCGGAGGCGGTATCCAAACTCCACATCCTGCATTTTCTCCGGTTTGGGATCTACACCGCTTGTGTTCTCTACGAAATCCTTACGAACCGGTTCCTTACTGCCATAAGCATAGGAAGCATATACATTGGATGTAGCATTAATCAGGTACGTGAAGCCGACCTTTGGATTTACAAAGTTAAATCTGGAGTGAAAATCCATGTTTTTGATCTTGTCATCATTTCCACGGATTTTGTAATCTATATTACGGTATTGTACGTCAGCCATTAAGAGCCAGTTGCCGATCTGGTAATCTGTTTTTAGAAACAGACTGAGGTCATTCTTTTGTGCATCTCCGGCATAGTATTTATACCCCGGAGTACTTACTGTATCATACTTCGCCCACATAACCTGTCCGTAGTGGTCTCCTTTATACTGATTGTATGCGCCACCCAGCGTAAATTTAAGATCATTGCTCGGATTGTAGTTAAGCGAGTAAGTTGCTCCATAGAAGTAATTATCCAGCCAACGGCGACGGATAAGATCTGTTTTCTTATGGGTGATACTATCAATAGTGATATCTGGCAGGCCATACTTGGCGAATTTATCATTTTCTTTAAATTCCTCATAGTATCCGGCACCACGTGTGTAGTGAAGAGCCGTGTTCAATGTCAGCTGATCATTTATGAAATAGGTATAATGTAACTGATGGTGCGTTTGAGTATAATTGTCAGTCTGATTATCGTATGTGTAGATATTGTAGCGACGGTCCGCCTGCAGGAGACGATTGATATCCTCCGGTTTGGACAATTCCATAGCCATGGCATAATCACCCAAAGCTGCACGATCTCCCTTGATTAAAGGTTCTGGTGTGCCATACCAGGCCTGATAGGTCTTTTCCTTGCCGGAAAAGACGATTGCTTTGACAATATGCTTTTTGCTGTAGTATCCTCCGTCGATATAAAAAGATTTTAAATCTGAAGAAGCACGTTCAATATACCCATCACTCAGAATCCGTGATAGCCGGGCATTAAATGCAAACTTGTTGTTGATAAGTCCCGATCCGATCTTCAGTGTGTTTTTCCAGGAGTTGTAGGATCCGAATGAATTATTAAGCTCTACATATGGATTTTCTTCCAGAGTATTCGATTGAATATTCAGAGAAGCACCAAAAGATCCGGCTCCGTTAGTGGATGTGCCGATCCCGCGTTGTATCTGTATATTCTCTACTGAAGAAGCAAAATCAGGTAGATTTACAAAAAAGGAACCCATACTTTCAGCATCATTCAGCGGAATACCGTTCAATGTTACATTTATGCGTTGGTTGTCGGATCCTCTAATCGTCATATTCGTATATCCTATACCTGCACCGGCATCCGACCCGACGACAACCGAAGGTGTCTGATCCAGCAGGTAGGGGATGTCCTGTCCAAGATTATTCTTTGCAATATCCTCTTTACTTAGATTTTTATACGTAGTAGCGGAGTTGTTTCGTGCACGGGTAGCCTGTACGAGTACCTCTTCTGTATGAATCGAACGGGGTTCTATTTCAATTGTGATCTGTCCCTGTTGTCCCGGACGAACCGTTTGTTGTACAGTGTTGTAGCCAATATAGCTCACTTTAAGGACGTAGTTGTCCGCCGGCAGATTTGTAAATTGTACGATACCTGCACTATTGCTTGTCAGTGTCTGTGTGGTACGCCCGGTCAGGGTGACAGTAGCATCCTGAAGTGCCGTGGATTTTAATTTGTCCTGAATTTTTACAGTCAATGTTTGCTGTGCAACAGTGATCGTTGTAAGCGCGCAGAACCACAGAACGATGATTAATGATTTAATCATGATAATAAAGATGAATTTTTTTGAGTTAAACAAACTATTGCAAGGGGCTACAACAGCGTTATAATTTAACTAACCTCTTCCCTCCGCCAGCATTATCTGGATCAGGTGCACAAGAATATTCTTGTTGGGTATAATCTCAGCCTTAATTCGTGTTCATAGAACAAGGCACCCCTATTTGATGGTTCGAAGGTAGCAAAATTAATGATGAATAATGAGGTATATGTTAAAATAATGTGAAAAAAAAAGCTTGGCACGGTTCTTTCTTTTTATTTAAAAGTTTTATTAGTAGGTTTTAGTTTTTCTTTTGTAGTACAATTTAAAAAATTGTTTATTATCAGGGATTTTAGAATAAAATGAGTACTTTTGTGTATCACATTAAGTAAAACCTCCTACTCTTAGGACATTTTATAAACAAAGAAAAATGGTTAAATATTATTCTGGCGATTACGTATTGCCGATTACTAATCTGCCTATTAAGCGGGGTGTCGTTGCTATTGACGACTCCGGGGTGATTCAAGGGGTGTATGCCAATGATGCTGTAGAATTGGTTGGTAAAAAGATCGAATTGTTAAATGGAGTCTTGATACCGGGATTTATTAATGCCCACTGCCACATTGAATTGTCCTATCTTAAAGGCGCGATTGCGCAACGCACTGGCCTTCCCCAGTTTATCAGTGCGGTGATGACATCAAGAAAAGAAAATGAAAAGACAGTTATTAAGCACATCGAGAAAGCTGACAAGCTGATGTATGACAATGGGATCCAGGCTGTAGGGGATCATGTCAACACTTCTTTTTCTGCTGCTGTAAAGGAAAGAAGCAGTATCAAGTATCACACCTTCGTAGAAGCCATGGGACTGAATAAAGATCAGGTCGAATCCCGGCTCGAAGAGGCACAGGAAACGAGATACCACTTTAATGATACACACTCTTCCATTACGCCACATGCACCTTACTCTTGCTCCAAATTACTGTTAAAAGCTTTCAAAAAACTTACCCCAAGTGACAGCCTTATCAGTATTCACAATCAGGAGAGCGAGGCGGAGAACAAACTCTTCCGTTATAAACAGGGTGAATTTCTGAAGTTTTACGAACAGATAGGATACAATATTGCGGACTTCAAAGCGCAGGCTCGCAATTCTATCCAGTCGTATCTTCCGAATCTTCCGGTTCGTAACAAACTGATGCTGGTGCACAATACGTATACTTCATTGAAAGATCTGGACTTTGTACGTCGTATGGATCGTGAAGTTGTATGGTGTTTCTGTCCTAAAGCAAATCTTTATATTGAAGGAACATTGCCTAAAGTGATGAATTTTGTTAATGATGACCAGAAGATTGTGTTGGGTACAGATAGCTTTGCATCTAACGATACCCTTGATATTCTGGAAGAATTAAAAGTATTGCATGAGGCTTTTCCTGCATTGGAATTTACTAAAACAATTAATTGGGCAACTATTAACGGAGCTGAATTTCTGAATTTTGACGATAAGCTAGGTTCGCTGGAAGTAGGTAAAAAACCGGGATTGATCCTGTTGGAAGGCATGGAAAACCTGAGATTGACTTCTAATGTAACTGTTCAACGAATAGCGTAGCAATTCCTCAAAATCTTCTGTACTTTTGTTTCTGATATGAAACATTGGAATATTTCTGTTAGGGGGAAAGTACAGGGGGTTTATTTTAGACTTACGACAAAGGCAGTCGCTGATCAATTAGGGGTAAAAGGCTTTGTCAGCAATTTGCCTGACGGATCTGTATATATAGAAGCCGAGGGTGATGACTTTGCTTTAGAGTCTCTGCTTGAGTTTTGTGAAGAAGGACCCGAAAGAGCAGAAGTTGCGGAAATCTCAGCAACAGATGGCGAGTGGAAAGGCTTCAAAAATTTTGAAGTAATAAAGAAAGTCAGTCATTAAAACTTAGATCGTTGTCAGTTCTCAAAAAATTTGCCGGTCAAACGATGATTTATGGATTGAGTACCATCTTCTCGAGGTTACTCTATTTCATCATGACCCCTCTTTATGTCAGTAAATATCCTCCGGCAGCGTATGGAATATTTACCAACATGTATGCTTGGGCCTCTATGATCAATGCCGTGTTGGCATTTGGAATGGAGACAACCTATTTTCGGTATCTTCAGAAGGTAGAAGACAAGGATAAACAAAAGGTATTTAACAACAGCTTTATTGTTATAGCTTTTTTCGCCCTGTTGTTTCTCATTACTGCAAACGTATTCTCGGGGCAAATCTCCGCGTTGCTTAATAAAGGAGAATTTAATCGTAATTACCAGCAGTACATTCAATATTTTGCCATTATCTTAGCCGCAGACGCACTTGCAGTTGTGCCCTTTGCCAAACTCAGGTCACAGGGACGGCCAATCAGGTTCGCCATAATCAAACTGGTCAATATCCTGACCATGATAGGGCTTAACTTGTTTTTCATTCTGGTAGTTCCTGTACTTATATCGAACGGGGGAGCAGTCGGAGACTGGTTTGCAGAATGGTTTAGGGATGGCTGGATTGGATATGTCTTTATCTCCAATCTGGTAGCAAGTGTGCTTACTCTTATTCTGTTGTTGCCGGAAATGAGCCAATTTAGCTTTCAGCCGGACAGGAAACTGATCAAAAGCATGCTTTCATATAGCTTTCCGATTCTGATTGCCAATATTTCTTTTATTATTAATGAGAATCTGGATAAGATCGTGATGCCTATGTATTTGCCAAAAGAAATAGGCGATCGGGATAATGGTATATATGGAGCCGTATCCAAGCTGGCGATGTTTCTCAGTATATTTGTACAGGCATTCCGGTTGGGAGCAGAACCGTTTTTCTTTTCTTATTCAAAGAATGCTAATGCGCGGTCTACCTATGCATTTATAATGGAATATCTGGTTATTGCGATGATGATCGTGATGGTGGGTATATCGGCTAATATAGAATGGCTGAAATTCTTTATCAAGGGTGACGCTTCCCATCGTGAAATTTTCTGGTCGGGGCTGTTTATTGTTCCGCTGTTGCTGTTTAACTATGTACTTCTGGGTATATATATGAATCTTTCAGTGTGGTATAAGCTCTCAGATCAGACGCGATATGCACTTTATATTTCAGGAATAGGGGCATTGATAACGGTCGTTGCCAATTATTTTCTGATTCCAAAGTACAGCTATGTAGGAGCCGCTTTTGTTACTTTTCTGGCCTATTTATCTATGGTGATTCTGTCTTATATATGGGGGCAGAAAAATTATCCTATACCTTATAAAGTAGGGAAAATGCTGACCTATATGTTTATAGGTGCCGGAATTACGTACTTGTCCAGTTTTGTATTTGACCGCAATCTGATTATTGGTAACGGACTGTTTATATTGTTTCTGACAGGTATTTTTATTGCAGAGCGTAAGAAAATAAGAGCTGTTCTGAAACGATGAGAATATTTCCCTCTCATTTTAAGGAGAACCTGTTCCGACTCGTCGGAAGGGTTAGGGAGAAGTTCTATTTATCAAAGTAAAGTCGCTGCAATCAATATAAGTTTATTCGGGATGATTCTATATACTTGCTTTTTAAACTGGTAATTGCTATTCCCTCTCATTTTTAAGGAGAGGGCTAGGGAGAGGTTCTTTTTATCTAAAAAACTTGCTGATTAAATAATTTCCTCTGCAAACTGATGTTGGATCTCATCCAGCACCTCATGAATTTCATGATGCGACTGAAGTCCCACTAGTTTCATTCTGTATTCTTTAAAATTAGGAATACCTTTAAAATAATTGGCGTAGTGTCTGCGCATTTCAAAAATACCTGTTTTTTCGCCTTTCCATTCAATAGATTTGGTAAGGTGTGTGCGACATACCTCCACACGTTCCGCAATTGTAGGTCCTTCTAACCGTTGTCCGGTTTCAAAGAAATGCTTGATTTCTCTGAATATCCATGGGTATCCTATAGAAGCCCGTCCTATCATGATACCGTCTACTTCAAACTCTTGTCTCCAGGCAGCAGCTTTTTCTACGGAATCTATATCTCCGTTTCCGAAAATCGGAATTTTGATGCGTGGATTGCGTTTTACGTCTCTGATCATAGACCAGTCCGCCTGTCCTTTGTACATCTGTGCCCGTGTGCGTCCGTGAATAGAAAGAGCTTTGATGCCTACATCCTGAAGACGTTCTGCGACTTCATAAACATTTTTAGTATTATCGTCCCAGCCTAAGCGGGTCTTGACAGTCACAGGTAGGTGAGTAGCCTCTACTACAGCTTTGGTCATGGCCACCATTTTGTCTATATCCTGAAGCAGACTGGAACCGGCACCCTTACACACTACATTTTTTACGGGACAACCGTAGTTAATATCAATCAGATCCGGATTTGCCAGAGAACATATTTCGGAAGATTGACGCATATGTTCGATTTCTGATCCAAAGATCTGGATGCCGATAGGTCGCTCATATTCAAAAATGTCCAGCTTCTGTCTGGACTTCGCCGCATCGCGGATCAATCCTTCAGAAGAGATGAATTCCGTATACATCATATCTACTCCATTTTGCTTGCATACATAACGGAAGGGAGGATCACTCACATCTTCCATAGGAGCTAATAATAACGGAAAATTACCTAAATCAATATGATCACCAATCTTGACAGACATCTTTTGAAAATTTTTCCAAAGATACGCAATTTTAAATTTCTAACGTAAAAGTGATGATACCCTTAATGATACGAGCAATGGCAGGACTTTAATATAATAATGTAAACAAAAAAGCTCCGACAATAAAGATGATTTGCAAAACCATCTTTATTGTCGGAGCCACGTGATTATTTTGTTTGCTTACAGTCTGTTTTTGATATCCTCACTTCCTGTACTTCTGTCTTTTCCGGAAGAAAAATCTCCTCCAAAGCGGTAAGTAAAGGTCAGCAAGGCAGAACGGCTGTCCCGGTTGATCTTTCCGAAGGTACGGATGTCCGTATAATTCGTTTCGTAACGACGTTGGTTGGTCATGAAGATATCATTAATCACCAGCTTCAACATCGCTTTATTCTGTAGAAAGTTTTTCTGTATACCTGTGTATACCACACCGTAGCTTTTTAATTCGTGCACACCGACTGTCATACCCGAAATATAATTTCCGCCAAGCTCAAACCTCCAGTTGTGCGGCAACGAAAAGGTATTTTGTCCGTTAAATGCTAATGTATTCCCGGCTCTTATACTTAAAGATTCGCCCATAGGAAGTTCATATTTATTGCGGTAGAAGTTACCAAAATAAGTAGCAGTCCACCATTTGGTAAGTTGTAAGGGCACAGTCAGTGATACCCCCATATTCGTAAATGTTCCGAGGTTTGCCGGGCGCTCAAAGACCGTGTTAGGTTCGGATGGATCACGACCTACGATTTCGTTCACTACATCTTCAGAATGGCTGTAATTTGCAGTCAGGATATATTTTCCTGAAAGCGTATACCCCAACTCAAATGAATTGGCAAAAGAAGGATTTAGTTTAGAATTACCTTCATAATATGAAAATGGATCTGTGTATACTCTGAATGGATTCATATCCCAAAAAGAAGGTCGTTTTACACGTCTGCTGTAATTGGCCTGCATTTTATGCTGGTCATTAATGGAATAGGTTAAAAAAACAGATGGAAACAGGTTAAAATAATTTTTAGTGAATGTCTCATTTGTTGTTAACTGTTCTCCCTTTGTATCGGTATATTCTCCACGCAGACCTATTTGTGTGTTAAATTTTCCCCATTCTTTATTTACATTGACATATGCTGCCTGAATGCTTTCATGATAAATAAAATGATTGCTGGTTTTCAGATCCGGTACGTATTGATCCTGCTGAAGCGTGTCATAGCGCAGATCATTTTCTGTTTTTACGAGACTCCCTTTATATCCGGCTTCAAACTTCAACCCGTTTTCAAAAGGTAAAGTATAATCTAATTTTCCGACATATACCTTATTCCTGGAAGGAATATCCCCGATCCGACCAGATAGGGGACGTATCTGTTCCTGTGCTTCGTTGGTATAAGTGGTTAAGAGGGATTGATCCATCTTTGAATAATGATATACATGGTCCAGATCTATTGTCAACTGATGACCATTTTCATCAAACTTGTGTACATAATTGATATTGTACAACATATCTTCCCAACGTTCCCGCCCTTCTGTCAGGGTATTCGCCCGCCACAAGAGCTTTTGTGTTGCGGCATTGCTGAAATCATTTTGTGTAGGTTCGTACTTTGGAAATTTGCCAAATCCACCGTTGATCAGAAAACCAATGCTGTTTTTAGGAGATAATATAAAGTCAGCTCCGACACGGAAATTGTTGGATCTCAACTTTGGTTTTTCCAGATTAGTCTGCTTCGAAATAAATTCCGGTTCACCGGAAGTTGGGTCCAGCAGATAACGTGTCAGTTCCATTCTGTTTTCCAGATTTTGGTAGTACTGATTGTAGATGGCAAAAAAGTTTGTCTTGGAGGTTCGGTAATTCAGGTTGATACTTCCGCCGAGCTGTGTACCTCTACCTGCCCCTCCGTTGAGATTAACTGTGCCGTTAAATCCTTGTTTTAGCCCCTTTTTAAGAACAATGTTTATTATACCGCTTTCGCCCGCTGCTTCATATTTAGAAGAAGGATTTGTCATCACTTCAATCTTGGTCACATCCAGTGAAGAAGTACTGCGAAGAAGATTGGCCAGTTGATCTGCAGACAGATAGGTAAGTTTACCATTGATCATAACAGATGCGTCGGATTTACCTTTGAGGCTGACTTTTCCGTCAGAGGATACGGATAGTCCTGGTATTTTATTCAATAATTCGAGACTTGAACTTCCATCAGAGAGAGCTGAATTTTCGACATTGACAATCATTTTGTCTATCTGTTGTTCAATAAGAGGCTTTTTCTTTTCAATAATTACTTCATCCATAACATTGGATTTGCCAACCAGCTGGATAATACCCATGTCATGATTGGTGCCGGGAGGGGTAATGTTAAAGCGGTTTCCTATATGATCCTGATGAGCCAGACTCTTGATGGAGATATAATATTTTCCTGATACAATATTTTTAAACATAAATGTGCCGGTACTATCTGTTACTGTGACTATAGTTTCGGTAACATTCTCTGCATTATGCAGACTGACTGTCATATAAGGAAGAGTCTTTTCTGTATGATCGACCACTTTCCCCCGGATGCTGGATCCGGATTGGGCAAAGGTTGGTGAAGCCTTTAGTAAAGCTGCGGCTATAAATAGAAATAGTAAATATATAGATCTCATGATATGGATACGTGCGATTCGTTGTGGTGCAGACCAGATGTTTCAGAATATAGAGTACATCAGGTCACTTGTAATACTGTTTTAGTTCTTTTGTCCGAATTTCCCGGACGATCTTTGCGGGTGTTTGTTTTTTTTCTTTTTTTGCCCCACCAGATGTAAAATCCGGTTATTGGCAGACTGGCGCAGATCAGACTGGCCAGAAAATACAGAATCTTGGTGGTCATGCCACCGATGAATCCGGTGTGAAGAGCATAATTGTTGCGCATCAGCCATTCTGTTCTGTTGGAATCTTCCATCTTTTTCTGCGTACGTGGAGTCAGTGCTAATGTCTCCCGATCAAAAGAGAGATCTCTCCAGCTGCCTGCATGCATATCGGTGCAGGAGTATATTGTTTTATCATCCCCTTCAGGAATGTGTATAATTACAGCTTCTTTATTGTGTAAAGCGATCTCCCTGCGTACAGTAAACCATATTTTGTCTGCTTTTTGAAGATCCTCTTCCAGTGTGAAAGCTATTTTCTGTTCCTCATCTACTTTTTTAACTTCCGTTTTGGGTCTTGGAGGATAACCTCCGCTTAGCCATACGATAGATTGTCTCATCCAAGGAAAGCTCATCACCAATCCTGTCAGAGACATTAACAGAGCGAGAAGTAAAGAGTAAAAGCCAAGTACGTTATGCAGGTCGTAGTTTATTCTTTTGAAGCGGGCTTTCCAATTGATAAAAAAACTTTGTTTTGCAGATCTTTTATTCCATTTTTTAGGCCACCAGAGTATAATGCCTGTAATAAGCAGAGAAAAGAATATAAGTGTACTATACCCGACCACTTTCTTTCCGATTTTACCGGGAAACCACAAATGGCGATGGCCTTCGTCTATAAAATGGAAGAAATCTTCATGATGTGCTGTTGCCAGTACTTCTGCGTTGTAAGGATTGACGTATAAGATACTATCGCTATCATGCAGACTGACTTTGACAGACTTATTGAGCCCATTGTACCAGAAACTTTCCGCTTCTTTTTCAGGAAATGCTTCCTTTATACTTTTGTACAGCACAGAGGGAGGAAGCTGCTCGTCAGCAGTTTTCTCTTTTACAACAATATAATCTGTTGTCCACATTCTGATTTCCTGTTCAAAAACCAGTATACAACCAGTCAGACTGATGAGTACTACAGGTATTCCGGTTACTATTCCTAACCAAAGGTGTAACCAGGCATTGAGTTTACTTAATCTTTTTTTCACTTATTTCTTTTATAAACCGGGAGCATATGACCTTCTCCCGGTTTGAAGGTTAATGATATTGATGTTAATATTTTAATTTGGGGACAATTCCTAATTCAATAATTCCGGTTTTTACCGTATATACTTTACCTACCGTAATGAAAGGGCTTATATCTTCAAAACCATTCATTATTCTGTCGCTATAGTTCAATATTCCTTTACCAAGATCATCAGATGTATTATTGACCTTTAGGTTGATCGTCTCACTACGTTGTTGATTCGTGCTTCCGGATGCTTTTGTGGTTACACCAATCTTAAATATGGAGAAGCCCCCGGATACTTCCCAATTCCCGGTATAAGAGGAAGATGTATATATGTTTTTCTCAGAAACAGATCCCGGATCTATTTCTTCTACATAAAAGCTCCAGGTGTCACCATATTTGTAAAGATCCCATTCGATAATAGGTATAGGAGTAGGAAGGTAGTACACACGAGGTTTATTGGTAACAGGATCATTTTTAAACATTTCATTTGCTTCGACACTTATGATCTTGCTGGTACTTTCTAATCCTCCGTTTTTGTTAATAAAAAACACATGAACAGCAATTTCTAGTACTCCGTCAGTCCAATCTCTTTGGTCATCAATCACGTAATTTTTGGATAAATCTGATGTAAATGAAATAGAATTTATACATTCAATATAGTTCGGAACAAAGGCTCCTTTCTCTGTATTTGATTTAATGTTGTAGTAAATATAATCGCGCTGAAAATCAGTATATGTCTGTCCAGCTGTCATGAGTTTTACATTGTCTACTCTCCCGTAATAAATACTGGAAGGGGAAGCCCAATTTATCCCTCCTGCAGGATGAATAAAATAGGATTGATGACCAATTACCTGATCTGTGAGCTGATATGTTCGTTGTGTACTGGCCGATTTTTGTAACAGCAAAGGACCTCTATTTTCCTGCGCGGAAGATACCGGTGCTGTAGTTTCGTTGGTGACATTGTAATCTTTATTGATAAAAGAAGAATCCAGGAATACAAAATCACTTATATGAGTACCTGTGACAGCACTGACAGCAAGTTTTTTTGAGGAAACGTTAGTCTGTAAATTGTTTTCTGTTTTCCTTTTTTCTATCCTTTCATTATCCTTCACCACTATGACAGGAATATCTGGTTCGGTTGTATAGCTCAGTTTTATTTCCGCATTTTTACTGTTGTAAGCAATAATATTTTCACCCTTTGTTTTTTTATCCAAGTCTCGGACAGCGACAATAGGAACCTGTGTCTGTACATTCCAGCTGGTTGCGCCAAAATTTTTCAGATCAGGGATATAGATCGTTAACAGCGGGTTGCTTTCTAATGCGTCAAGAAATTGTTGAGGATCTTCAGCATATTTAGAGATGGCTGTACTGAAAATCTGATCGTTATTTAGTTTTTTATCTTTTATTATCTGATACAGCACATCATAGTCATTATCAAATTTTTTAAGAGATTCATTTCTTAAAAATGACCTGATATGTTCATCTTCAACTGCCTTTGCTAATACTTTGGCAAATTGTGTATTGACTGGCTGATCAGCCGATGTTTGTATAGTGTTTACTATTCCTGTCTCCTGTTTGGTACAAGAATTAAACAAACAGAGCAAACCTGAACAAATGATAATTAAGTATTTCATGATAGTATTGGTAAATATTGATTAATGAAACTCTTGTATACGTTTGGATAGGTTGATAATAGAAGTAACCGCATTTAGTTAGTACTGCTGCCCTGCGGGATATTGATAATCAGGTCGGAGCAATTGGCCCGATCCCCGACCTGATTATGGAGGATTATTTTAAATTGTATAATACAGGAGTGTCATCCGTACCACCATCTACTTTTGCTCCTTTAGTCAGCTTATCGGTTTTAGAATCGTATGACCAGATGTAAATCGCATCGGCTTTTGGATCATTTACCGCAATATAAGCTACTCCGTTATCCACTACTGCAGATGTCGAGTTTAACAATGGAGGGAAATCCAGTCTGCGGACAATCTGCTGAGATCTTACATCTACAACATAGTACTCCCACATTGCAGCATACCACCAGTCATCTTTTGTTTTGACCATGTTTGCCGCATCTTTGGCATTTGCAATAATTACTTTACCATTTCCAAGATTCGCAACACCCAGCTGGTGATCTCCATTCAGGCTTTTGCTTGTATTGAAGAAATAGTTTTTGTCAAATTCTGTTTCTCCGTTTTTGATTCTGAAGAAAGCTGTTGGTAAGTGGGGTTTACCACCACCTAACATTTTCATTGGCAGAGAAAGAAGATAAGTATATCCTTCATCACTGAATTTGTGGAAATACCCATTTCTGATAGCGCCGATAGGAGCAGAGCGATTTTCTGTACCTGTGATCTTAAAGTTATCAAAGGTATTAAGATCCATTGTCGCCGTGTATGAGTTGTCTAAAGTGGTATTTGTTTTCAGATCTTTCAAGGTCAGCGTGACGAGCATCTTATTACCTTGCGGAATTGCCGAATTGATACCTATACTGTGATCTGCAGGAATTTGAGTTCCTGTTTGGATTTTTCCGCTTTTTAAGATTTCAAGAGTTGTTGCATTCATGATTGCGAATTCATCTCCGTTACGCGTTCCGAAGGCCAATGTATTATCATCAATCCAGGTATGCCATCCCAGGTATGGATAAGAAAACTTTGTAAAAGGGACTACCTTTTCAGTAACCAGTTCTCCGGATTCAAAATTGTATTTTCCGAATTTGGAACCTTCCGGATCCAGGTGAAAGAAATATTTACCTTTTTGGATCTTGTTTTCTGACCAGGTAAATATGCTTGTTACATCTGTACCTTTGCCAACGGGTGATATTGTGCCACTCATCAGATCCTTTATAGGAAGCAAGTAATACCCATTAGTTGTGCTGTAAGTAATGGCATAATTTGCTTTTGAATCCTGTGGTTCGGTAGTACCTCCGTCAGATTTACTACATCCTGTCATTGATGCGGTAGCCAGACTTAATCCGGCTAACATTGCCAATGAATTTTTAATTGTACTGATCATTGTATTTTATGTTAAATAATTATTATTGAATGCTGTATCTAAGTTTTACTGAAAAGGAGCGACCCGGCTTTTGCTGCTTGAAAACATCATAAGCTATCTGATCTGTCAGGTTCTTGCCTTCCAGTGTGATATGATATTTGTTGTTTTTCATGGAATAGGTTACGGCAAGATTGTTTATCCACTGCTCAGGTATATAATCTTTGGTTTGTTTACCACCCAGTTTGGACCAGCTCAGCGAATAACTGTTGACAAACTGCAGATAGTAATTGACAACCAGTGCACTTTCTTTTGTTCCAAACGGATTGCGGAATAAAGTACTTACATCTGCATTTCCATATAACCAGGGTTCATTTGGTGTACGGCTGCCATAGGTGATATCTACTCTGTTCTCCGTGCCTTTTATATATTTTTCTCTGTTTTGAGCATTATAATAGCTCATATTTACCATGGCTTTCAACCAGCTTTGGTAGGTGTATTTTGCTTCAAAATCGGCTCCGTTTATTTTTACCCCACCCTGGTTTTTGGATTGACTTTTACTTCCGTTACTGCCCTCCTCATACTGCTGGGAAATAATGTAGTCCTTGGCGTTTCTGTAAAATGCTGAGGCATCGAAGGATAAACTGTGGTCTCCGAATAGCGTATTGTAAAAGAAATTGATGTTGTAATTGTCACTATTAGCTGGTTTCAGATTTGGATTACCTTCAACCTCTAATCCATTTCCATATAACTCAGTAAATGTTGGTAATCTGTATGCATGCTCATAAGATGCTTTTATCCCAAATCCCCCAAATATGGTGTAAGATGATGCAATTCCATAGCCGGTAAAGCTGCTGCTCTCGCGTGTACTTTTTCCGGAAACATCATCCACTTTTCCCGAAAGAGTATAGTTCTTTAAAAAATAGCTGTTAACCCATTTATCCCCAAATAGGTTCTGCTGGTAATTTAATCCAAGTATATGTCTTGATATCTTATTAGTTTTATTATAGTATTGATTATACGGGTCAATTTCATTAAATCGTTCCCGTTGATTGATATTGAGGTTATAATTCAGATTAAAGACATGATGCTTTGCTGCAGCATAATTCAGATTCGCCTGGGTGAGTGTATTATAGGATTTATCATGCGAGATAGACTTCGTTGAATTAAATTCTCCGGCATTAGGACGATATTCCCGGGCCTTGCCATCCCAGAAGAAGGGTGCATAAGAACTTGTATCTGTGATGACTCCCTTACTGATATTAATATTGGAGAACAAGGTTGCAGAAAGGTTATCAATGAATAATCTGTTCTTGCGATAACGTATACTTGGGGTTATACTATGAGACTTATTGTTCACCAGTCCGATCACTTTCTCCTGTGTAGCTCCGGTCTGCTGCTGTTTATATACATCATTATAAGTGATTCCTAATACGGCGACATCCGCCCATTTTTTATCCGCTACTCCAACCTCCAGCTGACCCATTGCCGAACGGTACTGGTCGTGGAATCTTCTTGCAGTGGCTAAAGTATCAAAGCGTGACTCATCCTGAAAACTGGGTACGGTCAGGTAAAAATTGGCTTTAGGATTGGATTTCATAAGATAGTCGTTGTCCGAATAGTTGTAGTAAGAATTTACATTCACCATAATTCCGTTTTTATCCTTAAATCCACCGCTCACAGCTGCCCGGTGTGTGTTGAACGAACCATAACTGTAACTTACATCCAGAAATTTTTTCTTATCCCGGTTGGTAACGATATTGACTGCTCCACCAAGAGCATCTGACCCCAGGTGTGCCGGAATAACGCCTTTGTATACTTCTATGCGCTCTGCAATATTGACCGGCATATTATTCAAGGTCATACCCGATCCAAAGGATTCAATTGGGATACCATCAATGAAGAACTTGATATAGTTGCCGGAAAGACCATTTAATGAAAATGTGAAATCGGATCCTAAGCCCCCTTGTTCACGAATCCGAACGCCAGTACTTCTGTTTAAGATCTGATTGATGTCTGCGTTTGTATTCGCATATTGCCGGGTCTCGATAATATTGACATTCAAACCTGTCTCTTTGATTTTTTTTGACTGGGTCTTTCCGTTAATATTGACCTCTGAGAGTTGGTTAAGATCCTTTTCTAAAGAAATACGTAATGTGGGAGGTAGTGAAGCAGTATTGATTTTGACACTTGTCTTTTTGAAACCTACAGCCGAGATAAGGAGCGTATGCTGGCCATCTGCTATTCCCGAAATTTTGAATTCCCCGTTTTCAATGGATTTAGTACCGATAGTTGAATTCTGAATTTGAATACTTGCATCAGGAATTCCTTCATTTGTATTATTGACAATACGTCCTTTTACTTCATTCCGCTGTTGAGCTACACTGATAATCGATATGGAAGTAAAGATGATATACCATACCGTTTTTAAATACGACATTCTTATTTAGATTAATTATATATAAGATATGTAGCTCTTCTCCGGATTTACCGAAGGCCGGATACATACTTATTTTTAAATTAAACCGTAAGTGCTTGCTGATGAAGGGTATGAAAGTATTATTTTTTATTTAAAATTGCGTTTGAGGGGATAAACAGGGATATTATAAGATTGCATAAAGCAAAAATCATCGCCAATTGGCAATGATTCTTTACTTTATATTTTTTATTGATCAGTCTCCGTAGACTTTTGTTTGTAATGTCTACTACAGACTATCCATGCGCAGAATAAAGTCTACACGTTGAGATAATCCGGTGCCTTTACTGATTTTCGCTGCAGGGATATCATATACCCAGATGCTATGTGTATTTGTTGAATCATCAATTCCGATGTATGCCTTATTCTTTTGTACTATGACAGATTCTTTTCGGGTACCTTTATCAAACGGAAGGTCGAGTTTGACCATATCTCCGGTTTTAAGATTGACCCGATAATATTCAAAATGGTAAGTGGAATGGTGATCCTGAAAATTATGATAACGGTCTTTACGTTCACTGCGAATCAGTGCTTCCTGATTGCCCAGATACCACATTCCATAAGCATGATTGTTTATCTTTTCAGAAATATTGATCATATAGTCAGGGTCAATCTTATTGATCTTAGCGTCGATTCTAAAGATTGCAGTAGGTTTTTTTAGATTATTTCCTAATGCTATCCCCGGACAGCTCATAAAGTAGAAATTGTGATTTTCATCTTCAAAACTATAGGATTGTACTGTATTAATGCCACCTGGATATGTGGAGCGGGTATCTTTCTGGACATGATTGATCTGCATAGTCGGAACATCTACTGTAGCGACATACATCGTATCTATCGTTGTATAATCATTCTTGGCCATGGTCTTGTTAAAAGAATAACCGATAAACATTTTATTGTCCCGTATATAGTTAAAGCCAATAGATAAAAAGGGAAATTCTTTAGTAGGGAAGGTCACTGGAATAATTCCGGAAGATACGATGCGGAACGACTTGGTATCTATCTTGTAATACTCCAGTCTCGAGTAGGTCCGGTCATCTAGCGTGAGCAACAGTAATGTATCTCTGGCAATCCAATACTTGTTTTCGATATGTTTGTCCTGCATAGGGATGGCAGCGATTTGCTGAAGACCTTCATTTTGCAGGGAATATTTATTAAAACTGTTTTGTCCGCCATCCATATGATAATAAAAACCATCTTTGATAATAATGGACCGATCAAATGTATTGTTTGGGACTGTGATCATTTGTTCTGAATCGATAACGGAGTTTGACGCTAAGCTGTCAAGTGTCATGATGGCGTGACCACCATCTTTCGTCATCAGATAAAGGGAGTATGTTCCGTTCGTTTTGATTTCCGGTTTTGTTCGGCTGCAGCCGGCGGTAAGCAGGGTAAGAATAATTAAAAGATTGTATACAGAGATCTTTATAACGGACATATTCTCGACTAGGAAATATTAAATTGTATTTTTAACTGGTTTTGTAAAATAGGGGATAGGAAAGTCAGCTCCTGCTTTGTCAGTACAATATGCTGACAGCTTTTATTCTGATCCAATAAAATGTATGTTTCTCCCGACTTCAGTTTGATCTGGTGATTTTGGTCACACACATTAAGGATAATGTCCTTTTTGGGTGTAAACATAATATCTCCTTTGACATCCAGCTCTCCGGTTTCCGTATCGATACGCGCAAAAGATTTTTTGGAAAGCGTTATATTATAATTATGTTCATCATAATTCCTGATCTGATCTCCTGAAAGATTATCAAATGTAAACCGGTTTGTCAGAGAAGACTGATTATTAATAAGTAATGTGCGCACACCAATAATGGCAACCAATATAGCCGCAACAGTAGCCCATGTGCCGAAATGAAATATGCGTAAGTTTTTCTTCTGCTTAATATCCAGCCGGATATTTGACCACATTTCAGCTTTTACCTGTTCGATATCCTGTACAGGTTTTGTGTCACTTTCTAGCTCCAGATCATCATTTTCCAGCCATAGTTCTACCAACTCTTGTTCTTCTTCCGAACATAAGCCGAGATGATATTTTTCTAAGAGCTGTTTGCTGATCATGCGGATAGTAATAGTATGAATAGATAAAGATAAAATTATTTTATGTAATCTGACAAATGAGTTTTTAATGTGGAGAGTGCCCTGCTGATGTGGTATTCTACCGCTCTTTCCGAAATAAAAAGCCGGGATGCTATCTCTTTATTTGTCAGACCCTCGTGGCGACTCATCTTGAACACATTCTTACATTGGTTCGGAAGAGACCCGATCAGGTTGTTTATCTTACTTGAAAGCTCTTGTACTTCTACAGAATTTTCATGATACTCTTCTTTGTATGCATTCAGAATCACCTCATGGTGTTGCTGACGTGTTACCCTATTGCGGATATATTCAAACGCTTTCAGTTTTACAGACCGTATCAGATAACGCTCTACTTCCTTAAGTTCCAGTTTATCCTTACGTTCCCACAACGATTTGAATACTTCCTGTACGATTTCTTTTGCAATCTCTTCGTCCTGGATAGTTTTCACGCAAAAAAAGAACAACTTTTCCCAATGATCGAGATAAAGTTGTTCAAAACTCTGATGCGTAATAATGAACTTTGTTTCCTCCAAAATCTGATAGATCAAATACGTAAATAAACGTACCCGGCTACAAATATACTCTATTTAGATTAGTTATAAATAATAATTATAATTCTTTGACAAAATTTGCAATTGCCAGAGAAGGATTTTCAGTTTTCATAAAATTCTCACCAATCAAAAAGGCTTGAAAGCCAGCTTTTTTTAATTTTTTAATAGTTTCAGGGTCGGATATTCCACTTTCCGAAACTTTAATGTATTGCGAAGGGATCTTATTGACAAGATCATATGAATGATCCAGTGAGACCGAAAAATCTTTCAGGTTACGGTTGTTAACGCCTATGGCATCTATCTTATCAAAGATGCTGCGGTTCAATTCCTCTTCGTTATGGACTTCCAGTAATACATTCAACCCCAGTTGCTTGGCATAAGTGGATAGGTCGAGGATTTCCTCTGCGGTAAGACAGGCAGCAATCAACAGAATAATATCGGCTCCATACGCCTTAGCTTCAGCGATCTGATATTTATCTACAATAAATTCCTTTCGTAATAAAGGAATGGTTAAAGCCTTCCGTGCTTCAGTCAGATCATCAAGTGTTCCTTTAAAAAAATCGGTATCTGTCAATACGGATATTGCAGAAGCTCCTGCAGCCTGATAACCACTTACTACCTCTGTGACAGATGATATCCCATTAATAAGACCTTTGGAAGGAGAGGCTCTCTTATATTCGGCTATGATACCTGTTCGTTCGGGATGCAGAATGCTGTCTCTGAGTACATAGCAGCTACGTCCAAAAAGTGGATAATTTTCAAGCTTTTCCAGCGGAACTTTGGTTTTAGCCTCTGCTACTTCCGTTTTTTTACGCTCAACGATTTTATCTAATATAGTCATGTTAATGCTTTAACCAGTTTTCAATTAATATTTTCCCATTTTCTGTCAGGACAGATTCCGGATGAAACTGCATACCTTTTACATCCAGTGTCTTATGCGAAAGAGCCATAATAGTTCCGTTTTCATCTAATGCCGTAATATGCAGACTTTCCGGCAGTGATTCTTTATCTACTGCCCAGGAATGATATCGGCCGATTTTTGATCCGTTAGGAAAATCCCTGAATAACGACTCTTCAGGATCTGTTACGATAATATCTGTAGCAACTCCATGCAGGGGTTTTGTCATATTGAACAGCTTACCTCCGAAGACTTCTGCAATGGCCTGTTGTCCCAGACAGATGCCCAATATACTTTTGCTCCCGGCGTATGTGCGGATGACATCCAGTAATAAGCCCGCTTCTTCAGGTATACCCGGTCCTGGTGATAATAAGATCTTATCAAAGGCTGCTACATCTTCAATATTGAATTTGTCGTTTCTCCACACTTCATATTCTTGTCCGCATTCTTGTAAAAGATGCACCAGATTATAGGTAAATGAATCGTAATTATCGATTACTAATACTTTGCTGCTCATCGAATTTGTTTAATTCTTCGTTTATAAAATAATTGACAATATCACTAAAAAGGCCTTCAACAAAGTGTGCTTTCAATCCGAAACCTTTAGCCAGTTCCAGGCGATCCTTCAGCATTTGGTTGACGCGCTCTTCAGCAATAACTTCTTCGGTGCTGTTTTTAAATTCAGCTGCTTTTGCTACATAATCCTTTCGGAGAGCGATCAGTTCCAGGATACGATAATCAATCGTATCAATAGATGAACGTACATGAGCAAGATTTTCACAATATTCTAAAGGCCTGATCATAATGTTTCAGCTAATTCCAGCGCTTTTCTCAACGCTGCTATTTTGTTATTTACTTCCTGCAATTCCATTTCAGGGTCAGAGTCGAGTACAATGCCGCCGCCAGCCTGATAATGTAAGAGGTTTTGTTTACTAAGAAAGGAACGGATCATAATGGCATGATTGAAGTCACCGTTAAATCCCATATAACCGATTGCTCCGCTGTAGAAAGAACGTTGCTGTCCCTCGTATCGGTCTATAAGAGTCAACGCCATATGTTTGGGAGCTCCACTTAGTGTTCCGGCCGGATAGGTATCTCCCACCACATCAAACGGATTGATATTATCTTTCAGTTTTCCAGTTACTTTAGAGACTAAGTGGATGATATGCGAATAATATTGCGCTTCTTTGTAAGACCGTACAGTCACCTGATCACAGTGTCTGCTCAGGTCATTTCGGGCCAGATCCACCAGCATCACATGCTCAGATGTTTCTTTAGGATCATTTTTTAATGCTTCCGCAATTTTCTCATCTTTTTCCATATCACCGGTACGTTTGAATGTACCGGCAATCGGATAAATGGCAGCTTCACTTTTACGGATGGTCAGTTGTGCTTCGGGAGATGATCCGAAGATTTTGAAATCTCCGTAATCAAAATAAAACAGATATGGAGAAGGATTGATTGAGCGTAATGCGCGGTACACATTAAATTCATCTCCCAGAAAAGGAGTTGCAAATGCACGTGAAGGAACAATCTGAAACACATCTCCGCGCTGAATGTGTTTGATCATCTTGCGAACCAGCTCCCGGTGTTCCTCATCTGTACGGTTAGATGTTTCCTCCCCGTTTGTACGAAAATCATATTCCGGAAAATTCTTGTTCTTAATCAGGTATTCCATTTTTTCCAGACTGGATTCCTCTCCGTTCAGAAGATGTTCGAAAATATAAAGCTGATTCCGGAAGTGGTCGATTGCGATTACATATTTATATACGTGATACTGTAGAAATGGAATGTCGCGCTTGGGGTCAATGGCGGTTGTCAGTTTGATGTCCTCAAAATGCTCAATACAGTCAAAGGTAAAGTAACCAAATAATCCATTCGAAATTACATTGATTTCAGGAGTTTCAATCTGACTGAATTTTTCTCTGAAAAGGGAAATTTCACTTCTCAAATCTATTTCATCCGCATTTTTATATTCTACTTCCTGATTAGGATATTGTATTTCAAGGTTTTGTTTATTCAGTCTGATACCCGCCAGTGGCTGGCAGCAGATATAACTGATATTATTATCTCTGCTGTGGTAATCTGAGCTTTCCAGCAACAGACTATTAGGGAAGGCATCCCGTAGACGCAGGTAGATACTTACAGGTGTAGTGGTGTCTGCCAGTATCTTTTTAAAATTCGTTTCGAAATTGTATAACATGTATGCTCTAATTTTTTCTAATTTCCAGTAAAAACAAAAAACCCGACGTTTTCTGCGTCGGGTGAACTTCCATAAGTGGTTTTGGTTGATTATGAAATATTATGACAATACATTAGCACCCGATGCAATTTGCTCCAGGCCACCACCACGTATTGTTTAATTGAATTGTCAACATAATATCACAAATTTATAAAAAAAATTCATAATGCAAATTTTATGTGACAAAAAAATAAAAAAAAGCCTTTTTTGTTAGTCATTTAATAAATCCGGACGTCTTTCTTTAGTTCTTTGTAACTGCTGTTCGTCTCTCCAGGCTGAAATCTTAGCTTCATTACCACTCAATAATATGTCCGGCACTTTGTGACCTCTCCATTCCGCAGGACGAGTATAGATAGGTGCATCCAGAAGACCATCCTGGAAAGAATCAGATAGGGCTGATGTTTCATCAGATAAAACCCCGGGGATAAGACGAATAATAGCATCGGTCAGAATAGCTGCCGGAAGTTCTCCCCCCGAAAGAACGTAATCTCCAATGGATATTTCTTTCGTAACATAAATATCACGTATACGCTGATCTATACCTTTGTAATGTCCGCAAAGGATCATCATATTCCCTTTTGTCGAAAGGGAATTAGCAATCTCCTGATTCAGGGTTTGGCCATCCGGACTCATAAAGATAATTTCATCATAATCCCGCTCAGACTGCAGATATTCAATACATTTTGCAAAGGGCTCGATCTGCATGACCATACCCGAACCCCCGCCATATGGATAATCATCCACAGACTTTTGTTTGTTCGTTGCATAGTCCCTCAGATTGTGAACAACGATCTCGGCCAGGCCTTTTTTCTGAGCCCTCTGCAGAATAGAATGTGCAAAAGGACTTGTCAGTAAATCAGGTAATACGGTAATAATATCAAAACGCATGCTGCAAAGATAGTGAATCGTCATACAAGAGGGAATAGCCAGTAAAAATTAGAGTTATAATACCCCGATTATAAAATTGCTCATGTATAGCGGGAAGAGAGGAGTGTAATTTTTTAAGAAGAATATTTTGGTATTTAAGAAATAATTTAAATCTTTGCAGCGATATTAATGGTTTAACCCTTTTAAAACGAAGAAAAAATGTTTGTACTACATCCTACAGCTTTAGCTTCATCAGCAATTGGAATTGCTGAGGCTCTTCTTCGTGCTTCTTTCTCCTCTTAAGATTACTTAACGAAATATAAGAAAAGGCCCGAAGATCATTCGGGCTTTTTTGTTTATTCCGGACCCTTCACAGATTTTCCCGAATGGATATAAATCCGGCCGACTTTTTTCAGCCGACCATAACACTTATGGATCATGATGTCCAGAGGTATCGTATTGATTTGAATAAAAATAACATGGGAAAGAAACTTTCCGGGAAAGACCTTATCAAATTGGGCTTCCCACAGAATAATGCAATAAATATTGCCTTAGGGCAAATACAACGCTATAGAAAGCGTGATAAAAAAGAAACAATATTGGCGGATGCCAGACAGGTACTCCTTTCTCCCGAACAATTCCTGGGGGATGGTATATGGGGCAAAGTAGCTGAGGGATTGGTCAGACCCGTAGAAGTGCGTTTACAGCAATTGAGAACTTCAAGAGTTCCCTTCAGCATATTTGGAGAGAATGAAATCGACGAACAGGCAAAACGCCAGCTGTTTGATGCATTGAAGCTCCCGGTGGCTGTCAGCGGAGCATTGATGCCAGATGCTCATTCCGGATATGGACTGCCGATAGGAGGAGTACTGGCAACAGATAATGCTGTGATTCCGTATGGCGTGGGTGTCGATATCGGTTGTAGAATGAGCCTCTCTGTCTTTGATCTGCCTGCGGGCTATCTGAAAGGAAAAAGATTTCAATTGACAAATATGCTTTTAGAACAGACTTGCTTTGGCATGTACGAGACGCATAAGAATAAGGCAGATCATGAGATCTTTTCCAGAAAGGAATTTCAGGAAATACCGCTTCTCAAAAATCTGCTGGGTAAAGCCTGGAAGCAGTTGGGAACTTCAGGGGGCGGTAACCATTTCGTAGAGTTCGGGATAGTGAATCTGGACGATCCGAGACCAGAGTGGGAGCTTCCGGCAGGCGAATATGTAGCCTTATTGTCGCATAGCGGCTCCAGAGGATTGGGGGCCAACATTGCTAAACATTATACTTATCTGGCGACAAAGCAATGTCCGTTGCCCCGGTCAGTACAGCACCTGGCCTGGTTAGATCTGGATACACATGATGGCCATGAATATTGGATGGCAATGAACCTAGCCGGAGACTATGCAAGTGCCTGTCATGACGATATTCACCGGCGCATAGCGAAAGCTCTTGGTAAACGGCCGGCATTTAAGGTGGAGAATCATCACAATTTTGCATGGAAGCAGCTGGTAGACGGAAAGGAATGTATCGTACACCGTAAAGGAGCTACTCCGGCAGCAAAAGGAGAACTGGGGATCATTCCGGGATCTATGACTTCTCCGGGATATATTGTGACCGGGAGGGGAAATGAAAGTAGTTTGCAATCAGCATCACATGGAGCAGGACGGCTCTTGTCGAGAGCTGCATGTAAAGCTTCTTTCACGCCATCTCAGATGCAAAAACTACTTAAAGATACCGATGTAGAGCTTGTCGGGGGAAGTGTAGATGAAGCCCCTATGGCCTACAAAGATATCCGGAAGGTAATCGCACTTCAATCCGAATTAGTGGATATACTGGGTACGTTCACGCCTAAAATTGTGCGGATGGATCGATAGTACAATAAAGTAAGTGTCTGAAAAGGAATTCCTTTTTGGGCACTTCTTCAAACAAAAAAATAAAATGGACATAATAATAGGAGTCACCGCTGGTCGCGGCCCCCAGGAATGCAGTTGGGTCGTGGCACAGGTGATCAAAAAAATAATACAGGAAGCAACAGCTTTTGATGTGGAGGTTCAGGTGCTGAACCGGCAGGAGGGAGATATAAACGGAACCGTAATTTCTGCAAGTCTACAGATCAGTGGAGAGCAGTGTATAGCGTTTGCGGCTTTGTGGACAGGTACAATCCAATGGATCGGGAAAAGTGATTTTCGAAAGTCTCATAAACGAAAAAACTGGTTTATCGAGATTTTTGAAATTAAACCCCGTGCATCATGGATATTTGACGAAAAAGATATTCGCTATCAGGCCATGAGAAGTTCAGGAGCCGGTGGTCAGCACGTCAATAAAGTTAGTTCAGCGGTGCGTGCCACACATATTCCTACAGGAGTATCAGTGGTCGCCATGGATAGCCGGTCGCAGCATCAAAATAAGAAAATCGCAACAGAGCGGCTGCAAACAAAAGTTAACGAGTTAAATCTTCTGCATTGGAAAGAGGATGAAAAATACAACTGGTTTAATCAGATTCAGGTGGAACGTGGTAATGCCATACGAACCTTTATCGGAACAGATTTTAAATCCGAGAAAGTTGATAAGTCCTATAAGGCAAAGCGAAAGGTTCAAAAACAACGTTTCAGACAGGAAATAAAAATAGAAAAATACAATAATGAAAGCAATTGATAAATATTTGTCCCAGGCGCTGGACAATTACCCTTATTCGCTGACAGAGACAATAGAATCGCTGGAATATGCCTTGTCTTATGATGAGACCAATACCACAGCACTGTGTCTGACAGGTCGTATTTACGCAGAACAGCTGATGAATTATGAAGAAGCTAAAAAATATTTTCAGGAAGCACTGACATACAATCTTTATGCACTGGAGATATATCCTCATTTTGCGCAGACACTTATATGGAATGATGATTTTGAAGAAGCACAAAAGTTAATAGATTTTGCATTAACTATAAAAGGAATTAATAAGACGGAAATACTGCTGAAGCAGGTACAATTGTTAGAAAAGCAGATGAAAGTAAAGAAAGCACTCAGATTGATAAAAGGCTTGTATGTCACAAACTGCTATTCATCTTATGATCAGGATATCAAAAATGCAGAAGCAAGATTAGAGGATAAATTGAAAAGGGATAAAAAGAAGAAAAAGTAAGTTTTTCTGCCTGTTAATCATAGTCTTATCTATTTTTGATTCCGGAATATGTAACATTTTACAAGATGCACTACTAATTCTATAAAACGCTAAAACATTTGAATTATGAAAAGAAATAATATGAAAAATCTGGTTGCTTTAATGGCAGTTGTCTGTTTTTTGATGAACTCTGCTTTTGCACAAACCTCCACGATAAAAGAGAAGTCATTGCTATGGAAAATAGAAGGGAAAGATCTGAAGGCACCATCTTATCTGTTTGGTACAGTACATATGCTGGCCAGAAAGAATTTCGCAATGCCTTCGAAAGCTATTGATGCTTTGGATAAGACATCGAGAGTCTATTTGGAAATCAATATGGCGGCACCAGATCTTGCTGAAGAATCTCAAAAACACATGATGAGTGATAAAACCATATCTTCACAGATCAAGCCGGAAGAAGTAGCGCTGGTAGATGAAGTTTTAGGGAAAAAAATTGGTGTCTCTTTGGCTCAGGTGGATAAAGTAAAACCTATGTTTCTGATCGCTATGATTATGCAAAAATCCTTCACTGAACCAATGGCTTCGTTTGAAGAAGAAATTATTAAACATACAAAGCAGGCTGGAAAAACAATAGAAGGGCTTTCGAGCATTGAAGAACAATATTCTTTTGCAGAAAAGATTTTTGAAACATCCGATTTTCCTTCTTATCTAAAGTCGATGGATGAGTTTGATATTCAAAGCATTTTTTCTCATATACTTCAACTGTACAAGGAGGAAAATATTGCAGGTATGGATGAGCTGTTATTAAAATACACTTCATCCAATCCGGAAACCTATCGTCAACTGTTACCCATTCGTAATCATCTGTGGGCAGATCGTATGCCTTCATTAATGAGTGAGGCTCCGACTTTCTTTGCTATAGGTTCGGGACACTTGTCCGGCGAAGAAGGTGTAATCAATCTTTTACGTCAGAAAGGATATACGGTCACACCAGTTTATAATTAAGATTTCTCTTTTTGTGGAGTATAAATATCCGGAAAAAAGGCAGTTAATTGATTTAAAGCAGATAGGCTGAACACAGTTCAGCCTATCTTTTTACATTATGTGATACCCTTTTTAAGGGATATCTCTCGCATTAGAGATTAATTTTTATTTCCTCCGAATAATTTAGCCAGTATCCAGATCAGAAGGGCCACTACAACCACTACCATAATCACTCCGGACCACACACCTGCTTTAAAAATTCCTTCGATCGCAGCACAGCTGGTCAAAAGGCTCGTCATTAAGATAACTAATGTTATTGGGAATATTCTGTTCATAGGATTCATTATTATATTGTCTCCTAATAACAAATGACGGGATGAAAAGTTCTTGCGAGACTATTTTTAGTGATTATGATGAGGAGTTATCTTGCTTTGTATGAATGACAGTAGCTTCTATACAACAAACAGCCCGTAGTCTGTGTAAAGCTACGGGCTGTTGTCATTTTAATATTACTGATACTTAAAGGTTATTCAGCTCTAAGGATTTTAGCTGCTTCAACCATAGATTCTAAAGCTGCTTTGGTTTCCGGCCATGCACGGGTTTTCAATCCACAGTCAGGGTTTACCCAAAGTTGTTCTGCAGGAACTACAGCCTTCGCTTTGCGCAATAAGTTGACCATCTCATCTGTACTGGGTACACGAGGAGAGTGGATGTCGTATACACCAGGTCCGATATCGTTAGGGTATTTGAAATCACCTGCAAATGCATCCAGTAATTCCATTTGTGAACGTGACGTTTCAATCGTGATTACGTCAGCATCCATTGCTGCGATATCTTCAATAATGTCATTGAATTCGGAGTAACACATGTGTGTGTGGATCTGTGTATCATCATCTACGTTAGATGAAGACACGCGGAATGCACGTACTGCCCAGTTCAGGTAATCCTGTTGATCAGCTTTACGCAATGGTAATCCTTCGCGGATAGCCGGCTCGTCGATCTGAATAATTTTGATTCCTGATTTTTCCAATGCCTGTACTTCATCCAGAATTGCTAATGCAATTTGGTATGTTGTTGTTGAGCGTGGTTGATCATTACGAACAAATGACCATTGTAAGATTGTAACAGGGCCAGTCAACATTCCTTTTACAGGACGGTTGGTCAGAGACTGTGCATACGCAGACCAACGTACTGTCATATCTGCAGGACGGTATACGTCGCCATAGATAACCGGAGGTTTCACACAACGTGAACCGTAAGACTGAACCCATCCGTTTTTAGTGAATGCATATCCGGCCAATTGCTCTCCGAAGTATTCAACCATGTCATTACGCTCAAATTCTCCATGTACCAGTACGTCGATATCTAATTGCTCCTGAAGACGGATAGTGCGCTCTGTCTCTTCAGCGATTTCTTTGTCATATTGTTCTTGTGAGATGCTTCCTTTTTTCAGGTCTGCTCTCCATTTACGAACATCTTTCGTTTGCGGGAAAGAACCGATTGTAGTCGTTGCAAATGCAGGTAAGTTAAATTTAGCCTGTTGTGCAGCTTTACGGTTTGCAAAAGGAGAAGTACGTGTTGCATCATCATCTGTAATGTTTGCTGTACGTTCTTTCACTTCCGGTTTATGAATAAGCGGAGAAGTGCGGCGGCTTTCAGCAGCAGCTTTATTTGCTTCAAAGCGTTCAGCTGTTTTAGCGTCTACTTCACCTTCAGCAAGAATAGCAAGGTCTTTTACTTCTGCTAGTTTTTGTTTAGCAAATGCAAGCCAGTTTTTAACTTCTTTAGGTAAAGATTCTTCGTTGTCTTCATTATCCAAATCAAACGGAACATGTAGCAATGAACTGGAAGGTGCAATCCATACGCGGTCATTGCCTAATGCATCAACAGCTTTTTTGATCTGACCTAATGATTTCTCGTAATCATTTTTCCAGATATTACGGCCTTCTACAACACCTAATGAAAGTGTCAAAGAAGGTGGAACTTTTGCTAAAACAGTATCCAGTTGATTTTCTCCACGTACAAGATCTAAGTGTAGAGCATGTACAGGAAGATTTACAGCAGTTTCTTCGTTATCACGAAGCGCTTCGAAATAAGTCGCTACAATAAGTTTAATACCTTTAGCTGCTGCGGATAGTTTTTCAAATATAGTCTGATATAAAGCACGTGTTTTGCTGTCTATATCTAAAGCAAGGAAAGGCTCGTCAATCTGTACATATTGTGCACCTGCTTCTGCAAGTTTACCCAAAATCTCTTCGTATACCGGGATCAGGTTTTCGATAAGATCGATACGGTCAAATCCGGCTTCTTTCTCTTTTCCTAATAACAGGTAAGTGATAGGGCCTATTAATACCGGCTTGGTCTCGATGCCTGATGCTTTGGCTTCATTGTATTCATTTAAGAATTTTTCAGAAGTCAGTTTGAATTCCTGATTCTTTGTGAATTCCGGAACGATATAGTGGTAGTTGGTATCAAACCACTTGGTCATTTCCATTGCTGTTACGTCTACACCTTTTTGCTGAAAGCCACGAGCCATTGCAAAATAAAGGTCCAGATTGTAGTTGCGATCGATTTTATTCAATAACGAATTGTAACGGGCTGGAATAGCACCTACTGTCAAAGAAAGGTCTAACACTTGATCATAGAAAGAGAAATCATTGGAAGGAATAAGGTCGATACCTGCATCTTTTTGAGTTTTCCAGTTTCCTTCACGGATTTGTTTTGCTGCATCTAATAATTCCTCAGCACTAATCTTTTTTGCCCAATAGGCTTCATTGGCTTTTTTCAATTCGCGGAATGCGCCCACACGAGGGTAGCCTAAATTGTTAGTTAATAACATAAAAATGATTGTTGTTTAATTTTTAAACTCCATAAAACTACTATGCTAAAGAGGAAGGACACCAGATGCAGTGACTTCGGCTTATCTTTCCCTCCTGTTTCCAAGCGGTGTAGAATTTAGCACCTTGTCAAGTGACAGGTTGCTAAGGCTTCTTCGGGTCTAGTCCCTCGGCCTTTCTCTATAAGCGATGGTAATATCGGAATTAGGTTTCTAAATCCAAAAAATATTTTGATAAATCGTCGTAATAGTATGCTCTTGATCAGAATTGGACGCTTGCAGACAGTCCGATTTGTTTTCCATTATAAAACGGAGTTACTACTGTAACAGAAGAAGAGGGGTTATGTTGCAAATGTTTGTCCACAAGAGGGAGTAGCCAATAACCAATCTTGGTACTTAGGATGCCTATACCTGCTCCCATAACGACATCTGAAAACCAGTGCTTATTGTTGTACATTCTGAAAAATCCGGTTCCGGCAGCTACCGTATATCCTGCAATACCATACCAGATAGATTGGTGTTTATATTCCTGCCATAATAATTCAGCTCCGGCAAATGCTGTAGCCGCATGCCCCGAAGGAAAAGAATTATTCGCGGAGTTGTCCGGACGCCAGACGTTTCCAGTGCTTTTGATGGTGTACACAGTCGTGGCCATAATGGCATGGGATACACCCGAAACAAACAGCCGCTCTTTCAGATTGTGGCGGGCTTTTATGCCTGCCAGGTCCAATACATAAATGCTAAGTAACGGTGTATACTGGCTAAAATCATCAACAGTAAATTTCCCGTCTATGTTTTTTCGCAAAACATTGTTAATATCGTTATCCTGATGAATAAGGAAATGGCTTTCCCGGGAAATAATGCCGTACGTTAATAATCCGGCAGGTATCGTAATTTCTTTATAGGGGATTTGTCTCCAAAAGTTTTTTTTGAGCGTTGTATTTTGCAGGGTATCGCTGAATTGTTTGGTTGTATCTTGTTGTGCCGACAGCACATCGCCAAAGCAGACAAATAGGATAAGAAAAGTAATGACAGAGCGCATTAATGTCATAGAAATTCGTTAGTAAGTGTGATATCAATCACCAGGATGACTGAAACGTATATGTAAAAACTTAACAGGTCTTCATTCATCAGATTGTTATCCTGTAATGAAGATGAAATTAGTGTGTGTTTTGCGCTATAAAGATAATTATTATCTCTTGAATTTACGAAATTAAGAGATAATAATTATTTGTTAGTTTTTTGTTGTAGTATTGCTAACTAACGAGGAGTTTGTAGCCTTTACCGTGTACATTGACGATCTCTACACTTGGATCTTCACGCAGATATTTACGGAGTTTACTCAGGAATACATCCATACTTCTTCCTGTGAAGTAATTGTCATCGTGCCATATTTTTAAAAGCGCTTCTTCGCGGGTCAGAACATCATTTTTCTTCAGACAAAGTAAACGTAATAATTCAGCTTCTTTTGTTGACAGTTTTTGTTGTTGGCCTTTGTATGAAATCTGCTGGCTGGTGTAATCAAAGAAGTAATCTCCGATTTCAAACTTATCCGCAGTCTCTTCTTCTTTATCTCTGGAGCTTCTTTTCAGAAGAGCATTGATGCGAAGTAAAAGTTCTTCTACCCGAAATGGTTTAGTGATGTAATCATCACCACCCAGTTCAAAGGCCTGCGTTTTATCTTCCATCATTCCTTTGGCAGTAGCATATATGACAGGCACTGTCGTGTTGGTTTTACGGATATCTTTTCCAAGAGAAAATCCATCCTTTTTAGGCATCATGACATCCAGAATACACAAATCGTACTGGTCTTTATGGAAGGCAACAAGTGCTTCCTCTCCATCCTGACAAAGTGTGACATCGAATTTACCTTTCAGTTCCAGATAATCTTTTAGAAGCTCACCCAGATTAGGATCATCTTCCGCTAATAATATTTTTTGCATAATTTGCGTATTTTTCTGATTGATAATAACTGTCGCCACAGCAACAGCATTTCTAATTATAATTTGTGCCCTTTCAGTGGCAATGTAATATCAAAATTTGTGCCTTTATCCTTCTCACTTTTTACCTGTATCTTACCGTCAAGACGCTTGATAATGTCATTTACATAACTTAACCCGAGGCCAAATCCTTTTACATTATGAATATTCCCAGTAGGTATCCGATAAAACTGATCGAATATCTTCTGTTGCTGGTCACGTGTCATTCCGATACCCTTATCGCTAACAGATATCACTATTGTATTCTTATGGTTGTGGGTTCTGACAGTTATATGTGGACTGTCTTTACTGTATTTGATCGCATTGTCCACCAGATTAAACAGTACATTGGAAAGGTGTAACTCGTCGCCGATAACCACATCATCCTTTGCCTCCAGAAAAGTTTCCAGTGTTCCTTTGGATTTTTGAATCTGCAGTTGCATACTGTCCAGAACCGCATTGGTCAGATCATTAATCCGCACATCCATCCGGTCTATTTTTAAATTCTCTTTTTCCAGTCTGGCAATATTGAGTACCCTTTCAATGTGGTCTCCCAATCTGACGTTCTCATCGTAAATAATATTGGCAAGGCGATTTACTCTTCTTTCATCTGCAATTATTTCAGGATCCCGGAGAGACTCACTTGCAATCATAATCGTCGCCACAGGAGTTTTGAACTCATGGGTCATATTGTTGATAAAGTCAGTCTTCATTTCCGAAATTTTCTTTTGACGGAAGATCGTGGTCAGTGTGTAAGCAAAACAACCGATCAGTAAAACAAGTAAGGCGCCCATCGGAAAGAACAGGTATCCCATATTGTCCATGATAATATTACGTTTGTCCGTAAAGGTAATAGTCAGTTTTCCAGGTGCATTGCCAACGTCTCCCTGAAACAAGAGGGTAGAATAGCTGTTGTGCTTTTGAGGCTTATCCAGTTCACCCAGTGTATTGATGTTATACAGAATGCTGTTGTTCTCTTTGACTTCAATATTGAATTTGGAATTAATATCTCTGTTGTAAAGTTCCCTTGTCAGCTCTTTCTTAAGGAAACTAACATCGATACGACTCTTTAACGGACGTTTGGAAAGCTCCATGCTCGCTGCAAAATCTTCAATAACATCATTTTTCTTACCACCGATTACAGCAATGGAGTCATACAGATTGCTTGCATCATCAAGTTGTGACAGTTTGAGCTTATTTTCTAATCCATGTATACGAAGAGCAATCTTCATATCTGCTTTTGGCGGCAATGTCTTGATTGTAAAGTCCAGTGAATTAAGTTCGTACGGATTTAAGAAAGCAAGGTATCGGCAGCTGTCATCTTTTGCTGCAATACGTGCAATTTTGTCACCGACTGCATATACCTCAATTGAATTACCTATAGAATTATCTTCATAGACACCCTGTGAAATCAGAAGCTTGACCAGGTAATTATATTTTTTGCGTCGGATATACGTTTCATAGAACCAGTTTTCCAGAGGTACAATAATTGGATAACTCATCTTGAGTACATCTTCAGCATCTTTAAACTTTTGCTGAACTTCATACTGCTGGACGCGAAGTGCTTCGATCTGCTTTTGAATATTGATCTGGTCTTCTAAACGTTTTTGCTCCCGTTCGTATTTGACCTGGTTGTTTCTTTGCTGGGTTTTGGCAAATGCCATTACCTCATGTTTCTCTATTTTAGAGGCAACTGTAGCCAGAGACGCATTGACTGACTCATCGAAAAGCTGTGATTTCTGACGGAAAGAGTCGCGGATAAAAAAGTATTGCATAGCCATTACTCCAAGCAGAGCAATAGACATTAATCCGATAATGACAGTAATACTTCTTTGTTTCATTTGTTACAAAAATATAAATGCTTTACCTTCAAAACTTTCATTTAACAATATTTAACAGGCAAAGCAGCTTATTATGATTTGAAATTGAGAATTGTTGCTTAATTTTAAGGTAATACATTTCATAGATTATGAAACTGAAATATAGCATATTTACAGCACTTTTCCTAAGCATGTGGAGCTATTCTTCTGCGCAGGATTTTAAGGTTCAGGGTAAGGGAGGTCGTAAAGTTTTTCCGGATCAGCAGATTCCTTTACTGGATACCGTAAAAAGGCTGCAGGTTTATCCTCTGAAACCCAATGAGCTCAAAAACAGAAAAGGGGAAATCCCGACTATAAAACTATATGGCAAAGAATCCGCTCCTATGCCGGGGACAAAAAAAATGGATGAGTGGGATAAGCAACCCTTAAAAGAAGCGTATAACTTCCGCCCTTTGTTACTAAAGGATTCACTGAATAAAAAATAAGGTGGCTGAATATTCAGCCACCTTATTTTTATTTATTTTACTTCGGATACCCGAATTGTATTTGTTCTGCCTTTTTCGCGGAGTGGTGTTGAAGATGTATTGATTACGATCTGTCCCGGAGATACCAGGTTCTTTTCCGTAAGCAATTTGTTTACATCCTGAATTGTTCCGTCCGTACTTTCAAATTTCTCATATACGAAAGCACGTACACCCCAAACCAGACTTAAAGATCTCAACAGATTTTTATTTCCGGTGAAAATGTAAATATCTGCATCCGGTCTGTAGCTTGAGATTTCAAATGCAGTATAACCTGATGACGTCATCACGGCAATAGCTGAAGCTTTTGTTTTTTCAGCAAGGTATATAGATGAACCACAGATTGCATCAGGGATCTTAGTCAGATCTGTATGCTGGTCACTCTTGTCACTGTAATAGTTGTATGATGTCTGCTCTACATGTACAATGATTTTAGCCATTGTTTCGATAACGATTTCCGGGAATTCCCCTACAGAAGTCTCTCCGCTAAGCATTACAGCATCAGCACCGTCAAGTACAGAATTGGCAACATCGTTGACTTCTGCACGTGTAGGACGAGGTGTAGTGATCATGCTTTCCAGCATTTGTGTAGCGATGATAACCGGTTTGGAAAGGTCACGACATTTTTGAACGATGATCTTTTGCAATCCCGGAACTTCTTCCATTGGCATTTCCACACCCAAATCACCACGGGCAACCATGATACCGTCTGTAGCTTCGATAATTGCGTCGATATTTTCGATGGCTTCAGGTTTCTCAATTTTGGCAATTACGCGCGCATGGCTTCCTTTTTCTTTGATGATCTCTTTACATTGGTAGATATCCTCAGCCGAACGTACAAAAGACATCGCAATCCAGTCAGCACCATGGTCAAGTGCGAAGTTCAGGTTGTCCAGATCTTCTTCTGTCAGGGAAGGGATAGATACTTTTGTATTAGGAAGGTTAACACCTTTTCTGGAAGTCAATACACCGCCGTGAACAACCTGACAGAATACAGTATCTTTATGATTGGTAGAGATTACTCTCAATTGTAATTTACCATCATCCAGTAAGATAATCTCATCTTCCTTCACGTCATTAGGGAAGTTCTCATATGTGATATAGATACGCTTTTCGTCACCGATCAGTTCCTGAGTTGTGATTTCGACCTCAGAACCGTTGATTAAGATTGCGCCTCCCTCTTTCATTTTACCGATACGGATTTTTGGTCCTTGAAGATCGGCAAGAATAGCTACGTTAAAGGGATGTTCATTGTTGATTTCGTTGATTGTGTTGATCACTTTAAGGTGATCTTCCTGGCTTCCGTGAGAGAAGTTAAGACGACATACATCGACACCTTTGGCAATCATATTTGTCAAGACAGTTTTATCTGCTGATGCCGGGCCAAGTGTTGCCACAATTTTGGTCCGTTTTTGAATCTTCTTCATGTAATATTTTGTTTTAAAAACTACTTATATTCTTGTTTGCAGTTACCCTTCTTTTTACAGAGAATAACATCTGATTTGAAGTTTATAATTTATAGTGTAGTATGTACACTCTTCTTTCAAGTGCGCTAAAATATGAGATTTTCTTTAGATTTCAATATTTTAGGCATTATTTCTTTTACCATTATGACGTCATTTATGCGATTCAGATTCTGAATAAGGAGACGTAAATCTTCTTCATGTATGAAGTTTTTAATCACCAGAAAGAAGTCAAAATTTGCTATTTCAGGTATTAATAAACCGCCTTCCTGACTCCTGTTATTAATAAGATAATACTCGTATTCATAGTCGATATCGCAATATCTGTAGATGGCAAAATGATGTTTCAAAGCTGGCTTTTTGCCTTTGCTTTTCTCCTGTATGATATGGTATTCATACTCTTCTTTTCCCCCTTCTTTAATATTGCCTTTGTGGTCAATATTACTTTCCTTACCATACACAAACTGCAGGCCTGTACTTTTGTTGATAAAATGACATAATCTGTAGTCCCGTAAAGGGGAACTAATCCCAAGAAGAACAAAATCCAGTTCTTCTTCCATATCCATTTCCAATTTAAAGACAGTTATTTTATTCAATTTTGCTGAGATGTTTTACACGAAATTAGTATAATTTCACGTATCTTGCGGCTATTCTATGTAAAATTTGCATTAACAAAGTAGAATATTTGTAAATAAAGCCAAAAGTTAGTATTATTGGATACGGTTAAGTATTAGTCTTTTACAGTTTGAATATTGGATTAACATGCTTACTTTTGCTGCGCCAAAAAATCAAAAAGATTTGATAATTGGTGAAATTTATTTTTCTTTGCACAGATTTATTAAACAATTAAACTATAAAATCATGTCAGATATCGCTTCAAGAGTAAAAGCAATTATCGTTGAAAAATTAGGTGTTGACGAAAACGAAGTAACGCCAGAAGCTTCATTCACTAATGATTTAGGTGCTGATTCACTTGACACAGTTGAGTTGATCATGGAGTTTGAAAAAGAATTCAACGTAGCTATTCCTGATGATCAAGCTGAGAACATCGGTACAGTAGGTCAAGCAATCGCTTATTTAGAAAAAAACGTTAACTAACTAATTTAATTAGGCCAATCATCATAAATGGAGCTTAAAAGAGTAGTAGTAACAGGGTTAGGCGCTCTTACACCACTTGGCAATACTGTCCCGGAATACTGGGAAGGATTGATAAATGGTGTAAGCGGTGCTGCTCCTATTACAAGATTTGATGCATCAAAATTCAAAACCCAATTTGCGTGCGAAGTAAAAGATTTCGATCCGCATGATTTCATGGATCGTAAAGAAGCACGGAAGGTAGATCCTTTTGTTCAATACGCTATGGCATCTACGGAAGAAGCTATTAAAGATGCAGCACTGGATTTTGAAAAACTTGACACTAATCGGATAGGAGTGATCTGGGGTTCGGGGATTGGTGGATTAAAAACGTTTTTGGACGAAGTGTCAAACTTCGCCACAGGAGATGGAACGCCTCGTTTCAATCCTTTCTTTATTCCGAAAATGATCGTGGACATTGCTCCTGGTCATATCTCGATGCGTTATGGATTACGCGGACCAAACTTTTCGTGTGTGTCTGCATGTGCATCTTCGACTAATGCAATGATTGACGCATTCAATTACATTCGTACCGGTCTGTGTGATATTATCGTTTCCGGTGGCTCTGAAGCCATCATCAATGAAGCGGGCATAGGCGGTTTCAATGCATTACATGCGTTGTCTACCCGTAATGACGATCCGAAGACAGCATCCCGCCCTTTTGATAAGGATCGTGATGGATTTGTCGCAGGTGAAGGTTCGGGTACGATTATATTGGAAAGTCTGGAGCATGCATTGGCGCGTGGAGCAAAAATTTATGCTGAAATCGTAGGAGGAGGAATGAGTGCAGATGCAAATCATATCACCGCACCACACCCTGAAGGGTTAGGCGCAAAACTGGTGATGTCAAATGCTTTGCGTGATGCCCGGATGGATGGTCATGAAATTGATTATATCAATGTGCATGGTACTTCTACACCTCTTGGAGATATCAGTGAAACAAAAGCTATTAAAGAATTATTTGGGGATCATGCTTATGAATTGAACATTAGCTCGACCAAATCGATGACAGGACACCTTTTGGGTGCCGCTGGCGCGATTGAGTCTATTGCTTCAATCCTGGCTGTCCAAAATGATATAGTACCTCCAACAATCAACCACTTTAACGACGATCCTGAATTGGATAATAAATTGAATTTTACATTCAATACGGCGCAAAAACGTGTGGTAAATGCAGCGATGAGTAATACTTTTGGGTTTGGCGGACACAATGCTTCCGTTATTTTCAAAAAGTATCAACCCTAATTGCCTGTGCTGATTGTAGAGGGATCTTGTAATGGTAGAGAGAGGTTCTGTCCTCTCATCCTTTTTTGAGTAGCATGCCCTTTTCACGGATTTATAATTTGTATTTCTCGCCGCATAGAGCTTATGTGCGGAAGCTGAAAAACCTGTTGGGGTTTGTCCCTGAAAACGTACGGCTGTACCAGATGGCCTTCAGACATAAGTCTGTGGCCACCGCAATAAAGGAAGGTGCCAAAAACAGCAATGAAAGATTAGAGTTTCTGGGTGACGCAATCTTAGGATCTGTCGTCGCCGAGTTACTGTTTAAAAAATATCCCTACAAAGATGAAGGATTTTTGACCGAGATGCGGTCAAAAATCGTCAGTAGGGCCAACCTCAATCAACTCTCCCGAAAACTAGGTCTTAATGAACTGATTCAGTACGATGCACGTATGATCAGTTTTCCGAATAAACAGGGCTCGCTGTTGGGAGATGCTTTTGAAGCGCTTGTCGGAGCTGTATATCTGGACAAAGGCTATACATTTACCAAAAGTTTTCTTCTGAACAGAATTATCAAAACCCATGTTGATATTCAGTTGCTGGAAGTAACGGAGACCAATTTTAAAAGCCGATTAATTGAATGGTGTCAGCATCTTGGCAAAGACGTTCAATTTCTTCCTACGGCTAATCCTGAAGGAGAATCTTCCAAGATGTTCAGTATAGAAGCTATTGTTGAAGGAGAAGTCTGTGGTATAGGCCGGGACTTCAATAAAAAGAGTGCGGAAAAGCTTGCTGCAGAAAAAGCCTGCGAGTACCTCAAGATATTTGAGACCGAGTAACCTGTAAATTCTAATCTCACCACAGGTGTTTTCATAAAATTTCATAGGTGTTTAATTTGATTTTCATTGGTCATATGGAATATCCAAACTATATTCATTGGTATTAGTACAGCCTGTACTACATGGATATTTCATTTGTATACCTTACCTTTGCCGTGATATGGCAATAGTAAAACCTTCATTGGCTAAAGGCACGCGTGATTTTTCACCGGCCGAAATGGAAAAGCGTAATTATATTTTTAATACCCTGAAGTCCGTGTTCCGTAAGTATGGATATCAGGAAATTCAGACACCTTCTTTTGAAAATTTACAGACATTGACCGGGAAGTACGGTGATGAAGGTGATAAGTTGATTTTTAAGATCCTGAATTCGGGAGATTACCTCAGTAAAGCCCCGGATGCTCTTTTAGCAGAAAAAGCGTCTAATAGTCTGATTCCGCATCTTTCGGAAAAAGCATTGCGATATGATCTGACGGTGCCATTTGCCCGTTATGTGGTCATGCGTCAGCATGAAATCAGCCTTCCGTTCAAACGTTTCCAGATCCAGCCGGTATGGCGTGCAGATCGTCCGCAACGCGGGCGCTACCGTGAATTTTATCAGTGTGATGTAGATGTTGTCGGTTCAGAAAGTCTGTTAAATGAAGCAGAATTTATTCTGATCTATCAGGAAGCGCTGTGCGCACTGGGACTCAAAGATTTTGCAATCAAGATCAATAACCGGAAGATTCTTTCGGGAATAGCGGAAATAATCGGTAAACCGGAGCTTATCGTGGATATGACTGTTGCCATTGATAAGCTGGATAAGATAGGTCTGGATGGTGTCAATAAAGAGTTGCTGGAAAGAGGATTTACAGAAGCTGATCTTGCTATCCTGCGCCCGATCATTTTGTTGGAAGGATCTACTGCTTCTAAAATAGAGCAGCTTCGTTTGGTGCTGGCAAAATCCGAAACAGGACTACGTGGAGTGTCAGAACTGGAAGAAGTATTTTCATACCTTAACCAGTTGGATGTATCTGGTGAAGTATATGACAAATATATAGAACTGGACATCACATTGGCCCGTGGTCTTAATTATTATACAGGTTGCATATTTGAAGTAAAAACAAACGAAGTGACGATGGGCAGCATCGGCGGCGGTGGCCGTTACGATGACCTGACCGGAATGTTTGGTCTGAAAGGACTGACCGGTGTGGGCGTGTCTTTCGGAGCAGATCGTATATACGATGTGTTGGAAGAGCTGGACCTGTATCCGAAGCATGAGTCAGATAATACCAGATTGTTAATCGTCAATTTTGACAAATCTATCGAAGCATTTACACTTCCTTTATTAAACAGGTTACGTCAGGCAGGGATCGCTGCAGAGCTATATCCTCAGGCTGTCAAACTCAAAAAACAGATGAGCTATGCAGATGATAAACGTATACCTTACGTGCTTTTGGTAGGGGAGGAAGAAGTAAATACCGGACAGCTTTCTTTAAAAAATATGAACAGCGGTGAGCAGCAAAAACTTTCAGAACAAGAAATAACAGCTTTATTGAGTGATTAGATAAGGGGTGACTCCGTAACTGGAACAGATGAATATATCCGTTACGAATCTCTTCAAAAATAAATCTTTCAGCCGGAAGTAAATCATCCGATTTTGAAAAGCGACCATTTGAGAAAATATCAAATGGTCGCTTTGATTTTACGGAAAATATTCAAATGGAAATCTGCTGTTATTAAGCTGTTAAATTTTGTTAATCAATCGTGCAGAGCGCAATTAGAATGTTTTTACACTGTAATAAAATTGCAGTCTATGACAAAAATGTTGTAAATATTGATTAGATTTGTAGTCAGTTAAGTCAGAAATTCAATACTTGAAAATGAGTTCAACACCTATAACAAAAGAGACATATTTAGAGTGGTATAAATCCATGCTACTCATGCGTAAATTCGAAGAAAAAGCTGGTCAGCTTTACGGTCAACAAAAAATTCGTGGATTCTGTCACCTTTATATCGGTCAGGAAGCAGTAGTCGCTGGTACCATGTCGGTAATCGGTCCTGAAGATTCATTGATCACGGCATATCGTGACCATGCTCACGCATTAGCTAAGGGCGTATCTGCAGATGCTTGTATGGCTGAATTATATGGTAAAGCAACTGGATGTTCAAAAGGTAAAGGTGGTTCTATGCACTTTTTCTCTAAAGAGCACAAATTTATGGGTGGCCACGGTATCGTAGGTGGTCAGATTCCTTTAGGTGCAGGTATTGCATTCGCTGAGATGTACAATGGTACAAAAAATGTTAACGTATGTTACATGGGGGACGGAGCTGTTCGTCAGGGAGCTTTCAACGAGACCCTGAACATGGCTATGTTGTGGAAACTTCCTGTGATTTTTGTTTGTGAAAACAATGGTTATGCAATGGGAACTTCTGTACAGCGTACGACTAATATGATCGACATCTACAAAATGGGACATGGTTTTGACATGCCTTCAGCAGCTGTTGACGGAATGGACGTAGTAGCGGTTCACAATGCTATGGACGAAGCTGTTCAACGTGCACGTGCGGGAGAAGGTCCGACTTTCCTGGAAATCCGTACTTACCGTTACAAAGGACACTCTATGTCAGATCCTGCTAAATACCGTACTAAAGAAGAATTGGAAGAGTATAAAGGCCGTGATCCGTTGTTGTCTACTAAACATGCGATTCTGGAAAATAAATATGCTGATGATGCCTGGTTTGCAGAGGTGGAAGCTGATGTGAAAAAAGTGGTAGAAGATTCTGTGAAATTTGCAGAAGAGTCTCCATATCCGGATGCTTCAGAAATCTATAATGATGTTTACGTACAGGAGGATTATCCTTTTGTAATGGATTAATTGATAATTACTTTAACTAAATATAACGAAGCAAACAAATGGCTGAAGTAGTAAAAATGCCTAAAATGAGTGACACCATGACTGAAGGTGTTATCGCAAAATGGCACAAAAAAGTTGGTGACAAAGTAAATTCTGGAGATCTTGTTGCAGAGATTGAAACAGATAAAGCTACAATGGACTTCGAATCTTATCAGGAAGGAACATTGTTATATATCGGACCCAAAGAAGGTGAAGCTGTAGCTGTGGATGCAGTGATCGCTGTACTTGGGGAAGAAGGAGAAGATTTTCAGGCATTGCTTGACGGATCTTCAGACGCTTCTGCTGCTCCTGCAGAGGAGAAAAAAGAAGAAGCTAAAGAAGAAACAGCTGCATCAGAAGAATCTTCTTCAGCAAGTGTGTCTGCAGAAGACCTTGGTGTAACTGTGATCACAATGCCGTTGCTGAGTGATACCATGACTGAAGGTGTCATTGCACAGTGGAACTTTAAAGTTGGAGATACCATCAAATCTGATGATGCTATTGCTGACGTGGAAACGGATAAAGCGACCATGGAAGTAACAGCATATGCAGACGGTACTTTATTATATGTTGGTCTTGAAGCCGGACAGGCAGCGAAAGTAAATGATATCATTGCTATCGTAGGTCCTGCAGGAACAGATGTAACACCTTTACTGAATCAAAAATCTGCAGCTCCTAAAGCTGAATCAAAAGAAAGCAAAAAAGAAGAAGCCCCTAAAGCTGCTGCTGAAAGTGCTTCTGTTGAAACTGCCGCCGGTTCTTCTGCTGATGATTCAAGAGTGAAAGCTTCTCCTTTAGCGCGTAAGATTGCTAAAGAAAAAGGAATCAACCTGAATGATGTAAAGGGTTCTGCAGATGGTGGACGTATTGTAAAGAAAGATGTTGAATCATTCGTACCTTCTGCGAAGCCTGCTGCAGCACCTGCAAGTACAGGAGCAGCGCCTGCTACAGAATCTAAAACAATCACATTGCCAACATATGTAGGCGAGGAGAAATATACAGAACAGCCGGTATCGCAAATGCGTAAAACAATTGCACGTCGCCTGTCTGAAAGTTTATTTACAGCTCCACACTTCTATCTGACTATCAGTATCGATATGGATAATGCGATCGCTGCCAGAACGCAGATTAATGAGGTAGCTCCTGTAAAAGTATCCTTTAATGATATTGTTATCAAAGCTGCTGCTGTAGCCTTGAAAAAACACCCTGCTGTAAACTCATCATGGGGTGGTGACAAAATCAGATTCAATGAGCATACAAACATTGGTGTTGCAATCGCTGTTGAAGATGGTTTGTTAGTTCCTGTGGTACGTTTTGCAGATGGTAAATCATTATCACACATCTCTACTGAGGTTAAGGATTTTGCACAAAGAGCCAAGTCTAAAAAATTACAGCCTTCAGATTGGGAAGGTTCTACATTTACAGTATCCAATCTGGGTATGTTCGGTATTGATGAATTTACTTCTATCATCAATTCTCCGGATGGAGCAATCCTTTCTGTAGGAGCAATCCAGGCTATACCTGTTGTTAAGAACGGAGCTGTAGTACCGGGTAACATTATGAAACTTACTTTGGGATGTGATCACAGAGTCGTGGATGGTGCAACCGGAGCCGCGTTTTTACAAACATTAAAATCATTGATCGAAAATCCGGTAAGATTATTAGCGTAATCCGGACCTGTCAACACATAAATAAGAGCCACTTTAGCAATAAAGTGGCTCTTTTATTTGCCCATTACATACTAAATTGTTATTTTTTGGCATTATAGATATATACCTCAAAAATTTAAAGAAAAACTTGTGAAATTGATTGTTGCGAAAGTCCTATTAGGTTTAAGTGTTATGAGTTTGATCGGCTGTACATCTGCCGAAGAACGTAAAATTAAAGAAGAAAAAAATCAGGCAGAACAGGATAGTATAAGGCTTCTGTATAACCCGAATGAAGCGGATAAGGCAGTGGATGCTTTTATGCAGAATCTTCATAAAAAGGCTGGTTTCAATGGTAATGTGCTGGTGGCAAAGAAAGGTAAGATCATATATGAAAAATCATTTGGATGGGCTAACTATTTATTAAAGGATAGCTTAAATATTCAATCTCAATTTGAACTTGCTTCCGTTACTAAGCCAATGACATCAATTGCAATCCTCAAACTGGTAGAGGAAGGAAAGTTAAAACTGGATCAGACAGTAAATGATTTTTTTCCGGATTTCCCTTATGAAGGAATTACAGTAAAAATGTTGTTGACGCACCGTTCGGGACTTCCGAATTATGTCTATTTTGCCGATGGTGTATGGAAGGATAAAAAGAAAGGGATGAGTAATATGGATGCCATCGGTTTGCTGACGGAACATAAACCGGGAAGATACGGCAAACCGGACGGTCGTTTCCATTATAACAACAGCAATTTTATGGTGTTGGGGGCTATCATAGAAAAAGTTTCTAAACAGGATTATGCTGTATTTCTAAAGGAGAATGTATTTGATCCTGCAGGAATGAAACATACTGCAGCTTATTCCAAAGCTGTTTACGAAAAAATACCTGTCAAAGTAATCGGGCATGATAAAATATGGAGAAGATCTGTTGTACAGAATTTCCTGGATGGGCCGTTGGGAGATAAAGGAATTTACAGTACGGTAGAGGATATGTTTCTTCTGGATATCGCATTGCGGGAAGGTCGGTTGTTAAAACAGGAAACATTGGATTCCGCATATGTACCACGCAATGACCCGAGTAAAAAGGGAGCATTCGGATATGGATACGGATGGAGGACTTTTAATCATAATGATCAACAGGTGGTGTATCATACAGGATGGTGGCACGGATTTCGTAATCTGTATGTACGCGATCTGAAAAATGATGTAACCATTGTATTATTGTCCAATATGACCAACGGTAGTCTGGTCAAACTGGATGAATTGTACAAAATCCTGGGAATGCCAATCCTTCGGAAGAATGCATATAATGCAGATGGCGATTTTATGGTAGACTAATGCAAACAGATAGGAGAATCGTATGAAAAAAACATTAATAATAGGTGCCAGTACTAATCCGGAACGCTATTCATATAAAGCCGCTCATATGCTGACAAGGTTTGGGCATGATATTGTAAATGTAGGTTTGAAGAAAGGTGTCGTAGCTGAACAGGCAATAGAACCGGCTGAGACTATACATACTGATATTGATACCATAACTATGTACATGGGTGCTCAAAATCAAAAACCTTTATACGACTATATCCTGAAAACTGCTCCCCGACGTATTGTCTTTAATCCAGGAGCGGAAAACAGCGAGCTGGCTCAACTGGCAGAACAAAAAGGTATAGAGGTTGAAAATGCCTGTACATTGGTTCTGTTAAGTACAGGACAGTATTAACGATTTTTTGAATTGGAGTGTGTACATCCGTATATTTCTCTAAAGAATAAAGGTCTGCCGGGATAATCGGCAGACCTTTTATATAAGATATCCTGACCTGAATTTTGGATCTTACTTTATAATACAGATGGTTTTTTATCCATCCGGGAATAGCTTGGGCCTTTATATATACCGGTGCGGACACCGGCAAACGCTTTAGCTGCGTCTGTTAGTGTCTCCACCAACAGTATAGTGGTGAAGTGGCACTAAGTAGCAGAAGTATATGGTTGTCATATCAGTCTTTAACCTCTCTCCCGGAAAACCGGGATCTCTCCTTGGAGAGTTCGGTTTAACCTTTATTCTTCCTCTGGCGCAAGCATGAGTGTAGCGGTGCTTGTGTCTCTACCCTTTGTATCAGGATGGATTGGAGTCACCCTCTTTTGTGTAATCCGAAGGATTAGACCCAAAATGCTTTTTAAACTCTTTGCTGAAATACTTCCGGTCGCTGAATCCTACTTCATAGGCAACTTCCGTAATAGAATATAATCCTGTCTTTAACATTTTAGCCGCCTGATTCATTCTTACCGATTTGATAAAATTAATCAACGAGAGGTTAGTGATAGCTTTCAGCTTTTTGTGAAGTACCGGCTGACTCATACCCAGCTCCCTGCAGAGAAATTCTACTGAAAGATTTTCGTTGGGAAGATTGTCAATAATGATTTTTATAGCCTTGCTCAAAAGTTCATCTTCCTGCTGTTTATTCTTTGACCGCTTCTCAATAAATTTGTCCAGACTGAACGATTTCCGGTTCTTTTCTGCCAAAGTGAGGAGATTGCGGATAGTGAGCAATACATAATCTCTGTCAAAAGGTTTGGTAATATATGCATCTGCTCCTTGTTCTAAGCCTTTGATCTGTTTATCGATACTTCCTAATGCTGTGAGCAGGATAATAGGGATATGGCTTGTTTTGGGTTCTGACTTGAGCTTGCTGCACAAATCCAGACCTGATAATCCGGGCATCATAATATCACTTAGTATAAGATCAGGTATTTCTTCTTCAGCCTTGGCTGCACCATCCAGTCCGTTGTATGAAACATACACCCGATATAGCCCGGACAACATATCAACCAGTAAATTGCTCAATTCCGGATTATCTTCTATGATCAATATAGAAAGATTACTGTGCTCCTCCAGAGGGTTTCGGTTATGACTTTCAAAAGGTGCTACAGCAAAAATTTTGTCTTTGTGGAGGATATTTACATTATTTTGCTTTTGAAAATGTTCCGTTCCTTTTTGCAGTTTGATTGTGAAGATGATTTTTGCCTTATAGCTGTTGACTTCCTGTTGCTGATATACCTGTATGTTTCCGCCATGCAATTGTACAATATGTCTGGATAATGCTAACCCTATACCTGTCCCGTCATAATTAATCTGACTGTCGGTTGTGCGGAAGTATTGTTCAAAGATTTTGTCAAGGCTGTCCTCAGGTATGGGCAGACTGGTATTGCTGATATTAATCTCTACCTCTTTCTGATCCTGTGTCAATGCAATAGAAACTTCCCCTCCGATATTGCTGTATTTAATGGCATTGGAGATCAGATTGTAAATAACTTTTTCAAATTGAATGCGGTCAAAGTAGACATCTGTTTCCATGTTGTCCATCTGCGTGGTAAAGAGTAAGTCTTTTTCCTGTGCAAGTTCGGTGAAAACATTGCTGATTTCTACCAGGAAAGTCTGGAGACCATAATTGTAGACATTCAATTGCAGTGTATTCTCTTCTATTTTTCTAAAGTCTAAAAGTTCGTTGATTAGAGATAAGAGCCGGTTCGTGTTTTTCTCAATACCAAGTAATTTATGTTGTACATCCTGCGAAACAGCTGAACTCTTTAGTAATTGCTTTAGCGGATGGATGATCAGTGTCAATGGAGTACGTATCTCATGTGATATGTAAGAAAAGAAATTGATCTTCGCATACTGATCTTTTTCTGACTTTATCAGAAGAGCACGTTCTATAAGAAATCTGTTGAGGAAATATATAATCGCAACCAGTGTCAGGAAGTAAAGTAAATAAGCCCACCAGGTCTTCCAGAAGGGCGGATGAATGGTAACAGACAGGAAACTGACATCGGACCATATGCCATCATTATTAGCACCTTTGATCAGAAGCGTGTAACTGCCCGGACTCAGATTCATGTATGTAGCTGTCGGAATATCTGTGTAAATCCAGTCCGGATCCAGTTCTTTTATTTTGTATGCGAAGTGATTCTTCTCAGAACGGTCAAAATTAAGGAGTGCAAAATCAAGAGCAAAAACATTCTGATCATACCTGAAATCCAAATGTCTCACCTGACTGATTTCTTTATTCAGAAGCTGAGTTTTATCTCCGATATATACGGGATTATTGAAAAGACGAAGATTTGTGAAAAATACTTTTTGCTTCTTACTGTTATAAATGATTTTGGAAGGATCAAATCTTACCAATCCATTTAGTGTACCGAAAAAAAGCTCTCCATCCTTGCTTATCAGATATGAATTTTCATTGAACTCATCAGAAGGGAGGCCATCGGTGATGGTCAACAGATGCTCCTCCTTGGTTTTGAGGTTATAGGAAATTAATCCTTTTTGTGTAGTTATCCAAAGATTATTTCCGGCTTTGATCACACTTAAAAACGTGGATACGTTTTTGACAGGAACAAACGAAATACTTTTTTTGGCGATGTCGTATCGTATTATTTTACCGGTATTACTGGCGCACCATGCGATATTCTCTTCTACAGACAGGCTCTTTATGGAGATGTCTTTTGTTCCCTCCACAAGTGAAAAATGATCCTGTGAGGCCCGTTTTATATAAAGGCCTGAGGTGCTGCTTACCAGAAGATCCTGATGAGCTGTTTCTAAAATGTTGGTGACAAAAAGCTTTTCAATTTCAGGATATGTTTTGCTGATTTTTCGGTTGGATTCGTCATACAGATAGAAGCCGGCATTCGTTCCTATCCAGAGGTTGTCCCTGCTGTCTTTGCATATGGCATATACATTGTTGATAAAGTTCACTCTTCTCTTTTCATCGAGTAGAAAAATATCAACATGACCTGTTTTTTTGTTTAGTATATTGAATCCGCCATTGTAAGTCCCGATGTAGATACGGTCGTTATGCAGAAAAACATCCTTAACAAGGTTGGATGATAATTCTTTATTAATAGTTTTAATAGATCCGTCGGACTTGCTTATAAAATTTAGCCCTTCTTCTTCTGTCCCGACCCAGTAACCGTCCTCATCCTCAGCCAGACTACTGATAATATTGCTGCTGATCGAATGAGTCATTCCCATCGGTTTATAGATATAAAAAGGATTTTTGGAAGGATAGATCAGGTTAATTCCACCATAATAAGTACCCACCCACATAATTTGTTGCCGATCTCTGTAGATATCATAGATGGAATTCTGGCTCAGGCTGGCTGGATTATCGATCTGATGTTTGTAAGTCTTTAGCTGCTGGCTTTGCACATGGAGAGCGGTCAATCCTTTAAGAGTACCTATCAAGAGCTGTCCGTCATCGTCATAAATCAGCTTTCGGATCCGATTGCTGGTTAGTATAGAATTCTTTTCATTCCATTCCTTAAAAGATTGATCTTTTTTATTATATAAAATCACTCCTGAATCAAATGTCCCAAACCAAATATGGCCATTGTCTATTAGCATGCTGGTGATATAATCCTTATGCTCTTTGTATACCTTTTGAACAACAGCCGCCAGCATATGACTTTTCCACCTGGTATCAAATTCATATACAGCATCTATAGAACTGATAAGCACATTTTTAGTTCTATGATCTTGCGTAATTGCTTTTATATGTTGTCCTTTTAGAAATTGACGGCATAAGGTATCTTTTTGATGGATGGAGATGAGATTTAATCCTTTGTCGGTTCCGATAAGAATATCCGAATTGTGCAATACCCGAATGGTGGTGATATTCGTGCTGGTCAGATTTTGGGTCTGCGGATAAAATTTTCCGACCTCCTGATTATAAATAAAAAGACCGGTTCCTGTGCCAATAATAATATTATTATTCGAGTCGACTGCCAGAGCTGTAATATAAGGATTACCCTTAAGATAATTTCCACCTACGTACGATTCAAATTTGACGGCATCATATTTATAAAGCTGAGATCCACCTCCTATCCACATAAATCCGTTCCTGTCCTGGACTATAGTTAGAATAGGCGTTCGGTACAATCCCTTTTTCTGATGGAGATGATTGAATTGTATCGGATTCTGAGCGGTACATAAAGTAACACCAACTCCTAAGAGTATACCGCATATAACAAGTATACGAGCAAAGACTTTTTTTGTCATTTCCATGGAGATAAATGTTGTCATAGATTTTTACGGAATCGATGTGCTACTGTAGATTTATGCTGTAAATCTACGTTTTAATGAATTACTACCCCCATATTTTTTAAAAAATACCCCTTCTGCACTAAGGCTGCGTTCTAATTTTGGACTATAAGCCTGGTTATAATGATAACCTATTGACAATTATAAACTAAAACAATTTTTATGAATCACATTTACAAATGGCTCGCCCTATTGTGGCTGATCAGTATGTCTGTTATTACATTTGCGCAGCAAAAAGTAACAGTCAAAGGAACGGTAAAAGATACCCAGGGTCTCGCTTTGGCAGGAGTGACTGTATCTGTAAAAGGTACAAATGTGGCTACATCAACTACCGCTGAAGGGAATTACCAGATCCTGGTAAACCCAAATGATGTCCTGATCTATAAGTATGTAGGACAAAATGCAGTGGAAGAATCTGTTAACGGACGTGTCCAAATCAACGTAACGCTATCTGGGTCGGAATCTGTCATAGATGAAGTCGTCGTCGTAGGTTACGGGACACAATCTAAAGCAAAGCTCTTAGGATCTGTAAGTACGGTAGATTCCAAACAGATCGAAAACAGACCTGTGACGAATGTATCTACCGCTTTGAGCGGTCTGGCTTCTGGTGTGCAAGTGAAACAAAGTACCGGCCGCCCGGGGAGTGACGGTGCTAATATCCGGATCAGAGGGGTAGGAACGATGAATAACTCCAGCGCACTTGTCGTTATTGACGGTATTGTCGGAACAATGGATGCGGTGAATCCAAATGATATCGAAAGTATCTCTATACTGAAAGATGCTTCATCTGCTTCTATATATGGAACACGTTCTGCCAATGGAGTAATCCTGATCACAACTAAAAAAGGTAAAGCAAATCAGAAAACGCAGCTTAGCTACTCCGGTATCATGTCCAGAACAACTCCTATGGGTAGCCCGAAATTTGTGTCAGATTATGCAACGCATATGGAGCTGATGAATGAGGGAACTTTTAACTCAGGGGTAGCAGCTAAATATGCTCAATCTACTATTGATCTATGGAGAAAAGCTAATGCCGATCCCAATGGTGTATTGGCTCCTTCCGGATTGCCGAATCATATTGCTTATCCTAATACAGACTGGACAGATTGGATTTATAGTCAAAACTGGATTCAGAGTCATAATATTTCCGCTGTAGGAGGTTCCGAGACGACGACATATGCTATTTCAGGAAGGCTCTTTGATAATCCCGGTATTATGAAGAATACGGGTGCAAAGAAATATGAACTGAGAACAAATATCAGTACGAAGATCGGTGATATGATAACTGTGGGAACGAATACGTTCGCTTCTATAGAAAACAGAGATAAAGCTGCAGTACCTACACTTTATAATTTTCTGAGACAATCAACACCGGGTGTATACCCGATGTATGATGGCAAATTCGGAGGTGCAGTAGCGAGTGAAGAGTCTGTGCAGTTGAATAACCTTTTACAATATCTGTACGATCCGCGGGGGATGGATAAAGTTTCCAACTTTAACTCCACTCTGTTTGCAAATGTAAACCTGATGAAAGGATTAACGTTTGAAACAAAGCTAAACTATCAAACCCGTTTCCGTGAAGAAACAGCGAACAGTATGCCTTCGGACAAATATAGTTTTGCGACCAATTCAATTGTTTTTCCGGGTAATACAACAGCTAACCTGACTTTATCACAATCTTTTAATAAGGACTATACTGTCAATATTGATAATGTATTGCGTTATCAAACGGCTATTGATAAACATAATATCGGAGCATTGATCGGACATAATGAATTTGAATTCAAGTACTATACATTCTCTGCTACTAAAAAGGGAGTGATAGATCCTACTATTACAAATATTGGTACGGGTAATGAAATGTCTGATATTACCGGAAATGAGTATGCATATGGAATGCGTTCATTTTTCGGAAGACTTAATTATGATTATGACGGACGGTATCTGGTTGAATTTAATCTGAGACGTGATGGCTCTTCCAAATTTGGGAAAGACAGACAATACGGTACATTCCCGTCAGTTGGTCTGGGATGGAATGTTTCCAGAGAACCTTTTATGGCAAGAGTTGAACCCTATTTTCAGAATATTAAATTAAGAGGTTCATGGGGTAAGCTGGGTAATGACCGGAATAATGCAGATCCTAATCTTGAAAACTACTTTCCTGCAAAAGCTTTCTACGGCAATACGCAATATTCCTTCGGAGGAACGCAGGTCGGAGCTTTGGAGCTTAGCCGTTTCGGTAACTCATTGTTAGGTTGGGAAGAGACAGAAAATAAAGAAGTAGGTCTGGAGTTTTCTACATTTAAAAATAAAGCATATGTAGAATTGAGTTACTACAACAAACTGACTTCCGGAATCCTCATTCCTGAACAATTGCCACTGACAACAGGTACGACCGGAGCTCCGATCGTGAATTCGGCATCTATGAAAAATTCAGGTATAGAACTGAATGTTATGTGGAAAGATAAGATTGGCGAAGTACGGTACAATATCGGTGGTAATATCGCCTACAATAAAAGTTCTGTCGAGAAATTAAAGGGACAATTAGTAAGAGGATGGTCGGAGGTGAATGGTGTAAATACATATACATCAAATATCGGGAATGTCTCTAATGCTGTCGGAACAAACCAACGCAATCTGGAGGGGCATCTTTTCCAGGAGTATTTCTTAAGAAAAAGATATAGTGGAGACGGAAGTTATTATAATGGAGACGGATCAGTAAATGTGACTGGTGGTCCCCGCGACGGAATGATCCGTACAGAAGACGATTACAAATGGGCACAGGCGATGCAGGCCGCAGGATACAAATTTGCTCCGGTCAATGTATTAGGGAAATCACAATTATACTATGGTGATTTTATCTATGCGGATCTGAATGGAGATAAGGTATATGGTGATGTAAATGATCAGGATTTTACAAACACATCTAATATTCCGAAGTATGTATATGGTATAAGTCTTGGTTTTGAATACAAAGGTTTTGATCTGCAGATGATATGGGCCGGAGAAGGGAAATTGCAGTATTACTGGAATGATGAAGGATACAATAACAATATTGTCCGGGACGGGAATGCTATTTCACAGCGTATTGCTGAAGATCATTATTTCTACGATCCTGCCAATCCCTCGGATTCCAGAACTAACATCAACGGAAAATTTGCCAGATTGAAATATAATGGTGAAGCGATAAATAACGCTGCAAATGATTTCTATCTATATGATGCCGATTACATCAAGCTTCGCAATCTGCAGATCGGATACACCTTTAACAATAAACTTACGGAGCGTTTGCGTATCCGGAATCTGAGAGTTTATTTTTCAGGAGAAAACCTGCTGATGTTTACCAAATTCCCGGGAGCTGACCCTGAGATAGGTGCAGGAGCCAATTATCCTACAATGAAGCAATATGCTTTTGGTCTAAACTTTGGATTTTAAAAATGAATGTTATGAAATCGATAAGGAAATTTGAAATGTTGAAAAATCATTTATTTAATAAACGTAATAAATGGAGTATAATAATCGCATTCGGATTATTAAGTACTGCTACAGGTTGTAAGAAAGATCTGTTGGATGCAACATCCAACACGCAAGTCCCGGAAGATAAAATGTGGACTACAGATAATTTTACGGATCTAGGTGTCAATGGTGTGTATCAGGCGTTGAGACAAGGAATCAGTACCGGAGGGACGAATCACAGAGAACTGTATCAATATGACAGGTTATCAAATACACTTATTCCCCGAGATGCTGATCCGCTATTGAATGCAACCGCCAATCCGTCTACTGCGCTATTCGGAGATGTGTGGAGAGAGTTGTATGAAGGAGTCCACCGGGCAAATGATGCGATATATGGAATAACTAATATATCTCCGTCAGCTGCTGAGAAAAAGGCAAAGCTACTGGCCGAAGTAAAATTTTTAAGAGCATTTCATTATTACAGATTGAATCAGTTATATCGTGGAGTGCCTATATATGATACACCGATAAGCTATAATGAAGCGACCAAACCAAGGAATACGGAGCAGGAAGTCTGGACTTTTATTCTGAAAGATCTGACGGATTGTATTAATGAGCCTAATCTGCCGGCTAAATTCCCCGCAGGAAGCAGTAATTTCGGCCGTATCACAAAATCTGCCGCTTATGCATTACGCGGTAAAGTGTATATGTATCTGCAGGACTGGGATAAAGCAATTGCCGATTTTCAGGCAGTCAAGGATGCCGGCCATAAGCTGTTTGCAGATTACAAAACATTGTTTACTGCTGTCAATGAGAAATCTGACGAGATGATTTTCTCTATTCAGAATATTGCTGTAAACGGATATGGTTCCACGACTCAGTTTTATTTCGGCTCCCGCTCTGCTTTCGGTTCCAACTGGGACAGTTATCTGGTGAGTCCTGATTTTGTGGATCTGTACGAGAATAAGGATGGCAGTAAATTCAACTGGGATGATATTATCGCGGGCTACAACGTAATGGATCCTGCAAAACGTGAAATTTACTTCGTGCGTAATAATGTTCAGCAAGTTGCAACAGCGAATAACAAACCTGCCAAGTATAATGATTTGGTCGCAAAGGGATTAGATTTTGGTCAGTATTTGAATAACGGAAATGAGGAGAGACTGAAAAATGCATATGCCAATAGAGATCCTCGTCTGTCAGCCAATATTATTTTGCCTTATTCTACTTTCGTTGGTATGAATGGAAGTGCTAATCAGACTTTCACGTCCCGATGGCCACATATTGAACAGTTGAATAATGTCTTTGATCTGCGAACAGATATAGAGAGTCAGTTTTATTATTTACCCAGAAAGTTTGTGTATGAAGGAGGAGCTCCTCCGATTCCTAACCGTACCTCCGGAGATATTGATTACCCTGTGATCCGTTATGCTGACGTATTGCTTTTATGGGCAGAAGCGCTTAATGAAAAAGGAGAAACCGGTACTGCAGCAGATAAGGTAAATGAAGTAAGAGCCAGAGCAGGAGTAGGATTGTTGAACAGCTCGGCTGCTACTACCGTTGCCGGAAAGGATGACTTAAGAGTTCGTATCCAGAATGAGCGACGCAGAGAGTTGTTTGCGGAAGGCGTAATCTACTTTGATGAGCTTCGTTGGAAAACGTTGAAAACTCAGGTATTTGCTTCTAAAAGCGGAAATAAACAACCCTGGGGAGCTGTAGTAAACCCTTATACATATCTGGGAGATCAGTTACTGGTATGGCCAATTCCTGAAACTGAAAGACAACGTAATACAGCGTTGACGCAAAATAACGGTTGGTAATAATATAAGTAAAAGTCTGAAACACAGATGTTACAATGTCTGTGTTTCAGATTTCTCTATCTATTGAAAAACTTGTTTATATTGATATTCCAAATGTCCGTTCATCGGCAGATATCAATTAATCATTAATGTAAACACTAAAAATGAAAAGAAGATCATTATTGCAGTTGCTTGGGGGTATAGGGGTTGGAGCAATGATTCCGACAGTGTCCGTAAAGGCAGACAGATCAGTATTGAACATCGCTAAGGAAGGATTAAATGACCGGGAGTACTGGGTTTCCCTGCTGGATAAGATGGCAGCCCCGATACTGGATAATATCAGTAAACAGCAGTTGCGTAAAAGCATGCCTATGGAAGTGAGTCCCATTTTTGATTCACGGGATCCGGGTGTAGGTTATCTGGAGGCTTTTGGCCGGCTGATGTCCGGTCTGGCTCCGTGGCTGGCACTTCCGGCAGATAACTCATCAGAAGGAAAACTTAGAGAGAAAAGAAAAAAACAAGCTTTATTAGGTATTCAATATGGGATGGATCCAAATTCTCCGGATTATTTCACATGGAACACCAAGTCTTCACAGCCGCTGGTGGATGCAGCATATCTTGTACAGTCTTTCATGCGTGCACCTAAAGCCTTGTGGGAACCTTTGCCAGACAGTACAAAGGCAAATGTGATTAAAGAGCTGAAAGGCTTAAGACGTATAAAACCAAATGAAAGCAACTGGTTGCTGTTTGCTGCGATGACGGAAACATTTTTATATAAAATAGGTGAAGAATGTGTCCGTGAAAAGATCGATTATGCCATTCATAAATTTGATCAGGATTGGTATGTCGGTGACGGATGGTATAGTGACGGAGCATCCTTTAGTTTTGATCATTACAATGGTTATGTTATACATTCCATGTTAGTGGATGTGCTGCGGGAAAATATTCCTGCAGATAAAAAATATCAGACCTTATATGAACGGGCTTATAAACGAATGCAGCGGTATGCCCATCATCTCGATCGAATGATCTCCCCGGATGGTTATTTTGTAGTTGTAGGACGTTCATCAACGTATAGGAATGCAGCTTTTCAACCCTTGGCTCAGCTTATCTTAGAGCAAAAATTGCCTGAAGATCTCACTTATGGTCAACTGAGAGCTTCCCTGACGGCTGTTAAGAGGCATGTTTTTGTCGAAGGAACTTTCTCTCCAAAGGGCTGGTTAACAATGGGGCTGGTAGGAAACAGGCAAAACAATCTGGCAGATTACTATACTAATGCAGGTAGTATGTATATGGCTTCCTTATCTTTCCTGCCGCTGGGATTACCTGCCGATCATGAATTCTGGACAACCCCTGCACAGGAGTGGACTTCCCAGAAGGCCTGGAAAGGTGAACCATTCCCTAAGGATTATCATGTTACATATTAAAAACGTATTTCTATATTATGAATTTAAAATCAACGCACTTATCCCCTTTATTTTTATTTGTAACACTCGCTCTGGCGTTTTCAGTTAACGCACAACAACGAAAAGCTCCTACACTTCAATTAACAGAAGCTTTTGTTAATGAACAGCTGCAGGATGCGGCTAAACAGATCAAATTTTTAGAATCGAATATTAAAGAATCAGATATTCCTACAACATATAAAGACGGTAAATATGTGAACTGGGGTTCCGGATGGTGGTGTTCCGGATTTTATCCCGGTACAGCACTTTACCTCTATGAAGGAACACAGGACAAAGCTTTATTAGACATCGGTTTGTCAAAGCTCAAGTATCTGGAGAAAGAAAAGAATAACAAAACCACACATGATCTTGGTTTTATGTTGTTCTGTAGTTTTGGTAATGCATTGCGACTTACAGGTGATTCTGCAAAATACAAAGAGATACTGTCTACCGGAGCGGAGTCTTTGGCAAGTCGTTTTAATCCTGTAACAAAGACCATCCGTTCATGGGATGGTAAGCAGTGGTCATATCCTGTCATTATTGATAATATGATGAACCTGGAGTTTTTATCACAGGTTTCAAAAATAACGGGCAATCCTAAATATTTAACCATTGCGGAGACCCACGCCAATACCACCTTGAAAAACCATTTCAGAAAAGATTACAGCTCCTACCACGTGGTAGACTATAATAAGGAAAGCGGTGAAGTTATTGCCAAGAAAACAGCTCAGGGCGCTTTTGATGAATCGGCATGGGCTAGAGGACAGGCCTGGGCATTATATGGATATACCATGATGTATCGGGAGACAAAAGATAAAAGTTATCTAAATCAGGCACGTCATATCGCAAAATTTTATTTGACTCATCCCAATCTTCCGGCAGATCTTGTACCTTACTGGGATTTTGATCAGAATAAATTACCGGCTGATAGTAAATATATTCCTTATAAAGATCTGAGAGATGTATCCACAGCGGCAATAGTTGCTTCAGCACTATTAGAACTGAGTACATACACCAAAGCAAAAGAAAGCCGTAATTATATTGCAAAATCCGAAAAAATGATTCAAAGTCTTTCAGAAGCACCTTACAAAGCAGCGTATAAAGATAATGGCGGATATATCCTGAAGCACAGTGTTGGTTCAATTCCGCATAATACAGAAATTGATGTCCCTTTGACTTATGCAGACTATTATTACATAGAAGCATTGATCCGTTACGACCGGTTATTAAAAGGAATGCCTGTCATAAAAGAATAACACAGATATCCTATTTTCTAAGTTACAAAGCTAATCTGCATGATCTGCTTTGTAACTTAGTTATATAAATAAGCCTATCCAAATAAACCATTTTATGAGAAATCTATATAGTTTACTATTCTTGATCGTTGGTTTGACCCATAATATTGAAGCACAGCAAACTTCCGTATACCAGCCAAAGGTTCAGCTGGCAAAACTGGGACAGACCATTTACGAAGGAGTTTTTACTGGAAACGGTTTGCTCGGAACGATGACATATCTTATAAAGGATAGTGTCGTACGGATCGATCTGGGGCGAACGGATGTGTATGATCACCGGAAGGATAAAGACAATCTGCTGATCCATAAAGCCCGTCTCCCTGTTGGTCATCTGGAATTGCTGCTGGAAGATGCCCGCATCACAGCGAGTCAGGGAGAGATCAACCTTACTAATGCGGATGCAGCAGCTGTGATAAGCACCAGTAAGGGAAATCTTCGGATTAAATCGCTGACATTGTCTCAGCAAAATATAATCATCATTGAAGTGGATGATAAGGACTTTACAGGTAAATACAAACTATTCTGGAAAGGAGAGCTAGCAATCAGTCCACGAACTTTTTTTGTAAAAGGTACAGCCGAAGAATATGATCTTAATCCCGCAGGAAAAGAAACAATACAGGGAGATTTAACGGTCTACAATCAGCCATTACTAGCAGGAGGAGGCTATGCCGTAGTTTATAAAACGAAGCAGATACCAAATGGTAAATATATTGTAGCAAGTATCGGGTATAGCCAATCTTCTGACACCTATATAAAAGAAGCAATACAACTTGTTGAAGGATGGAACCCTAAAAATCAAAAGGCGATACAAATGCATCGGCAATGGTGGCAAAACTATTTTGCACAATCCCGTTTACAGATTCCGGATGCCGAGATGCAGCAATTCTACCAGATGCAGTTGTATAAATTAGCGTGTGCTACCCGTAGTGATAAACCGGCGATTGATCTGCAAGGACCATGGACAGCTCCTACTCCGTGGCCGGCCTATTGGCACAATCTAAATATTCAATTGACTTATTCGCCTGTATATACAGCCAATCATCTGGATATTTCAGAATCCTTGCTCGGTATGATCAATAAAAATGTAGCGAATCTGTCAAAGAATGTGCCTTTGCCTTATAGAAGTGATGCTGCAGCTATCGGAAGATCATCCTCACCCGATATGTTAAGCCCGGTTCCGTTAAGATTAGAGGACAAAACAGATATTCCGGCAATAGCACAGGCCGAGCTTGGTAACCTGACCTGGATGCTGTATTATTATTACCAGCATTACAGGTACAGTATGGATACCAAAACAGGAAATACCCTGTTTCCGATTCTTAAGCGTTCTGTCAATTATTATTTACACCTTTTAGAGAAAAATGAAGACGGGAAATATCACATAGGAGTGAAAACTATTCTCCGGAATATCCTAACGGGTATGGATATGATACCAATTATGATCTGGCTATTTTGCGTTGGGGGCTGCATGCATTGATTTTAATGGATAATGATCTGCATATGCAAGATCCGCTTCTTGCAAAATGGAAAGATGTGGCTTCAAATTTAATTGATTTTCAAAAAGATCAACATGGATTTAGGATAGCCAGAGATATACCTTATGCGACTTCCCACAGACACTATTCACATCTGATGATGATCTATCCGTTTTATGAGATCAATTGGGATCAACAGGAAAACAGATCTCTGATCCAGAATTCTATTGATCACTGGCAAAGTATGAATACGGCATTACAGGGATATTCCTATACCGGATTAGCTTCTATGAAAGCCATGATGGGAGATGGTGATGCCGCCAGAAATGCAGTAAGAACACTGTTGAAAAAATATGTCAAAGCCAATACATTGTATGCAGAGACGGGGCCTGTTATCGAAACTCCGTTATCAGCCATGGCCAGCATACAGGAAATGTGTGTCCAGTACTGGAACGGGCAGGTGAGAGTATTTCCGGCGATACCAGATGACTGGCAAGATGTTTCCTTCGAAAATTTCCGGACGGATGGTGCATTTCTTTTATCTGCTGTGCGGAAACAGGGCGAGAATAAGACGCTTACTATCCGTAGTGAAAAGGGAGGGAAAATACAGGTCAGACCTAATCTTTCCGGCAAAATAAGCTGGAAGAAAAAAGGTAAGGTGAATCTGATTCAAGAATCTGATGCCGTCTATGAATTTGAAATGGAGGCACAGGCAGAGGTACAATTGCTCGCAGACGAATAGCTAGTTTGCTTTAAGACATCATATTTATCCCTTACTACAATCTTTATTTCACGATAACGATTTCGTAATAATGTATAGCCAGTTCATAAAATATCAGATATATTTATCGGGAAAAATCAAAATAAACCTGTTATCAACATCTGTTTGTTAACACCGATACATAAATTTTAAACTGAAATTTTTAAACATGAATGTTAAGTCACAAGCCCTTGCTTTAGTTTTTCTCTCTCTTACTGTAATATCGCCTTCTTTTGGTCAGAAGAAATCTGCCCTCCGGTTGAGCTCTTCATTTATCGAGCAGAACCTTAAAGATGCAGCTAAGCAGATTAAAGTACTGGCAAACCAGACCCCGGAAGATAAATTTCCAAAGACCTTTGAAAACGGAAAGGAAGTGTTTTCAGGATCAAGCTGGTGGTGTTCCGGCTTCTACCCGGGTACGTTACTTTATTTATATGAAGGAACAGGTGATAAGTCATTATTGAATTACGCTGAAGAAAAGCTGAAATTTCTTGAAAAGGAGAAGAATAATAAGGGTACGCATGACCTTGGATTTATGCTGTATTGCAGTTTTGGAAATGCATTACGCCTTACCGGCGACTCCAGCAATTATAAAGAGGTGTTGGTTACCGGAGCGAATTCGCTTTCTTCACGTTATAATCCCACGACTAAGACTATCCGCTCATGGGATCACAAACCCTGGCATTATCCTGTGATCATTGATAATATGATGAATCTGGAATTCCTGACTCAGGCTTCCAGAATTACTGGAGATCCCCAATATTATAATATAGCAGTTACACATGCCAATACTACGTTAAAAAATCACTTTAGAAAAGATTACAGCTCTTACCATGTGATTGATTATGATAAGGAAACCGGAAAGGTGATCGCTAAGAAAACCCATCAGGGTGCCTTTGATGAATCAGCATGGTCAAGAGGGCAGGGCTGGGCACTGTACGGTTATACCATGATGTACCGTGAAACAAAAGATAAAAAGTATCTCAATCAGGCACGAAATGTCGCGAATTATATATTGACAAATCCCAATCTTCCAGCAGACCTGATACCTTATTGGGACTTTGATAAAGATAAGATACCTGCAGACAGCAAGATGTATAAGAATAAAGATCTGCGTGATGTGTCTGCTGCGGCGCTGTATACTTCAGCATTGTTAGAGCTTGCACAGTATACAAAGGGTAAAGAATCTGCAGAATATATGGAGAAAGCAGAGAAAATCCTTGAAAATCTCTCGACTGCTCCTTATAAATCAGCATACGGAGAGACTGGAGGGTATATCTTGCAACATAGTGTAGGCGCTATTCCGCTTAATTCTGAAGTAGATGTGCCATTGACATATGCTGACTATTATTATGTGGAGGCATTAGTGAGATATCAGCGCTTGTTAAAAGGTGAATCTATTATTAAGGAATAAGCGATATTTCTCTTTGAATAGGATAGCGGAAATTTTGGAGACAAAGTTTCCGCTATTTTTTTATTGGGGGTGTGGGAAAAGGGAAATAAAAAAAATAATTCACTAATTATTTGATAGTTAAAGAAATGTTTGTACTTTTGCAATCCCTTTAATGGGGATAGTATGTCTTGAGCGAAGCCCTACTGCTTCGAAGGACTTTAATTAATTAATTTATAACATGTCAGGAATTATTGGTAAAAAAGTAGGAATGACCAGCCTGTACAATGAAGAAGGAAAGAATATTCCTTGTACAGTAATTGAGGCTGGACCGTGCGTGGTTACGCAGATACGTACGGAAGACAAAGATGGCTATTCCGCTGTTCAATTAGGCTTCGGTGAAGCTAAAGAAAAGAACACGACAGCATCTTTAAAAGGGCATTTTGCAAAAGCAAACACAACGCCTAAGCGTAAGTTGGTAGAATTTAAAACTTTCCCAGACGAAAAACAACTTGGTGATGTAGTTGACGTTACTATTTTTGAAGAAGGCGAGTACGTAGATGTAGTCGGTACTTCAAAAGGTAAAGGTTTCCAAGGTGTTATGAAGCGTCACGGATTTGGTGGTGTAGGAGGTGCGACTCACGGTCAGCACAACAGACTACGTGCTCCAGGTTCATTAGGTGCTTCATCTTGGCCTTCACGCGTATTCAAAGGTATGCGCATGGCAGGTCGTACAGGTGGTGATCGTGTAAAGGTTCAAAACTTACAAGTGTTGAAAGTTTATGCTGAGCAAAACCTAATCGTTGTTAGTGGTTCCATTCCAGGAGCTAAAGGTTCTTATGTAATCGTAGACAAATAGGAAGATGGAAGTTAAAGTTTTAAATTTATCAGGTAAAGAAACAGGTGCCAAGGTGCAACTTCCTGAGTCGGTATTTGGGTTAGAGCCTAACGATCATGCGATTTATTTAGATGTTAAACAGTATTTGGCTAATCAACGTCAAGGTACCCACAAATCTAAACAACGTAACGAAATCGCGGGTTCTACTCGTAAATTACACAAACAAAAAGGTACAGGTGGTGCCCGTGCGGGTAGCATCAAATCTCCATTGTTTAATGGTGGTGGTCGTGTATTCGGTCCTCAACCTCGTGACTACAGTTTCAAATTGAACAAAAAATTGAAACAATTAGCACGTAAATCTGCATTAAGCTACAAAGCAAAAGAAAACAATATCGTTGTTTTGGACGCAGTTAGTTTTGATACCATCAAAACAAAAAACTACGTTAGTTTGGTAGCTGCATTAAATGTTGCAGACGAAAAAACTTTGTTGGTATTGCCAGCATATGACAATAATGTTTATTTATCAAGCAGAAACTTGAAAAAAGCAAAAGTAGTATCAGCAGATCAGTTGAATACATATGATGTATTGAACGCTACTAAATTGTTATTGACAACAGATTCTGTTAAAACTTTGGAGGAGGCATTCGCTAAGTAATATGGAAATTATCAAAAAACCTATCTTAACTGAGAAAGCTTCAACTCTAACGGAAAAATTCAACCGTTATGCTTTCAAAGTGGATCACAGAGCAAACAAAATCCAAATTAAAACGGCTGTAGAAGCTATGTTCGGCGTAACAGTTGTTGCGGTTAACACTGCAGTAGTTGCTGGAAAAGCAAAAAGTCGTTACACAAAAGCAGGTTTTGTTTCAGGCAGAAGCCCTAAGTATAAAAAGGCCATCGTTACAGTTAAAGATGGTGAAACTATTGACTTTTACAGTACTATATAATTAGAAATGGCAGTTAAAAGATTCAAACCGGTTACCCCAGGTACGCGCTTCAGAGTAGGCGCAGATTATTCTGATGTAACTACAAACGTTCCTGAAAAATCGTTAGTAGTAAAAATCAAGAAATCAGGCGGTCGTAATAACTCCGGTAAAATGACTATGCGTTATCTCGGTGGGGGACATAAAAAATCATACCGATTAATAGATTTCAAACGCGATAAAAAAGATATCCCCGCAACAGTAGCTACAATCGAGTACGATCCAAATCGTACTGCACGTATTGCATTATTACATTATGCAGACGGTGAAAAACGTTACATCATTGCTCCGGCTGGATTAACAGTTGGTCAGACAGTGGTTGCAGGTGAATCAGTAGCCCCAGAAATTGGTAACACTTTACCATTAGCAAAGATTCCTTTGGGTTCTATCATCCACAACATCGAATTGAACCCTGGTCAAGGTGGTTCAATCGCTCGTAGTGCTGGTACATATGCTCAGTTATCTGCTCGTGATGGTAAATATGCTATCATCAAATTGCCTTCGGGTGAGACACGTATGATCTTATTGACATGTGTTGCTACCATTGGTTCAGTATCGAACCAGGAGAAATTTAACCAGGTATTGGGTAAAGCAGGTAGAAAACGTTGGTTAGGTCGTCGTCCTCGCGTTCGTGGTGTGGCTATGAACCCGGTAGATCACCCTATGGGTGGTGGTGAGGGCCGTACTTCAGGAGGTCACCCTCGTTCACGTAATGGCGTATTAGCTAAAGGCTTCAAAACACGCTACAAGAAGAAAACATCGAATCGTTACATCATTGAGAGAAGGAAAAAATAATGGCTCGTTCAATTAAAAAAGGTCCTTATATCGATCACAACTTAGAAAGAAAAGTTCTTTCTATGAATGAAACTAACAAAAAGTCAGTTATCAAAACATGGTCTCGTAGATCAATGATTTCACCTGATTTTGTTGGCCATACCTTCGCAGTGCACAACGGGAATAAATTTATCCCTGTTTATGTAACAGAGAATATGGTTGGTCACAAACTTGGTGAATTTGCGCCTACGCGTACATTCAGAGGTCACGCAGAAAAGAAAAAATAATAGGTAATGGAAGCAACAAGAAAACTTAAAAAGTCTGTTTTAATTAAACAGCGCAAAGAGCAGGAAAAAGCTCAAATAGGAGGAGCTTCTACTGCCAAATTATTAAACTGCCCTACTTCTCCGCGCAAAATGCGTTTAGTAGTGGACTTAATCCGTGGCGAAAAAGTAGAAAACGCTTTATATATTCTTAAGCACTCTAGCAAAGAAGCTGCAAGCCGTGTAGAAAAATTATTACTATCGGCAATCAAAAACTGGGAGGCTCACAATGAAGGCCAGTCAGTAGAAGATAGCGCTCTTTTTGTAAAAGAAGTGTCTGTAGGCGGAGGTCGCCAATTGAAAAGATTGAGACCTGCACCTCAAGGCCGTGGTTACAGAATTCGTAAACGCTCTAACCATGTAACTTTGGTAGTAGATAGTTTAAATAACGTAAACAACTAATATTTAGAAGAATGGGACAAAAAGCAAATCCAATAGGTAGCAGATTAGGAATCATCAAAGGATGGGATTCTAATTGGTTCGGAGGCAACAACTATTCCGATAAATTGGTTGAGGACGAAAAAATCAGAAAATATCTTTCTGTTCGTATCGCAAAAGGTGGAGTAGCAAAAGTTGTTATTGAAAGAACTTTAAAACGCATCACTGTAACTGTACATACAGCACGCCCAGGTATCGTTATCGGTAAAGGCGGTCAGGAAGTTGACAAGATCAAAGAAGAGTTGAAGAAACTGACTAAAAAGGATGTTCAAATCAATATTTTCGAGATCAAACGTCCTGAGTTAGATGCTAAATTAGTAGCTGAAGGTGTAGCTAAGCAATTAGAAGCACGTATTTCATTCCGTCGTGCAATGAAAACAGCTATCGCATCTACAATGCGTATGGGTGCTGAAGGTATCAAAGTAATGTGTTCTGGTCGTCTTGGTGGTGCTGAAATGGCACGTACTGAGCAGTACAAAGAAGGAAGAACTCCTCTTCACACATTGCGTGCTGATATCGATTATGCATTAGCAGAAGCATTGACTACTTACGGTAAAATCGGTGTTAAGGTGTGGATCTGTAAAGGTGAAGTATACGGTAAACGTGACTTGTCTCCTAACATTGGTCAGACATCTAACGTAAAAACACGTGGTGGAAACGAAGGTGGTGAACGTCGCGACCGTGATAACAACAACCGTAAAGGTGGTCGTGGTGGAAACAACCGTGGTGGAAACAACAACCGTGGCGGTAACAACAACCGTGGTGGTGCAAATAGAGGTTAATTAAGTTTAATAGATTACAACAAATGTCCACCAGTTGGTGGATTAAATAAAATACGAACATGTTACAGCCAAAAAGAACGAAGTTCAGAAAGATGCAGAAAGGCCGTATGAAAGGTAACGCTTCACGTGGAGCAGAGTTAGCTTTCGGGTCATTCGGTATCAAATCACTGGAGCCAGCATGGATCACCAGCCGCCAGATTGAGGCAGCGCGTATTGCCGTAACACGTTACATGAAACGTGAAGGTCAAGTTTGGATCCGCATTTTTCCTGACAAACCTGTTACCAAAAAACCTGCAGAAGTGCGTATGGGTAAAGGTAAAGGTGCTCCAGAATACTGGGTAGCAGTAGTACGCCCAGGCCGTATGTTATTTGAAGCAGAAGGTGTGCCTTTGGAAGTTGCCAAAGAAGCTTTACGCCTAGCAGCTCAAAAACTACCGGTTCAAACTAAGTTTGTGATACGTAGAGATTACGTTGAAGCATAAAAATAGTTGGTAATGTCAATAGTTTAGCCTTACGGCCGTTACCCGTAAGGCATCATATAAACAGAATTGATAACCCAGCATAACAACTGAAACAAAATGAAAAATTCAGAAATTTTAGAATTATCAACAGAGGAATTAGCAGCTCGTCTTTCAGAAGAAAAAGCTGCCCTTAGCAAATTGAAATTTGCACATGCTGTTTCTGCAATTGAGAACCCTAACGTAATCAAAGCAGCCCGCAGAACAATCGCTCGTCTTAATACGGAGTTGAGTGCTCGTAAAGCTGCCGCTAAAAAAGAAACAGCCTCTGAGGCATAAAATTTAAGTCGAAATGGAAAGAAAATTAAGAAAAACAAGAATCGGCTTAGTAGTTAGCAATAAGATGGACAAGTCTATCGTAGTGACTGTAGAACGTAAAGTGAAACACCCTATCTACGGTAAGTTCGTTAAAAAAACTACTAAATTTAAGGCTCATGACGAAGAGAATACCTGCGGTATCGGCGATACGGTATTAATCATGGAAACACGTCCATTGAGCAAAACTAAGAATTGGAGATTAGTAGAAATTTTAGAAAGAGCTAAATAATGGTACAACAGGAATCAAGACTAAATGTAGCGGACAATAGCGGTGCTAAAGAAGTTTTAGTAATTCGTGTATTGGGCGGTACGCGTAAGCGTTATGCATCGATCGGTGATAAAATTGTTGTTACCGTGAAAAGCGCTTTACCTTCAGGAAACGTGAAAAAAGGTTCAGTTTCTAAAGCTGTAGTAGTTAGAACGAAAAAAGAAATTCGTCGTAAAGATGGTTCTTACATTCGTTTTGATGACAATGCTGCAGTATTGTTAAATAATAATGATGAGCCACGTGGAACACGTATCTTTGGCCCGGTTGCCAGAGAATTACGTGAGAAGCAGTTCATGAAAATTGTATCACTAGCACCGGAGGTTTTATAATTATGGCACAGAAAACAAAAACAACTCACAAAATCAAGATTAAAAAAGGTGATTTAGTGAAAGTTATCGCTGGTAACTCTAAAGGTGTTCAAGGAAAAGTATTACAAATTTTGGTGGATGCTAACAGAGCTGTAGTAGAAGGCGCTAACATCGTTAAAAAACACACTAAACCAAGTGCGGCTAACCCTAATGGTGGTATCATCGAGAAAGAAGCAGGTATTCATATCTCTAACTTAGCGTTGATCGATCCTAAAACCGGAGCACCTACACGTGTAGGCCGTAAGGTTAATGAAGATGGAAAAATTGTTCGTGTAGCAAAAAAATCAGGGGAGGAAATTAAATAATGACTTACGTACCAAGATTAAAAGTGAAATATGCGGATGAGATCCGTACTGCACTTAAAGAAAAATTTCAGTATAAAAGCGTTATGCAAGTTCCTAAACTTGAAAAAATCGTTATCTCACAAGGTATCGGTGGCGCTACTGCTGACAAAAAGTTAATTGATAATGCTATCGCTGAGTTAACCCTTATTTCAGGTCAACAGGCAGTTGCAACTAAATCGAAGAAAGATATCTCAAACTTCAAATTGCGTAAAGGTATGCCTATCGGCGCACGTGTTACTTTACGTGACAACAACATGTTTGAGTTCTTAGATCGTTTGATCGCTGTATCTCTTCCTCGTATCCGTGACTTCCGTGGTATCAATGATAAAGGTTTCGACGGTAGAGGTAACTACAACTTAGGTATCACTGAACAAATCATCTTCCCTGAGATCAATATTGATAGAATCAATAAAATCCAAGGTATGGATATCACATTTGTGACTAGTGCAAATACTGATGTTGAAGCTCTTGAATTGCTTAAACAATTCGGTTTACCATTCAAAAATCAAAATACGAACAACAATGGCTAAAGAAGGATTAAAAGCACGCGAAGTAAAACGTGCAAAATTGGTAGCAAAATATGCTGATAAACGCGCTGCCCTTAAAGCAGCCGGAGATTACGAAGCATTAGATAAATTGCCAAAGAATGCTTCTCCGGTACGTTTACACAACCGTTGTAAACTAACTGGACGTCCTAAAGGATATATGCGTCAATTCGGTATCTCTCGTGTAACTTTCCGTGAGATGGCGTTAGACGGAAAAATCCCGGGGGTAAAAAAAGCTTCTTGGTAATCAAAAAAAATATTTACTTTTGCCCCGGTAAACCGTAAACTGGTTTACCAGGGTTTTTTGTTTTGCATTTTTTAACCGACAAAAGGTCTAGGACTTGGAAGAGTCTGTGGAAACCATTGTCACAATTTTATTATATAATGAATACAGATCCAATAGCGGATTACCTTACACGAGTAAGGAATGCCATCAAGGCCAACCACAGGGTTGTTGAAATTCCTGCATCGAACCTTAAGAAAGAAATTACCAAAGTTCTTTTCGACAAAGGTTACATTGCTAACTACAAATTCGAAGACAGTGCAGTTCAGGGAACAATCAAAATTGCATTGAAGTACAATCCAATTAGCAAAATTCCGGCTATTCGCACATTGACTCGTGTGAGTAAACCTGGTTTAAGAAAGTATGCAAGTGTTGACAACTTACCTCGTGTTTTGAACGGACTGGGTATCGCGATCTTATCTACTTCTAAAGGAGTAATGACAGATAAAGAAGCCCGTGTTCAGAATGTTGGCGGAGAAGTTTTATGTTACGTTTATTAATCTAGGAAAAACACACAGAGATGTCAAGAATTGGAAAAGCGCCTGTCGCTATACCTGCTGGAGTAACTGTTGCGGTATCTGACAAAAATTTAGTTACTGTAAAAGGCCCAAAAGGTGAATTATCACAACAAATTGATCGTGACATTAAAGTTGCTCAGGAAGATGGTAACATCGTAGTAACTCGTCCAACAGATCAGAAAAAACACAAAGCATTACACGGATTGTACCGTTCTTTATTGAACAACATGGTAATCGGTGTTACAGAAGGTTACAAAACTACACAAGAGTTAGTCGGTGTGGGTTACCGTGCTTCAAGTAATGGTAATACATTAGAGTTAACATTAGGTTTCTCTCACCAGATCGTTTTTGTATTGCCACAGGAAATTAAAGTATCAACTACTGCTGAGAAAGGTAAAAACCCTACTATCACATTAGAATCTATCGACAAACAACTGATCGGTCAAGTTGCAGCGAAAATCCGTAGCTTCCGTGCACCAGAGCCATACAAAGGTAAAGGTATCAAGTTTGAAGGTGAAGTTTTAAGAAGAAAAGCAGGTAAATCAGCTAAAAAATAATAACCATGGCAGGACATAAATCAAGTCGCAGAGAGCGAATCAAAAAAGGAATAAGAAAACACCTTGCTGGATCAGCTGAGCGTCCACGCTTATCAGTTTTTAGAAGTAACAAAGGTATCTATGCTCAAATCATCGATGACGTAGCAGGCGTAACATTAGTTTCGGCTTCAAGCGCATCTAAAGATTTCGCAGCATCAGGTAACAAAGTAGATCAATCTAAAGCTGTTGGTAAATTGGTGGCTGAAAAAGCAGTCGCAGCAGGTATTAATAAAGTAGTTTTTGACCGTAATGGGTACTTATACCATGGCCGTATCAAATCTTTGGCTGAAGGTGCTCGCGAAGGCGGTTTAGACTTTTAATCAAAAGAAGAAATGGCATTAAGCAATATAAAAAGAGTAAAATCAAGCGAGATTGAACTAAAAGATCGCTTAGTAAGTATCCAACGTGTAGCAAAAGTTACTAAAGGTGGTCGTACTTTTAGTTTCTCAGCTATCGTAGTAGTTGGTGATGAAAACGGTATCGTAGGATACGGACTTGGTAAAGCTAAAGAGGTAACTGAAGCAATTACTAAAGGTATCGATGACGCTAAAAAGAACCTGGTAAAAGTTCCTATCATCAAAGGTACTGTACCTCACCCTCAGTATGGTAAATACTCAGGTGGTTCAGTATTGATCAAACCAGCAGTTCACGGTACAGGAGTACTAGCCGGTGGTGCTATGCGTGCAGTATTGGAGAGTGCGGGTATCACAGACGTATTGGCAAAATCATTAGGTTCTTCTAACCCACATAACGTGGTAAAAGCAACTGTTGACGCTTTAGCTAATATGCGTGATGCATATACAGTGGCACAGCACCGCGGTGTCGATTTAAATAAAGTATTTAACGGTTAATTATCATGGCAAAAATCAAAATCACCCAGATAAAGAGCGTTATCGACAGAAGCGAGCGCCAAAAGAAAACTATTGAGGCATTAGGTTTGAAACGTATCAACCACTCAGTAGAAGTAGAAGCTACGCCATCCATCATCGGAATGGTAAGAAAAGTGAATCACTTAGTAGCTATCGAAGCAATTTAATTTTGACTTTGGAAAGAGCATCACACTCTTTCCATTGCATTTTTATTTATTATCTCATCGTTAGGACCTGTTTAGTGAGAGCGAAGGCCTGACACAATTTAGTTTTAAAATGAACTTAAGTAATTTAAGACCAGCAAAGGGTTCAGTAAAGAGTAGCAAACGTATCGGTCGTGGTACAGGATCAGGCCGTGGTGGTACATCTACACGTGGTCACAAAGGAGCGGGTTCCCGTTCTGGTCACAGTACTAAAATCGGTTTTGAAGGTGGTCAAATGCCTTTACAACGTCGTGTTCCTAAATTTGGTTTCAAAAACATTAACCGCGTAGAGTACAATGGTGTAAACCTTGACGCTGTACAGGCTCTGATTGAGAAATTCAATTTGACAACTGTAGACTTTGAAGCATTAGTAGCTCACGGTTTAGCATCTAAAAATGATAAAGTAAAAATTTTAGGTCGTGGTGAGTTAACAGCTAAAGTTGAAGTTAAAGCACACGCTTTCTCCGCTACTGCTCAAAAAGCTATTGAAGCAGCTGGTGGTTCTATCGTTAAACTTTAATACATGAAGAAACTAATCACAACCTTAACCAATATTTGGAAAATTGAAGATCTGCGCAATCGTATCCTGAATACATTGCTTTTTCTTCTGATTTACCGTGTTGGATGTCATATAGTATTACCAGGAGTTAACCCTGCTGCTTTAGCTTCAGGCCACAAAGAAGGCCTTTTAGGGTTGTTGGATATGTTTGCGGGAGGATCATTCTCCCGTTCAGCTATTTTTGCTCTCGGAGTAATGCCTTATATCTCGGCATCCATCGTTGTCCAGTTACTGGGCATTGCTGTACCTTATTTCCAGAAAATGCAAAAGGAAGGAGAGTCTGGTCGTAAAAAAATGAACCAGATTACTCGTTATCTGACATTGGCAATCACGCTTGTTCAGGCTGTCGCTTATGTGAAAACGCAAATCGAACCAGGTGCAAGAATAATTGCTGATCCGATGTTTACGATCCTTTCTACTTTTGTTTTGACTGCAGGTACTTTATTCGTGATGTGGCTCGGGGAGAAAATTACGGATAAAGGTATCGGTAATGGTATCTCATTGATTATCATGGCAGGTATTATTGCACAATTACCAAGTGGTATTACAGCAGAATGGGTAACGCGTATGAGCCCTAACGGTGGTGGACCTATTCCATTGTTGTTGGAGTTCCTTGCTTTATTCTTTGTTGTTATATTTACCATTTTGATTGTTCAGGGTGTTCGTAAGATACCTGTACAATATGCTAAGAAAATCGTAGGTAACAAGCAAGTAGGTGGTGTAAGACAGTACATTCCTTTGAAAGTGAATGCGGCTGGTGTAATGCCAATCATTTTCGCTCAGGCGATCATGTTTGTGCCTATGTCATTAAGCCAGTTTTTCCCTGGTATGCAATCGGACTTTTTAACTTCTTTAAGTAACTATACTTCTGTAGCGTATAATGTGACTTTTGCAGTGTTGATCATTGCGTTTACATTCTTCTATACAGCGATCATGGTTAACCCTCAGCAAATGTCTGAGGATATGAAGAAAAACGGAGGATTCATTCCCGGAATCAAACCTGGATATGATACAAACCTGTATATCGACAGAGTGATTTCTAATATCACTTTCCCGGGTGCAGTGTTTCTTGCTATCATTGCAATATTGCCGGCAATTGCGAGTTTATTTGGAATCAATAATCAATTTGCCCACTTCTATGGAGGTACGTCATTGTTGATTTTGGTTGGTGTGGTATTGGATACTTTGCAACAGATCGAAAGCCATTTGTTAATGCGTCATTACGATGGATTGATGAAAACAGGCCGTATCAAAGGACGTTCTACGTCTGCGACGGTTGAAGGTATTGATCAGTCAGCAATATAATTTTCTTTAGCATGTCTAAAGTATATTACAAATCAGAGGAAGAAATAGAGCAGGTGCGTAAATCAGCAGATGTGCTGTCGCAGTTGCTTGGTGAAGTAGCCAAGGTTATCAAACCTGGTATCACCACCTTATCTCTTGATAAATTAGCTTATGATTTTATCCATGATAATGGAGGGACGCCAGCGTTTCTAAATTATCATGGATTCCCATACTCACTTTGTATTTCTGTTAACGATCAGATTGTTCACGGATTCCCGAGTGAGTACGTCATAAAAGACGGTGATTTGGTTTCTGTCGATGGAGGTGTAAACCTCAATGGTTTTATCAGCGATTCTGCTTATACTTTCGGAGTCGGTGAGATCAGTGCAGAAGCTCAGCAGCTGTTGGATGTGACAAAGGAATCATTAAATCGCGGAGTTGCGCAGGCAGTGGCGGGAAAACGAGTAGGAGATATCTCTTCAGCAGTTCAGGAATATGTCGCTCCTTATAACTATGGTATTGTCAAAGAACTGGTAGGTCATGGTGTGGGATTCCACCTGCATGAAAAACCTGAAGTGCCAAACTATGGTAAAAGAGGATCCGGACCTAAATTAGAACAAGGATTGGTCATTTGTATCGAACCGATGATTAATGCAGGAAAGGCCGGAGTGAAATTCTGGGATGATGGCTGGACAGTGAGTACTGTCGACGGAAAGTTATCCGCGCACTTTGAACAAATGGTGGCAATACGTAAGGGAGAACCTGATGTGTTGTTGACATTTGAACATGTAGAGAAAGTTTTGAACAAAAAGTAATTGATTTACAATTATTTTTATTTATCTTTGCACTCCTGTTTGTGCAGGCTATTTAACAGTTAATAATCAAGAATATATGGCTAAACAAGCCTCAATAGAACAAGATGGAATAATTAGAGAGGCACTTTCTAATGCAATGTTCAGAGTAGAGTTGGAAAATGGGCATGAGATTATTGCTCACATTTCAGGTAAAATGCGGATGCATTATATCAAAATTCTTCCTGGAGATAAAGTAAAATTAGAAATGTCTCCTTACGATTTAACTAAAGGACGTATTACTTACCGTTACAAATAGGTAATACAGGCTTGGTTTACAGCTTTTAAAAATATAGATCATGAAAGTAAGAGCATCAATAAAAAAACGCAGCGCGGATTGCAAAATCATCCGTCGTAAAGGAAAAGTTTTTGTAATTAACAAAAAGAACCCTAAGTACAAGCAACGTCAAGGGTAATTATTAAAAATAATCGCTTAATAATATATGGCAAGGATAGCAGGTATAGATTTACCTAAAAACAAAAGAGGTGTGATCGGCCTTACTTATATTTTCGGTATTGGTCGCCAAACAGCGACTTATATCTTAGATAAGACAGGAATCAGTGAGGACGTTAAAGTTCAGGACTGGAATGACGATCAATTAGCAGCAATCCGTACAATCATCAATGACGAATTGAAGGTTGAAGGTGCTTTACGTTCAGAAGTTCAATTGAACATCAAACGTCTGATGGATATCGGTTGTTACCGTGGATTACGTCACCGTAAACATTTACCTGTTCGTGGTCAACGTACTAAAAACAACACACGTACCCGTAAAGGTAAACGTAAGACAGTTGCAAACAAGAAAAAAGCTACTAAATAATAATTAAGAAATGGCTAAAACTAAAAAAGCTACAAAAAAACGTATCGTTGTTATTGAGTCTGTTGGTCAAGCTCACATTAACGCAACGTTCAACAATATCATTGTAACTTTGACAAACAACCAAGGTCAGACTATTTCTTGGTCAAGCGCTGGTAAGATGGGCTTCAGAGGTTCTAAAAAGAACACTCCGTATGCAGCTTCTCAAGCAGCTTCTGACTGTGGTAAAGTTGCGCATGACCTGGGATTGCGTAAAGTTGAAGTATTCGTTAAAGGACCTGGTGCAGGACGTGAGTCTGCAATCAGAACATTACAAACTGTAGGAATCGATGTGACTACTATCAAAGATATCACTCCACTTCCACACAACGGTTGTCGTCCTCCAAAACGTAGAAGAGTATAATAATTTTAAAGATAAGATTCGTCAGCTATAGGTTGACTGATACTTTAAACGAAACAAAAAATGGCTAGATATACAGGACCTAAGTCCAAAATTGCCCGTAAATTCAGAGAGCCGATCTTCGGCCCGGATAAAGCGCTAGAAAAGAAAAATTATCCTCCAGGCCAACACGGTCCATCAAAGCGCAGAGGAAAACAATCTGAATATGCTATTCAGTTGTTAGAGAAACAAAAAGCAAAATACACTTACGGTGTATTAGAGCGTCAGTTTTCAAACTTATTCGTGAAAGCTGCAGCTAAACATGGTATTACAGGTGAGAACTTCTTGAAATTATTAGAAGCTCGTTTAGATAACACTGTATACCGTTTAGGTATCGCTCCTACTCGTGCTGCTGCCCGTCAGTTAGTATCTCACAAGCACATCACTGTAAATGGTGGTGTTGTTAATATCCCTTCATACAGTCTGCGTCCAGGTGATGTGATCGCTGTACGTGAACGTTCACAGTCTTTAGAAGCTGTAACTACTTCAATAGAAGGTAGAAAGATTAACAAATTTGCTTGGTTAGAGTGGAATGCAAATGAGTTCAAAGGTACTTTTTTAAGTTACCCTGAAAGAACTGATATTCCAGAGAACATCAAAGAGAACTTAATCGTAGAGTTATACTCTAAATAATAAATAAAGATAGGATCATGCATAATCATACGGTTATGCATTATCCTGTTTGTATACATAAGTATTATTACAAATAAAACTTTAATAGAAATTAAATGGCAATTTTAGCATTTCAAAGACCGGATAAAGTTATCATGCAAAAATCAACTGATTTTGATGGTACGTTCGAATTTCGTCCATTAGAACCAGGATTTGGCGTGACAATTGGTAATGCTTTGCGCCGTATTTTATTGTCCTCATTAGAAGGATATGCAATTACGTCGATAAGGTTTTCAGGAGTTTCTCATGAATTTTCTACTATTAAAGGTGTAGTAGAAGATGTAACTGAGATTATCTTGAACTTGAAGCAGGTTCGTTTCAAAAAGACTGGTGAACAAGGTGATAGCGAAAAAATATTTGTAGTAATCAATGGGCAAGAGCAATTCTTAGCCGGCGATATCACTAAATTCTCTAACAATTTTACAGTTCTTAATCCTGATTTTGTTGTTTGCAACATGGATAGCTCTGTAACTATTGAAGTTGAATTGAGCGTTGCTAAGGGACGTGGATATGTTAATGCTGAGGAGAATAAAGTAACGGACGGACCAGTAGGTCTGATCGCGATCGACTCTATCTTTACTCCGATTAAGAATGTTAAATATACCATTGAGAACTACCGTGTAGAACAAAAAACTGACTACGAGAAATTGTTGTTAGACATCACTACTGATGGTTCTATTCACCCAGAGGATGCTTTGAAAGAAGCAGCTAAGATTTTGATCCAACACTTCATGTTATTCTCTGACGAGAATATGCTATTGGAATCTCAAACAAAAGAAGAGACTAAAGTAGTAGACGAAGAAATCTTACATATGCGTAAGATCCTTAAAACTGAATTAGTAGATCTTGATCTTTCAGTTCGTGCATTGAACTGTCTTAAAGCTGCTGATATTCGCACATTAGCAGAGTTAGTTACATACGACGTTGCTGATATGTTGAAATTCAGAAACTTTGGTAAAAAATCTTTAAGCGAAATCCAGGAATTGGTAAAATCGAAAGGTTTATCATTCGGAATGAACTTGTCTAAATTCAAGTTAGACGAAGAATAATAATTAATTTAAATTAAGCGACCTGTTGCATAATTCCCCTTAGCGGGATGGATGAGCCGGAGGTACCTTAAAAGATAATTCATACAAGAGTCTTTTTAGGATTCCGGGTCTTTATTCAGAAAAAGGACGGTATGCACAAACAACATTAAAAAAATGAGACACGGAAAAAAAGTAAACCACTTAGGCCGCACTGATAGCCATAGAAAAGCGTTATTAGCAAACATGGCTACATCATTGATCAAACACAAACGTATTACTACTACTTTGGCTAAAGCTAAAGCTTTACGTACTTATGTTGAGCCTTTGATCACAAAATCAAAAGACGATACAACTCACTCACGTCGTACAGTTTTCTCTTACCTGAAAGATAAAGATGCTGTCACTATCTTATTCCGTGAGATCTCTGAGAAAGTAGCAAATCGTCCGGGTGGTTACACTCGTATCATCAAAATGGAAAATCGTCTGGGTGATAATGCTGAAATGGCATTCATCGAGTTGGTAGACTACAATGAAGTATACGGTGCAACAGCTGCTACGGAAAAGAAAACTACTCGTCGTCGTGGTGGTAAGAAAAAAACTGAAGGTGCAGAAGGTGCTACTGAAGAAAAACCAACAGCGAAAAAAGCTGCTAAAGCAGAAGTTAAAGCTGATGATTTGACTATCGTAGAAGGTATCGGTCCTAAGATCGCTGAGATCTTGGTAGGTGCAGGTATCGACACATTTGCTAAATTAGCTTCAGCAGAAGTTTCTAAAATCGAAGAATTACTGGCTGAAGCTGGTTCGAACTACAACACTGCAGTTCCTACTACATGGCCTGAGCAGGCACAATTAGCTGCTGATGGTAAATTCGAAGAATTGGAAAAACTTAAAGCAGAATTGGACGGCGGTAAAAAAGCTGAATAATTTTAAGCCATAACGGTACATAAAAAAGTCCTCTTATATTCAAGAGGACTTTTTTTGTGTCTTTAATTGTCCTCAATTAGTTTTTACTTATTTATATTTGTATCTCATTCTGGGGTGGGTACATCCTTATTTTTACTTAAATCATAAATGGACTTATTTAACGTTTATCCCATTAATCCGATCAACATCGTAAAGGCACAAGGTTCTACGGTGTGGGATGCAGCAGGAAATGCTTATTTAGATCTGTATGGTGGACATGCAGTCATTTCTATTGGACACACTCATCCACATTATGTGCGACGATTGACGGATCAGCTTAATGAGATAGGTTTTTATTCCAATTCTGTCGAAATCCCGATTCAAAAAGAACTGGCTCGCTTACTGGGAGAAATATCCGGCAAATCAGACTATCATCTGTTCTTATGTAATTCAGGAGCTGAGGCAAATGAAAATGCATTAAAACTGGCTTCATTCTATAATAAACGCAAAAAGATAATCTCTTTCACGAAAGCATTTCACGGGCGTACGTCTCTGGCAGTGGCTGCTACGGACAATCCGAATATCGTGGCTCCGGTGAATGAAACAGATAATGTGGTATTTCTTCCATTTAATGATGAGCAGGCACTGCAACAGGCTTTTGACTCCTTTGGTGAAGAAATATCTTCTGTGATAATAGAAGGCATACAAGGCGTTGGCGGTATACAGGAAGCTTCTGTTCCATTCCTGAGATTGATCAGATCTTTATGTGATCAGCATAATGCGGTATTCATCGCAGATGCAGTACAGTGTGGTTATGGACGTACAGGATCTTTTTATTCTCATGACTATGCAGGTATTGATGCTGATATATATACAATGGCCAAAGGTATGGGAAATGGTTTTCCGATAGGAGCGATCAGCATTGCTCCGAAGTTTAAAGCTGTCTTTGGGATGTTAGGGACAACTTTCGGTGGAAATCATCTTGCATGTGCAGCTGCAGTGGCTGTGCTTGAAGTAATAAAACAGGATAACCTGTTAAAAAATGCAGCGGAAATAGGTCAGTATCTGATAACGGAACTGAAAAAAATAGACAGAATCAAAGAAGTAAGAGGAAGAGGGTTAATGATCGGTATAGATCTTCCGGAAGATCTATCGACACTCAAAAAAGAACTTCTGGAAAAGGAAAAAATCTTTACCGGTGAAGCTAAACCAAACGTAATCCGTTTACTTCCGGCATTGAATATAACAAAAGCGCATGCTGATCAATTTTTGGAAGCATTTGATAGAAGATTAAAAGCCCTTTAGAATAATAGCATATGAACAAGTTTTTTTCAGTAGACGATATTCCGAATCTCTCCGAGGCTGTTAAGGAAGCATTAGCACTAAAGGCTAATCCAAATGCCAATGAAGATCTGGGAAGACATAAAACACTGGGTTTAGTTTTTTTAAATCCAAGTTTACGTACCCGTTTGAGTACCCAAAAAGCAGCAATGAATCTGGGTATGAATGTCATGGTCATGAATATGGACAAAGATGGCTGGGCTCTGGAGACACAGGATGGTGTTGTGATGAATGGTACTACAGTAGAGCATATCCGTGAAGCTGCTGCAGTTATGGGTGAATACTGTGATATCTTGGGGCTGCGTTCTTTTCCTAAGTTGAAAGACAGAAAAGAAGATTACAGCGAAGATCTGTTCAGCAAGTTTATGAAATATTGTGCTGTACCCGTTGTTTCGTTGGAAAGTGCAACCAGACACCCTTTACAAAGTCTGACGGATTTGATTACGATCGTAGAGCATTGGAACAAGCCGGGTAAACCGAAAGTCGTGTTGACATGGGCACCCCATGTAAAAGCATTGCCACAGGCTGTCCCTAATTCTTTTGCGGAATGGATGTGCAGAGCTCAGGAAGAAGGTCTGCTGGACTTTACAGTTGTACAACCGGAAGGTTATCAGCTGGCCAAAGAATTTACGGAAGGAGCTACCATCTCTACCAATCTTAAAGAAAGTCTCAAAGATGCAGACTTTGTATATGTCAAGAACTGGTCTTCTTATGAAGATTACGGCAAGGTATATCCTATAGAAGAAGACTGGATGATGGATAACAAGAAGTTGAAGCTTACAAATGATGCGAAGGTAATGCATTGCCTTCCGGTAAGACGGGACCTTGAACTGTCTTCCGAGATTTTAGACGGTCCCAATTCACTTGTTATTAAAGAAGCAAGCAACAGAGTATGGGCTGCTCAGGTGGTTATCAAAAGAATGTTGGAAAATTTAAAGAAATAAAACGAAAGCAATAAGTAGACTATGGGGGTTAGTACGCTGAATATTATAAAGATTGGTGGTAATGTAATAGATAATGAGCAGGATCTGAATGATTTTTTAGAAAAATTCTCTGCGTTATCCGGAAAAAAAATATTAGTACACGGTGGTGGAAAGATCGCTACAAGATTAGCAGCAGATTTAGGTATTGAAGCTAATCTGATTGATGGCAGAAGAGTGACTGACGCTGAAATGCTGAAAATCGTTACAATGGTTTATGCAGGTCTTACGAATAAGTCCATTGTCTCTAAACTGCAGAATTTGAATTGTGATGCATTGGGGCTTAGCGGTGCTGACGGAGATACGATCCGCACGATGAAACGCCCTGTCAAAGACATTGATTATGGATTTGTGGGCGATATCATGCACGATTCGATCAATACAGCTTCTATAAAGAAAGTACTGGAAGCGGGGTTTGTGCCCGTTTTCTCCGCAATCACACACAATGGTGTCGGGCAGTTGCTGAATACCAATGCGGATACCATTGCATCCGCTTTGGCCGTTGCATTGGCAGATTTGTATGAGACTTCACTCATTTATTGTTTTGAAAAAAATGGCGTATTACGCGATGTGACAGATGAAAACTCTGTTTTTGAACGTATAAATGCTAAGGATTTTGAACAACTTAAAAAAGAAGGCGTTATTCATACCGGAATGATCCCTAAATTGCAGAATGCGTTTGATGCTATCCGTAAAGGTGTAAAGCATGTATACGTTGGCAATGCAAATAATCTGCATCTGTTTCAGCAGAGTCATTTCGGGACTTGTCTGGTCGCTAAATAAGAAAAAATCAACCTACAACCATGAGTAAAATAACAATTATCGGAACAGGAAATATCGGGCTTTCCCTTGCAAAGGGACTCGTTAAATCAGGCGCTTATCCGGCTTCTGATATTACTTTGACGAGAAGATCGTTGTCCGCACTGGATAAGGAAAAACAGGAAGGATTCGGAGTGAGTGATAATAATGCTGCAGCTGTTGAAGCAGCAGATATCGTAGTTCTTGCCGTCCTGCCTCAGCAACTCAGGAAAGTGATGGAGGAGCTCGAACCGACTATTGGTGCTCACCAGCTTATAGTTTCTGTCGTATCAGGTGTTTCCTGTGCAGACGTGAAAGCAATATTAGGCAGTACTATACCTGTGGTACGTGCTATGCCCAATACAGCAATAGCTATCGGGCAGTCTATGACTTGTATTGCTACCGATAATGCCAGCGAACAACAGTTGGAGCAGGTACAGCAACTCTTCGAAACAGTAGGTGCTGTTGTTGTTATCAATGAAGATCTGATGACCTCTGCCACAGCTTTGTGCGCATGTGGTATTGCGTTTTTCCTGCGTAGTATACGTGCCGCATCTCAGGGAGGTGTAGAAATAGGATTTCATGCACATGACGCATTAAAAATGGCAATTCAGACAGCCAAAGGTGCTGCTGATCTTTTACTGCAGACACAAAATCACCCCGAAAGTGAGATAGATAAAGTAACCAGTCCTAAAGGCTGTACAATAGCCGGATTGAACGAGATGGAACACAATGGATTCAGTTCTGCTTTTATAAAAGGAATAAAGCTTTCTGCTGCTAAAGCAGGAGGATTATATAATGAGTGATATGCTGACGACGCTGATCGATAACAGTATTAATCTGCTGCAGGAGCTGATTCGAATTCCGTCTTTAAGTAAGGAAGAGGCTGATACAGCAGATCATATTCAACGCTATTTAGAGTCATACGCTGTAAAAACGCACCGGAAGGGAAATAATATCTGGGCATATAACCGCTTTTACGATGCCGCTAAGCCCACTATTTTACTGAATTCACACCATGATACGGTAAAACCGAATCCTGGGTATTCCAGAGATCCTTTTCAGGCTGAAATTAGTGATGATAAACTGTTTGGTCTGGGAAGTAACGATGCAGGAGGATGTTTGGTGTCATTGATCGCTGTATTCCTTCATTATCATGAGCAAAAAGATCTCAGATACAATTTTTGTCTAGCTGCGACTGCAGAAGAAGAAATCTCAGGACTCAACGGAATATCTGCTATTGTGGACGATTTGGGGAGGCTGGAGTTTGCAATAGTTGGCGAACCTACACTTATGGATCTTGCTATTACCGAAAAGGGGTTAATGGTGCTGGATTGCGAGGCACAGGGTGTAGCCGGACATGCTGCAAGAGAAGAAGGTGTAAATGCTATTTACGAAGCTATGCCGGATATGGAATGGTTCAGAACCTTCCGTTTCCCGAAAGAATCGGACAGTCTGGGGCCTGTTAAGATGTCAGTTACTCAGATTAATGCCGGTTCTCAACATAATGTAGTGCCCTCAACTTGTTCTTTTGTGGTTGATGTGCGGACTACGGATGCTTACAGTAATGAGGAGACGCTGGCTATTATTCAGCAACATGTAAAATCATCTGTCAAAGCAAGATCTACACGTCTTACATCTTCTTTTATTTCTAAAGATCATCCGGTTGTGAAAGCCGGGATAGCATTGGGACGTAATACATACGGATCTCCGACGATGAGCGATCAGGCATTATTGCGTATACCTTCTTTAAAACTTGGACCCGGAGACTCTGCCCGTTCGCACATGGCAGACGAATATATTTATGTATATGAAATAGAGCAGGGTATTCCCCTCTATATACAGATATTAGATCAAATCGTACATTAAAAAAATAGCGCCACTAATACTAATGGCGCTATTTTAATATATCCCTTTTACTTAGATCAGACTGATCTGTCTTTTAATGCTTTCCTCAAGAGAGATAATAGTCTCTGTACGCTGAATACCTTTTACAGATTGAATGTCCTCATTCAGAACCTTACGCAAGTGACCGGTATCACGGCAGATAATTTTCGCGAAGATACTGTATTGACCTGTACAATAATGTAATTCAACTACTTCTTTGATTTTTTTCAATTGTTCTACAGCATCGGCATATTGAGATCCTTTATCCAGATAAATACCTAAAAATGCAGTGATATCAAAACCTACTTTTTGAGGATTGATAATCAGATTAGAACCACGGATGATTCCAAGTTCTTCCATTTTTTTCATACGAACGTGTATGGTACCGCCCGAAACAATTAATTTTTTAGCTATTTCAGTGTACGGAATCGAAGCGTCTTCCATTAATATGGACAAGATCTGGATGTCTAGTGTATCTAAATCGTAGTTGGAATAATTATTTTCCATAAATCCTGTATTTGTGTTTAAAATATGTCTTTGTTAAGATCTTTTTATATATGACAGGATGAAAGTTGGTAGATTTCTCCGGCTTTCATCACAATTAAATTGTAAGTTTTTCATTCAAAAATATCCTGGTCTATATGTGGTTAGTACTATAGGTGATTGTTTTTAAGTCCCTTTCAACTATAGCGTATTCTTCTTTCAATTCTATTATTTGATATTCTTGATAATTTTACAAAAATAATAAGATTTTTGGTTATTGAGGTATTAATTTCATAATTAATATGTCATTAGTTTAAAAAAATTACTAGTTACCCAAGTCTATTAAATCAGTATATTTATAAAAAATACAGGCATGGAATACGATGACGTAAAGATTTCACGGAAGAAGCCGATATTTCCGGTAGGATCCGGACTCCATAAATATCTGAAAATGTATCAGCGGGATGGTAAATTGCCTATCGCCTACAAAGATTTATTAACGTTTACAGAAACTGTTCCGGTAATGGATAAGTATGGAAATGATACATTTTGGGAAACACCCCTGTATCCACCGTACTTACAGGACCAGTTGTATGAAGGACTGAAAATAATCTATGCACAGCTCAAGGCTTCCGGAAATACCCGGATAGTCCAGCACAAGTATATAGATCGTATAGAATACTGTGCATTTGGAAATACAAGACCTTTCCGTATTCGTATTGTCAATAGATTGAACGATGTATACGATTACTTCTATATTAAGCAGGCGGACGCTTCGCGCATTTATGGATTGGAATTAGAGGAAATTTTGTCTCCCAATCAGGTCAATTATCTGGTCGATCATGAAACATTGGTCGAAGAGCATATAGTGGGTATTCCCGGGGATGTATTTACTAAATCCCGAATGTATTCCCCGGATTACAATATGACCCGGATTGCCAAGGAATTTGTAAAGTTCAATGAACGATGTATTATTACCTTACTCGGAGATATGAGAGCTTACAATTTTGTGATGCAGATTACACCGGATTTTGATGATTTTCAGTTCAGGATACGGGCCATAGATTTTGATCAGCAGTTTTATGAAGGCAATCCTAAAGTATATATGCCCCAGTTTTTTAAAGAAAATTTCCCGTATGTGAAGATCTGTATGGATTATCTCAATGACCGTACCGTATCTCAGTATCAGCAGGAAGAGCGATCATCTATTGTGCACAGGGTGAGAAGTGAGCGTCATCGTATCGCAGACCTTCGTGATGCTTCAAAGACACAGCAGCTTTCATCTGTAGAAAATATCAACCGTCTGAAAGAAGGTTATGCCGAATTTCACGATAATACGCAGTATCTCAAATGTAAATCTATGACAGATATTATAGAACTGAATGTAAAGAATGTGATCCGGCAGGTGCAGTTATAAAATTACTTGACGCGTTTTTCGTTGTCCTTTATAAAAGCTTCCCATCCGCTGTAACTTTTTGACGTCCCGGAAGAAGATGTATTTTGTTGGAAAGAGTGGCAGACTGCAACAGCCAGGCCATCTGTGGCATCCAGAAATTCGGGTGTTTCATTGAAGCTCAGTAGTGTTTTTAGCATGGCCGCAACCTGTTCTTTTGTTGCATTACCATTACCGGTCACAGACTGCTTTATCTTTCGGGGAGAATATTCGAAGATCGGAATATCATGATTGAGTGCTGCAGCCATAGCTACCCCCTGAGCGCGGCCCAGCTTGAGCATAACCTGAATATTTTTACCATAAAAGGGCGCTTCAAGGGCTACACAATCGGGCTTATATTCTTCGATAAGAGCAGAAGTCTTTTTAAAGATACGTTGCAGTTTCAAGGCGTGATCATCAAGATGTCCCATTTTTATAACACCCAGAGAAATAAGGGATATTTTTTTGCCGGTTTCCTTTACCAATCCATAGCCTAATACCACAGTTCCCGGATCAATTCCCAGAATAATACGTTCTTTAGCCTTTTCCTTTTGCATGCTGGTACAATATTACGTTTTTCTTTTGTGAATTAACTTAACGGGATGTCATTAAAAATTAGTAAAATTGTGCCATTCGCAACAAACTATTTTGACAAATAATACCCGGAAATATCTCAATTTAATTATCAAAATTGCTGTTCTGCTATTAGCGGGCTGGTATATTTATTCCAAAGTCAGTAGTCAGCATAATCTTCATGAGTTTAAGCTACTGATGAAAGGTCTGGACAAAAATCTGGTTACCGGAGTATTGATTGCTGTTGTTGTACTCATGTTCTGTAACTGGTTTCTGGAGATTGTAAAATGGAAATTTATCAGCCGTCGTATCGAACATCTCAGTTGGTGGCGGGCAACTGAGGCTGTTTTCTGTGGTCTTACATGGGCTATTTTTACACCAAACCGAATAGGGGAGTATGGCGGGCGGGTGATGTATTTAAAAGCTGAAAACCGTGCATCCGGTGCTGTTGCAATGGGAGTCGGACATTTTGCCCAGCTTGTACTTACCAGTATATTCGGAGCACTGAGTATTGCCTGGTTTATGACTACATTTCTTTCCTTTCAGCCTGGTGTGAAGATTCTGATATGGATAGCAGGAATAGTATATGCCGCTGTATTTCTCCTAATTTTCTTCAATGTACATTGGGTGGACAGACTGGTTCGCAGAATTAAGTTTCTGAAAAAAATACAACCTTTTTTTTCCGTGCTTGAAGACTATAACAGACGCGAACTTTCTGTTATTCTTGGGTTGTCATTATCACGGTTTATTATCTTCACTTCACAATATATCATCCTGATGGAAGTTATTCTTCCTGATTTGCCATTTTTATCAATGGTTTTGATGATTTTTATCTTGTTTTTTATACAATCTGCCGTACCTTCGCTTGATTTATTTGATTTTAGTGTCCGGAGTTTTGTTGCCAGTAATTTATATAGTTATATTACTACACAGGAGATTGCAGTTATGGCTATCGTCTCCTGTATCTGGTTTGTCAACCTGATTTTACCGGCGATTCTGGGTTCAGTTTTTGCAATAAAAGTTAATTATTTAAGTGATAACAAGTCTTAGTGTTTTTCTCATTATAATGACCATCGTGTATGTAGCTTTAGTGCTGTATATGCGTAATGGATGGGCTTCTATTTCTACGTTTGTGCCTTCGGATAGCACTCCTTCGACAACTGTTTCAGTATTGATTGCAGCACGCAATGAAGAAAAAGTCATTGAGCGTACCATCAATTGCTTATTGAATCAGGATTATCCTAAGGAACTGTTGGAAATCATTGTTATCGATGATCATTCTACAGATCGTACAGCTGATATTGTGAGGCTGTATGCTGTTAAAGGTGTGAAATTACTGCAGATGAATGAAAGTGATAAACTGAATTCATATAAGAAAAAAGCTATTTCTAATGCTATTGATATTGCACTGGGTGAAATTATTGTCACTACGGATGCCGACTGTCGAATGGGACGTCACTGGTTATCTACTGTGATTGGTTTTTTTGAAGAATATGATTCCTATATGGTTTCATCACCGGTTGTGTATTCGGAAGAAAAGAATCCGTTTGAAGAAGCACAAACTCTGGAATTTCTGTATCTGATCGGATTAGGGGCTGCAGGTATAGGCAATGGTCATCCAACGACCTGCAATGGCGCAAATCTGGCCTATAGAAGAGATGTGTTCTATGAAATGGATGGTTTCAAGGGTATTGATGATCTGGCATCAGGAGACGATGAACTGCTACTGCATAAAGTTGCTGAAAAATATGCTGATAAAATAGGATTCTGTAAATCGCCTTCAGCTATCGTATATACAGATGCTAAACCTAATATGGCATCTTTCATCAGTCAGCGTAAGCGCTGGGCTTCCAAAAGCACACGCTATAAAAACAAAAGTGTGATTGTATTGGGGGTGAGTATCTGGCTGTTCAATCTGGCTATGATCCTGAGTGGATTACTCGCATTTCTGTTCCCGTCAACCTTAGGTGCATTGATCTTTGCCGTTATTGTAATTAAGTTTGCTGTCGAATTATACTTTATGAGACCTTTATGCGAATTTGCCAATCGTACAGATCTCTTAAAATATTTACCTATACTCACTGTAGGACATATTATATACCTGGTATATATCGGTATCGCCGGTAATATAGGTAAATATGACTGGAAGGGTCGGATCGTTAAATAAGATATTAACTTCCTTTCACCTTAGCCCGAATTGCTAGTTCAGCTTCTTTTACGATCTCTTCAGCAGTTCTTCCGGCTGGTTCGATCGGCTGGAGAATTTCCCAGGACATTTTTGTGAAAGGATTCAGCGGAAACATACCATACTTTACCATCTCAAAAGAACCATTGATTGCAATAGGTACAACCAGAGCAGTAGGGTTTTTCTTTAATATGGTCGCAATACCTCCTACAGAGAACTCTTTCATTTTTCCGGTTTTGGTACGTGTACCTTCCGGGAAAATAAACACTGACCAGTTTTTGGTCTTCATATTGTTGGCTAATTTCAGAATTTCACTGATGGATTGCTTAGAATCTTTTCTGTCAATATTAGCTGCACCTCCATATTTAAGGTTGTAGGAGATACTTGGGATATTAGCTTTTGCAAGTTCAATCTTCGAAATAAATTTAGCATGGTATTTACGAAGGAAGAAAATCATCGGAGGAATATCGAACGGACTTTGGTGATTAGCAACAAAGATAATAGGCTGACCCGTGGGGATATGATGCTCGTTAATAAACTTTACAGGATTGAAAAGTAGAAAATTGTCACTCAATAATGTGAAATTCAGAAGATCTACACTTCGTTTGTGCGCCCTATATCCGCCTAATCTCAGACATAGCCATTGGATGGGGTGAAAAATAACCAGCTCCAGGGCAAAAAATAAGTAAAATATAGGGGAAAGAATATATCCAAGAACTTTTCTCATTTGTTGTGTGTATTTAATGCTGCAAACTTAGATAAACTTGCATTTATATGCAATTATAATATAGAGCAAGTATACGCAAGTTACTGCTGTAAAATTCAATTCCCAATGTTAAAGTATGAATGACAAAAGATAATGCAATGGCTGTAATGTTGAATTTTTGTTCTTATAAATTCATTTATAGTTTTGAATTATTTATATGTATTTTAATATTATTAATATTTTAATAAATAAAGTTTATATTTGTGTCAGTAATTACTGATACAAAAGACAATTTAGTGTTACCTGAGTTGTTTGAAAAGACCGATTTGTGATTTCCGAACATTACAGTTATGATTTAAGAAAAATAGAATGAAAAGAATACCTACTACTTGTCCCAGTTGTGATGCCAAGCTTAAAGTATCCAAGCTAGTTTGTGATGCGTGTGAAACGGAAGTTGTCGGCAAATTTTCGCTTCCTGTTCTTATGCATCTTACGGTTGAGGAGCAGGAATTTGTACTGGGATTTCTGTATAACTCCGGCAGTTTGAAAGATATGGCCAGAGACCTGGGAAAGAGTTATCCTACCGTACGTAATATGTTAGATGATCTGATTCAAAAAATAAAAAGTTTAGGATATGAGCAGTAAGTTTAACGAAGTGCAATCTTTTTCGCAATGGTGGCTGTGGATATCTCTGTTAGCTTTGTTTATCCCTATATATAGTACTGGTGCATCCCTGTCTTTTTCGCAAAATTGGTACAAGATGCTCCTGGAAATTTTGACTTATGTACCATTCTATATCTGGTTAGCCGTGGTTGTGTTTTTCGCAATGATTATGTTGCGGACAGAAATTAGTGATAATGGTGTGTATGTAGATTTTAAACCATTCTTATGGAATAAAACCTACAGGTTTGAAGATATACGCTCTTATAAAGTCGTAAAATATTCCATTTTTGATTATGGAGGGTGGGGTATGCGAATTTCATCATCTGGAGTAGCGTATACTACAAAAGGTAAATATGGGCTTAAACTTACCTTGAAGAATGGAAAGCAGATCTTGATTGGGACACAGCGCCCGGAGGAGCTAAGCAAAATTATGGATGAATTTATAAAATCTAAAAAAGCAGATGAGAGCAGGTAAACTATTACTTAAGCCTTTTGATGATTTTTCTGAAAGATCATTATTTATTACAGGTATCCTTTTTTACTTTTTGGGAAGTCTGTTGGCTTATTTTTACCACATAAAGTATAATGGCTTTATTAACATACGACTTGGTGAAAGCACAGCATTTTACTTTCCGTTTATCAATAATTTGGTTAATACAGTGCTTCCTGCAGTGATATTGTTTTTGTTTGCGAAAATAATATATGCAAAAACAAGGTTTATTGACGTCCTCAATACAGTTTTGATAGCAAGAATAGTTATTTATCTGACATCAGTTCTTGTTGTACTGGATAAATCCAAATCTGCTACCGAAAAGATTACCAGAGCGGTTGCAGCCGGAGATATAAAGCTGGAAACAGTTTCCAAATTAGATCTGTTTGTCGTCATTTTTATTGGCATACTTTCGTTGTTAATAATGATCTATTATTTCTACATACTTATTCAAGGTATGAAAGTTGCAATGAATAATAAAAAGATAATTATCAATGGAGCTATTGTGATTATTTTTTTAATAGCTGATTTGATAGCACAATTTTATTTTCCGTATTTCTAATGAATATTATTAAGTATATATATACTCTTTTCTTTATTTCGATTTTACCTGTAGCTTTTGGGCAGAATATCATAGGTACCTGGAAGGGTACTCTAAATGCTTCCGGACAGGAAATTCCGTTGGTATTTCATATCAACCAAAGCAATGGGAAATTTTCCGGAAAAATGGATAGCCCCCGACAAGGTGCAATAGGCTTGCCGCTCAGTGAAGTGTCATTCGGCAAGAACCAGGTTACCTTTAAGATGGCTTCTGCCGGAATCGTATTTCAGGGTGAGCTCACTAAAAATATAATCACGGGATTGTTTCAGCAGGGCGGAGGTAATATTCCGCTGCGTTTGACCAGAAGTCTGGATACCGTTACCGTGATAAAGCGTCCGCAGGAGCCGGAAGGTCCATTCCCGTACAAAGAGGAAAATGTGACCTTTGAAAATCCTGTATCCAAAGTAACATTGGCGGGTACATTAACGCTACCGGCAAAGGGGCGGAATTTTCCGGCGGTTGTACTGGTAACAGGAAGCGGGCCGCAGAACCGTGACAGTGAATTGTTTGGGCATAAGCCTTTTAAACTGATCGCTGACTATTTAACCCGAAGAGGATTTGCAGTATTGCGTTATGATGACAGAGGAGTAGGAGCATCTACAGGATCATTTGGTACAGCTACAACGCGAGACTTTGCAAATGATGCGCTTGCGGCAATCAATTTCCTCAGAATACGTACAGATATCAATATCCGGAAGATAGGAGTCATAGGACATAGTGAAGGAGGGATGATCGCACCTTTATTAGCATCTGAAGATAAAGATATTGCATTCATAGCTATGCTTGCAGGACCTGCTATCGCTATAGATTCATTAATGATCTTGCAGAATTATGCGATTGGAAAAGCCTACGGTATGTCTGAAGATAAGCTGCAACAAGCAAAGGAGCTCAATAATCGGGTATATAAAGTTTTGAAAAGTAACCTTTCAGATGAAGAGGTGAAGAAGCAACTGGCGGATGTTGCGGCCAATGATAAAGAGCTTTCTGAATTCACATCCAAATGGTTTCGGTATTTCATCCGTTTTGATCCGGTTCCCGTATTGAAAGCGGTCAAATGTCCTATATTCGCAGTATACGGAGGAAAAGATCTGCAGGTTCCGGCTGAGCAGAATCTCAATTCGGTTTATAAAATTTCAGAAGCCAATAGACATAAGATGGATTTCATAAAAATGTATCCTGACCTTAACCATCTTTTTCAACATGCACATACAGGATTAATAAATGAATACGGGGAACTGGAAGAAACATTCAGTGAGGATGTCCTTAAAGACCTTTTTTCCTGGTTAAAACAGGTTACGAAGTAGGTTCCCGCATACTTGATGACTGTATTATTGATGTGACACATAGATAAATTACATCTTTTTACTACAACGTTGTATATGTGTCTTAAGATAAAGTAACCAAGTTTTTCATTCATAACATGTAAATCCCCATACAGCGGGTTAGCCGGCATTATTTTCGAATAGATGTTGCGATGATTATATTTGTTAGTCAAGAATATGGCTCGATTGAATAGAATGAGCCATATGAGAAAAACCTAATGAAATATATATACTGATATTAAAAATGATAAAGCTGAAACATTTCTATTGCCTACTCTTGCTGACGATTTTTTCACAAACCACTTTTGCCCGGGAGGTTATTCCTTTTAATAAAGAGTGGTCATTCAAGAAGGGACCTTTTACAACAGATCCGCTACAATATGCTGATATATTCACAGGAAAATGGCAAGCTGTTTCCGTACCTCATACCTGGAATGCTGTAGATATGCAGACTGTGAAAGACAAGTTTTATACTGGAGATGCCTATTACAGAAAAGCATTTAAAGCTGATGCTTCCTGGAAAGGAAAGCGTGTATTTATCCGTTTTGAAGGTGTTAATACCAACACGGAAGTGTATCTCAATACTGCTCCTGTTTCATTCTCAACAGAGAAGAATGACGTCGTTTACAATAATTCGACTGTAAATGGTAAATACAATATTGTAGGCAGACATAACGGAGGATATTCCGCATTTACGTTAGAACTGACGGATATGTTGAAATATGGACAGGAAAACGAAATATTGGTCAAAGTAAATAATGAAGCACGTCCGGATGTTATTCCGGTTAATCATACCTTGTTTCCTATGTACGGCGGTATCTACAGACCGGTTGCATTGATCGTTACGGAAAAGGTCAATATAGCGGTCAATGACTTCGCATCTCCGGGGATCTACATACGGCAGGAGAATGTTTCGAAAAGATCTGCCAATGTAGAGGTAAAGGTGAAGCTGGAAAACAAAAATCATGATGCCCAGAAAGTAGAAGTGGTGACAACTGTATTTGAAAAAAATGGTACGGTTAAAGTCAAAGAAACAACTCCTTATACGATATTGCCGCAGGGCAGACAGCAGGTATTACAACATATTGCAATCAGGAATCCACATCTATGGCAGGGTCTGGAAGATCCTTATCTTTATAAACTGGTAACTCAGGTCGTACAGGGAGGTAAAGTTGTGGATGAGGTGATCCAACCATTAGGTTTGCGACATTTTGAACTAAAGGCAGGAGACGGAATGTACCTTAACGGGATTAAGACTCCGATGTATGGTGTGACGCGTCATCAGGATCACTGGGGCAAAGGATCTGCATTATCCAATGCTGATCACGATAAGGATCTCGCTATTATTAAGGAGATTGGTGCTACCACTATCCGTCTGGCACATTATCAGCAATCTGAATACTTTTACGCCAGATGCGATAGCATCGGCTTTATTATCTGGGCGGAGATACCTTTTGTCAATCGCGTAACTACTCAGGAAGAGAACAATGCAAAGCAGCAACTGACAGAATTGATTCGTCAGAATTTTAATCACCCTTCCATTTACGTTTGGGGATTGCACAATGAGGTGTACAGCCCGCAGGCATATACAATCGAACTTACTACCAAGTTAAATGATCTGGCAAAAACAGAGGATCCGGATCGTTATTCTGTTCAGGTAAGCGGATACAATGTCATTGATCATCCTGTTAACAATAATGCAGATATACAGGGTATCAACCATTATTTTGGATGGTATAATGGTAAAATACAGGATGTGGAGCAATGGGCAGATAAGATTACGAAGGATTTTGCCGGCTATAAAATTATTTTTTCAGAGTATGGAGCTGAAGCGAATCCAAAACATCAGCAGGAAGCCGTAGGAGATATTGGTAATCAATGGTCTAATCCAGCCTTTTTCCCGGAAGAATTTTCAACCAAATTTCATGAGATTCATTGGGGTGTAATAGCTAAACATCCCGTATTTGTGGCCTCATATCTGTGGAATACGTTTGATTTTGCTACACCCATTACTTTTCAGGTAGAGCCACGTAACTATAAAGGAATGGTAACTTTTGACAGAGCATTGAAGAAAGATCCGTTTTACTGGTATAAAGCCAATTGGAGTAAAGAGCCGGTACTTTATCTGACACAGCGCAGAGTAGTGGAAAGAGGGAATCAGATTACTCCTGTTACAGTATATTCTAATATTGGAAATCCGCAACTGTTTGTCAATGGAGAGGAAGTTAAAACCTTCCGAAAAGGATATACAGATGTTCACTATATTTTTGAACAGGTAAAATTAAAAGAAGGTGAAAATATTGTAGAAGTGAAGGGACAAAAAGACGGTAAAACTTTTGAGGATAAAATAACATGGCATTATGCAAAAGATAATGCTAAATCTTCGGAAAAGGATGGCCCGAAATCAAATAAATCGGAGCATATTGGTCTCTGATATACTATAAAACAAAAGCCAGGCAATTACGTCCGGCTTTTGTTTTATTAGATACTTGTTTATTATGGAGTGGTATTGGATACGGGCAATATCTTTCCGTTATAATACTTACTTCCATTTTGTGCGAATTCGGCAATATATCTTCCCATTTCAAAAGCCAGTGTACCTGCTTCTACACCTGGGAAGGCCGTCTCAAACATTTCGGTCTGAGATGATCCGAGCGCAAGACAATTGACTTTGATCCCTTGCTCTTTAAACTCTTCTGCCAGACATTCCGTCAATACACCCAGAGCGCCTTTACTGGCTGAATAAGCGGATAGTCCCGGGAATTTTACAGAACCCTGAAAGCCTCCCATACTGCTTATGTTGACGATATGTCCACCGTTTTTCATCAAAGGTGCTACATGTCGGATCATATTTACATGTCCCAATACGTTTGTCTGAAGCATTGTCGCAAAGTCTTCCGCACTGGTTTCCAAAAAAGGTTTGTACACTAATGCTCCGGCATTATTGATCAGAATATCTACACTGTCAAACTTCGACTGAATAAACGGGATCAATATTTCCGGGTAATTATCATACACAATATCAAATTGAGCCGGATATAATTTTCCCCCATCGTAATTTAGGGAAGAAGCAATTTCATGTAATTTTCTGAGTTTATCTGCAGATCTTGCTAAAGCGATGACATTATTCTCTTTATTTGCTGTCAGATCTAGAACTGCCTCAAAGCCGATTCCGCTACTCGCTCCTGTTATAACTATATTTGCCATAATAATTTAATCCTCTTCAATTCTGCTCTGTTCCACCTCTTCAGCTGATGGTAATTTCTCTTCACCCAGACCTTTCGGGTTAAAGACGTAATAAGCACCAGACAATGAAACTAGAGCAGAAATAATATAAAATAATAAACTAATCAATACCGCAAGGTGTGAATCCAGATAAAAGATCTTTGCTCCCCACATATATACAATCTCACGCATACCCAGACCACCCACTGAAAAAGGAATGATAGCAACCAGAGATGAAGCCAGAAAAAGGAAAAGATAAGGAGAAAATTTTCCGTCAAATCCCAATGCATACAAAATCATAATCGCAGATACTACCTGCATCGACTGTACACCTATCGCTTTGATATGTGTTCTGAAAAACCGGGGTTTGAAATCCGGAAAAAACTTCCATATTACAAGATAATAGACTACTGTACCCGATATAAAGCATGCAGCTGTAAGGGCATTTGGTATCTTAAGTTGTGGCATGAACATGATCAGTACAGCTATAATAAGGCATAAAGCCCACAATCCGCTAAGACGGTCAAAAAACAAGGCGCTCAATAGTTTCCGGCCTTTGATTTTGAACTTTTTGCGAAGAAAATAGATTTTATAACCATCCCCTCCAATACCCCCGGGTAGAAAGAGATTGTAAAATAAACCTAGCTGATACAGTTTGAAATTATATTTTTCACTTACATCCAGGCCTATTCCTTTTAGAAAACTAAGTAATCTGGAAGACGAAATAAATATAGAAAGTAGGAAGGCTAAAAATGCGAGGAATAAAAATAATGGATTACTATTGCGGATGGCTTCTACCAGATCCTTTATATCGACTTTGCTGAATACCCAGTACAAAGCTCCTATAGTGACAACAACTTTGAGTATGTTTTTAAGAATATTCCAGTATTTCTTTTTGTTCATGTGTATGTAAAACTAATCACTTGCAGAGATTAGCGGCTCAAAGGTAATAAAAACTTCAGGTCCTGTAAAGGAGATTACATGTTAAACATAGGATAAATCCGGGTGTAGAGCATTATCAGATATCCGATCAGCATTAAAGCAGAAAGAGAAAAAAGCCAGTTGATGTCTGTTTTTTTATACTTTTCTTTAAGCATGGTTATCAGTAGAATAACAAATATGGTGAAAAGTAAAAATGGAAATATCAAAAACCATTTATGTTCAAAATATACATATGATTGGTCTAATTGTTGAGATTTTCCGGATATAAATGGAAAGGCAGCAAGCCCCAGAATGATAATGAACAATCGCAATAAAACTTTTGCAACCAATTTGCTTGTGGTATGATTTTTGGAATGCTCGTTCATGGTTTTGTATTTTGTATATTTGCAAACATACAAAGATTGATTTATATAATTCTTAAACTATGCGTAAACATATTTTGACTTTCGTAGCGATCCTAGCAGGTGTTTTCTTGTTTTCATCGTGCGGAGCACAGAGAAAGACTACGTCTTCTTCAGGTAGCTCCAGTTCTTCCAGCACAGAAGTAAATGACGGACCAAGTGCCTCTCAATGGAAAGGTGGTGTAAAAGGTACATGGATTCTGAATACCATTACCCGTGAGAACATCCCGGCTGCTTATACTATTAAAACTGTATTCGAAGAAGCTCCTGCTGAGTGTTTTGAAGGAAGTGTATGGAATTTTCCATCCAATGGTAAAGGAAGTATAGAATTTACAGCAGAAGGTACGTTGTGTGCTAAAGGAGCTGTCCGTAATATTGTATGGTCAATCTACAACCCTGGAAAAATGGGCGGACAACCACAGTTTCAATTCAAAAAAATCTATTCAGGAGATAAGGCCAGAAATGTTACTACAGGATACCGTATGGATCTTTCCTTTTCTGACGGAGAAAAACTGGTCATGAAAATGCCTGTTCAGTTGGATAATGGTACTGGTTATTTAGTCTTTAATTTTTCAAAAGGAGATAGATAAGTATCTGAATAAAGATAATAATATGGAAAACGCAGGCGATATCACCTGCGTTTTTTTGTGCTGTATTTTACGGTTTTGTACTAAAAAACTGTACTTTGAGCTGTCAGTGCATAAAAGAAAAAATGGCAGTGGAAGATTAAAATTGACCTTTATTGTGTTGTAACATGTATTTTTTATTCAAATGTTCTAAATTGGAACATTTTTTGCTTGTGTCAAAGATGCAAATCATCCATCTATGAAAGCAGAAATGAATGGTTAATTAATAATTATGGAAATGGTAGATGAAGTAAGGGAAAAGGAAAAAGAGGGACAAAGAAAGAGAGATAGTTCAAAGATTTATTTTTTTATAATCGCAATAGCTGCTTTGCTGGCAACTAATATCTATTTCTACGTAAAGTTCAGGTCTTCCGGGGAGAAAGTTTATACACTAACGGTGCAGAAGGAAAGTCTGCAGATTGAGATAGATAGAATAGAAGCAGAATTGGATAATCTGAATGAGGAGAATGTTGCTTTAAGTGAAGCAATGAAAAAATCCGAATTACAGGCGCGTAAAATTATTGCGGATCTGCGTAAGGAGCTGGAAGCAAATGTGCTGACTACTGAACAACTCAATCAGGCCCGAAAAATAGTGGCATCCTTAAAGGTAGATGTGTCCGGACTGAAAACAGATATAGCTGATCTGAAAGCAAAGAATGAAATGCTTGAAAAGGAGAATGAAATTCTCAATAGTAAAGTCTCGGAGGGAGAATCAAAAATTAGTGGGCTCACGGCACATAATTCTGACTTAAAAGATAAAGTAACAACAGCCTCTGCAGTTAAAGTGTCTAATATTACTATCAACGGCCTTCAGGAAAAAAGAAAAGGACGTGTGGAAGTAGAGACAAGAGCTAAGCGTGTAGATAAGTTAGAGATCAATTTTACTATAGCAGATAATACGCTGGCTAAGACAGGCGCCAAGGAAATCTTTGTAAGAATTATTAATCCTCAGGGTAATCTTATTGCACAATCAAACGACATTTTCTATGTCCACGGAGAGAAACTTCAGTACACGTTTAAGGAAAGTATCAACTTTACAAATAACGGTGAGGAGTACAAGTTTTTGTGGCAGGAAGAGAGTAAAGATTTTGCAAAAGGAGCTTATACCATATTGCTCTATGCGGACAATGCTATAATGGGCAGATCCAGTGTAATACTGAAGTAATAAGATCTTAGTACAAACTAAACTAAACAATAAAAGGGTTTTGTAGTAATACAAAGCCCTTTTTATTGTTTAATAGCAGACGGCTAACGGCATTGTAACGGTTAGATATCTTTAATCATTGTATGGTAAAATGGAATATGTATAATAAATACTGTTCCTTTTCCCTGTGTAGTTTTGAAATCTATAGTTCCCCGCATACCTTCAATGGTTTGTTTAACGAAAGCGAGACCCAGACCGGTTCCTGAACTCTTGGTTGTAAAATTAGCCTGGAAAATCTTGGGTAGTGCTTCATCCGATATTCCGTTTCCATTATCGGTGATATGTATTTCGACCATTTCATTCGGATTAGCATAGATCTCAAAGTCAATTTTGAGTTTTCTGCGCCCCAGACCAGCCTCAATTGCATTCTTGATAAGATTATTAAAAGTTCTCAATAACTGATCCTTATCTCCCAATACAAATATTTCATTAGAATCAGCATGATTGGTAACGGTAATCTTAGCCTGTGTATTTGTGCTGTAAAATGAAACGGACTTGTTAATCTTTTGAATAATGTTCACCTTTTCAAACCGGGTATCCGGAAGTTTGGCAAATGCTGAAAATTCACTTGCAATATGAGATAAGCTGTCTATCTGCTCGATAAATGAAGTCGAGATCCGATTAAAGCGTTCTTCAAAGCGCGGATCATTTTCCTTATAGGATCGGGATAACTGCTGAATTCCAAGTTTCATAGGAGTCAGCGGATTTTTAATTTCATGAGCGATCTGTTTGGCCATTTCTCTCCATGCAGCCTCCCGCTCTATACCCATCAGCTTCTTAGAGTTTTCCTCCAGTTTGATCAGCATAAAGTTGTATTCTTTGACCAATGCACCTACCTCATCATTACGTTGCCAGAAAAGTGGTTCATTCTGTTTACCTACATTTGTCTGCGACAATTTCTTACCGATCATTACCAGAGGAGCAGTAATCTTATTGGAAATATACACCGCAAAGAAGCCAAATGCAATAATAATGATCGTGTAGATATTGATCAGCGTATTGAGCAACAGATTGATACTGGTACTTTCTTCCTTTTTAGATGCAAAATAAGGTATATTCAGGTAATAGGCGATCTGATAATCGGCATTACGGATACTTGCATAGCTGGAGGAGAATTCGAAATCACCAACTCTTTCAGGTTCAATTGTCTCCGTCTTTTTGATTAACGATAGTTTTTTGTATGCTGTAGGGTTGATAAAAGTCGAGAAGAGCTTCAAATCATAGATCTTAGGTTGAGATGAATAGATCAGCCGTCCATTCCGATTGAACAATGTAAAATCCGTGGTCATGGCTTGTGATAGAATATTAAGATAAGACTCTACAGTTTCCTTACTATTCATGCTCTCAGCCGAGTTCATCATATTCTCCAGTTTCCGGGAGACTTCGGCAATATATTTTATACGGTTATTTTCTCTTTCATGACTCAGCCTCGAGTTTATATTGTAGAAAGCCAATGCACCCGAGATGAGAATCGCAAATATGATAGATACGATAAATATGGTCTGAATCCTTGTACTATACTGAATGGTATTTTTAAGGATCATAAAATGGTATTTGATACTCTTTAGCCTGAAAGATTTCTGCGTCATCGTCTGGATCAGGTAAATCACAATATCGACAATGCTAAAGAAAACAAAAAGAAGTACAAAAAAGAAACAGGTAACAGCCAGATAGTCATAAAAATTCTGATTGGCCCGACTAATCACCAACGTAGTATGGCTGTCCGGACGATACATCAGGTGAAAATAATCTCCCGGCTCATCAATTTCTATAAACTTACCTACTTTGTCAGGAAATTTACTGTCAGCACTTGGATACGTATATTTACCATATTGGGTCACCAGCTGCTTATCTTTATAGAGAGCAAAAGAGTTATTCAGAAAGGACTCCTGCTGTAATGAAGTGGTACGGCTGTCTGACAGAATCTCCGGATAAGGCAAGATGTAACTGAAGGCTCTGTTCTTGAGATTTAAGAAGATATTGGCTGTTGTATTATCTCCTAACGGCAGGTTTAAGGTCATGAAGTATTCATGTGTACCCAATTCACTTTTCACCCGGTAGAAGCTCTCTGTTACTTTGATAGAATTGTTAATAACCTTCTCTCTGTATTCTTCGAATTTATTATTAGGGTAATTATCTAGTGGGATATTATTTGCATAGTAATACCCGTTAAAATCAAATTTAGACAAGTATCCGCTCAGGTATTTTTTCTTAATAAAATCTGTTATTTCGATGGCATTCTGCTGATTTGCAGAAAGTCGGAATAAGTGTTGAAGCTGCTCATCGTTTTTCATGGATTTTTCAATATCCATAAATAAGGAAATGGCATTGGTGTCATCTTCTGCTTCCAGATTACTAAGCACTAATTTCATACTCTCCAGCTTTTTTATTTTCATGTATTTATCATGATTAATAGAAGAGAAGAGCGCAACGATAACAAGTATGACTATATAGAAAGAAAAGCGGTACTGACCCAAAGCATATTTTCTCAGGAAAATAAGCAGTATAAGAATGCCAAGTAGAACATTATTGATACTGTTTTCTCCCAACAGAGCATATACGATCATGGAGAATATCAATACAGCCAGTTGAATGTTTAGCTTGATACTGACCTGTTCGAATAACTGATCAATAAGCCGCAAAAGAATATCGATATAAAAGAACAAAGAGAGTATCGCCAGACAGAGGTTAAACAGGTTTAACCAGCTGTATTTACTCAGATCCGCTATTTTTGAAAAATCATAACTCACAATAGAGGTATGTGTGATCAGACTGCCCAGATGCTTAAAGAGCAGGTTGTAGAAAAAGTAAATACTGAATACAAGAAGACCGGATATCACATACGGAATAATCTTCTTTTTCAGCTGAGGTGGCAGAATAAGTTTGTCCGATACAGAATGTATAAATGCGAGACACCAGAGGCAACTCAGATTCGTTAATGTAAGTGCCCACAGGTTTGGAAAAACCGAATTATACGCATAGTATTTAGGGTCGAATATTCCCAGACTGGAGTGCATGGCGAGCCAGTTACTCTGCAGATCGATGAAACGGAGGGAAGAGAGAACCGATACAAATATAAAAACTCCAAGCCACGCAAATCCCTTCTTAGCCAGATTCAGGCATATATTGTGGGTAAGGATAATAAAACAGAACATTGCAGATACCCAACAAATAAATTGGAGGAAGATAAATACATTATCATGTTTTCCACTCTTTAACTTTACAGAGAATAAATAGGTTCCGTCCTTACTATACACATTCTGTATATTCTGTATATCCGTATAGTCAGCTATCTCCAGATTGGAGTCATCTATGAGCTGTTTATTGAAGGTATTTTTCAGATACTCATTATTACTGTTGAATAGACGTTTTACGAGTACAAGAGCGAGTATATTGACATCTCCGGCTGTTTTCTTTTTCACGACAAAGGACCGGTTATTTTCGATCATATAGGTCGTATTTGACTTGAGTCCTGCATCAGTCACAGGTACGTACACATCCGTACTCCAGAGTACAGGCTTGCTATCTTTGTACAGATAGAGGAATACTCCTTTTTCGGATGCAAATTTTTCCAGTATATCTGCAGATTGCAGAGGAAACTGTTCCACATTCTTAAATGTCTTCATTATGGTGGAATCTGCAAACAGATCCTCAATGATACTTTCTTTTTTGTGGATATTGGCGGTAAGCTCATTTTTATCCAGCTCCAACATATCTTTGTCCGTAATAGTAAGATGTATCGTGAGGGCTGTGCCCATGAAGGAGATCGTAAGAATAAGAAGGAGTATACGTATTTTCGTCGTTAATTGCACAGCTATAAAAGATTTACGTAAGTAAATATAAAAAAAAGTCCCCACATACTTTTATGTGAGGACTTGTGTATTTTACCTGAAAAGGAATTCTAGTTGTGAATGTCTTCTTCTCTGAATAATTTTGCTGTTAAATATTCACGATTCAAGCGTGCAATATTTGTCAGTTTGATACCTACAGGACATTCTGCTTCACAAGCTCCTGTGTTGGTACAGTTACCGAATCCTTCAGCATCCATCTGATCTACCATAGCCTGAGCGCGTTCATAACGTTCTGTCTGACCTTGTGGTAACAATGCAAACTGGGAAACTTTTGCAGAAACAAAAAGCATTGCTGATGCATTTTTACAGGCAGCAACACAAGCTCCGCAGCCGATACAGGTTGCAGATTCAAATGCTTCATCCGCAATTCTTTTAGGAATAAGGATTGCATTCGCATCCGGTACACCTCCGGTATTGACATTTACATATCCTCCGGCTTGTTGGATACGGTCAAATGCAGTCCGGTCTACTGCAAGATCTTTCAATACAGGGAATGCAGCTGCACGCCATGGTTCGATGACGATTGTTTGTCCGTCATGGAAACTACGCATGTGCAATTGACAAGTTGTTGTCCCTTGTTTAGGACCGTGAGGGCGGCCATTAATAACCAATGAACACATTCCGCAAATACCTTCGCGACAGTCATGGTCAAAATAAATAGGATCTTCACCTTTACGGGTTAATTCTTCGTTAACAATGTCAAGCATTTCTAAGAAAGACATATCGTCAGCGATATTATTTGCCTGATAGGTTACGAACTGACCTCTTTGTTTATCATTTTTCTGACGCCATACCTTCAGCGTTAAATTCATATGTGCACTCATGACAATATTTTTAAGTAATGAATAGCGAACGGTAGTGCCGTCCGCTATATCTACTATTTATAACTTCTTTGTGTTAATTTAACATTTTCGAAAATTAACTCTTCTTTGTGAAGAACCTCTGGCTGATTTTCGCCTTTGAATTCCCAGGCAGCAACGTAAGTAAATTCTTCATCATTACGTTTCGCTTCACCTTCTTCAGTCTGACTTTCCAGACGGAAGTGACCTCCACATGATTCAGAGCGGTTGAAAGCATCATCTACCATCAGTTCACCCAGTTCGATAAAGTCAGCAACACGGCCGGCTTTTTCCAGAGACAGGTTAAGCTCTTCATTCTCTCCCAGTACAGTAACATTAGACCAGAATTCTTTTCTAAGCTCCTGAATTAATCCTTTTGCTTTTGTCAATCCTTCTGCTGTACGAGCCATACCACAGTATTCCCACATGATTTTACCCAGTTCTTTGTGGATATCATCTACAGTTTTTGTTCCTTTCAGAGAAAGTAACTGTTTGGTTTTTGCCTCGACCTCTTGTCTTGCCTGCTCAAATTCAGGACGATTGTTGTCTACAGGTGCAAAACCTAATCCTGAAAGGTAATCACCCACAGTATAAGGAATTACGAAGTAACCGTCAGCAAGACCCTGCATTAATGCAGATGCTCCTAATCTGTTAGCTCCGTGATCAGAGAAATTACATTCTCCTAATGCATATAATCCAGGGATAGTCGTCATCAGGTTATAATCAACCCATACACCACCCATAGTATAGTGAACCGCAGGGTAGATACGCATTGGTTGTTTATATGGATTCTCATCAGTGATCTGATAGTACATGTCAAATAAGTTACCATATTTTGCACGTACTGTATCTTCACCAAGACGTTTGATCGCATCTGCAAAATCAAGGAATACAGCTACTCCGGATTTACCAACACCACGACCATCGTCTACCGCTTCTTTAGCATTACGGGAGGCAACGTCACGAGGAACAAGGTTACCGAATGAAGGGTATTTTCTTTCCAGGAAGTAATCCCTGTCTTCTTCTTTGATATCAGCAGCTTTTAATTCTCCGTTACGAAGTTTAGCTGATAATTCCTGAGTTTTAGGTACCCATACACGGCCATCATTACGCAGAGATTCCGACATTAATGTCAGTTTAGACTGATGATCACCTGTTACAGGAATACATGTTGGGTGAATCTGTGTGTAACAAGGATTCGCGAAGAATGCACCACGCTTGTGTGCTCTCCACGCAGCAGTTACGTTACAGCCCATAGCATTTGTAGACAAGAAGAATACATTACCATAACCTCCTGTACATAATAATACAGCATGTCCTGCATGAGATTCAATAGCTCCGGTTACAAGATCACGCGTGATAATACCTTTAGCATGACCATCCACTTTTACGACATCAAGCATCTCATGACGGTTGAACATTTCAACTTTGCCTTTTTTGATCTGACGGTTTAATGCAGAATAAGCACCTAATAATAACTGTTGTCCGGTCTGGCCACGTGCATAGAAGGTACGGGATACCTGTGCCCCACCAAATGAACGGTTGTCTAACAAACCTCCGTATTCACGGGCAAAAGGAACTCCTTGAGCCACACATTGGTCGATAATATTTACTGATACTTCAGCCAGGCGGTATACATTTGCCTCACGTGCACGGTAGTCACCACCTTTGATTGTATCGTAGAACAGACGGTAAACAGAGTCACCATCGTTTTGATAATTTTTTGCTGCGTTGATACCTCCCTGTGCTGCGATAGAGTGCGCACGGCGTGGAGAATCCTGATAGCAGAATGCTTTTACGTTATATCCCAACTCAGCTAGTGAAGCAGCTGCAGAAGCGCCTGCTAATCCTGTACCAACAACGATAATGGTGAATTTACGTTTGTTAGCCGGATTAACCAACTTAAGATTGAATTTATAATTTGACCATTTTTGGGCTAAAGGACCCGCTGGTACTTTTGAATCTAACATATCTCTTTATTTTATTTTGATAGATATTTGCTTTCGCTCTTACCTTAAAATAGTTTATTTAGCAAAGAAAAAATATAAAGGCATGGCCGCAAATCCAATCGGGATAAGTACACCAAATACCCAAATACCTAAAAATCTAACAATTGGAATATATTTTTTGTGATTGAATCCAACGGTCTGAAAAGCCGATTGGAAACCATGTATCAGGTGAAAAGACAATGCTGCCATTGCTACAACATATAATAATACTAACCATACATTTTGGAAAGCATAATCTACCTGTTTGTACAGGTCACGTGCCTGTATTGTCTGTACGCCGTCTTTGACTTCTATACGGAAATCAGTGAATTCAGACTGACTTAATTCCTTTGAGGTGGTCACATTGGTGGCCAGATCTGTTTTATATTCTATATAAGGAGTCTGATCATTGTGATATTTCCACCAGAAGTTTGCCATGTGCGTAGCAATAAATACCAATAATACTGTTCCTAAAATTCCCATGTTTCTGGAATTCCACGCACTGTTAGCCGCTCCGTCGTACTTTGCATATCCGATCGGACGCGCTGCTTTATTTTTCAACGTCAGTACCAATGCATAAATAGCATGGATAATGATAGAAGCATAAAGTAAATAAGAAACTACTTTAATAGGTGCAAAATGGGTCATGGTGTATGCGTATTGGTTAAACGCAAGACCTTCATCACTCTTAAACAGTTGTAGGTTTCCGATCAAATGGACGATCAAAAACGTACATAGGAAAAGTCCTGTTAAGCTCATGATCAGTTTCTTCCCCAACGAAGAACTTAAAACTGGCTTTGATTTACTCATTGTCCTTGTATTTTAATTTAATACGCAAAACTATCTATTTGCGTCATAAAAATGTAAGCAAGTGCGTAAAAAGTACTAATTTAGAATTGTTCTAAGTTTGTAAACTGAAAAAGCCCGGAAAACCGGGCTCTTATTATCGTTTTGGAGGTCCTGAGACCTGCGTTTCTACTATAAGAAATTGTATCCTACACCAATTGACCACATTTTGATTTTGTCTTTGTTGTCACTAAGACTGGACAATCCATGTTCGTAACGAAGATCTACGGTGAACTTGCTAATGTCAGCACCTATACCGCCGATAATTCCTGTGGATGCTTTTTTGTAATTCGCAAAGTCAGTGTATTTACTCAATGAACCGCCTTCGCTTACTTTGAATGCAAATACCGGACCTGCCTGAAATCTTACTCCGATAGGACCTAATCCAACACGTGTACCTAACAATACAGGCACGTCAATGGTAGTCAGATCAAAAGTTCCGTTTTCTGTGGATCCGTTTTCTGTCTGGTATTCACCTTTTATTTTCTTTCCGGTGAAGTAAGCCTCCGGCTGAACATGAAATCCTGCAGCACCAACTCTCGCCCACAAACCTGCCTGATATCCTGTTTTTGTATCCGAATTAAGCCATTTGCCTTCAGATTTCAGACTGGAGAAATTCAGCGCTCCTTTAACCCCGAACTTTAAACTTGGGATCAGCTGGGCATTTGCTGAAACGACTAACATCATAGAGGCAACTAAACTGAGTATAAACTTTTTCATAAAAAATGTATTTTTTGTTATAATTTTAATTTTTATTACTTTTCAATCTACGTACAAATTTTAAACCAAAAATGGCAACTATCAAAATAAGCGATTCCGATTGGGAAATCCTAAAGGTAAAGTTAAAAAGAAAATATAATAGTTTGACGCAGGAAGATCTTCTGTACAGGGAAGGACAAGAGGAGGAATTGGTGCAGCGACTGGCTAAGCGTATCCGTCGCAATACGGATTATATACTGTTTACATTGGGTAAAGAACTGGAAGACTTAACGAGTAATCGCTTGTAGGTATGGAGGAGATTAGTTGGGCAGATTTTGAGAAAGTTGATTTGAGAGTAGGGACAATTCTCGAAGCGGTGGATTTTCCTAAAGCCAAAAAACCGGCTTATCAGTTAGTCGTGGATTTTGGAGAAGAGATCGGTATTCGTAAATCCAGTGCACAGATTACTGTACATTATACTAAGAAAAGTCTGATCGGCAGGCAAGTCGTGGCGGTGATCAATTTTCCGAAGAAGCAAATCGCTAATTTTATGTCTGAGTGCCTGGTAACAGGATTTGCAGATGAGAATGGAGATATAGTATTGACTGCTGTTGAACGTCCGTTGCCAAACGGATCGAGGTTGTGTTAGTAAATCAGATATGAGATATATTAATTTTGAAGGGGGCAGTAACATTGATCCTGATGAGTATTTTATGAAAGCTGCTTTGACCCTTGCAAAGAAAGCATATGAAGAAGATGAAGTTCCTATAGGCGCTGTTATTGTAAGTCAGGGAAAAATCATCGGGAAGGGATATAATCTGACAGAACGTCTTAATGATGTGACTGCTCATGCCGAAATGCAGGCTTTCACTGCTGCATCCAGTTATCTGGGAGGAAAATATCTAAAAGATTGTACTCTGTATGTCACTGTAGAACCCTGTGTGATGTGTGCAGGTGCATCCTATTGGACGCAGGTGTCCCGGATTGTATACGGAACTCCTGATGAAAAAAGGGGTGCTTCCAGATATGGTAAATTATTCCATCCGAAGACGGAAATTATATCCGGAGTACTGCAGGAAGAATGTGCAGAATTGATTACATCATTTTTTCGTCAGAAAAGATAAGACAAATTTCATTTCTTGTCAGTATTCAAAACATATCCTCAATCTAAACGTTATATTTGTATACAAATCAAGTAAAGTATTAAACTATTAAATTTATAAATATTATGGCATTTCAATTAGAAGCGTTACCATACGCATCGGACGCATTAGAACCACATATTGACAAAGAAACCATGGAAATTCACCATGACAGACACCACCAGGCTTATGTTGACAATTTGAATAAAGCTATTGCAGGAACAGATGCTGAGAATTTATCATTAGAAGAGATTGTAAAAAATATTTCTAAATACAGCCCTGCAGTGCGTAACAATGGTGGTGGTCATTTTAACCACGGTTTGTTCTGGAGTGTTTTAGGTGCAAATGCGGGTGGTCAGCCTACAGGCGAGCTTGCAACTGCGATCGATGAGACATTTGGTTCATTTGATGAATTAAAGAAAAAACTTCAGGAAGCTGGTGCAGGACGTTTTGGTTCTGGCTGGTCATGGTTGATCGTAGGTGCTGATGGAAAATTAGCAGTTACTTCTACGCCTAATCAGGACAACCCTTTAATGGATGTTGCTGAAGTAAAAGGAACTCCGGTATTGGGTATAGATGTATGGGAGCATGCTTACTATCTAAAATATCAAAACAAACGCCCGGCATACCTGGAAGCAATTTTCAATGTGATTAACTGGGATGCTGTAGCAGAAAGATACGCAGCAGCTAAAAAATAATATTCGCTGAATAGCGATTACACTAAAAGCGATGGGGTATCTCCATCGCTTTTTTTATACGTAAAGGTTATGAAGGTAAAATGTGTAAGTAAATATATTTTGACAATTGTGCTTTTGGGCACATTGTTTACAGGTTGTCATACCCCTAAAGCTGAAAAAGTATCTTTCGGGCAACTTCCGTCTCAACCCAGGAACAGCGAACACGATACGGCTACTTTTGCTGCTGGATGTTTCTGGTGTATAGAAGCGCAGTTTAAAGAGTTGAAGGGTGTTGAACAGGTGATGTCAGGCTATAGCGGAGGAGATGTAAAAAATCCAACATATACTCAGGTATCTTTAGGAGGGACGGGGCATGCGGAAGTAATACAGGTGGTGTATAATCCCCGAATTGTGTCCTATGACCAGCTTTTACAAGGTTTTTTCCTTGCGCACGATCCCACTCAGCTCAATCGTCAGGGAAATGATGTTGGAGAGCAATATCGTTCGGCGGTGTTTGTACATGATAAAATTCAGCTTGATAAAGTCCGGTACTATATCCGGAAAATGACGGAAGAAAAACTTTATGATAAGCCAATCGTTACACAGGTTGAACCTTTCACAGTGTTTTACAAGGCAGAGGATTATCATCAGAATTATTACGCAAACAACCCTGATGAAGCCTATTGTCAGTATGTGATTAAACCGAAATTGGAAAAGTTTAAACACATTTTCTCCACTAATCTTAAGCATACTCCTTAAAGGTTGACAGTCCATAGTTTTTGCTGTAATTTTATAGTGTAAATCAGTAGGTTACTGAATAAAATTAAATACTTATGTTAAAAGGATTTTTCAAAGTTCCTGTTCCTGTTAATGAACCGGTATATACTTACGCGGTTGGAAGTAACGAGCGTAAATTATTGAAAGCAGCTATCGAAGAAGCGCGTTCAAAGCAAATAGATGTTCCGATGTTTATCGGAGGGAAAGAAATCCGTACGGATAAAAAAATCAATATCACTCCTCCTCATGATCATCAGCATGTATTAGGACAATATAGTGAAGGTACCAAAACGCATGTTACGGATGCGATAAATGCAGCTTTGGCGGCTAAGAAAGATTGGGAAAACCTTCCATGGGAAGATCGTGCTGCTATTTTCTTAAAAGCTGCTGATCTGATTGCGGGTAAATACCGCTATAAGCTGAATGCAGCAACAATGTTAGGACAATCTAAAAATCCGTATCAGGCAGAGATTGATTCGGCATGTGAGATTGTAGATTTTCTTCGTTTCAATGTGCAATACATGAGTGAGATCTACGCTCAGCAACCTCCTGTATCCGGAAAAGGTGTATGGAACCGTCTTGAGCAACGTCCTCTGGAAGGGTTCGTATTTGCTTTGACTCCATTTAACTTTACTGCTATTGCAGGTAATTTGCCTTCATGTGTTGCTATGATGGGAAATGTGGTTGTATGGAAACCTTCTAATACGCAGATCTATTCGGCAAATGTATTAATGGAAATCTTCAGAGAGGCAGGTCTTCCTGACGGAGTTATTAATCTGGTGTTTGTTTCCGGTCCGGACGCAGGAGATATCATTTTCAAACATGCTGATTTCGCAGGTATCCACTTTACGGGTTCTACAGGAGTTTTCCAGAATATATGGAAAACTATCGGTGAAAACATTCACTTATATAAAACATATCCTCGTATCGTAGGAGAGACTGGCGGTAAAGATTTTATCTTAGTACATCCTTCTGCGGATCTGAAAGTGACCAATACAGCTATAGTACGTGGTGCATTTGAATATCAGGGACAAAAATGTTCAGCAGCATCCCGTGTATATATACCAAAATCATTATGGCCTGAATTAAAGAAATCAATGGTTGCTGATATTCAGTCATTCACTATCGGAGGTACAGAAGATTTTACAAACTTTATCAATGCCGTTATTGATGAGAAATCATTTGATAAATTGGCTAAATATATTGACCGTGCTAAAGATTCCGCTGATGCAGAAATTATAGTGGGGGGTACATATGATAAATCTAAAGGATACTTTATCCATCCGACAGTTATTGTGGCAAATAAACCGGACTACGAGACATTATCAGAAGAACTGTTTGGTCCGGTATTGACTGTGTATGTGTACGAAGATGAGAAATGGGAAGAAACTTTAGAGTTGGTCGATAAAACATCCATCTATGCGCTTACAGGATCAGTAATTGCACAGGATCGTTATGCAATAGCACAAGCGACTCATGCTTTACGTAATGCTGCGGGTAACTTTTATGTCAATGATAAATGTACAGGAGCTGTAGTTGGCCAACAACCATTTGGTGGTGCAAGAGGTTCGGGTACGAATGATAAAGCAGGATCCATGATCAACTTGTTACGTTGGGTTTCTCCACGTACGATCAAAGAAACATTCAATCCGGATACAGATTACAGATATCCGTTCCTGGAAAAGGGAGAATAAGAGATCGGAGTATAATTTAAGTAAAAGAGCTGGTAAATTGATTTTTACCAGCTCTTTTCATTTATTTAGCGTGCGCTTTGGGTTTTATTTTAAAATATAGAGTAGCACTAATTAGTAGAAGTATATACTTGTCATATTAGTCTTTAACCTCTCTTCCGGTCAAACCGGAATCTCTCCTTAAAAAGGAGAGAAGAACAGTCCGGTCAAACCGTTGTCATTGTTCTGACGAATTAGCACAGCACTGCTTGTGCCTGAACCGATAAATGTAGCGGGCACAAGCGGACGCTTGCGCCAGAAATGGACAAACGCAGTAGCAGCGTCTGTTGGTGTCTCCACCAACAGTATAGTCGTGAAGTAGCAATCAGGAGTAGAAGTATATGCTTGTCATATCAGTCTTTAACCTACCGGGATCTCACCTTTAAAAAGGAGAGAAGAACAGTCCGGTCAAACCGTTGTCACTGTTCTGACGAATTAGCACAGCACTGCTTGTGCCTGAACCGATAAAAGTAGCGGGCACAAGTGGACGCTTGCGCCAGAAATGGGCAAACGCAGTAGCAGCGTGTGTTGGTGTCTCCACCAACAGTTTATTTAATCACAAGTTCAGCATATACCGGTCTGTGATCAGATGCGTAAGACTCTTCTATTACCTTGTGGTTTTGGAATGTAGGATTTTTGCTTTTATTGACCATAATAAAATCAATTTCACGGTTAGGATTCACTTCCGGAATAGTAAATCCGTTCGGAATCTCGCTACGTTTAAAAAAATCTCCTAATATCTTTATGGGTTGCGATTGAGGTTGTGCATTAAGGTCTCCTACAAGAACAACAACATGTTTTGTGTCCTGAAAATGATTGACTATAAATTTGGTTTGAGCGATTCTGTTTTCTTCTTTTAAATCCAGATGCGTATTGGCAAAAAGAATCTCTTTGCCCGAAGGAATTTTGATTTTTGCAATACCCAGACTTCGCATTTCACTTTTGACAGGCATAGGCAGTTCCAGACGCTCTGTATTTGTGATCGGAAATTTTGAAAGAATCACTGTTCCGTATTCTCCTTTTTCCAGATCGATTCCTTTTGAAAAAAAATAATATTTCATTCCGGATAGTTCTGCGAGTTTTTTGGCCTGATCTACATGCTCCGAACGGCTTACATTTACATCTATTTCCTGCAATCCAACTAGGTCAGCACCGGATATACGGATCACTTTTGCGATAGCTTTAAGATCGATAATGGCGGGTTTGCTGGGCGGATTACCATGGTGAATGTTGTAGGATAGAATCTTTAAGGGCTGCTGTCCGAACACCGGGACACAAAAGATAAACAGAAGCAACAAGAGAAAAGGAATAGATTTATTTTTCATGATATGAGGTTGTGAAAAATAAATATAGCCATTCTTTTGGAATGGCTATATGAATAAATTATAACATAATCGTGACCGGAGATGTTCTATTCCGGTTCGACAACAGCTTCTACACCGGATACTTCTGCTTTAATCTTTTGCTCTAATTCATCCATCAGATCCGGATTATCCTGAAGCAATGATTTTACAGCATCGCGGCCCTGTCCAAGTTTGGTGTCTCCATAACTGAACCATGATCCTGATTTTTTGATGATATTGTACTCCACACCAAGGTCGATGATCTCACCAACTTTGGAGATACCTTCCCCAAACATAATATCAAATTCTGCAATGCGGAAAGGAGGAGCAACTTTATTTTTTACAATTTTTACTTTTACACGGTTACCTGATACTTCATCCGAATCTTTGATCTGTGAAGTACGACGGATATCCAAACGAACGGAAGCATAGAATTTCAGTGCATTACCACCAGTTGTTGTTTCAGGGTTTCCGAACATTACACCAATTTTTTCGCGCAATTGGTTAATAAAAATACAACAACAATTTGTTTTGGAAATAGTTCCGGTCAGTTTACGCAAAGCCTGAGACATCAGACGAGCCTGCAGACCCATTTTGGAATCTCCCATTTCACCTTCAATTTCTCCTTTAGGTACTAATGCCGCAACAGAGTCAATAACGATAACATCAATAGCTCCTGATCGGATCAGGTTGTCCGCTATCTCCAGGCCTTGTTCACCGTTATCCGGCTGAGAAATCAGCAGGTTCTCTACATCGACACCTAATTTTTGTGCGTAATATTTATCAAATGCGTGCTCGGCATCGATGATGGCTGCAATTCCGCCTTTTTTCTGAGCCTCTGCAACTATATGTGTCGCTAATGTTGTTTTACCTGAAGATTCCGGACCATAGATCTCGATAATACGGCCTTTTGGTACGCCTCCGATTCCCAGTGCAATATCCAGACCTAAAGAACCTGTAGAAATAGACTCAATGGGTTCAACCGCTGAATCACCTAATTTCATGATCGTACCTTTACCGTACGATTTTTCTAATTTATCTAAAGTAAGCTGTAAAGCTTTTAATTTGTCTTGGTTGCTCATATTTTTAGTAATTATTAATCAAAAATACACATAAAAATGAAATTATCAAATTTAAAATGCTAATATAATTAGTTTTATGGTATTTCAGAATTAAACGATATGTTCTTTGCCTGTATTTAATTTCCGATGTGAAGTTTTTAGAAACTCAGTTTCATAATATTTACACATATAAGTAATCGGGCAAATCTCGCATTTGGGTTTTCGTGCAAGACATATATATCTTCCGTGCAAAATAAGCCAGTGATGTGCAACTGCTATAGTTTCTTCCGGAAGAAATTTGACCAGCTGTTTTTCTACAGCAAGGGGAGTAGTCGCTCTGCTGGTCAGGCCTAATCTGTTACTTACCCTGAATACGTGCGTATCAACTGCCATGGCCGGTTTATTGTAAACGACAGAAGAGATTACATTTGCTGTTTTGCGACCTACACCCGGTAATTTGATAAGATCTTCTATTTGCTCAGGCACTTCTCCATTGAACTTTTCAATAAGCATATTTGCCATACCAACCAGATGTTTAGCTTTGTTATTGGGGTAGCTTACGGAGCGTATATAACTGAAAACTTCATCAACAGAAGCTTCAGCCAATGCTTCGACTACAGGGAAACGCTCGAAAAGAGCTGGAGTTATCTGATTGATCCGTTTGTCTGTACATTGAGCCGACAGAATAACAGCAATGAGAAGTTCATATGGATTACTGTAATTTAATTCGGTCTGTGCATCAGGATTGTGAGTAGAAAAATATTCTACAAAAGCACGGTAACGATCTTTCTTTAACATATCCAAAGATACAAAAACCTTTACCTTTTAAAAAACAAGGCCCAGTGATGTTACCGGGCCTTGATCTTTAAGATACTTAATCTTTTTTCAACGATTTGGAATAAGCCAAAATACTGTCAATTGTCTTGCTGTTGGGATTTTTAGACAAATTTTGAAGATTTGATCTTAGCTGAATCTCGAAAATATCGTCCTGATAGTTTGTCAGATCTTTATCTTCTGTTGTGTAAGTATCTTCTTTAATTTTTGTAAAGTTTTCTACCATAAGCTGAACTAAATTTGTTTGTTATCAACTTCTTATCAAACGTAAGATAAGCAACTTATAGTATTTTATATCACAAAAAAAATTATTTTTTCTTCTGTGACAGATATTTATCTGCTTCGGCAATAGCCTGATATGCATTCACAACACCACCTGTAACACTGATTTCATCCAGATATACTTTTTTCTTGCTTCCGTCTTCAGCTTTAATAGATACTTTTTTATCCACTTTAACAACAGATTTCATGATAATATCTTTTGTTTCTTTAGCCGTCAACTGCGGATAATAGGAGCGAATCATAGCAGCAAGACCGGCCACTACCGGTGAAGCCATACTTGTTCCTTGCTGCTCTTTGTATAAAGATCCTGGCATAGTAGAATTGATTTTTACTCCCGGAGCAAATACATCTACCGTCTTGTATCCGTAATTGGAAAAATCGGCTACCAGATTGTCATCCTGATAAAGTCCGCTTGCGCCTACTGTGATCCAGGCATCTGCTTCCCCCTGAATGGCATCCAGGCTATCCGTATAGTATTTTGTCGGAAAATTTTTGTGAATATCTACATCCTGACCATCGTTACCGGCAGCATGTACCAACAATACATCTTTAGAGATTGCAAATTTAACTGCGTCATCTACAGCTTTTTTGTTGTAAGCATAACTTTTTCCAAAGCTCATATTGATGACCTTTGCACCATTCTCAGCTGCATAACGGATCGCATTTGCTACATCTTTATCACGCTCATCACCATTTGGTACAGTGCGTACAGCCATTATTCTCACCTGGTCTGCTACACCATTAATACCTATATTGTTATTGCGTTTTGCTCCGATGATACCGGCTACGTGTGTTCCATGCTCCGCATCAGGTCCTGTAACATCTGCATTTCCATAATAACGTTCTGTAGCGTCTTCATAATTATCGCCAATGATATGACGTGGATCAAACTCTTTGTTCAGGTGATATTTGACCTGATCTCCATAGTAAGTTGCTGCCTCTCCCAATTGAGTGTAAAACTGAGATACTGATCCTTTTTCTTCCTGAATTCCTCTTTTAGCAATACGCAAAGCCATTTTTTCCTGATCATTGGCAGGTGAATAAGCTTCAATATCTGCTAATGTCAATGTAGTGGTGTCCTTACCTATTTTTTTGAAGATAATCTCTAACTGGTCTTTCAGTTTGACATAATTCAGTTCGCCAAACTGTGCTTCCTCCAGTTTTTTTGCATACTCACTTACCATTCCCTGATATGCTACAAATTCTCTTCTTTCAGCTGCAGTTAAGGGAGTGCTTGGTAATACGGAAATATATTTAGGCTCATACTTACGGATCAAACGGGTCAATTCCAGATTGTCATGGTTGACATTTTCTCCGTTTGCATTTCCGATAAAGTTCCAGCCATATTTATCATTGATATAGCCGTTTTTATCATTGTCTTTACCGTTATCATTATTATCTTTGGGATTGATCCAGAGTACATCTTTAAGGTCCTCGTGTTTGACATCCACACCCCCGTCTATAACAGCTACAATGACCGGAGTAGCTTTTCTTCCTTTCAATAATGTCTGATACGCTTTTTCGGTGCTGATTCCCATTACGCCGTCCTGTTGGAAATCAAGATTGAACCAGTTGGCAGGTGTCTTTTGATCCTTTTGCGCAAACGAAAGAACCGGTAATGTACCAAAAGCTAATATAATAGCTAATTTTTTTAATCTCATAGTCGCTTATAAACGTTTATTTCTTAATTAATGATCTATAAACAAATATAGGGCAATAATCTGAAGCAAATTGTTAATTTTTTCTAAATCGGTAAAACTTTTCGGTTATCTTTAATGAGTTTTCATTTTATGGGTTTCAAAGACCTGTATTTTGTCAAAATACTAATTTCAAAACTCTATTTATGATGAGAAAAATTACCATATGGGTAGGAGCTTTAGTCTTGCTATCCTCTTGTTCTTCAAATAACAATATGTCAGAAAACAAACCATTACAATGGCCGGATATTGCTGCTCCGGTCGCTGCTGTCAAACCGCACCAACGGGTCACTCATGGAGACACCGTTACAGACAATTACTATTGGATGATCGATTATTTTAAAAAGGGACCGGATTCTTCCAATGTTGTCAGTTATCTTGAGGCTGAAAATGCTTATACTACTGCCATAATGAAGCAGACAGAGCCTTTTCAGCAACGCTTATTTGATGAACTGAAAAGCCGGATTAAAGAAACAGATGAATCTGTTCCGTACTTTAAAAACGGATATTATTATTATACACGTACATTAGAAGGAAAGCAATATTATAAATACTGCCGTAAAAAAGGTAGTCTGGATGCTCCTGAAGAGATACTGCTGGATGTAGATGCAATGGCTAAAGGTCATGCTTACTATGCTGTAAGTGGCTTGTCAGTGAGTCCGGATAATAAGTTATTAGCTTACGGCGTGGATACGGTGTCACGTCGTGAATATATTGTACATGTAAAGAATCTGGAGACCGGAAAGATCATGAGTGACCGGATTTCCCGTACAAGTGGTAGCACAACCTGGGCTAATGATAATAAGACGTTGTTTTATACAGCTAAAAACCCGGTCACATTACTCAGTGAGAAAATAAATAGACATACGCTGGGCACAGACGAGAAAAATGATGTCACTGTATATCATGAAAAAGATAACACCAATTACATTGGAGTGAGCAAGTCCAAAAACGGAAAATATATAATGATCTATACCGGAGGGACATTATCTTCAGAAGAATATATACTGAGTGCTGATGATCCGAACGGAACATTTAAAATTTTTCAGCCACGTATTAAAGATGTGCTCTATTCTGTGACTCCTTTGGAAGACAGGTTTCTGATCGTTACCAATGATAATGCTAAGAATTTTAAAGTTATGGAATGTCCGCTGGACAAGACCGGAAAAGAAAACTGGAAAGAGATGATCCCTCATCGTGCAGATGTGATGGTGAGTGACATCGATGAGTTCAAAGATTTTCTGGTGATTTCTGAGCGTAAAAACGGCCTGACGCAATTAGCTGTGCGGAATCTGAAAGATGGTAAACAGCATTATCTGGATTTTGGTGAGGCAGCATATACAGTATCTCCAAGTACGAATGTTGAGTACAATCTCACTACAGTACGTTACGGATATACGTCGCTGGTGACTCCTTCTTCTACCTATGAGTATAATATGGAGACACATGAAAAGAAATTACTGAAACAGCAACCAGTATTAGGCGGATATGATGCGGGCAACTATGTCACTGAGCGTATTTTTGCAAAAGCAAAAGATGGTACATCTGTACCTATTTCTATCGTATACAAGAAAGGTTTCAAAAAAGATGGTCAATCGCCACTTTTGCTATATGCTTATGGTTCCTACGGAGCATCTATGGATCCGGGTTTTTCATCTACAAGATTGAGTTTGCTTGATCGCGGATTTGTATATGCCATTGCTCACATCAGAGGAGGAGAAGAGATGGGCCGTCAATGGTATGAAGACGGTAAAATGATGAAAAAGAAAAATACCTTTACCGATTTTATCGATTGTGGACAATATCTGATCGATCAGAAGTATACAAGTAAAGGTCACCTGTATGCTAAAGGAGGTAGTGCGGGAGGATTGTTGATGGGAGCTGTGGTAAATATGGCGCCGGATCTTTGGAATGGTGTAATTGCTAATGTTCCTTTTGTCGATGTCGTGAATACCATGCTGGATGAAACGATTCCTTTAACAACAAATGAATATGATGAATGGGGAAATCCGAATACAAAAGCTGCATATGAATATATGAAAAGCTATTCTCCATATGAAAATATTGAAAAGAAGGATTACCCTAATATGCTCGTGACAACAGGACTTCATGATAGTCAGGTTCAGTATTTCGAACCGGCGAAATGGGTAGCAAAACTGAGAGCAACCAAGACGGATAAAAATATACTGTTGCTAAAAACGGATATGGACTATGGTCACGGAGGTGCATCCGGAAGATTTGATTACCTCAAGGAGGTGGCACTGGAAGACGCATTCCTCTTTGCTTTGGAAGGTATCACCAAATAGCATTACAAAATAAGGGCAACCAACTGGTTGCCCTTTATTATTTTAAAAATACCGTTAGCCTATTTATTATGCAGGCTGTCCAGTTTTTCTTCCCGTTCGATCTCTCTGGAATCCAGTTGGTGTTGGCGGTAATTGTCTATAGCTACTTTACTGGCTTTTTGAGAAACTATAATGCCGATAATAGCAATAATCGTTACTATCGATATCCCCCAGACGTATTTCTTCTTGTCTTGTTTGACAAGCCAATACATACAAAAGATATAAGGTACTGCGAAAAACAGATAAAAGATAATGCTGGGCGTATCCATATAAACTAAATTTAAGGTGTATTGCACCTGTTTGCAGATGCAAAATTATCGAAAAATAAGCATTTAAAAAATTTTACGTTTGCTGTCGCCAGATGATGACCTGATACTGACATGTAGCTTTCGTATCCTATTTACAAAATCATAATGCTACGATTGCAATTTGTAAATGTGAAAATTTCAATTTTAGAATATGGAGAAGTCAGAAGGAGGGGACGGTATGGTATTGGAAATCAATATATTCTTTGAAAATCATAATTCAGTAAGGTTTTGAATTTTTTTCAAAAAAACGATGCGTTTATTGCATAAAAGAAAAAAATAATTTTATACATTTGCGCAGTCCATAACAAAGACATTTTTTCATTGCATATGAACAGTAAAAAAACAATAGCTCAATCGTATCTACAACCTTTCGAAAGGTTTGTGAGCAGGTTGGTTTATGCTTTTTTATATATGGAATGTCCTGTTATTCGCTTCCGACGACCTATACTGCCTCGAGCTTGATAAAGAGGCAGGCTACTTCCAACAAATAAAAGGTTCTTCCTGCTCGAAGATCCGGGTTTCAATTTTTTTTGTTTATTTACTGACAAAACTAACATTCAGTTGTTGTTTTATTATTTGGGGTCGTTTCATTCATGACAATTTCAGATTTTTTAATTATTCCGGCCAAACCAGAACATACGCACTATGCAGAGATCATATGTGATGAAATGTTCGAATCTGCGAAAGCTCGCGGTACTGGTATTGCACGTCGTAAACCGGAGTATGTGGCGAACAAGATGACGGAGGGTAAAGCTGTAATTGCATTGCATAGAGATGGCAGATGGGCCGGCTTCTGTTATATTGAGACATGGAGCCATGGTGACTATGTCGCTAATTCGGGTCTTATTGTTAATCCTGAATTTCGTAAAGTCGGACTGGCCAAAGCAATCAAAAAGCGTGTCTTTGAATTGTCCCGTGAAAAATATCCGCATGCCAAGATTTTTGGTCTTACAACAGGATTGGCCGTAATGAAGATCAATTCGGACTTGGGGTATGAGCCTGTGACCTATTCTGAACTCACAACAGATGATGAATTCTGGAAGGGATGTCAAAGCTGTGTGAACTATGATATACTGGTTAGTAAAGAACGCAAAAACTGTATGTGTACAGCTATGCTGTGGGACCCGGTTGAGAAAGAACGGGAGTTGAAAGAAAAGATACAGCGTAAAATGGAAGCGAAAGAACGTTTGGATCGTATTGCCAAAAAGCAATCTCTATTGAAACGTATTGAAGCAAAATTGTGGAAATCCACAAAAAAAATGGTGATGGCGGTTTTTCCTTATCATCGTAAACCTGCAAAAGGATTTTAATTTTTATATTATTGTTGTAGATCTTCATGTTGAAGAATGGACAGTATATAATTTCAACAATAATGAAAATAAGATTTAAGCACTTCTGACTGTGGTCAAATGAAGCCTTTTATCGAAATTTCATATATAATAAAAAGTAAAAAGGACACATGAAAAAAGTAGTTTTAGCATTTAGCGGGGGATTGGATACGTCATTTTGTTGTATCTATCTAACCCGGGATTTAGGTTTGGAAGTGCACTCTGTTATCGTGAATACAGGTGGTTTTTCGACTGAAGAGTTGGCGACAATTGAGAAGCGCGCATACGAATTAGGCGTTAAATCACACGCAGTAGTGGATGAAACAGAAAACTACTACCGTGACAGTATCAAATATCTGATCTTCGGTAATGTATTGAAAAATGCTACTTACCCTTTATCCGTTTCTGCAGAACGTGTGTGTCAGGCTACAGCAATTGCTAATTACGCTAAAAAAATAGGAGCAGAATGTGTGGCTCATGGTTCTACTGGAGCAGGTAATGATCAGGTACGTTTTGATATGATCTTTAATACCCTGATTCCTGGTGTGGAGATTATTACGCCTATCCGTGATCTTAAACTGAGCCGCGAAGCGGAAATCGAATACCTGAGCAAACATGGAGTGGAATATTCTGCTGAGAAAGCTAAATATTCTATCAACAAAGGCATCTGGGGTACTTCTGTGGGGGGAGCAGAGACATTGACTTCTAATCAATATTTACCAGATTCAGCATGGCCTACTCCGGTTACCTCATCTACCCCCCGTCAGGTGACTATCGACTTTGAAAACGGTGAGCCTGTAGCATTGGATGGTAACAAGATCGGTGCTGTACGTGTTATTCAGGAACTTCAGGCTATTGCACAGCCATACGGTATTGGTCGTGATATTCACGTAGGAGATACAATCATCGGTATCAAGGGACGTGTTGGATTTGAAGCAGCAGCCCCTGTGATTCTGATCAAAGCTCACCATACTTTAGAAAAACACACGTTAACAAAATGGCAACTGGCATGGAAAGACCAGATTGCAGGTTTCTACGGCAATTATATGCACGAAGGGCAGATGCACGATCCTGTGATGCGTGATATCGAAGCGTTCCTTGCAAGTTCACAATCTACAGTTAACGGTCGCGTATACGTAGAATTAAATCCTTACCGTTTTACAATTCTGGGAATAGATTCTCCGAATGACCTGATGTCTAACAAATTCGGAACATACGGTGAGATGAACAATGGATGGACAGGAGATGATGTAAAGGGCTTCTCTAAGATTTTCGGTAATCAGACATTGATCTGGCATAAAGTAAATGCTAAATAAGAAAGCATAATACGTTAACGCGATACAGAAGTCTGTCGCAATACAAATGAAAGAATGGAAAAGATTAAAGTAGGAATTGTAGGATCTGCAGGATATACAGGAGGAGAACTTCTTCGGGTATTGATCTATCACCCCGATGTGGAGATCGTATTTGCACAGAGTGCTTCTAACTCCGGAAATAAAATTTACGATGTACACAATGACCTGTTCGGAGATACGGAACTCACTTTTTCTTCGGACATCTGTGATGATATAGATGTTCTGTTCTTATGTGTCGGACATGGTGATGCACGCAAATTCCTGGAGGCCAATATTATTGCAGAACATGTGCGTATTATTGATTTGTCTCAGGATTACCGTCTCCGTGCACATACAGAGTATCAGCAAAAACAATTTGTATACGGGTTGCCTGAATTAAACAGAGATCTGATCAAAACAGCTCAATATATTGCTAATCCGGGCTGTTTTGCTACCAATATCCAACTGGCATTATTACCATTGGCAGAGCAGGGACTACTTCCTGATCAGATCCATATCAATGCTACGACAGGATCCACGGGTGCAGGACAAAAACCAGGTGCAACGACTCATTTCTCCTGGCGCAATAATAACTTGTCTGCATATAAATCCTTTGAGCACCAGCATCTGCAGGAGATTTCCGAATCACTCGATCAGCTGCAAAACGGATTCTTACCAGTTTCCGAAAAAACATTGTTGGATCGGGCTGCCGAAAGAATCAATTTTGTTCCGCAACGTGGCGATTTTACAAGAGGTATTTTCTCTGCTATATATGTAGACACTGATCTTACGGAAGAAGAGGCTTACAAACTGTATGAATTGTATTATACCGGTCATCCGTTTACACATGTAAGCCGTGCAAATGTAGATCTAAAGCAGGTCGTCAATACAAATAAAAGTATTATTCACCTTGAAAAACACGGAAATAAGCTACTGATTCTTAATGTAACGGATAATCTCTTAAAAGGGGCTTCCGGACAGGCTGTTCAGAATATGAATCTGATGTTTGGACTGGATGAACGGGCTGGTCTCCGATTGAAAAGTGTAGGATTCTGATTATTGTCAAACCTATAGATATAGAAAAGCGTCTGGTGTAAACCAGACGCTTTTTTTATATAACACCATTTTTAGTTTCATAATAAATCTTAATTTTCCTTGTAGTAAAATGGATTCTACGAGTATGTTTTATCGATAGCGTTACCGATAACGCTACCGGTGTTTTATTTGTCTGTTTAGTCGTTTTTATAGCAAACATCCTCTTTCTTTGAATATCAGATAGCGCTAGCTATTGGAAATATTCACCCAAATTAATAAACAGATTATGATACAATGTAAACCATTTAGCTTTGTATTCTTGTTAGGACTATCGCTGTTTTTTTTCTTGTCAGGCACTTCAGATGTGGTGGCTCAGGAAAATGATATGCAGATAAAAGGAGTGGTCAAAGACGCTTCTACGCAGTCCGTAATTGCAGGAGTATTAGTTAGCAACCCGAAAACCAAACAGCAGACCAGCACAGATGCTTCCGGTGCTTTCAGCATCAAGGCGAATGTCGGAGATGTGCTCAGATTCTCCTTTATTGGCTACGAACAGGTCAATGTCTCTGTTACAGCAACAAAATCTATAGAAGTCGTTATGAAAGCGAGCAATTCTATGATAGAAGAAGTCGTCGTGACGGCTTTAGGTATAAAACGTGAGGTCAAATCACTGACCTATGCTACTCAGCAACTGTCTGGATCCGCAGTAAATGATGTGCGTGATAATAGTGGTAACGTTATGAGCAGCCTTACGGGGAAGGTTGCAGGTGCCGTTGTCACTACAGCAGCTACAGGGCCGGGAGCTTCGGCTCGTGTCGTTCTTCGGGGTAATAAATCTATAAGCGGTAATAATAATGCGCTGATCGTGGTCGATGGGGTTGTTTTTGATAACTCCAGCCAGCAGCAGGCTACCGGAACTACTTATAATTATGGTACAAGTGATGGGGCTGCCAATATCAATCCGGACGATATCGAATCCATTAATATTCTTAAAGGACCTTCTGCAGCAGCCTTGTATGGTAGTCGCGGAGCGAATGGTGCTATCGTCATTACGACAAAGCGCGGAACTGCAGGGCGTTACCAGATTGACTACAACGGAAGTGCTTCTTTTGACCAGGTTAATATGCTGACCAAATTTCAAAACACCTACGGAAGAGGAAATGGAGGCGTATATGCCGATAATGCAGCAGAGAGCTGGGGTACAAAAGCACAGACTTACCAAAGTAATGTTGGAGACTTTTTCGAAAACTCCGCGACTTTCAATAATACGGTCAGTACCTATGGCGGAACTGAAAAGGTACAGGGATACGTGTCCTATTCTAACAGTAAGATCGGAGGAATTGTTCCCGGAAATAAGTTGGGAAAGAATGCGCTGAATCTGAGAGTCAATACAGAACTGATCCCGAGATTGAAAACAGATGTAAAACTGAATTATCTTAATCAAAAAATAGATAACAGACCTCGTCTTGGCGATGCAGGCACACCTATCGAAGCCTATATTATGCCTCGGGATATGACATCCGACGAACTTGGACAGTACGAAACCATCAATCCGGCGAATGGCCAGCCTATCCGTAAGTACTGGACGAATTCTTCTATTTATGACAATCCGTACTGGAGTACAAACCGCACTTCGGTAGACGAACAGCGGGATCGTATCACCGCTTTAGGTTCGGTGACCTACGAATTTACAGATCGTATCCGCATAATGGGAAGAGCTAGTTTTGACAAATATATCGATAAGACCTATGGTAAATTCTATGATGGTACAGTTTCATTAGGAGATGTACGCAAGGGGGGTAAATATTATGAAACCAATGCCAGATACTGGGAGAGAAATCTGGATGTACTCCTTACAGGTGATCAGGATTTATCAGAACAGATTAAACTTAATTTTACAGCAGGAGCAAGTGCACTGACGCGTAAATATTCCATAACACAGGATATGGCTAATGGCTTGTCTATTCCAAATCACTTTTCTCTGACTGCTGCGACCACACCTGAATTTCCGATAGTACAGGATTATGAAAGAAGACTCAACTCTGTATATGGAAGTCTGCAGTTTGGATTTTTTGATTACCTGTTTCTGGATATGACTGCACGTAACGACTGGTCCTCTACATTAAAAGCTCCACATAGTTATTTCTATCCTTCTGTAGGGGTTTCAGCGGTATTTCATGAGGCTCTTAAATTGCCGCAATGGGTAACCTTCGGAAAGGTCAGAGGATCTTACACCATTGTTGGTAATGATGCAGAACCTTCTTTACTGAGACAATTATACCTCTTCTCACAAGGAGCTGGACAAGGTTTTATTTCGCGCTCACCAAATAAATCTATTGAAGACCTTAAGCCGGAAAAAACGAAGTCTCTGGAAGTGGGGCTGGATATGAAATTCTTTGACAATCGTTTAGGATTTGACTTTACCTACTATAAAGCGAATACAATTAATCAATTGTTATTTATAGGAATGCCTATGGCCAGTGGATTTAGTCGTCAGTATATTAATGCCGGAGACATCCGCAACAGTGGTATGGAACTGCAACTGAATGCAACACCTGTGCGTAAGGAAAATTTCTCCTGGCAGACAGGAATTAACTTCTCTGCCAATACTAATAAGGTGATCGAACTGAGCGAAAAGACAAAGCAGGTAAATGTCACTGATAATACAAAGTATGCAACAGTTGTAGTTAAAGAAGGGGAACGTTATGGCGACCTGTACGGACATAAATGGAAAGTGGACGCTGCTACAGGAAAGTATGTTGTAGGTGCTAATGGTCTTCCGATCGTAGAAGCCAATAAAAAATTAGGCAATTTTAATCCGGATGCTTTAGTAGGGTGGAGCAACAGTTTCAGTTATAAAAACTTTCAGTTGAATGCACTTATTGATGCGAGGATCGGAGGAGAAATTGTCTCCGGTACGGCTGCTTATCTTGCTGCTTTCGGAGTAGGCGATTTTACAGAAACCGGTCGCGAAGGTGGATTAGTGCTGGATGCCGTAACAGAAACCGGCGCAGCTAATACCACAGCTATCACTGCACAACAACTTTGGACTACGGTATCTCAGAATGGACGTGATGCATGGGGCGAGTTTTTTACCTATGATATGACTAATGTCCGTTTACGTGAATTAGCACTCTCCTATAAATTCAAATTGAAAGAGCAACATTTTATTAAGAATGCACAAGTATCCGTAACAGGTAGAAACTTGTTCTTTTTCTACCGAGGTAAATCTACGCTCAATATCCCGGGAATCGGAAAACGAAATAATCCGATAGATCCGGAAGCAGCATTGGGAGCCGGAAATTATCAGGGTGTTGAACTGGGACTTCCACCATCGGTAAGAACGTTTGGAATGAATGTAAAACTGACTTTTTAAAGAGAGAATATCATGATAAAGAGAATGTATAAAATATATGTACTGGCAGCCTTAGGTTTGGCTTCATGTACAAAAGATTTTGTGGATATTAATAAAGATCCCAACAAACTGACAGAAGTCGGACAACGCGAAATGCCTTTTATGTTTGCAAAGGCGCAGTCTTCTTCGGCACTTAACAGAAGTTTCTATCAAACTGTACAGAATCTGGGGGCCGATTTATATGCCCAGTATTTTGCACTGACGAGTACATCCTTTGCTACAGACCGCTATGCATTGGTGCCGGATTGGCAAAGACGATTTTGGACTGTTGTATATGTTGATACTGCTCCGCAGTTAAAAAGTATACTAAGTAATGCGGAACCAAATTCGGGAGAAGCTGCTTTGGCGAATATCCTGTGGGTTTATGCATTTCACAGACTGACAGACCACTTTGGACCTGTTCCATATTTTGATGCCGCAGAAGCAAAGGATGTAATTCCATATGATCCTATGGACAAAATCTATGATGATTTCTTCGTTCGGCTGACGAAGTCGGTCGCAGATTTAAAAGCTTTGCCCCCAGGGACTAAAATCTTTGAAGGATATGAACTTATGTATAATGGTAATATAGATTATTGGGCCAAGTTTGCAAATTCACTTCGGTTGCGTCTGGCATTACGTATCTCCAAAGTCAATCCGACAAAAGCTAAGGCAGAAGCAGAGGCAGCTATTGCGGCAGGAGTCATGACCGTCAACGATGAAAATGCATTACTGCTGAAAGCACTCGCAGGTAACGATACAAATGGTTTGTCGCAAGTAGCTGCATGGAATGAATTTGCCATGAGTTCTACCATAGCCTCCTATCTTAAAGGATACGAAGATCCGCGATTGTCTATATATTTCCAGCCGTCAGTGCTTAGCAATTCATTTAATAGTCTTCGTAATGGCCTCACAGCAACAGATCTGGGTAACCAGCGAAACAGACCGGGCTCCAACTCTAATGTCGGAACGTACTGGGCAACCAAAAAGACGGATGGTACTTTTGATGGAAATCTGGTCAACAAATTTCACATTATGTGTGCCGCAGAGTCCTATTTCCTTCGGTCAGAAGGAGCTTTGAATGGCTGGAATATGGGAGGAACAGCACAGGAATTATATGAACAGGGAATAAAACTTAGTCTTCAGCAATGGGGTGTAATGGATGCCACGCTGATCAATACTTATGTGTCTTCTGTAAAAACACCTGCAGCCCCGGGAGACTTTAATAATTCTCCTGCTGTTGCGCAGACTCCAGTAAAATGGTCAGCAAGTACAATGGAACAACGGGAGCAGATTGGTGTACAGAAGTGGCTGGCTATCTTTCCTAATGGTATGGAAGCATGGGCGGAATACAGAAGAACAGGATATCCGAAAATGTATGATGTTGTGAAATCCGATAGCCCCGATCTGCCTCAAGGGACATTTATCAAACGGATGCCTTATCCCCTAACAGAAGAAACCAGTAATCTGGAGGAGCTGAATAAAGGCCGGGCACTACTGGGAGGAAAAGATAATGCTGCAACGAGATTATGGTGGGATGTAGATTAAGTTCAGGCCGTATAGTGAAACCCTGTTTTATTGTTTTTATGATAATGTTATTTTCAATGCATACACGAGCTCAAAATTCAATTCCCCGTTTGTTTGAATCCGAAAATATACCTGACCCTGTCGCTTTGCCATTGACAAGTAAAGCTGCAGAACTGGCTTGTAGACATTGGAGCAGACCGCCGTTGGAAAGAGAAGATGTAATTCGTATCATCCGGAAAAATACCAATTTCAGGAATCACGAAAACAAAAATGTAAGTTACATGATTGTAAACTCGCTGGAACGTCCGGGATTTACAATACATACTATCCTGTTTGAGAGCAGGGAAGGCGTTTGGGTGCCGGCAAGTCTGTATGTTCCGAAAGGAGAGGGGCCATTTCCTGCAGTTATTAATAGCCACGGACACTGGAAGGATGGAAGGCGTACAGATATAGCACAGCAAACTGCCCAGTTACTGGCAAATAATGGATATGTGTGTCTTAACATGGATGCCTGGGGTGCCGGCGAGCGTGGTTCGGAACATACACATGAATACCACGGTTCCAATCTTGGAGCCTCTTTGATGAATGTCGGAGAGACCCTGTTAGGGTTGCAATTGTCGGATAACAGGAGAGGAGTAGATCTGTTATGTACGCTTCCTTATGTTGATCCAAATCATATTGGTGCAACAGGAGCGAGTGGCGGAGGTAATCAGACGATGTGGTTGGCTGCAACGGATGATCGTATCAAGGCAGTAGTTCCTGTAGTGAGTGTGGGTACATTCAGGGCATATGTCATGAACAGTAACTGTGTATGCGAATTAATGCCTGACGGGCTCACTCAATTAGAAGAAAGTGACGTACTGGCTGCGGTGGCACCACGTGCATTGAAGATGCTTACCGCGATTCAGGATGGGAATGCAGCCTTTGCTCCGCTGCAAATGTTAAAAACCTATAAACAAATCGCAGGTCGTTTTACTGAAAAACAGTTAGCATATGAATTGTTTAATTCCGGACATGATTATAATACGGATATGCAGAAGAGCATGTTAAACTGGTTTGATACACAGCTCAAAACCAATACGACACAACAGCAGGATCTTACTGTTGCACCACTTGTGCCAGTTGAGGACTTATCAGTATTCAAAGGAGATAAAGCACTGCCTTCTATTGTGACGACCAAAGATTATATCAGGATAGCCGGACAAAATTTGCGGAAACAACTAGAGAATGAAGCGCCTATCGATCGGAAAGAAAAGCAGACAGAGCTCGAAAGGCTGTTGTATCCTGGACAAAGAGATAGTATCATAAAGAGATATGCGTACAACGCAAACAAAGGGTGGCATCCTCTTCTGTTGGAAACCCGTCATGAGCAGTTTATTCCACTTTTATACCGCCTTCCAAAAAATCAGAGTCAAGGATTTAAACTGATTATATCTTCAAAAGGAAAACAGGAGATTGATGCTGTGCAACTGACTACGCTCGAACAGCATGGGTATGGTATTATTGTCTTTGATCTCTATGCTGTTGGTGAAAGATCCTCAGATACCGGTGATCATATTGACGGACAATTACCCCGTTTTCATACTGTTTCACGTGCATCGCTCTGGTTTGGAGAACCGATGATGGGTATTTGGAGCAACGAGATTGCTATGGTTATTCAAGAGATACAACAACGTTTTCCGGATCAGCCGCTATCTATTCTGGCGGATAAGGAGGCGGCATTGGCCACACTTTATTACACCGCATTAGCCGGACAGACTTATCCGGTAGAGCTGAATGAAGTACCTCTTAGTTATGTATGGGATGAAGGGAAAAGTACAGATGCATTTAATATGGCTGTGCATGTTCCCGGTATCGTTTCATGGGGAGATTTGCCGATGCTGTTAGCGTTGAACAATTCACAAATTCACCTTTCTAAAGTAGTTTCCATTACGGGTGAGAAACTGAGCAATAGCGGTTGGGAAACATACAATTTCTGGTTGAAGACCCTTAAACATAAATTAAATACGAACGGCAAAATTTCACGAAACTAACAACACAGATATGGGTACAGATAGAAGATCATTTTTAAAATTATCAGGATTGGCAGGAGTCGGCTTGCTCAGTGGCTGTAGTACCGGGACTAACCAGGCTACAGAAGCAGATAGTAAACTCGGACATATTCTTAAAGAAGCAGAGAAGGAATATAGCTCCGGATTTAATATGTCCGGATATGCGGCTCCCAAACTTGAGGTCGTGAATATTGGATTTATAGGTGTCGGAAACCGAGGGTCAGCTGCTGTGGAACGTATGAGTTATATCGAAGGTGTCTCGATAAAGGGTATATGCGACGTACGAACCGAAAAGGCAAATGAAGCCAAAGCCCGGATAAAAGCCGGCAATCATGAAGCTCAAATTTACAGCGGATCGGATGAAGCCTGGAAAGAAATGTGTCAGCGGGAAGATATATCTCTAGTTTATATCGCTACGCACTGGGCTACACATGCTGAAATGGCTGTATACGCTATGGAACATGGCAAACACGTCGCTCTGGAAATTCCATCTGCGACTTCGGTTGAAGATTGCTGGAAGCTGGTGATGACATCTGAAAAGACAAAACAACACTGCGTTATTCTGGAAAACTGTTGCTACGACTTTTTTGAATTGCTTACGCTTAACCTTGCCCGTCAGGGCTTCTTTGGGGATATTGTACATTGTGAAGGTGCTTATATTCATGATATTCTGGATAGTTTTTTTGATGAGAAGAAACGCTATGATTTTTGGAGATTAAAGGAGAATGCACAGCGCAACGGAAACCTATATCCCACCCACGGACTGGGACCGGTTTGTCAGGTACTAAAAGTGAATCGCGGAAACCGGCTTGAATACATGAGTTCGATGTCTTCCAAAGATTTTATGCTGGAAGCGAAAGCCGAAGAGATGGCGAAGACCGATCCCCGTTTTAAAGCTTATGTAGGTAAGCCTTTTCGGGGCGACATGAATATATCCAATATAATGACAGCTTCGGGAAGTACGATTATGCTGCAGCATGATGTTTCCACGCCAAGACCCTATTCCCGTCTGCACCTGATTAGCGGGACTAAAGCATTTGCACAGAAATACCCTTTGCCTGGTAAAATAGCCGTAGGACATGAGGATTTTATGGGAGAAGCTGAAATGAAAAATCTGGAAGATACACATACACCCGGACTGGTTAAGAAAATCGGAGAACTGGCAAAAAAAATAGGAGGACATGGGGGCATGGACTTTATGATGGATTGGCGCCTGATCGATTGTCTCAGAAACGGACTTCCAATGGATATGGATGTCTATGATGCAGCAGCATGGAGTGTAATTGGCCCCTTAAGCGAATGGTCTGTTGCAAATGGCTCAAAACCTATTATAATACCTGACTTTACAAGAGGAAACTGGAAAAAGAATAAGGTACATGATATTGATCTGCATACTGGCGGAACAACTGGAGTATTAAATAACTAAACATATATAGAAGGAGTAATTGTGAAAATTGAAAAACTAGAAAATCATCAGGATTTGGGCAAACGCGCAGGTCAGATCGGAGCAGAAGCCATTAGACAAGCTATTCGTAAACAAGGATATGCAAACATTATTTTAGCGACAGGACAAAGTCAGTTTGAGACCATTCAGGAACTGGTCAGGGCGGAAGATCTGGATTGGTCCAAAGTGAGAATGTTTCATCTGGATGAATATATCGGATTACCGGTTACACATCTGGCAAGCTTTAGAAAATACCTCACAGAGAGATTTGTGAATCATGTGCCGGCTCTTGCTGAAGTGGTGCTGATTGATGGAGAGGTTGTACCGGTGGAAGAGGAATGTCAGCGACTGGCCCGGAAAATCATGGATAACCCTATTGATGTCGCATTTGTAGGAATTGGAGAGAACGGACATCTTGCATTTAATGATCCTCCTGCGGATTTTGAAGAAACATCACCATACATTGTCGTCAATCTGGATAAACAATGCCGGCAACAGCAATTGGGAGAAGGGTGGTTTCCTTCTCTGAATGATGTGCCTTTGCAGGCAATAAGTATGTCTATCAGACAGATTATGAAATCAAAGAAGATTATCTGTGCTGTGCCGGATAGCCGAAAAGCACAGGCCGTGAAGGATTGTCTGAGCGGAGAGGTATCCAATATGCATCCGGCGAGTATTTTGCAGCAGCATCCGGATTGTACTTGTTTTGTGGACAGCGGGTCAGGAGCATTATTGCCTTAAACAGGAACTTATGACAAATAAACCCCTTAATAAAAGAGATACAGCTATTTCGGTTGGCATAATAGGGATGATGTTTTTCATCTTCGGATTTGTGTCCTGGATAAATGCGATACTGATTCCTTATTTTAAAATTGCCTGTGAACTGACTAATTTTGAGTCTTATCTGGTTGCATTTGCCTTTTATATTTCCTATCTGGTCATGTCTTTACCTTCTTCTTTTCTGCTTAAGAAAATAGGATTTAAAAAGGGAATTATGGTTGGGTTCTGGACAATGGCATTAGGTGCATTCATATTTGTGCCTGCAGCATACAGCAGAGCTTATCCTGTGTTTTTACTGGGATTATTCACGTTAGGAGCTGGTCTTGCCATTTTACAAACAGTAGCTAATCTGTATATCACCGTTGTCGGCAATAAGGAACGTGCGGCACAACGCATAAGCATTATGGGTATATGTAATAAAGGAGCAGGTATACTTGCTCCTTTAGCATTTTCAGCTGCCATATTGCGTCCTACAGATAGTGAACTCTTCAGGCAGATTCCACTGATGAATGATCTTGTCCGGGCGACAGTGCTGGACGAACTTATCATGCGTGTAGTCATACCTTATACAATAGTTGCCTGTGTTCTTTTTATTATCGGAATAGCGGTACGTTACTCTCCTCTTCCTGAACTGACGCTGGAAGACGATACAGATAATAAAGCAGGGAAGAAAAATATTCTGCAATTTCCGCACCTTGTGTTAGGAGCAATCGCGATTTTTCTGCACGTAGGAACGCAGGTTATTGCTATTGATACAGTGATCAGCTATGCAGATACCATGGGGCTGACGCTTATTGAAGCCAAAGTATTTCCTTCCTATACTCTTACAGCAACGATAGTAGGTTATCTTTTAGGGATTGTTGTTATCCCCAGGTTTATCAGCCAGCGTAATATGTTGAAGATTTGTACGCTGACAGGGCTACTGTTGTCTTTGTCTATACATCTTTTTCACGGTCAGGTAGATTGGCTGAATCACCATGTAGATATATCGATCTGGTTTGTTGTACTTATTGGCCTGCCAAATGCGTTGATATGGGCCGGAATATGGCCTCTGGCATTGGACGGACTTGGTAAATACGCTAAGGAAGGATCAGCATTACTGATTATGGGGCTATGTGGAAATGCCATTTTGCCTCTTATTTATGGGGCAGTTGCAGATGTAAGCAATGTACAGACAGCCTATGCTGTATTGATTCCATGCTTTTTATATTTAGTATTTTATGCTTTTATCGGACATAGAATCAAAAACTGGTAAAACTTACAGTCGGGTGAATGCATCCGGCTGTTTTATAATATTATTAACATGAGTGAAATGCAGGTAAAAATAATTAATGCCAAGCTGATATTACAGGATTATATTATTCCCAACGGATCTCTGTTGATCCGGGAAGGAAAGATTGTCGGAATTCACGAATCTTCTGTAGAAACGGAGAGTGATGAAACAGTTATAGATGCGGAAGGGATGTATGTATCGCCCGGATTTATAGATATACATGTTCATGGCGGAGGTGGGGCGGATATCATGGATAATACGGTAGAAGCCTTTCTGATCGTTGCCGCTACACATGCAAAATATGGAACAACTGCCCTGTTGCCTACAACGCTCACTAGCGAAACTGCTGATTTAATTGATTTGTTTCACGTGTATGAGCAGGCACTGTTACAAAATAAAGATGGCGCACGTTTTCTCGGGCTTCATCTGGAAGGGCCTTATTTTGCTATGAACCAGCGCGGAGCTCAGGATCCGCGTTATATCCGGGATCCGGATCCGGCAGAATATGAGCCTATTTTGCGTGATTACCACCATCTCATAGCCCGATGGAGTGCAGCACCGGAATTGCCCGGAGCATTAATATTTGGTCGCAAAGTGCGTGAAAAGGATATTTTACTGGCATTAGCGCATACAGATGCGGTATACGGGGAAATTATAGAGGGGCTGGAATCGGGATATAATCTCGCTACTCATCTGTATTCCGGAATGTCCGGTATGACCCGAAAGAATGCTTACCGATATGCGGGTACGATAGAAAGCTGCCTTTTGCTGGACGATATTCATGTCGAAATAATTGCAGATGGTGTACACCTCCCGGCTCCGTTTTTACAGTTAATCCATAAAACAAAAGGTACTGAGCGTATTACATTGATAACGGATGCAATGCGTGCAGCAGGAATGCCTGAAGGTAAAAGTGTATTAGGAAGTCTGCGAAATGGTTTAGAAGTAATTGTAGAGGACGGCGTAGCTAAGCTGCCGGATCGTTCTTCTTTTGCGGGAAGTGTGGCTACTATGGACAGATTGATCCGTACGATGCTGAGTGAAACTTCGGTAAGCCTGCTGGAAGTTATCCGTATGGTCAGCATCAATCCTGCCCGTCTGATTAAAAAAGATCAGGAAATAGGATCAATAGCAATAGGCAAAGATGCTGATCTGGTATTTTTTGATAAGGACATTAATATCCACAGAACTATTATTCAGGGCAGATCCGTTTATGAAAAGGAGAAATAGCCGGACTATTGAAAACTGACAGAATCCCGGACAATCAGTCTTCCGGGCAAAATAACATCTTTAGATTCATAATTCCGGTTTTTGATATGTTTGATAAGTAATTCACAACTTCTCTTTCCTATTTCAAAAGCCGGTTCTTCTATAGTAGTAAGGTTAGGCTCCACTACACTCGCAATAGGATCGTTCGTAAACCCAATAACACCAACTTCAACACCTACCTGTATGTGATGCCGTTTTAAAGTGAGAATAGCTCCAACGGCTTTCCGGTCATTGACAGCAAAAATTGCATCGGGTCTTTGATGGAGAGCTACTAGTTTTTCTGTGTCTTCAGATCCGTTTGTCTGCGAAAAACCGGAATGTATAATATAATCAGATAGTACGGGAAGTCTGTGCTGTTCCAATGCCCTGAGATAGCCATTCAAACGTTGTTGAGTGAATTTTAATTCTTTGGGGCCTGCTATATGAGCAATTCTGCTGTATCCGTGCTTTATAAGATAAGTGGTAGCTTCATAGGCACCTTGAAAATCATCCTGTAATACTTTTGAAGCCGTGCTATTCATCGGTGCGCGGTCGAAAAATACGATGGGCATACCATCATTCCGGAGTCTTTCAAAATGATCCTCCAGCAGGGAATCAGAGGAGATAGAAATCAGAAGACCGTCCAGACTTGTTATAGCCAGATTTTCCAGAAGATCACGCTCGCGTTCAGCATGATCATTAGTTACATAAAGGATCACATTGTATCCAGATTCATACGCCTGCTCCTGTATACCCGATATAACTGTTGAAAAATAATAGTTCGTGATAAAGGGAATCACAATCCCGATATTCTTGGTACTGCCTGATGCAAGAGCTGCAGCATTTTTATTGGGTTTGAAATTAAGTTCCTTTGCGAGTTCAAGCACCCTGTTTCTGGTTTCAGGATTTACATCATAGGTATCCCGGAGTGCTCGAGAAACAGTGGAAACAGATATATTAAGGATATCTGCAATTTCTTTAATACCAATATTCTTTTTCATGACCGGTTTACTAAATTTCTAATATAACAAAACATCTTTAATTTATAGATGCTTCCACGGATTAAGAAGTCAGGATAATGATATTCCTTGCCGGAAAAAAGAAAGAATAAAAAAACGGGGTTGTTTCGATTATTCGAAACAACCCCGTCTCCTATATAGAAAAATTGTTTTCTACTTTTCTAACAATTTGATATCTCTTTCGATAGATACGTTGTCGCCAGTCACAGCTTTACCGTCTTTATCGACCAATGTCAGTTTGATCTTGGCATCTCCCAAAGGAAGACCTTTGATCTCGTATGGTGTCCACTGATCTAATGTAAAATCCTGTCCGTTTACACTCGCTACAACCTTATTCCCGTCAGCTGCTAACGTAGTATTCACCAGATAAAAATCTAACAACAGATTTTTAGTGTCTTCACCTTTATATTCTCCTTTAGGACGACTGTAAAATAGGGAGGCCTCTTTAGGAGTTGGAAGTTCAGTAATCTTTCCGGTATTATCGACCTTGAATTTTACCAATTTATAAGCATCTGCTGCTTTGATAGATTCATGATAAGAACGCGAAAGGAACGATAACAGGTAATGCTCAGAATTAAGTGCTACTGTTACCGAATTTTCAGGTTTATACAATGCTGCATATGGCTTGTTATCCAAAATAAAATGGATGTGTTGCCCTTCATGCGAATTGGCCATATGATCTGCATGTTCGTGAGCAGTCTGTTCGGTCAGTTTGAAATTTTCTACCGTGTACTTAACAGTTATTTTAGCAGAATCAGTTCCTGCTTTTTCAGATGTAAGGGACGCAATTTTTAAGGTAGCACCCGGAAACTCTTTAGAGTGACCGACTGGAGTAACTGTAACTTCTCCTGTCTTTGATGTATCTGACATAGAGGTAGAATCACCACTGTCTCCGCCTGTAGTCTTTGTCGGATTATTACACGAAACTATAGTTGCTCCTACAGCAACAATAGCCAATGCCGATTTCCAAGATTGTTTTTTCATCTTAATAAATTTATAATTAATGATTACGATAAACTAATTTTAAGGATCAGAGACCCTATTTAGTTAAAACAATAAATACAGAAAAAGGTTTCAGAAATAATTAAGCAAAGACAATATCTAAACTTTCAAAAATAGCTTTTTTTGCCTTTTGAAGATCTTCTTCTGTATGTGCTGCCGAAATAAAACCTACCTCATATCCCGAAGGGCCCATATAGATTCCTCTGTTCAGCAACTCACGGTGCATGACCTTATATTTTTCCATAGAAGCAGGGTCGATTTGATCTGCACGACGGATTTCCATATTGGTCGTGAACGCAAACCAGAATATAGATCCGATAGTCGGAATATTTAATTCATAACCATGCTGATCTGCATATTCCTGAATAGCCTGTACAAATGCTGTTGTTGTAGCAGCCAGTGTTTTGTAAAAATCCGGTTGAGCTAATATGTTCAGGGCAGCAATACCTGCCGACATGGCAACAGGGTTACCGGATAAAGTACCAGCCTGATATACATTTCCGTCAGGAGATATGCAGCCCATCAATTCTTTTGAAGCTCCGTAAGCTCCTACCGGCATACCTCCGCCTATAATTTTACCATAGGTGATAATGTCCGGTTGAATATCATAATATGCTGCGGCACCTTCAAAACCTAAACGGAATCCGGTAATTACTTCATCGAATATCAATAAAGATCCGTTTTCCTTAGTGATCTGACGTAAGAAATTGATATACTCCTTTGTTTGAATCAGCAGTCCGTTATTAGCCGGAATACCTTCTATAATCACTGCTGCGATCTGATCTTTGAACTGTTGGAAAACAGTTTTTAAGGCCTCTTCATCGTTCAGCGCAATTACAATGGTTTCATCTGCAAAAGATTTCGGAACTCCGGCTGAAGAGGTTTCCCCGAATGTTACTAATCCTGATCCGGCTTTAACCAGTAAAGAATCGGAATGGCCATGGTAGCATCCCTCAAATTTGACAATTTTGTCTCTTTTTGTATAACCACGTGCCAGGCGTATTGCTGACATCACCGCTTCAGTCCCAGAACTTACAAAACGGATCTTTTCCAGATATTTATTGTTGGATAGAATCAGTTCCGCTAATTCATTTTCTAATGCTGTTGGTGCACCAAAACTCAATCCTTTTCCCAATTGTACTGTCACTGCTTCACGTACCTCATCATTATTATGGCCCAGGATCAGCGGACCCCAGGAGCAGCAGAAATCCACAAACTCGTTGCCATCTGCATCCCAGATATGTGCTTTGTCACCACGCTCAATAAATAAAGGGGTACCGTATACGGATTTGAAAGCACGAACAGGCGAATTTACGCCTCCCGGAAAATATTGTTTTGCTTTTTCAAATAGTTCTGCAGATTTAGCCCTTGAAATATCAGGGTAGGATGTATTACTCATATCGTTATTCTCGTTGTTCGTGTAAAATTATTCAATTATTTGTGAAATGTAAGCCCAATTTTTCAAGTATGGAAAAGCTGTGACAAATAAAAAGGGCTTTATGATTTGCATAAAAGCCCTTTTAGTACGATTGTAGACGTAAATAATCTATAAGACCACTTTGTCCAGCACAGGTACTTTGACGGTACCGACTTCCGTCTTGATTTCGTCGTTTAACTGTTCAAAAATAACGATACTGTTACTGCCTTTTTTGAGATAGGGACCGGGAATATATAAGGTATGCTGAGGTCCTGTTTTCCAGTATCTTCCAATATTGATCCCATTAATAAATACAATGCCTTTTCCCCACTTTTCCATATCAATAAATGTATCCCCGATTTCTTTTAAATCGAAAGCACCCTGATACAATACCGGCTGGCCCTTGAGAGCCGCGGTTTTTGAAGCATTTGTTTTAGTATTCTGAATAGCAGCAGTCTGTTTGCCTCCAAGATCAGGTACTTTGTCCATAGGTAATTGTTGCATTGTCCAGTCTCCTGTGATTTCCATATCATTGATAAGCACCGGGGAGATTATGCCTTTGTGGTTATGAATAATTTCTGAGCCATAGTTGATTCTTCCCATATTTTCAACCAGAATCTGTAAAGTAGAATTAAAGGGAATATCAATATCCATTTCATAGTTTTTAAACACACGGTTTAGTTCACCTACTTTTATGCCGTCAACGTATACGACCGCAAAATCTCTCAAACCATCAATTTTTAACTTTCCATTTATAGGTTGATTAAACTGCTTACTGTATAAAACATAGCCATTTGCCTGATCCAGTTGTTCAAAGTTAAGAGGATTCTCATTGATAGTTGTTTTTGCTGACTTCGCGTAATCAAAAACATTTGCTACAGCAGTAAGTTTAATGGACGGAATCTCAATAACCGGATTTGCTTTAGGTACTGCCGGTATAGTATAATCGGCATATTTCTGTATCACCGTCCGGATAGAATCATATTTCGGAGTTGACCATCCTGCCTCACTGATAGGAGCATCATAATCATAACTGGTAATATCCGGTTGTATGTCAGATTTGTTGTTGTAGTTTGCTCCTGAAGTGAAGCCGAAATTAGTTCCGCCATGTACCATGTAATAATTGAAGGAAATGTCATTTTGAAGATATTTCTCGGTTTGACGTGCTATTCTGCCGGCATCTACTTTTGCAAAAGGTTCTGCCCAGTGATCTAACCAGCCCGGATAGAACTCCGCTACCATGTAGGGGCCCTGATTATTGTTATACTGATCAACTACTTTCTTAAGATTGGAGATGTTGTTTTCTCCGTTAGCTGTCGGTAATGCACCCGGAATAGCTCCACCCTCAAACAACCAGCTTCCATCTGAAGTAAATAAGGGAACATTGAAACCAGCTTCTTCCAGTTGTTTTTTGATTTTAGCGTTATAGGCTTTATGTTCCTCTAACGGGATATCTTTACGCTGGCTGACATAGGATCCGAATTCATTTTCGGCTTGAACCATTATAATGGGTCCTCCATTTGTAATCTGTAAACTTCCCACCTCCTGCGCCAGACGGTCAATGTATTTTTTAGTATACTCCAGAAATTTGGCATTATCACGTCTTATTTCGAGGCCATCGATCTTTTGAAGCCACCACGGATATCCACCAAAATCCCATTCTGCACAGGCATAAGGACCCGGACGGAGAATTACATGTAAACCCACTTCTCCGGCTGTTTTTATAAAAGCAGCTAAATCATGATCTCCTTCAAAGTTCCATTTTCCGGGACTCTCTTCATGAAAATTCCAGAATACGTAGGTAGCAACCGTGTTAAGCCCCATAGACTTGACCATCTGAAGACGATGCTTCCAGTATTGATGAGGAATACGTGCATAGTGCATTTCACCGGATAATATGCGGGTGGCCTTACCATCATATATAAAATTTCCGTCTTTGATCTCGAAAGTATGCTTTTTTTGAGCCTGAACATCCTGAAATGTAATAGCGCTAATAAAAGTGGTGGTGAGAATGGCATAACAGAATGCCTTTTTTATTAACTTCATCTTTAGATTGTGATTAAAGTGCTTGATTTATCTCTTTTTGGAGATATTTATATGTAATGTTAAGGAAAAGTGTTGTTTTGATCAATGATAATTTAAAAACAAACGTTTGCGCCATCTATTTGTTACAATAATCTTGTTAACAGTATTGAAAGCTTGGATATACTGATAGTAAATGTTCTTATTAGTGTTAATTTGTTAAGTTAAAACTCAATTTTGCATCCTATCGGTGCTATATGATAATAGTCCTTAAGACTGTGCAGAGATTTTTAAAATAAAAAAGTCCGGCTTATTTTCCGGACTTTTTTATAACTGTAAATGCTGTGACTATTTAAGCCAGCCTTTTTCTAAAACCTCTTTGGCATGATATGTCAGAATTGCTGTTGCACCAGCACGTCTGAAACTCAATAATGTTTCCTTTATCGAACGTTCTGCATCTAACCATCCGTTTTGGATAGCAGCTTTCAACATGGCATATTCACCACTTACATTATAGGCTGCAATAGGAAGATCGAAGTTGTCTGCTAATAGCTTTATGATATCGAGATAGGGAAGACCCGGTTTTACCATCAGGAAATCTGCACCTTCTGCGGCATCAAGTTGTCCTTCAATAAGTGCTTCTTTACTGTTTGCAGGATTCATCTGATATGTTTTCTTATCTCCATGTTTTGGGGCAGACCCCAATGCATCCCGAAAAGGACCATAAAAAGCAGAAGCATACTTCGCAGTGTAAGACATCAGCGATACATGATTGAAACCATGCTGATCCAGATGTTCCCGAATATATCCGATACGTCCGTCCATCATATCAGACGGTGCAATAATATCAGCTCCTGCCTGAGCGTGAGCCAATGCCATTTTTCCTAATACATCCAGCGTCTCATCATTAAGAATTTCGCCGTTTTCAACGATTCCGTCATGTCCGTCACTGCTGTAAGGGTCCATTGCTACATCTGTAACGACACATGCTTCCGGAAAGTTTTTCTTTACTTCAGCTATAGCACGTAGATAAAGGCTACCATCTCTGTAGCTTTCTGTCGCATACTTATCCTTTAATGATTCTTCAATATTAGGGAATAAATCAAAGGATCTTAATCCCAGTTTCAGACAACTTTCCACCTCTCTTAACAGATTATCGATGGAATAGCGATAAATACCCGGCATAGAAGAGACTTCAGTTTTTTGCTGATTACCTTCTATAATAAATAGGGGGAAAATGAGATTGGACGCGTCTAAACGTGTCTCTTGAATCATGTCGCGGATCACGGCTGATTTACGATTTCTTCTCGGACGTTGTAACATGTTATATGTGTTTTAGAATCAAAAACAAGAGATAAAGGAGAGCCTTTTGTCTGACAGACTCTCTTTTACCTTTAAGTTTTCACTTTTGAATTTAATATTTCAATCCAAATACAGCCTCTGTCAGACCGATTTCATCAGGCGAATAAGGGGTAACATAAGGTAATCCCATTTCGGCTATTTTGGCACCTGTGGATTTGCCTATAGAAATAATCTGCTGTCCCGGTTCAATAAGATTGTCGATAAAATAGGCCTCGACATTACTTGGGCTGGTAAAGATCAGAACTTCAGCAGTTGTAGCGGCTACGTTTTCATCAAGTACCGTTTCATAGACTGGCATATCAATGATTTTTGTGTCCGCACTCATGGCTTTCTGTATCGTTTCTAAAGAATCCTTTGCTCGTGGAAAAAGTACTGTCTGTCCATTTGCTATTTTAGCAAACTCAAGACCAATCTCATCCGTATGAATTCCGAAATCATCTCCGGAGAAATCAGCAACACGGTCATATTTACGCAATGCTTCTTCTGATCCTCTTCCTACTACCCCTATCTTTGTATGCTTGCGTAACTGCGGATCCAGCGAAAAGAAATGATCAATACCATTTCTACTTGCAAAGAATACCCAATCTACATGCTTTAAGATAAAAGGATCTAATTTGTTAATGATAGGATAGATGCGTATCAGAGAACGGGCATCAAGCTGGATATTATGCTTGGCCATGGCTCTGGCGAAATACGTGTTTTCGTCTATATCCCGTGATATAAAGATAGACGATGGAAGTTTGCGGTCCTTTGCGAATTTTGCAAAGATCTCTTCTGCCATTCCTTCCGTAGAATCACGCTGGATATATAATCTGTCCGGAAATTCATCGCTGGTTTCTGCAACAGATGTCCAGGCTTCATATTTACCTTCACTCTTGCGGCAATAGCACCCGAGTGGAGCATGGCATCCGGCATCAAATAAGTTTAATACTTTACGTTCTACAGCTATTACTTCAGCTACTTCCTTATTATGAATGACTTGCAATGCTTCAAACAATTCCTGATCTGATTCGCGGATCTGTATGGCCAGTACACCTTGTGCGGGTGCCGGAATAAGCTCAACAGGAGGAATCTCTTCTACATAAAAATCTGAAAGATCCATATCTATACGTTCAACACCAGCTTTAGCCAGGATAATCGCATCATAATTCTCATCTCTCAGTTTCTGAATACGTGTTTGAAGATTGCCACGAAGGTCATCAAATTCCAGATCAGGACGTAAGGATAAAAGCTGTGCTTTTCTGCGGTTAGAAGACGTTCCTACCGTTGCATTATGCTTCAGTGAAAGACGCTTTTTAATATCTACACAGTCTTTTAATACAATCAGCAGTTCTGCAGGGCTTTCCCGTTCAGAAACAGCTGCAATAATTAATCCCGGAGGATTGACTGTAGGTAAATCTTTGTGAGAGTGAACAGCCAGATCAATCGTTGATGACAATAATTCTTCTTCCAGTTCTTTGGTGAAAAATCCTTTGCCCTCCAGTTTGTCCAGACGCAAATGCTGTATAATATCTCCCTGAGTCTTGATTACTTTCAATTCAGAGTCAATCCCCGCTGCTGCAAGTCTGTCTTTAATATGATTTGCTTGCCACATAGCGAGTTGGCTTCCGCGTGTTCCAATGATTAATTTTCTGTTCACGTTAATTAACTATATTAAATAGATTTAGAATAAGAAAGCACAAATTTAGCCAAATAGATGTATAATGCCGACATACCTATGTCAGATTAAGTCAATTTTTATAAAAATTAAAAGGAAAAATTATCGAAAACTAATTGTTTTCAGCCTCTGAAGTTTTGACCAGAATTTCTTTTGCCATTACCATAGGAACTTTGATATATTTCTTTTCCATATAGTTGATGACTTTTTCCAGTACTTCTCTTGCCTGAGGATCCAGTTTGCTGAGATCCTGAGCAAACACTTCATTAATCGCAAAAGACTTGATTTCCTTGATTTTTTCAGGGACCTGTCTCATAGCGACTTCCACACGACGTTGCTTGATGATAGGAAGAAATTCTTCAATATTCTGTTTGATGATGCACTCTGCACTAGTCAGCTCATCGTAACGTTCCTGAATATTTTTCTCAGCAATAGCCTGCAGACTGCTTACTTCAATATAGTGAATAGGATGGCAGGCAATTACTTCTGCATCAATATCATTTGGAATAGCGAGATCCACAATGATTTTTTTGTCTGTTTCGCCGTTAAGTAAAGATTCATACAGAGCGTTATTCACGATAGCATCCGGAGCTCCTGTACAGGTGATCAGAATATCGAAACCATTTTTATAATTACCCAACTCGCTTAATGGGTATACCTGTGCATTTAGTTCCTGCGCCAGAGTATGGGCATTCTCTACTGTACGGTTGAAAATTACAAAATTTTCAAACTTATGCTTTTGCAGATATTTCGCAAGATTCTGATTTGTCTCTCCGGATCCGATAACAAGGATGCGGGGATTATTTGTCAGCTTAAGCTCGCGAAGTTTACGATAAGCTAAAGATACTACGGAAATAGGGTTGCGTGAAATCTTAGTGTAAGTATATACTTCCTTGGCTGTCTTGATCAGGCGATCCATCATCAGACGGAGAAAATCTCCTGTGAAGCCCGCTTCGCGGCATCTTTCATAGGCTCTTCTTACCTGAGACAGAATTTCTTTCTCGCCAACGACAAGACTCTCAAGAGAACACGACATACGAAGCAGATGGTTTAATGCATCCAGTCCTTCATAGCGGTTTACCTGACCTAAGTAACATTGAAGACGTTCCTGAGGTACACAGAAGTTTAATTTTTCCATAAACTTCGCAACAAAGTCATCGCTCAGCTCATATGCTCCGTAAAATACAAATTCAACCCGGTTACAGGTGCCGATGTAAAAAATCTCTGGAATATCAAGGCTGTGCTTTAAGTTAATTAACCGACTCTCCAGTTCCTCATTACAGATTACCAGATTGCCAAGGTCTTTTAACTCGACGTGCTTGTGTGTAAATGCTATAACTTTTAAATTCTTCAAAGCTGAATCTCGTTGCTCACTATTTTAGTAGTGCAAATGTAGTCTAATCGACTATGTATTATGTCAAAAATCTGTCAAACGGATGAATTTAGAACGATTATAAATAGCGTTAAAAATTTGTTAAAATGTTGTTAATCAATTTGTTGTTATATTTTTTGATTTAAAAATGTGATGTCAATCATTTAAATGATTTGGAACAAAAAGTATTTATTATTTGTGAGGCGGAGCAATTGACAGTAAAATGACAGTTATGGCTGTTTTTTTGTAACGAGGGTTATAAGGTTTATCAATCCGCTTAACGATGGATTTGAACCTTTAAAATGATAGCTCCTTATGTATAATAAAAGTTTATTGCCCGAAGATGATAGATCGGGAAAGTATCTTTATTTTTGCAGTAAAATAAGAAAGAAATTATGCTAATCATTCGAAAGAATTTTGCACTTGCGGGTGTGATCCTGTGTCTGTTATCCGGGATGCTACCTATGCTGAAGGTCCCTATTAAAGGAAACTGGAATTTATACCAGACAGATGAAGCTCTGTTTTTCATTACCTATGGTATCATTGGGATTACAGGATTGTTGTTTTTTATTCGTCAGCTCAAAGGCTATCGTTTGATGACCCGCATCGCTGCAGGCTGGTATCTTTTAAGTATTTCGGCCGTGTACTTTAAGATCAATAATTATTTCGGATGGAAGTTTGCAGACGGTTTGCTATCCAAAGCAATTCATATGCGTTGGGGATGGGTTGTATATCTCATAGGCATATTGTGTTTGCTGATAAGTACTAAACAGCTGAAACAGGCTGAACAAAATGTATAAAATAAGCCCGGGTTTTCCGGGCTTATTTTTTTTGAAGTCTGTTAGAAATAAAATGGGATTGCAATTTATCCAAACCAATATTTTCCTCTTCTTTATCCAATACATAGTGCCAGACCTTCTCGCGGAGTGTGTCGTTCATCAGCTTCGCATTCGTCAGATCTACAGGCCGTACCCGTTGTTCTCTCTCTATTGGCTGATTTATTTTCTGTGCAGACCGGCTGTGTTTGACAATCTGAAAATGAAAATTTGGCCAATTTCCAACAGCTGAAAAATTGCCGGAGAAAAACTGTACAGCATCATGCGGGCTCACCATTCCGGCAAATATTCCTTTTGCCTTCGCATTGCTAATCTCAGATACACTCACTAAAAGCTCGTAAGAAGTCTCATTGATGATATGCAATTTTGCTAAGCCTTCTTTCTGGTCTCCTGATACAGCAAGCAGAATGCCTTTTTCTACAAATTTTGCAGGCTCTATTATTTTGGTTTCTGTAACCTCATCATCTTCACGGTTCATATTGCCGTGTACAAGTGTAATTTTACTCGTCAGCACAGGGATTTCAAATCCTGTTTCATCTGTTACACCTACTATATCATTATCCTGAAAAGATGTTACGTGGCCTTCTATAGGCTCGTCAACAAATCTTACCAGATCTCCGATTTTGAATTTCATATGTATATAATTTGATTTTTCAATGGTCATATGGAATATCCCAACTTTCTTCATTCGTGTTTGTGCAGTCTGTACTACATGGATATTTCATTTGTATATAAGTTATTTTTTCAATTGCTATTTGCTAACGAACAGTTCCGGACTTATGCATTTGTGTCTTGGGGGTCTGTTTTAAGTGAATAATTTCTGTTTTTTTATTTTGGCAATGTGTCTATGACCTGTAATAATCGCTCCAGATCCTTTGTATCATTATACAAATGAAATCCTATACGTATACCCGTTCCACGCGGAAAACATTTAATGCCGTTTTCCATTAAAGTCGTAAAATGATTTGGATCAATCTGTAAATTGAAAATAGTACTTCCGCTCTTTCGCTTTTTCACAATATCCGTCAACAGGTTTCTTTTTTCAAACTCTTCCCTTGCATGCTCAGATAGCCGGGAAGTATAGGCTGCTGTATGCTGAATGCCGAGCTGCTGAAAAAACTGTAAAGATTTCTGGAGTGTACCCTGAGCCAATGTATCTACATGACCAGGCTCAAAATATAATTGCAATATGCTCTTTCCTTCCCACATTTTTTCAAATACGGGCTTCTGTTGTTGAGCTGTCTGATAGAGCTTGCTTTTCAAGAGGTCATTAAGGATAAAAAAACCGTTTCCAAAACCGGAGAGCAACCACTTGTATCCGCTGGTGCCTATTCCGTCAAAACCTGAGGTTTCAAAATCAAAAGGTTCTGTACCCAGATATTGTGTGCCGTCACCTATAATCAACAGATCCGGATGAGTCGCTTTTAGTTCCTGAATAAAAGACAGATCGATTTTAATGCCTGAGATATACTGAACAATGCTACATATAAATACATCGGGTTTGTAATGACGGATAGCTTCCAGAATATTCTGTTCCATGTTTTCATCAATGTTCACAAAAGTATGATCAAACCCACGGCTGATAACAGGAAAATTGACAGAAGGATAATCTTCATTCAGTAACAGTATGCGTACATCAGCAGGGAGGCCGTTAAGTATGACATTAAAGCCATGTGAAAAGTTTGGTGTACAGAAGATATTTTGTGTAGCTGTGTGCGTAAATTCAGCTATAGTCTGCTTTACCTGTTGAATAAATGCCCCCTGTTGTTCTCGTAATATGGTGTCCGTCATATGAAAATCCGTATCATATTGTGACCGCCATTTTTTTATTTCTTTGGTAATAAGACCTGATCCGGGAGTTGTTAAATAGCTGATATTTTCAGGAATATCAAAATATGATTTGTATTGCTGAGACATGCGTTTAAGTGTTAAGTATATTTAGATAGTCTTCCTGTGAAATCATTTCGCCACCCATAGAAGCGAGATGATCCGTATGGAACTGGCAATCTACAAATTTGAGATCAAAAAACTGAAATAAATGGATAAGAGCTATCTTAGATGCGTTGGGCACTTTTGAAAACATACTTTCTCCGCAGAAGACCTGCCCGATCAGTACACCATATAATCCTCCAACGAGCTGACCATCCTGCCATACCTCAATAGCGTGAGCATAACCTGATGGGTGAAGCCTGATGTAAGCATCAATCATATCAGCAGTGATCCATGTACCGTCCTGATCTTTGCGCTCTATTTTGGCACATTGACGGATTACCTGTTCAAAGGCAGTATTAAGCGTAACTTTAAACTCTGCTTTACGCAATATCTGCTTCATACTCTTGCTGACTTTTAATTTTTCAGGAAAGATTACAAAGCGTTCATGAGGAGCATACCAAAGAATCGGACTGTCATCACTAAACCAGGGAAAGATTCCGTTGCTGTAAGCGAGTAGCAGACGGTCGGGACTTAAATCGCCACCGACAGCCAGCAAGCCGTCTTCTTCTGCGTATTTTGGATGAGGGAAACTTAGATCCTGATCATCGAGTTGAAAAATCATATACTTATTCCATAAAAAAACCAGATTGTTTAATCTGGTTGTCTTGGTTCTTTGCTGATCTCGTCAAAGATCTTGTCCATATGTTCTACATATTCATTGGTGTCATCGAGGAAGAACTCAAGTTGCGGAACTATCCGTGCCTGATTCTTGATTCTTGACCCAAGTTTATATCTTATTTCTGAAGTTTTTGTGCGTATTGCCTTGATATCTTCCGGAGCTGTTTTTGTATTTAAGAAACTCAGATATACACGGGCTATTGCCAGATCGGGAGTTACACGTACACGGGTTACGGTAATAAAAGCACCCGGTGCCCAGTTGTTCCCGTCGCGTTGGAAGAGTTCTGCCAAATCCTGCTGAATGACTCCGGCAAACCGTTGCTGTCTTTTACTTTCTGTAGCCATAGTTGGAAATTGAGATGATAATATACAAAGATACGGTTTAAATTTTGAAAAGTCTTTTTGCAGCCCGTCAAAAACAAAAAAGGCTTGTCGTGGGTGCTGACAGGCCTTTTGCTCAAAATTAGTTTATAATTGGCTAGGTTGTAATATTTTTTTCAAGTTTTAAGACTTTTGGGTCTATCATAGTTGGTTTACTTTTGTTTTGTTGAAAAAGGTGAGTGTTAACTCATCCGTTCCTTTTTCTCTCTTTCCATTCTCCCTTTGTTGTCACAAACATATGGATATAAATTATTTGTACAAAGTCTTTTTTTAAAAAAAGTAACCGCTCACTCACTAACTGTTTTTCGATAAATTTCAAAAATAACCCTTAACATAGCGTTAACATGGTTTTTACGTTGTTTAAACATGTTTTATTTAGAGCGAAAAATCATGACCAAAATATAATAAGTCAGCGAATGAGTTGATAATGTTCTCCATATTTCTGCAGATCGGTATGCCAGCTCTTTCATATTGTCCTGATTTTCTACAGATTCTTAAATACATACACAAACATAATATGAGCTTTCGGAAACAAAAACGTAAACATCGAATTGCATTGTTTTATTTAAATTTCAAATGGTATTTTTGTACACCTTAAAAAGATAAAAGCATGAAGATCTGGCAAAAAAATATTGATGTGGATTCCCTGGTAGAAACATTTACAGTAGGTAACGATCGCGTAATGGACTTGCAGCTGGCGGAAGCCGATGTATTGGGCTCATTAGCACACACACGTATGCTTAATAGTATAGATCTGATGTCAGATGAAGATCTAGCTGTCGTTCAGAAAGAACTTAAAAATATCTACCGTGAAATTCGGGAAGGTAATTTTCAAATTGAGGATTCAGTAGAAGATGTGCATTCTCAGGTAGAAATGCTGCTTACGCAAAGAATAGGTGAGGCCGGAAAAAAAATACATTCAGGAAGATCCCGAAATGATCAGGTTCTGGTAGACCTTAAATTATACTTCCGTTCGGAAATTCAAAGCATAGTGCAGAATACAACGCACTTTTTTGATCAGTTGCTTACGTTGAGTGAACAATACAAACAGGTATTGATTCCGGGCTATACACATTTACAGATTGCTATGCCTTCTTCCTTTGGACTTTGGTTTGGAGCATATGCAGAGAGTCTTGTAGACGATATGGAGCTGATGAAGGCAGCATGGAAGGTGTGTAATAAAAACCCGTTAGGATCTGCGGCCGGATACGGTTCATCTTTTCCATTGAATCGTACACTTACAACGGAGTTGCTGGGGTTTGAGGATCTTAACTATAATGTGGTGTATGCACAGATGGGGCGTGGCAAGACAGAACGTATCCTTGCTCAGGGTATGAGCGCAATTGCAGCAACCCTTGCCAAGTTTGCGATGGATGTAACACTATACATTAATCAAAATTTTGGTTTTATCTCCTTTCCTGCGCATCTGACTACAGGATCCAGTATTATGCCTCATAAGAAAAATCCGGATGTGTTCGAATTGATCCGTTCTCGTTGTAATAAGATACAGGCATTACCCAATGAAATTGCTTTGATGACCACCAATCTCCCGTCCGGGTATCACAGAGATCTGCAATTATTGAAAGAAAATCTTTTCCCGGCTTTTAAATCACTAAATGAATGTCTGGAAATCGCAACTTATATGTTAGCGAATATCTCAGTCAAAGAAAATGTATTGGATGATCCTAAATACGATTATTTATTTTCGGTAGAAGTGGTTAATAATGAGGTGTTAAAAGGTGTTCCATTTAGAGAAGCGTATAAAAATATTGGTTTGGCTATTGAAGAAGGAACTTTTCAACCTTCTAAGGAAGTAAATCATACCCATGAAGGAAGTATAGGTAATCTGTGTAATGACCATATAAGACGGATGTTTGAACAGGTCAAGGCTGATTTTGGTTTTGAAAAAGTGGATAACGCTTTGCAGGCGTTAGTAAAATAAAATCTCGAATAGGAGAATAATACAGAAAGGCTTCAGGAATAAAATTCCTGAAGCCTTTTCTTTTCAGAACCTCAGCTAACCCTTTGCTTGGAAAAGAGAGCGGAAATATATTGATATAAGTTGTATTCTTTATTTTTGAATTGAAAACTTAAAATGAGTTTCTGAAGTAAATACTTCCCCTTTTTTCAGCAAGGTAGTCGGAAATTGCAGTTGATTAGGGCTGTCCGGATAGTGTTGAGTCTCCAGACACAACCCTGCATACGGTAAATACTTGTGTCCGGATTTTCCGATATCATTTCCGGTCATCCAGTTACCGGTATAAAGCTGTACTCCCGGCTCTGTTGTCAGCACATCCATTCGTATTCCGGATGCAGGTGAGAATACAGAAGCACATGGACTTGAAATAGGAATAGCATTTACAAAGCAATGGTCATAGCCTTTGGCCGCAATTAGCTGTTCATCATTTGCTGCTATATCCTGTGCGATGGTTTTGAACTCTCTGAAGTCAAAAGCAGTGCCTTCAACAGGTAGGACAGCATTTGGAATCTGATGTTCATCTACAGCAAGATATTCACTGGAATTGATCTGTAAGTGATGATTAAGAATATCGCCATTACCTTCGCCATTGAGATTGAAGTATGTATGATTGGTGAGGTTGATAACAGTATCCTGGTCTGATTCTGCACGATACTTGATAATGATTTCATTCTCATCCGTCAAAGAATACGAGACAACAACACTCAGGTTGCCGGGAAAACCTTCTTCCCCGTCTTTCGAAACATAGTAAAATTCCACATATGACTCCTGATTCATTCTTCTGTCCCACACACGGCGATGAAATCCTTCTATTCCACCATGAAGTGAGTTGATCCCGTTATTCTGATCCAACGTATAAGAAGAACCGTTTATTTCAAATTTGCCATTGGCAATGCGATTAGCAAAACGGCCTGCTGTAACGCCGTGATACTGCTCGTCTGCTTCATAATATTTCTGAATTGAATCAAAACCCAGTGCAACGTCTCTTAGATTTCCTTTTTGATCCGGAACTAAAATGCTGACTATACGTGCTCCATAATCACTTAAAGCAACTTGCATTCCTCTGGCATTTTTCAGGATGAAGAGATGCGTGTTTTTGTCTTTAAGTTGACTTTCAAAATTTTTGGAGGAAGGTAGTTGATATATCATGATTATGGGTTCTAAAAAATTACTCTAATTTAAGTATTTTTATAGTGTAAACGAAACATTGATCAAGGTAGTTTATCCGGATTGACCCCAGATGATAGCATGAACGATTGTTCGTTATAGAAAGAATTCTTACCCTGTAAACACAAATAAAAATGCCTGTTCGTATCAATGTCGTCAATTCTCTGGAAGATTTTTGTAAGGATATACAGAATCTTATAACTGCAGGAGGATATCATCTTTACCTTATGAAAATAGCAAAAAGTAAAAGAGAGACTATCCGGCTCAATGAATCTATAGAGGATATATCCAGCCTGTTGAATAAAGACTATCACGCTTTTTATATTACTTCAGAAGTATACGATGAAGAGGGAAATTCCAGCTTCTTTGACGACGACTTTTTTCATTATGTGATCGAAGGGCTTGGTGGACGGTCAACAGATAGTGAAATAGAAAATATCAATTTGCGTATTGTTTCAAAGACACCTGATAAAAAAATAACGTCTTTGATGAACGCAATTGACAGGCTTTTGAAAAAGAGTGAAGTCTACGAAAGAGGAATTAATCCATCCTCCGGTAGTCTGTATAAAAATGCTTTTTATAAAAAAGAAATCGTTTTCAATAAAACCTGCTGGTTTGATTTTCAGCGAAAATTTCATCCTATACATTTCGGAGACTGATTTGTGTCCACAGAACTTTCATTGAAATAAAGTCATGTTCGGATTAAGGATTTGCACATCAGAGACTAAATATTTAAGTTTGTGTTAAAGCCGATTGTAAATGGATACATACAATAATCCGATTTTGGAGCAGTTACCCGCACATCTTAAGAAATATGTTGTGCCTCAGCAATACGAAAGATACACACCCGTGGACCAGGCTATCTGGCGCTATGTTATGCGTCAAAATTATGCTTATCTTAAAGATGTAGCCTATTACCCTTACATTCCCGGGCTAAAAAAGGCCGGATTGACAATTGAACATATTCCGGATTTGCAGGCAATGAATGACAGTTTGAAACAAATAGGCTGGGGAGCTGCTACGGTAGACGGATTCATTCCGCCATCGGCGTTTATGGAATTTCAGGCACATCGCGTATTGGTAATTGCTGCGGATATCCGTCAGCTTGAGCATATTGAGTATACACCGGCTCCTGATATTATCCACGAATCATCGGGCCATGCACCTATTATAGGTGAGCCTGAGTATGCAGAATACTTGCAGTATTTTGGTGAGATAGGGTCGAAGGCTATGTTTTCTGCTCAGGATTTTGCTTTATATGAAGCGATCAGAAGTCTTTCCATCATTAAAGAAAAGAATAGTGCAACAAGTCATGAAATAGAAGAGGCCGAATTACACCTGAAAAATGTTCAGGAGAATATGGGTGATCCTTCTGAAATGACTTTACTGAGCCGACTGCACTGGTGGACGGTTGAATATGGCCTTATCGGAACTCCTGATGTTCCGAAAATTTACGGTGCCGGTTTGTTATCTTCAATAGGAGAAAGTGCTTCGTGTATGCGTAAAGAAGTTCCAAAATTACCTTATAGTCTGGATGCATTGAATTACGCATATGATATAACTAAGCCTCAGCCACAATTATTTGTCACTCCGGATTTTTTGCATCTGAGAAATGTATTGGATGATTTTGCCAATACAATGGCTTTCCGGATCGGAGGGAAGGATAGTGTGGATAAAGCCATTGCCTGTCAGAATGTATGTACGGTTGTATATAGTTCAGGATTGCAGGTTTCTGGAATATTCCAAAAGGTAAGCGATGATGATACGTTGTTCTATATTAAATCTGCAGGGTCTACAGCACTATCTTGTCAAAATAAACAATTGAAGGGGCATGGCAAGAACTACCATCGGGAAGGATTTGGTTCTCCTGTAGGACTTTTGAAAGGGACTAATGTCGCCTTAGAAGATTTTACAGATGAGGAATTGGTGAAGTATGATATTGTTGAAGGAAAGGAAACTGTCCTTACTTTTGATTCCGGTATAGAAGTGAGAGGTTTGGTTCAGTCTGTTCTTCGTCAGAATGGGAAACTGATTTTGGTGTCTATGGCGCCGTGTCAGGTAGTTGAGATCGAGAGCTGTCAACTGTATTTTGATCCGGAATGGGGTATATATGATATGGCTGTAGGTAAAGAAATTGTATCGGTTTATTGCGGTGCCGCAGATAAAGATGCATTTGAACAGGAATCTACGGTGTCCCAGACAAAAACTGTTCATCAGGTATATGATGAACAGACATTAACTTTACATCAGATCTATGCCCGTATCAGAAAAGAAAGGGAAAGCAAATCCTCATCACAAACCTTAAAAGTTCTGTATGCCGAACTTTCAGTCCGCTATCCGGAAGACTGGTTAGGACTTTTAGAAATCCTGGAAATAGCAGTTAAAGAACAATGGGAAGATCTTGCTTCTTCAGTAGAGGAGACACTTCTGAAAATACAGGATAAACATGTTCATCTTATCAAATTAATCCATGACGGAATACGACTAGCAAAAAATGATCAGGTGGGTATACTACTGACGGAGTAACAGGATCTGCCAGGCTTTCTGAAGTTCTCCGCTGTCCAGTAATCTAGCTGCATGCGTATGTTGCTCCTTTTGGAATCTGACAGGATCATCTTTCCATCTTTCCAGATTGGACAGGATATCCTGATCGATTGAAGAGCTACCTTCCATGTGAGATTCCGGTATTACTTCGACATTTGCCAGCAAACCCAGATGATTGCCTGTGAGAACAGAAGAAAAACGTATGCTTTCCGGTAGCTGATCTATTCCGATTCCAAGGTTGCGCAGGGGCTTGGGAACCTTAAATAAACTTTCCTCTGTTACGCGACAGTACCAGTCACCACCCAATCTTGCAACCAGATCCAGTTTAGCCTGATCAACCTGATTGTTACTGTCTAATAAATCTTCGTGAATATGCATACATACAACTTCCGCCAGTACAAGATTCCCGGCTCCAGGCTCATCACTCAGTGCGATGATTTCTTTTACCTTACACTCCAGCTGTACAGGGGATTCAGCAACCCGTGGAGGTCTTACATGTGTGGATGGCAAAGCTGTAAAGCCGGATTTTTCAAATTCATTGATACCCTTTGCATATTCTGTACTGGCAAGTGATTGCTGCTGTACCATATCGTAGTTGACAATATTGACGACAACTTCATTTACTTCTTTTATATTTTCAAGTGTATGCTTGGTCGTTCCGTCCCGCATCCTTCTTAAAGGAGAAAAAATACAGACAGGAGGTTGGTGAGACATTAAATTGAAATAGCTGAAGGGGCTGAGGTTGACCTGACCTGCAGCATCTATTGTACTTGCAAAACAAATGGGACGTGGTGCAATGGCATATTTGATAAGGTTATCAAAAATAGCCTGTTGCTGGATGGGATCTATTACTTTAGTTTTGATATCGGACATATACTATTCAATTAATAATGAAAATATAAAGGCTTGTAAAAGAAGTTGTTTTAATATTTACTTGTGTGGTCAAGAACAACGGTATTCTCCAGCTGTCCCAGTCCGGTAACTTGCATGCTGATGTGATCTCCGGGCTGCAGCCACTGTACCTCATAATTCGGATCATTCCGTTTGCCCGTACCGTTGAGCTCCAGAAAACATCCCGTGCCAACAGTTCCTGATCCGATGAGATCTCCGGGGAAAACCTCGACTCCGTAAGAAACGCGCTCTATGATTTCTGCGAAGGTCCAGTTCATATCTGCCATATTACCTGCGGATACCTGTTTTCCGTTTACGGTACAGCTCATATGCAGGTTGTACGTATCTCCTGTATGTCCTTCAGGTGTTGCAACCTTATAAGACTCCAGTTCATCTTTTGTTACCATATAAGGGCCGATCATCGTCGCAAAATCTTTCCCTTTTGCCGGACCCAGGTTGAGTTTCATTTCTTCCATCTGAAGTTGTCGGGCGCTCAGATCATTCATAATCATATATCCTGCTATGTACTGATCCGCTTCAGATGCCGGAATATTCTTTCCCCTTTTATTCAGTACAATGGCAACTTCAAGTTCAAAGTCAAGTTGATCAAAATGTAAAGGCATACAAGATACACTGCCTGGCCCCATTATAGCGCGATGATTCGAAAAATAAAAAACAGGAAACTTATCAAATTCCGGAATCATCTCCAGGCCACGGTTACGCCTTGATGTAGATACATGCTGGCGAAAAGCATAGGCATCCCGAAAGGTAGATGGATAAGGTACCGGAGCTAATAACCTGACAGTACGTTTGTCAAGTGCAATGTTCCTGAATTTCCCTTCTTTAGCCAGGTCAACAGCTTGTAACATCGCTTGCATACACTGCTCACCCCCTTTCAGAAAATCGTTCATAGATACGGGTAAACCTGAATCTGTCAGACTGCAGATATAGATCAGGTCATCCAAAAGAAATCCAAGTTGCTCCTTGTTATCATATTCGCATGTTACAAGTTTCATATCAAAATAGAGCTGTTAAAATCATCACAAATAAGGAATATTGGGTAAATATAATGATGATCTGAATTATTTATGCAATATCTAAAAAAGATGTAGTAAATAAATCTTATATTTGAGATAAACTTATACACCAGTTATGAACATCTTTGGACTACAGTACCTTACGGTATCCACGGGCATGATCGCTTTAGTAAAAGCGATGATTGCAGATGTTGTTTTTGCCCAATATTAGGCACTTCTTTTCTTGCGCCAAATAATCCTTTGGCAAGTTTAATACTATAATTGTTTCATATTTTTAAAATAGACTTTATCATGCCAATTTATCATCAATTGGGAAAAGTCCCTCAAAAAAGACACACTATTTTCCGAAAACCCAACGGCGAACTGTTCTCTGAAGAACTGGTGTCAACTCATGGCTTCTCCAGTACGTATTCTCTGGTATATCATTGCTACCCGCCTACATTAGTGAAGCAGATCCGGGATCCGTATGATGTATCTCCACGCATAGCGCGTGAAAAACACCTCAAGCACACCAGTCTGAAAGGTTTTAAAGTACAACCTAAAGATGATTACCTCGAAAGCCGCACACCTGTACTGGTCAATCAGGATCTTCATGTGTCACTTGCGGCTCCAAGACTTTCCATGAAGGATTACTTCTATAAAAACAGTCAGGCGGATGAGATCATCTTTATCCATGAAGGCAGTGGTGTGCTGCAAACAGGCTATGGAAAGATCCGGTTTGAATATGGCGACTATCTGGTCATTCCCCGGGGTGTTATTTATCAGTTACATTTTGATAATCCGGACAACAGGCTGTTTATCGTGGAGTCTTTTTCTCCGATCCGTACGCCTAAACGTTACCGGAATGAATTCGGACAGCTTATGGAGCATGCGCCGTTTTGTGAGAGAGATATCAAACGGCCGGAAGATCTGGAAACGATAGATCAAACCGGAGAATTTGAAATCAGAATCAAAAAACAAGGACTTATATATCCATATGTATATGGCAGTCATCCCTTTGATTTTGTGGGTTGGGACGGATATCATTATCCATGGGCATTTTCTATTCATGATTTTATGCCTATTACCGGTAAACTTCATCAGCCTCCGCCGGTGCATCAGACTTTTGAGACGGAAACATTTGTACTCTGTAGTTTTTGTCCGAGATTATATGATTATCATCCTCAGTCTATTCCCGCTCCGTACAACCATAGCAATGTAGATTCAGATGAGGTGTTGTATTATGTGGACGGAGATTTTATGAGCCGCAAGAGTGTAGAACGCGGGCAGATCACCTTGCATCCCGGAGGTATTCCGCATGGGCCGCATCCGGGTACAGTGGAGAAAAGTATAGGGCAGACAAAAACAGAAGAACTGGCAGTCATGATCGATCCATTCAGGCCGTTGATGCTGACAAAAGAAGCGTTAGAAATTGAAGATCAGGAATATTATAAATCCTGGATAGGTTAAAAACAAAAAAAACAGCAGCATTATGGCACAGACATTTGCAGAAAAAATAGCTTTGGCGCAGGATTTTCTGCCCATCAACGGAACAGATTACATTGAATTCTATGTAGGTAATGCCAAGCAGGCAGCACATTACTATAAAACAGCATTTGGGTTTCAGTCAGAAGCCTATGCAGGCCCCGAGACCGGAGTTAGAGACCGGGCTTCTTATGTATTAAAACAGAATAAAATCAGACTCGTGTTAACAACTGCATTGCGCTCTGAGCATCCTGTAGCCGAACATGTCAAAAAGCATGGTGACGGCGTCAAAATCCTTGCGCTTTGGGTAGATGATGCTACAAAATCATTTGAGGAGACAGTAAAGAGGGGCGCAAAACCTTATCAGGAACCTCAGGTAATGAAAGATCAGCATGGAGAAGTATGTACTTCAGGGATCTATACGTACGGAGAAACCATCCATATGTTTATAGAGCGTAAAAATTATAAGGGGACATTTATGCCGGGCTATGAAGTCTGGGACAGCGACTATCAGCCTGAAGAAACCGGATTGCAGTATATCGATCATTGTGTAGGTAATGTGGGATGGAATAAGATGAATGAAACTGTAGAGTGGTATCAGCATGTGATGGGATTTGTAAATGTCCTTTCTTTTGATGACAAACAAATCAATACGGAATATTCTGCCCTGATGAGTAAGGTGATGAGTAACGGAAACGGATATGTGAAATTTCCGATTAACGAACCTGCAGAAGGCAAGAAAAAATCACAGATTGAAGAGTACCTGGAATATTATGAAGGAGAAGGTGTGCAACATGCAGCACTGGCAACAAAGGATATTGTAGGTACAGTCAAAGCGCTTAAAGCAAGAGGAGTAGAGTTTTTGGGTGCTCCGCCAGAAGCGTATTATGATATGTTGCCAGATCGTGTTGGCGTGATTGATGAAGAAATAAAAGTGATTCAGGAATTGGGGATACTAGTTGATAGGGATGATGAGGGTTATCTGCTTCAAATATTTACAAAACCTGTAGAAGACAGACCTACACTTTTTTATGAGATCATACAACGCAAAGGAGCGCAAAGTTTTGGAGCCGGAAATTTTAAAGCTTTATTTGAGGCCATTGAACGGGAGCAGGAAAAACGAGGTAATCTGTAGACATATTATTTTTAAAAAACAGCCAATTTATGAAAGAACTTTTGCAGGCTTTTGAGCGTAAAAGACCCGAAATTATATTTGAATGGAAAGACAATGAGACTGAAGCTGAAGGCTGGGTAGTGATCAACTCCCTTCGGGGTGGTGCTGCAGGCGGCGGCACCCGGATGCGGGCAGGTTTGGACCGTAACGAGGTGGAATCACTCGCTAAGACTATGGAAGTTAAATTTACCGTCTCCGGTCCCGCTATTGGTGGAGCAAAATCAGGAATAAATTTTGATCCTGCTGATCCCCGTAAAGAAGCAGTACTGGACCGCTGGTTTAAAGTTGTCACACCTTTGCTGAAAAATTATTATGGTACAGGAGGAGATTTGAATGTCGATGAAATACATGATGTAATACCGCTGACAGAACAGTACGGACTGTGGCATCCGCAGGAAGGAGTATTGAACGGACATTTTAATGTTCGTGAAAAGGATCGTATACATCAGATCGGACAGTTGCGTTACGGTGTCTCTAAAGTGCTGGAAGACGCGGCCTTCAGTCCTGATCTGAAGCGAAAATATAAAGTGGCCGATATGATAACGGGGTATGGAGTGGCAGAATCTGTAAAACACTTTTACAATCTTTATGGGGATACCTGTGCGGGAAAGCGTGCTATTATTCAGGGCTGGGGAAATGTTGCCGCTTCGGCAGCTTTTTATCTGAGCCGGCTTGGTGTGAAAATAGTGGGAATAATTGATCGGGCAGGAGGACTGATCAATAGAGAAGGATTTACAGAAGAAGAGATCACTACGCTTTTTCTCAATAGAAAAAAGAATGAACTGTATACTCCGGATCTGTTGCCCTTTGCACAGATCAACGAAGAAGTGTGGAATATCGGTGCGGAAATATTTATTCCGGCAGCCGCTTCACGTCTGGTCTCAAAAGAGCAGGTCAGTCTGTTAGTGGATAATGGGTTGGAAGTCATCGCTTCAGGAGCGAATGTGCCTTTTGCAGACAGAGAGATATTTTACGGGCCGGTGATGGAATTTGCAGATCAGCAAGTGGCAGTCATTCCTGATTTTATTGCCAATAGCGGAATGGCAAGAGTCTTTGCCTACCTGATGCAACCAAATGTAGAGATCAGTGATGAAGCTATTTTTTCGGATGTGTCTTCTGTTATTTTTAATGCCCTGCAAAAGATCCGTAACACAACAGCAGAGCGGATACATGTATCTTCTCATGCTTATGAAATCGCATTAAAAGAATTGGTATAAATCTCATTTCAGTAGCATTCATAGCAAAACCTTTTGCGTTAGAAACAGTATATTTGCGCTATGTCTGAAAACATGCAAATGAATTGGAAACAGTTGCTCTCTGCTAAGCGTTGGGGATATGAGGATCGTATTAATAAAGATCATCTGGAGGCTCGTTCAGAATTTCAAAGAGACTATGACAGATTGATTTTTTCATCTCCATTCAGAAGATTACAGAATAAAACCCAGGTATTTCCATTACCCGGGGCTGTTTTTGTTCATAATCGTCTGACCCATAGTCTGGAGGTGGCAAGTGTAGGCCGTTCGTTGGGCAGGCTTTTTTATGCAAAAATGAAAGAAGCAAACCCTGATGTAGATGAGGACTATCCGTTTTTACAGGAAGTAGGAAACATGGTATCGGCCGCTTGTCTGTCGCATGATCTGGGTAATCCTGCTTTCGGGCATTCCGGAGAATCAGCCATCTCGACTTATTTTACAGAAGGAGAGGGGCGCAAATTTCAGGAACAGGTCTCTGCAGAAGAATGGGCAGATCTGACGCATTTTGAAGGAAATGCAAATGCATTGCGCATATTGACTCATCCTTTTAATGGGAAAGATGACAAAGGTTTTGCACTGACTTATACATCTCTGGCCTCTATTGTCAAGTATCCCTGTGCGGCCATCGACGGACATATCAAAAAGAATCATCATCGTAAAAAATATGGCTTTTTTACAGCCGAACGGGAGTCGTTTGCTAAAATAGCTGCGGAGTTGGGGTTGCTGCAGGATCCGACGAATCCTAAAGGATACCTTCGTCACCCTCTGGTTTATCTGGTAGAGGCTGCAGATGATATCTGTTACAATATTATCGACCTGGAAGATGCTCATCATCTCAAAATCCTGTCTTATAACGAAGTAGAAGAATTACTTTTACCTCTTTGTGGTGGTGAAAACTTACGCAACCGACTGGATAGCCTGAATGATACAGCCAGCAGGGTAGCTTTGCTTCGTGCAAAAGCAATCAATACATTAATTCACGGATGTGTAGATGTATTTTTCAAGGAACAGGACAAATTTCTGGCAGGCACATTTCCAATGGCGCTGATGGATGCACTAGAGGATGACGTTGTGCATCAGATGAAAAAAATATCCAAAATCTCGGTTGCGCAGATTTATAATGCGCCTACTGTTGTTCAGATTGAAGTGGCTGGTTACAAGGTTATGAATGCTTTATTGGCTGAATTTGTGCCCGCTTACCTCAAAAAAAATAAGAATGGCTATGATCAGAAGTTGGTCGCATTGGTTCCAAACCAATTTTACACAACCAACGATGATGCGTATTCCAAAATCCGCTCGATACTGGATTACGTTTCAGGTATGACCGATGTATACGCCATCGATTTATATCGCAAAATAAAAGGAATCACCATTCCTTCCATAGATTAAGAATAATGATTTAAGGAAAGGGCAGGTAGAAATGTGATCCACATCCTATATTGTTCTTTCCTTATCCCTTATATAATAGCACAATACAAAATACATGAAAGTAGTTATCGCGGAAAAACCGTCTGTTGCAAGAGATCTGGCTCGTGTTATGGGAGCCAAGGAAGTGAATGACGGCTATATTTCGGGTAATGGGTATGCATTTACCTATGCATTTGGCCATCTGGTGCAGTTATGTACGCCACAGGCTTATGGTTTTCACAGCTGGTCAGTTTCTAATCTGCCTATTATACCTGCACAATTCAAGCTGGAGTCTAAAAAAGTAAAGAAAGACGGTAAGCAAATGGATGACGGAGGAGCTTTAAAGCAGCTGAATACAATAAAAGGTTTGCTGGATAAAGCAGAAGAGGTGATTGTAGCGACGGATGCCGGGCGTGAAGGAGAATTGATATTTCGTAATATTTACTATTATTTGGGCGCAAATGTTCCCTTCAAAAGATTATGGATTTCCAGCCAGACAGATAAAGCGATAAAAGAAGGATTTGCCAATCTCAAAGAAGGAAGCGAGTACGATAGCCTGTATATGTCCGCAAGGTCGCGTTCCGAATCGGACTGGCTGATCGGTATCAATGCAACACAGGCTATTACTCTGGCTGCGGGCAATCGCGGATTACTATCTCTGGGACGTGTACAGACACCCACATTGGCGATGATCTGCTCCCGTTTTATTGAAAATAAAAACTTTAAACCAACAGCTTTCTACAAGATACAGGCACAGTTTGAAAAGGAAAATATCAAGTTTAAAGCCACATCTAACCGAATAGATCAAAAAGATCTGGCGGAGGAAACACTGGCAAAAATAACTGTCGGGGCTTCGGCCAAAGTGACCAAAGTAGAAGGAAAGGAAGTCAAAGAACCTCCTCCCTTGCTGTATGATCTGACTAACTTACAACAGGATGCCAATAAGAAATACGGATATTCTGCAGATCAGACACTCAGTATTGCACAGACCCTCTACGAAAAGAAGGTAATCACTTATCCACGTACAGGCAGCCGCTACATAGGAGAGGATGTGTTTGAAAAAATAGAGGAGCTTTTCCAGCATCTTGCAGATACTGCTGAAGAGGGGATCGCAACAATAAGCCGAAATCTGATTGGAGCCAAACTCAATAAGCGCTCTGTAGATGATAAAAAAGTAACAGATCACCATGCCCTGCTTGTTACGGATGAAAAGCCTTCTGCTATGCTTAAGGAGCAATCCAATATATATAATATGATTGCTAAACGTATGGTGGAAAGTTTCTCTGATGTCTGCCTCAAGGATATCACAACTGTAATCATGGATGCGGAAGGTGTAGAACTGATCGCTAAAGGAACAGTTATCAAGCAGTACGGCTGGAGACTGTCTGCGGATCAGCTGGAACAACCGGAGGATGATAAGAAAGATAGCGATGATGCGGATACTGAAAACGCGCAGTTACCAAAACTTTCAGCGGAAGAATTACTGGAAATACTGGCGTTGGATCTGATGGAAAAATTTACCAAAGCCAAACCTATTCATACAGAAGCTTCTCTCTTAAAAGCAATGGAAACTTCAGGGAAGGAAATCGATGATGATGAAATGCGTCAGGCGATGAAAGACTGTGGATTGGGTACACCTGCTACACGAGCCGCAACCATTGAAACATTGTTTCAGCGTGATTATATCAGAAGAGATAAGAAGAAACTGATTCCTACTGATAAAGGACTGGCGGTGTATAATCTAGTCAAAGACCGGGCTATTGCAAAAGTGGAACTTACCGGTAAATGGGAACAGAAACTGGAAGAAATGCGTGCAAATAAAGTATCCTATGATGTGTTTATGAAGCATATTAAAGATTTTACGGTGCGTATCACAAAAGAATTGCTGCAACTGCGGATTTCACTGACACAGGATGCGGAACCACCGAAACAGACCGTCTCTATAAAATGTCCTAAATGTGATAAGGGCAGTATGATTCTGTATGACAAAGTCGCCCAATGTGATCATTATGCAAGAGGCTGTGACTTCAAAATATGGCGTACCCTTTCCGGCGTCACATTGGAAGAAAAGGAAATGAAAAACTTACTCGAAAAAGGTAAAACCGGTGCATTGAAGAACCTTCAGGACAAAGAAGGTAAAAAAGTTGACGGTGTTTTAGTTTTTGAAAATCTGAAAGTCAGTATTGCATAATTCTGCTTGATCAGAATATATCCTTTAACATTTCCCAGCTACGTTGCGGGTTTGAAGCAATCAGATAGATGATTTTGAAAACCCCGTTTAAACATTCGAGAAGCACCATAAAAACAGGTATAAGCAGATAAGACAGCTTACTATGTTTGTATTTGAGTGTATGTATATTCATTAGCTTTTTCAGCATTGGCATTAAATCTTCTCGATAATAATACAGTAACAATGCAATAAAGAGCAGGTAAAAAGACAGACGGAAAGTAAAGGCTATTTTGAAACTATGTGGCATTATAGTCAGATCGATGATCAGAATGTTCACTATTATGGGAATAAGCATTAATGCCCCGATAATGACCGTTCTTTTATAAAGAAGTAATAATGAGGCTGTAATCTGTGAAATTGCGATAAAATATTTAAAGGGTTGATGGTCAAAAAGATACCAGCCTGTTTTAAAGAGCGAAAGGTCTTTTATGGGGGTAGCCAGCTCCTTTGCGGACAGATTCCCAAATTGCCCTCCGGAAAGTTTACCAATACCATAAGATAAAAAAATAAATGCCAGTAAATATCGGATAGAAAGAATGATAAGATCTAAAGTCTTTTCCTTATTGATTAGTAATTGCATAATTTATAAGCGGTTGGTTAGTAATATATAGATGCCGGAAATTACAACATTCCATAAAGAAATAAAAAATGGGGATATCGCTAGCCCAGAATACAACAGACACCGAATAGAAATCACGTGTTCTATGGGATGAAAAGAGGGACAAAATCTATAAAAGCGTCTCTGTAAATAATTATGTGTTGTATCGAAAGGAATTCTTGACAGTATGTAAACTTTTTTATATTGGAAATAGGCTACTTTTGTATCCTTATGTCGACAACATTATACAATCCTTTTAAAGCATTTAAATTTGATAATAACACCTGTTTTTTGACAGGTCAACCTTTAGCTTCTGCAGACGAGCAAATTCAGGTCTTTCCCGTATGGATGATGCGCGCTTTTGATCTGGAAGATAAGCCGTTCAAAATGCTGGACGAAAATGTAGTGACATACAAATCATTAAAACTTCCCTGTAGTGCTGAAGCTGCATTGACCATCGAAAAGATGGAGTCGGAGGTAGAGCGTGCTTTTGCCGATGGCTATGCGGCCGTTAAAAATCTTCCTCCTGTTACTCTTTTTCAATGGATGGCAAAAATTGTATACGGAGTTGTATTCAATGAGATTCAATCGGGCATACGCCAGCAGGTGTTATCCGGAGAGGATATGAATTTTTCACAGGCACTTGTGCAGAAATTTAAAAATCTACATGCGATGTTACAATCTTTGCTTGTGCCTATGGAATTTGAAAATACACTGCCGTTTTCTCTGGTTGTAGTGCCTGTAGATAATCCTCCTCAAACCTTCAATTACCGGGATGAGATCAATACTTTGATTTTTTCACTTCGTATGAATGATTTCGGGCTTATTGCCTGCTTGCAGGATAATGCTACCAATAATATCTATCACGAAGAGGCTTTACAGTTGCTGAATGACAAACAACTGCATCCGATACAGTTTGAAGAATTAGCTGCACGATATTTTTATTCTGCATACCTTTTCAACAGGCTACCTGAATATACTTACCTGCATACGCCTGCAATGGTGTATGTGGAACCTATGCCACTTGCTGATATGTCGATGAAACCAATCTTTGATCACTGGCAGGTGAAGACTTATGGACAGGTGTTGGAAAACTTCTGGAAACCATGGGGTTTTATATTGTTTGAAATTATCAAAGACCCAGAGAACCCGATGAGTTTTATTACGGATGAACAGAAAGCTTTTATTCCGAACACAGAAATTACGCTACCGTTGGGATAATATAAAAGTCCCGGTCACATGCTGCGATCGGGACGAAGTTGATTTATTAACAATTATACTTTTTAGATATCTTATTTTAAGATTTCACGGGCTATAACCAGACGTTGAATTTCGGAAGTACCTTCATAGATCTGCGTGATCTTTGCGTCTCGCATCAGACGTTCGACATGGTATTCCTTGACATATCCATATCCGCCGTGAATCTGAATCGCTTCTATTGTTGTTTTCATTGCAACTTCAGAAGCAAATAATTTGGCCATAGCTGCTGCTTTGCCATAAGGCTGTCCGTTATCTTTTAGCCAGGCGGCTTTATGAATAAGGAGTCGTGCTGCTTCTATTTCCATTTCCATGTCAGCGAGTTTGAATTGAATAGCCTGATGTTCGGAAATCGGTTTACCAAATGTCTTCCGCTCTTTAGCATATGCCAGCGCCAGCTCATACGCTCCCGCTGCAATACCGAGTGCCTGCGCTGCAATACCTATGCGCCCACCATCCAGTGTTTTCATTGCAAATTTGAACCCGAATCCATCTTCTCCTATACGATTTTCTTTAGGCACTTTGACATCCGAAAACATAAGAGAGTGGGTGTCTGAACTGCGAATACCCAGTTTGTTTTCTTTCGGGCCTACGGTGAATCCCTCCATTCCTTTTTCTACAATCAAAACATTAATGCCGCGATGACCTTTGTCAGGATGCGTCTGAGCGATCACAAGATAGTAATCTGCATTTCCACCATTAGTGATCCAGTTTTTTGTGCCGTTCAGCAGGTAGTGATCTCCTTTATCCTCTGCAATTGTATGCTGTGAAGTTGCATCAGACCCAGCTTCAGGCTCTGACAAAGCAAAAGCACCTAATTTTTCGCCGGAGGCAAGCGGATGTAAATACTTCTGTTTTTGTTCCTCCGTTCCAAACGCATCTAACCCATAGCATACAAGAGAGTTGTTGGCAGACATAATTACAGCTGCAGATGCATCAATTCTGGCCAACTCCTCCAGCACAAGTGTATAGGCGATTGTATCCATTCCTGCACCACCATATTGGGGATCGACCATCATACCCATGAAGCCAAGTTGTCCCATTTGCTTAACGTGTTCAAAGGGAAATTTGGCGAGTTCATCGCGTTCAATTACACCCGGTTTAAGATCCTGTTGTGCAAAGTCACGGGCAGCAGCCTGTATCATTTTATGTTCTTCGCTTAGTTCAAATATCATAAAGCACTCATTTTTGATGGTTTATATCCAAATATATTAAAAATATATTATGCTTGCATAGTAAAATTTTATTTTTTATCTCTTCATTGTCACAATTTAGAAGAGGAATTTGTTTATAAAATAAAATCTACTATATTAGTAGGGTAAATAGGTTTTTAATTTAATAATATTAAGAAATTATGAGTTTAAGATTAGGAGACGAAGCCCCGAATTTCAAGGCGCAAACAACAATAGGAGATATTGATTTTCATGATTATATCAAAGACAGCTGGGTTGTGTTTTTTTCACACCCATCAGATTATACGCCGGTATGTACAACTGAACTTGGACGTACAGCCAAACTGAAATCTGAGTTTGACAAAAGAGGAGTGAAGGCACTTGCTTTAAGTGTTGACAATCTGGAAGATCATCACAACTGGGTGAAGGATATTAATGAAACGCAGGATACGACAGTCAATTTTCCGATTGTAGCGGATGTCGACCGTCATATTTCGGAATTATATGATATGATCCATCCGAATGCTTCTGCTACTGCAACAGTGCGTTCGGTATTTATTATCGGACCTGATAAGAAGATCAAACTGACATTGACTTATCCGGCATCTACAGGGCGTAATTTTGATGAAATACTACGTGTGATTGATTCCTTACAGCTTACAGCTGATTATTCTGTTGCTACACCTGCAGATTGGAAACACGGAGAGGATGTCATCGTGGTGCCGGCTATTAAGACCGAAGATATACCGGCTAAATTTCCAAAAGGATTTAAGGAAATAAAACCTTATCTGCGTACTACTCCGCAACCGAATTTATAGCAAATTATTATAATGGTAAATGTCTTTCATTTTGTATTAGCTTAATACAAAATGAAAGACATTTTTATTTGCATAAATTACCATCTGCCTCCGGCTCCGCCACCTCCACTTGATCCTCCACCGAAACTGCCACCTGATGATCCGGAGGAACCGGAGGATCCCGATGAACCGGAAGATCCTGAAGAAGTGCTTCTGACTTTTTTAGGTATAGTGACTTTGCCTAGCTCTATCTCGTAATTACAATTTCTACAATCCTGTTTTTCTATACCTGTGCCTGAGCTGGAATAAGTAGCTGCAGTGATTGTTTTGACATAAGGAGTGTGGAAGGTAAAGAAGTGACATTGCGGACACTGCTCATAGGAATAAGCTTCTTCTCCATCAAAAGCATTTACCTGAATTTTTCCTGACTGCAGGTTTTTCCAGAATTCGAAAATTTTTGATTTGACCTTCTGTTCGTTTTTCTGACCATCGTTCAGATATTTTGTAAGTTCCTTTGCGCTTATTTCATCTTTATTTATTCGTTTCCATTGTCCTGACTCATCCGGAGGAATAAACCGGACTTTTACTTTATTTCTAAACTTAAATACGGCAAAAAGATCAAAGAAGGCTAGCGGAGCAATAAAAGGAATTAAAAAGGCTCTTGACGAAAATTTGGAAAGGGCTGTGGACTTGCTTTCATCATCCTGATACGAATCGCTGATGAGTGTTCTCGATTGGTTGTATTTCATGGCCAGGATCAGACTGCCAAGTATGCCTAAAAATATAGGGAGATTTTTGAGTTTAAAAACCTGCTCCAGGTTGTTGAATCCAAAAGCAAAGATAAAGATGCTGAAGAATAACATTATCCCGAAACATCCGCATCCGCTGACGACTGGATTAAGTCCTTTTTTGATTTTGATTTGTCCCGATACGGATTTGGTAATCCATCCCAGATAGAGATATATTATCAGTACGATTAAGAAAATGATACCGACTTTATTTAAAAGTTCAGCATGTTTGAACCAGAAGGAGTTATTGCGTTTGAGTATAGAATCCAGTTCTTTTACAGAATCCGGAGCTAACAGGGATTGCTTAATAGCTTGCATAGCGGCCAGAACCCCTGCGTCATAGTCTGAATTTCGAAAATGTGGAACGAGAAAGGATTCACCTACTCTTTTGAGATAAGCATCAGGAAGAAGAGCTTCCATCCCGTAGCCTGTTATAAAACGGTAATAATGTCTATCCTTTCCAATAAAGAGTAGGAGGCCATTGTTTGCTTCCTTTTTGCCGATACCCCAGGTATTGAAAAGACGATGTGCAAAAGCAAAGTCATCATCACCCTGAAAATCATTGACAATAACAACTGCGACCTCGGCTTTTGTCTTCTCTTCAATCTCAACTGCTATCTGATTTAGTTCAGATTCAGTAGCACTGCTAAGTATGCCATTTGGATTGCTCACATAATAATTCTGTCCACTCTCTTTAGGATTGGGAATCTCTTCTACGGCATACTGAGCTTGCAAAGGCAGGGATCCGAAAAGGAGAGAGGCATGAATAATTATACTGAATGCAGTATAGCAGAATACATGCATGAAACTCTTGTTGTTTTTCATTTGGTATTACTTACTTCTTTAAGAATCCGATCATTTATTTCGGGGGTGTTGGTTATTTCTTCACAATTCATATATAATACGAAAGAAACATAAATGTATTGTACTTCACCGAATATAAAAAAACTGAAACATAAATAACAAAAAAAGAGCTTCATCTTTCTAAGAAATGAAGCTCTTTCATTATTGTAAAAGTATTTTTAAAAGACTTTTACCATGTAAATATAGTCTTGCAATTGTTTGATCTGATCTGTCCTTGATAAATTCGACAGACTATTCTTTTTGTTTAAAACAATTTCTCCGTTTAATGAGTTTGCAGGGATTTCATTTAATGCATCTATCAGGATTTTAGTTTTGATTGCAAAACCTGCCCCGTCAATGCCTGTTTGTTTACCGCTGATAATACCAATGATATTTCCTTTATTATCCAATACAGGACCTCCACTGTTACCAGGGTTGACCGGAATAGATATCTGATAAGCGATGGTATCGCCGGCATATCCGGTTGCGGAACTCAGATATCCTTGTCCATAGACCGCTTCATCACGAGGGAATCCGATAGTGTAGATATCTTCACCTAAATCTGAAGATCTTGATTTGAAGGTATACGGAATACTTTTAAGTTTTCTGAAATTACTATCGTTAATATGCAGAATAGCCAGATCTTTTGCAGCATCTGTATAGATAACACTTGCTCTGAAGGAATCTCCTTTGTTATTCTGTAAATGGATAGAATCAGCACCGTTGATCACATGAAAATTGGTAACAACATAACCGTCTTTAGTAACCATAAAACCTGTAGCTCCATAGTGACTGTCTACTTTATTATTGATGTCTTTTTTCTTGTTGTCGATATTGCGTAATGCGGCATTATGTTCGTTGACATTGCGCTTTACATTGTTCATATCTCTGCGTAAAGCACTGTAGTCCGTCGATGCTTTTTCCAGATTGGTATAATAGCCGCTCATCCACAATGTAGAGAATACAGAAATAATAGCAACCGCTGCAGCTACAGCAATATTTAATTTAAAGCGTGCCTGAATCGGAACAACAGGCGTTTCTTTTGTTTGTGTTTTTTGTTTATGACTGCGGTGGTAAGATGTCGATACATTCTTCAGCTGATTTTTGAAATCCATGCGTGCTGATACAGATTGCATATCGTTGATAAATGTACGGTGCTGTTGAAGCTGGATGCTAAAAGTCGGATTTTCAGCACAAAATACTTCAAAGGACATGCGCTCTTCCGTGGTCATCTCATTTCGCAGGTATCGGTCTGCGAGGTCATAAAATTCTTGTTGACTCATCATTGCCATGACACTGGTCCTTATTATTATATTAGTTACAAATTAATTCTCACTCTGAAAAAAATACTTTTTCAGCCTTTGCAGGCATTTGTATTTTTGAGTTTTGGCGTTGTCAGTATTCGTATAGCCGAATTTTTCACAAATGTCCTGCATAGAATGATTCAGGATATAAAAATCATGAAGAATTGTCTTACAGGGCTCCCCCAGTTTGCTCATGGCTTCTTCCATTTGTGCAAATCTGAGATCCAGCTCTTCGTGTTTGTCGATATCATCTTCATATGGAAGGGTATCTTCATAATCACGAATGTCATTTGTTGCATATCCTGCACCATTACGATTGAGCTGCTTCAGCCATAGTCTTCTGCAAATCGAATACAGATAAGTTTTAAGTTTACTTTTCAACTCAAAATCTCCGTGCGATACTTTATCATAAAGCACGATTACTGCTTCCTGAAAAATATCTTTCGCTTCTTCCTCACTACCATTGTTCTGGATAATCATATGGCTGATACTGGGATAATATAACTTGTAGATTGCATCTAAAGCTAAATGATCACCAGTCAGAATCCCATCGATTATTTCCTGGTCATTTTCCGGAGTGAATGATTTGCTAAACTTACTCACCTATTAATACCTTTTATAACTAATAGTAACCCAATTACTTTGATGAATTTGAAACTTTTAACGAAAAGCATGTAGTTACTCATTCCAAACGTACACTATTTTTTTTAAAATGGATAGGATTATTTGGGCAATTTTTGAATTAAAACGGTTAGAATTGCTGGAATGTTGTGTCTCAAAGATTTATTTTTTAACAGAGATTTTTTCCGTATTTATCATTTTTTGAAAATCCGGAATAGATAACCGGATGAGATCTTTAATTTCAAATGATAAATCGATTTATCAAGTCTTTTTGCTATCTTCAATCTGAAAACAAACCTATAACTATAAATTCTAAAATTAAAATGCTGTTCAGCTTTTAGAATTAACATGATCTGCCTATGAAAAAGAGAATTTCCCTGTTTGTCTGTTTGAGTTTTATGACTCTTGGTTTTTGCCAACAAAATCCCGTGATTAAGGGCTGGTATGCTGACCCCGAAGGTATTGTATATAATAATACCTACTGGATATTCCCCACGTATTCTGCTCCATATGAAAAGCAGATTCTTTTCGATGCTTTTTCATCCAAAGATCTGGTCCATTGGGATAAGCATGAACGTATATTGGATACTGCTGCTGTCAAGTGGGCAAAAAAAGCTATGTGGGCGCCCAGTGTAATAGAAAAGGAGGGGAAGTATTATCTGTTTTTTGGCGCAAATGATGTACATCCGGGAGAAGTAGGAGGGATAGGAGTTGCTGTGGCGGACAAGCCTGAAGGTCCTTATACAGACTTGTTAGGTAAGCCTCTTATACAAGATGTCATTAATGGTGCGCAACCCATTGATCAGTTTGTGTTTAAAGATAAGGACGGTGGCTATTATATGTATTATGGAGGGTGGAAACATTGTAATGTGGTGCGGCTGAAGGATGATTTTACGGGTATACAGCCATTTCCGGACGGACAGGTATACAAAGAGGTAACTCCTGAAAATTATGTGGAAGGACCATTTATGTTTATTTATAATAATAAGTATTATTTTATGTGGTCTGAAGGAGGATGGACCGGTCCGGATTATAAGGTCGCATATGCTATAGCTGATTCTCCGTTTGGCCCTTTTGAAAGGGTCTCTACTATCTTAGAACAGGATTCGACTATTGCTGTTGGTGCAGGTCATCATTCCGTTATAAAAGCTCCTGATGCCGATAAATACTTTATTGTGTATCACCGACGCCTAATAGGTAAAACCAGTGCGAATGAAAGAGAAACATGTATTGATGAATTGAATTTTGATAAGGATGGTTATATCTTACCTGTAAAAATGACTTCCACAGGTGTCAGTCATCCTTTAAAATAAGCATATTGAAAAGATTTGAAGGGGAAGTAGTGCCTTTATAAACAAAAAAAAGCATCCATATTATGTGGATGCTTTAAAAGCGGTCTGGACGGGACTCGAACCCGCGACCCCATGCGTGACAGGCATGTATTCTAACCAGCTGAACTACCAGACCTAATTTTTTAATTGTAATAAAGAACAAATTTGAAGTTTTCACTTCGTTTGAAGCGGTCTGGACGGGACTCGAACCCGCGACCCCATGCGTGACAGGCATGTATTCTAACCAGCTGAACTACCAGACCTCAAATTTTTTAATTAAATAAAGAACATGATGAAGTACTATTTACTTCTTGTTTTTTAGCGGTCTGGACGGGACTCGAACCCGCGACCCCATGCGTGACAGGCATGTATTCTAACCAGCTGAACTACCAGACCTTTTTCCTTCCTGAGAAGGTGTGCAAATATAGCGTTAATTTCTTTATTTGCTAATAATTTTTGAAAAAAAACTACTCTACAGTTCCTTCTTTCATCTTTTCTGCATTCTCTGCAAACTGTAATGCATCGATAATTCCTTGAATATCACCGTCCATAACAGCTGGTAAGTTATACAATGTTAACCCGATACGATGTTCGGTAACTCTACCCTGAGGGTAGTTGTAGGTACGTACTTTTGCCGAACGGTCACCTGTAGATACCATTGTTTTTCTTTTTGCAGCAGTATCTCCGTGTTTCTTCTGAACTTCCAGCTCATACAATTTGTTACGAAGCATCTCCATTGCCAGTTCTCTGTTGGCCAATTGCGAACGTTCTACCTGACATACCACTACGATTCCCGAAGGTTTGTGTGTTAATTGTACTTTGGTTTCTACTTTATTTACGTTCTGACCACCGGCACCTCCCGAACGGGATGTCTGCATTTCAATATCTCCGGGATTCAATTCGACATCGACATCTTCTGCTTCCGGTAAAACCGCAACTGAGGCTGCTGATGTGTGTACACGACCCTGAGTCTCTGTATCCGGTACACGTTGTACACGGTGTACTCCTGACTCATATTTTAACTGGCCATATGCATCATCACCGATTACTTTAAGAATTACCTCTTTATAACCACCTGAAGTTCCTTCTGTGACATCCATTACTTCATTTCTCCAGCCTTTTGTTTCAAAAAAGCGGGTATACATACGGTAAAGATCCCCTGCGAATAATGCGGCTTCGTCTCCACCTGTTCCTCCACGAATCTCAATAATTGCATTTTTAGCATCTTCCGGATCTTTGGGAATAAGCATAAGACGAATTTCTTCTTCTTTCTCCTCTTTCTGTCCATAGAGTATATCCAGCTCTTCTTTGGCCATTTCTCTAAGCTCCTGATCTTTTTCATTTGCCAGAATGTCTTTATTTGCATCAATGTTGCTGACCATGTTTTTGTAAATATGGTACTGATCAACAATTCTACCCAAATCTTTATATTCTTTATTAAGTTTGGCGAAACGTTTCATATCACTGATTGTATCAGGATTGCTTAATTCAGCTTCCACTTCCTGCCAACGTTCTTTTATAGCTTGTAATTTATCTAACATAAAATCAAAATATGACGACACTTCCTGCCAGCGGCTAAGATGTGTCTTTTTTTAGTGCACAAAAATAAAGAAATTTTGTCGCTTTTTATAAGTTATATTAATGGGAAGAAACCACCTTTAATCCTATTATCGAAGCTATTAAGGTGAAAATGAAGAAAACTCTCCAAAAGTCGACGGGTTCTTTGAAGAAAAAGATACCCATTAATACAGTTCCTACTGCTCCTATTCCAGTCCATACAGCATACGCTGTTCCCAGTGGTAATGTTTGTGTAGCCTTCATGAGCAAGCCCATACTGAGGAACAAAGATATTATGAATCCCAGGTACCACAGATACATTTGTGTCCCTGAGGTTTCTTTTGCCTTACCCAGGCAAGTCGTAAAACCTACTTCAAATAACCCTCCGATGATAAGAATAATCCAATTCATAATTTATATCTAAATATGTAGGGCAAAGGTGTGAATAACAAATTTAAATCGAAGTTTTTTTATCATTTTTTAATTGCTGAAACGGGCTTATTTTGTGTTAAGCTCATTGTTCCACTGTAGCAATTCTAGCTTGGTTCCATCCCAAACGGCATAAGATTTACCTTTGAACCATTCTCCGAGATTAATAATCTGACTTCCGGAAGAGAGCGGAAGATGGTAAGAAAGGTGGCGGTGACCGAATATGTAAAAATCAAAATGCTGAGTATTTTCCAATTGTCTGGCATATTGGATCAGCCACTCCCGGTCTTCACCTAAAAAGATTTCATCGATATCATTGGCTGCTCTGCTGGATCTGGACCAGCGCTGAGCAATAGCTATACCCAGATTGGGGTGCAGCCTGGCAAACAGCCATTGGCAGGCTTTGCTGCGGAATATTTTTTTCAGGAATTTATACTTTTTATCACCATCTCCCAATCCATCTCCATGATGTAAATAGAATGATTTACCATCTCTGATGATTTCGAGCTCATTATCTATGATGTTTGCTCCAAGCTGATCCCGCAGATATCCAAACATCCACATGTCATGATTGCCTTTGAAAAAGGTAATTTTGACTCCTTCATCAGCTAATTCTGCTAATTTTCCCAGAAAACGGATATATCCTTTAGGAATCACGGATTGGTATTCAAACCAAAAGTCAAATACATCCCCCATAAGATAGAGTTCTTTTGCATCTGATTTGATGTGATTGAGCCATTTTACTATCTCATGTTCACGGGCAATTGATTTTGCTTCAGGATAGGATCCTAAATGAAAATCGGATGCGAAATAGATATTTTTTCTGTCAGACATTTTTTCAAAACTACCTAAATCAGTGTAATATTCAAATTCGGATACAGACTAAATTACAATCCTTACCTTGCTTTTAAAAAAGTAATGGTCGCATCTGCAGTCTGATTATCCGTAATCAGATTGCAGTGAAATCAAAATCGGTCTTATCCGGCTATTGAGTTCACACATAAATTAGTAGATTTGTGATAATAGCATTAACGTATAAGCAAATTTATGATGAATAAGAAATTAGGATTGATCTTAATGGTGTTAAGTATGACCACATTGCAGCAACAGCATGTTTCGGGGCAAACAGGACCTCAGGTAAAAGCTTACCCTTCTACACAAAAGGGGAATGTAAGCGATGATTTTTTTGGTGTTACGGTTGCAGATCCTTACCGTTGGTTAGAAGATGACCGTTCTGCTGAAACAAAAGAATGGGTATTGAGTCAGAATAAGACAACTTTTGATTATTTGAATGCCATTCCTTACCGGGATGAGCTGAAAAAACAATTGACTGATATATGGAATTATGAGAAAGTAAGTACGCCATTTGTAGAGGGTGCTTATACCTATTTCTATAAAAACGATGGCTTGCAACAGCATTCTGTTTTATATCGTAAAAAAGGGGATAAGGGTAAAGAAGAAGTTTTTCTTGATCCTAACACATTTTCAAAAGACGGATCCACATCTTTATCAGATGTCAGCTTTTCGAAAGATGGTAGCCTGATGGCCTATTCTATCTCCGAAGGCGGATCTGACTGGAGAAAGGTAATCGTGTTGAATACAAATGATAAATCAACGGTAGGGGAAACACTTATCGATGTTAAATTTTCCGGTGTTGCCTGGAAAGGAAATGAGGGATTTTACTATTCCAGCTATGATAAACCAAAGGGATCTGAATTGTCTGAAAAGACAGATCAGCATAAATTATATTATCATAAACTGGGAACAGCACAGTCTACTGATAAACTGATCTTTGGAGGAAGTGAGACACCAAGACGTTATGTGGGAGCATATCTGACAGATGACGAACGATTTTTAATTATTACAGCGGCAAATACCACTACTGGAAATGAGCTTTATTTTAAAGATCTGTCTGATCCGAAATCAACGATCAAAACAGTTGTAGGTGATTTTAATTCTAATACAGCTATTATAGACAATATCGGGGATATATTTTTTCTGAAAACTAATTTAGATGCACCGAATAATAAGTTAGTCAAGGTGGATAGCAAAAACCCAACTGCGGCTAATTGGAAAACAGTTATTCCGGAAACAGACAATGTATTGAGTATTTCTACAGGAGGCGGCTATATTTTTGCCAATTATCTGAAAGATGCGATTTCTGTTGTAGAGCAGTATACTTATGAAGGAAAAAAAGTCCGTGCGATTGAACTGCCTGGGGTAGGTACGGCTTCCGGTTTTGGCGGTAAGAAAAAGGAAAAAGATATTTATTTCAGCTTTTCAAATTATATCACGCCGTCATCCAGCTTTAAATTTAATGTAGAGTCAGGTAAGTCTGAACTTTATATTAAGCCTAATGTGAAATTTAATCCTGATGAATATGAATCTAAGCAGGTATTCTATACCTCCAAAGACGGGACTAAAGTGCCGATGATCATTACTCATAAGAAGGGATTGAAGCTGGATGGGAAAAATCCGACTATTGTATATGGATACGGAGGATTTAATATCAGCCTGACTCCCGGATTCAGTGTCGCTACCGCTACATGGCTGGCAAATGGTGGTGTATATGCGGTTCCGAACTTAAGGGGAGGAGGCGAATATGGTAAAAAGTGGCATGATGGCGGGCGTCAGTTTAATAAATTGAACGTGTTCAACGATTTTATTGCTGCTGCTGAATATCTGCAGCAAAATAAATATACTTCTCCGGAATATACGGCGCTTTCAGGAGGTTCTAACGGAGGGCTGTTAGTCGGAGCGACAATGACGATTAATCCTCATGTGGCGAAAGTTGCATTACCGGCTGTCGGTGTACTGGATATGTTGCGTTATCATACGTTTACTGCAGGTGCAGGATGGGGATATGACTATGGTACGGCTAATGACAGTAAAGAAATGTTTGAGTATCTGAAAGGGTATTCTCCTGTGCACAATGTGAAAGAAGGAGTTTGTTATCCTGCTACATTAGTGACCACAGGTGATCATGATGATCGTGTTGTGCCTGCACATTCCTATAAATTTGCGGCAGAGCTGCAATCAAAACAGAGGTGTGCTAATCCGGTCTTAATCCGTATCGAGACCAAGGCAGGCCATGGAGCAGGGCGTTCTACGGATGTAGTGATCAATGAGACGGCGGATAAATTTGCTTTTACCTTGTGGAATATGGGGATCACTACTTTGAAGTAGCAGATTCTTTACTCCTCCAAAATAGCAATGGCCACCTGAAAAGGTGGCCATTGTAGTATTTATATGTTTGTTGTTACCATGTAGGTTCACCTTTTCGCATTTTGTCGAGATTGGCCTGTAGTTCGGCTTTACTATCTTCATCGGCAGCAGCGATAGCTTTTTCCTGAGTAGTGATGGCTTCACTTTTATTTCCCTTTTTATATAGAAGATTAGCATAAGTATCCAGATAAGCGGCATCCTCATTTCCTTCTTCCAATGACTTTTTACTCCAGGCAAGTGCTGATTCAATACATGCTTTATCTTCGCAATTCTCAAAAATTGTCCAGGCAAAGGAATTAAGCTGATTAGGAGCAACTTTAGAGGTGTTGATGTAAGCATTTACAGCATCTTTGAAAGCCGGCCAGTCTTTTTTGCTAAAGTAGAACTGAGGTTTAAAACGAACGAACATACTCGTCATATCTACTTCCGGATGACTTTTGGAAAGCTGTTGCTGTACATCATCTAAATTGATATTCTGATCATTTTTTACCAAAGGCAATACGAACTCGCTCATTAATACAGTCGCCATGGCATTGTTTGCACTTCCTTTTCCTAATGTAGCATCTATTTTGTCGATATTATTTTTTATCAGTTGGTAAGACCGCGAATCTGAACTGGTAGCACTGGTAAGTAGCAGCTGCACGTTTTCTTTCTGAAACAGTTCCTGCTCAGGAAGAGCGTTAATAATCACGGCTTGTGTTCTTTTTAAAGTTTCCTGATCATATGCATTCTCTGCTGCTACAGCTAGTTTGCGGGCAATCTCTATATCATCCGGTTTTGCATCAAATTTGCTGAGCAATGTATGATACTGAGTTGCAGGATCCAGTCCTTCTTTTGCTCTTGTGATGAACTGATCGGCCTCTCCGCCACCTACGATACGGTGTACTAAGTTTCCGTTTGGATCGAAAATAAGGAAGGTTGGATATGCTCTGACATTGTAATCTTTTTCAAATCGGCTGGCTTCTGCATACCATGCTTTTATATCCTCGCTGTCATCTTTTGTCTGATCCATCTGTATCTTGGCATTGATAAAGTTGGAATTAAAAAATTCTCCGACTTTGGGTTGTGGAAAAACGGTATTTGCCATGTATTTACATGGACCGCACCAGGTTGTAAAACAATCAACGAAGATGTGTTTGTTTTCTTTTTTTGCTTTTTCCTTGATTTGATTCCAGGAGAGACCGTGTTCAAATTTGATTCCTGATCCTTGAGCAAAACTCAAAAGCGGAGCCAGAAGAAATAGAATAATTAGCTTTTTCGTTTTCATAATATTTAAATTGGGTAGTCAGCATTAATCTGAAGTTCAGGATCAATGTAGAAAATAATATGTATAAAAAAAAGTCTCCGGCCATATTATATCACCGGAGACTTTTTTCATTCTGATTAAAAGTGGATTAGAATCCCATTTTTGATCTTAAATCTTTTTGAATTGCGTTTTTATGTATAAGCAAAGATGTTGTTTTGTAACGAACAAATTCTTTTGTCACGTATAAGTATCCTTTGTAATCGTTTGAAACACCCCAGGAGTTTTTAACGATGTAGTATTCTTTTCCGTTTTGATCTTTTACAAGTCCTACAATGTGCATACCGTGGTCATCTGTCGTTGTATAATCGTCAAATGCCAGTTGTCTTTGCTCAGGAGTGATTTTGGCTTCCGGCTGAGGACCTACGAACATCGATTGTTTTTCTGCATCATTCATGTCTTCAAATGCTTTCTCCGGAACATAAGCCACACCGTTTTTCCAGCTGAATCCTTTTTCAGATACATCTGTTGCCCATGCCACTGTATATCCGTTTTTCAATGCATTATCAATAACAGATGTCAAATCATTCATTTGAACATTATAGAATCTGTCAAATGACCAGTTGTCTGGGATCAACAATACAAATTGTTTGTAGTAAGGATGATCTGTTACAGAAGCCAGACCGATGTAATCGTCCGGATTGATTCCGATTACCTGATCAGCAAATGTTCTTGGTGTATATGACTTACCCTGATAATCAAATTTTTCAGGTACTTCACCCAGATAGGAGTCCATTGCTGCTGTATATGCTTTCTCCCAGTTTGGTGTCAATTTTTTTGCTTTTACAAATGTACCTAACATAGCATCCAGCATATTGGTCATTTCACCGATATTATTACGCTTTGATCCGTAATGTAAGCCTGTATATACTTCCTGAGGAAGTGCTCCGTATTTGCGATACGCATTTAACACATCGTGGAATTGTCCTCCTTCGCCAAGAGACAATCCGCCGTGAAGACGAACATATGTTTTGGCTTTTTCAAGATAGGTATTTCTGGCACTAAAGATCTGAGAGATTTCCACAGGTTTTTTGCCCATACGTATCATTTCAGATTCTAAGAATGAGTTTCCGGAATAAGACCAGCACGTACCCGAAGAACCCTGATCTTTAATAGATGTATTAGCCAGATTAATTACTTCTGTAAACGTAAAGCCAGCCTTACTGTTGTCATTTTGATTTGCTTTTAAAGCGTTAATTAAATTGTCTTGTGCCTGTACCTGAAAAGATGCAACAAATAATGATGCAGCCAGCACAAGTGATTTATTCCAATTCATATGTATTTAATTTGATTTTCAATGGCCATATGGAATATCCAAACTCTATTTATTGGTGTTTGTGCAGTCTGTACAGCATGGATATTTCATATTGATGTAATTTGTATTATAATTTATGGGACGAATTTAACTTTATTAATGACAATTGCTTCATGTCTAATGTAAAAATATTACAACATAGCAAGTGCCGGAGATTTGACAATCAGAAAAGGCACCTTTAAGGTGCCTTTTCTGATTATTTTAAAGCAGGATCATCTTTCTTTTGTGGAAAGAGGAGTGAAGCTATGACACTAATGACCAGTATACTGAGGATGATGATCAGAGAGTGAGTCGTTGTAAAACCAAATTTTTCCAACCAGCTATGCAACAACATTTTTAATCCGATAAAGACCAGGAGAAATGCCAGTCCGACTTTCAGGTAATGGAATTTGTGGATGATGTTGACTAACAGGAAGAACATAGAACGTAATCCCAATATGGCAAAGATGTTGGAGAAGAATACGATATACGGATCCTTGGTTACAGAAAAGATAGCTGGAATCGAATCTACTGCAAAGATCAGATCTGTAAATTCAATAACCAGCAGAACAAGAAATAATGGTGTTACATAGCGTATTCCGTTTTCGATATGAAAGAAATTTCCATGTTCAATCTTAGGATATACTTTGAAATATTTAGATGCAAATCTAACAACTGCGTGATTTTGCGGATCGACTTCTTCTTCCTGATTACGGTTGATGTACATCGTTATTCCGGTATACACAAGGAATGCTCCGAATACATATAAGATCCATCCGAATTTAGCAATCAATGCCGCTCCGACAAAAATGAATATACAACGTAGTATAATCGCTCCCAATATACCCCAAACTAATACTTTGTGGTAATATTTTTCCGGAATACCGAAGGAATGGAAGAGTAGCACCATGACAAAAATATTGTCCACAGACAGCGCATATTCGACTACATAACCTGTTATATACTCTAATGAGAGGTTATTGTTGTAGATCTTTATGCTGGCAGCTAAGTCATTTGGATTGATTTTGATGTTGTGATAATGCTTGGCGATGACTTCCTGTAAGCGGGCAATATCATGTACATCATGGAGCTGATTACCCCAGATTCTTAATACGACGAAAAAACCTAATGCAAACAGCACCCATATCACGCTCATGACGGCGGCTGTGGTTAGGGAAATAGGTTTGTCTCCTTTGGAGAATAAACCTAAATCAATGGCTAACATGAGGATGATAAAAAGAATAAATCCTCCAAAAAACATTAATTCGTGACTCATATTTATTTTTTTCGTTCAGTAGTATATCTCACCAATTGTTCCAGCCCGGTTCTGTAAACACCCTCCGGAAAAGAGTTTAATATTTCGAATGCTTCCTGCTGGTATTGAAACATTTTTTCGGTAGCATAGTCAAGTCCTCCGCTGCTTCTGACAAAAGCGATGACTTCTGCGACTTTCTTGTTATCCTCATTATGATTCTTAACGAGATTAATGATCCGTCTTTTCTCTGATTTATCCGTCTGGCTCAATGCATAAATTAGCGGCAAGGTCATTTTTTTCTCTTTAATATCATTCCCGAGAGGTTTGCCGACATCATCCAGTCCAAAGTCAAAAAGATCATCTTTTATCTGAAAAGCTATCCCTACTTTCTCACCGAAAGCATGCATTTTTTTTACGGTTTCTTCATCTACATCTGTAGAGGCTGCTCCGCAGGCACAGCAAGATGCAATGAGGGAGGCTGTTTTTTGTCTGATGACTTCAAAATAAACCGATTCTTCTATATCCAGTTTACGTGCCTTTTCGATCTGTAACAGTTCCCCTTCGCTCATTTGTTCTACAGCTTCCGATACGATCTTAAGAAGATGAAAATCATTATTATCTACAGAAAGCAGAAGTCCCTTTGATAATAAAAAATCACCGACTAATACAGCAACCTTATTTTTCCATAGTGCATTGACTGAGAAAAAACCTCTTCTTTCATTTGCATTATCAACCACATCATCATGTACGAGAGATGCAGTATGCAAAAGCTCTACAAGTGAAGCACCCCGAAATGTAGATTCGTTTATCGATCCGCATAGCCCTGCTGAAAAGAAAACGAACATAGGGCGCATTTGCTTTCCTTTACGCTTTACTATATAATGCGTAATTCTGTCCAGCAAAGGAACGGAGCTTTGCATGGAAGCCTTAAATTTATGTTCAAATGCCGCCAGTTCATTGGCTATAGGCTTCTGTATATCGTTTAACTTTAGCATGTATGATGGTTAAAAACCATGATTTAGATACTTTTTTTGAAGTCTAAAGATAAGAAATAGATTATAATGATTCTATAGTATTCTCTAATTCCTGATACCAGGTTTCTCCATACTCACGGATAAGCGGATCTTTCAAAAAGCGGTACACAGGTACCTGTAGTTCTTTGCCGAACGAACATGCATCTTTGCAGATATGCCACCTGTCATAATGCAGGACATCAAACTCGGGATAATGTGTCGTACGGATAGGATAGAGGTGACATGAAATAGGTTTTTTCCAATGAATTTCACCTTGTTCATATGCTTTTTCAATGGCACATTTTGTTACTCCGTTTTCCCAGGTAACATATGCGCACTCTTTATTGCCGTCTACGCAGGTTGTTGTCAGATCGCCGTCCACATCAATGACATGAGTACCCTGTTCTTCTACAGCCTGGATGCCTTTCTGGGTCATGTAAGGCTTTACTTTCGGATATATTTCTGCCAGGACAGCCAGTTCACTCTCTTTTAGCGGAGCTCCTGAATCTCCTTCTATACAGCACGCGCCTTTGCATTTGGAAAGGTTGCAAACAAAATCATTTTCAATCAAATCTTCGTGTACCAGGACACTTCCTACTTCTATCATGATGTTATTTTGAATAGCTTACTCGTTGACCTAGTTTATATTTCAAACCTTCAGCTTTGGTAAGTTCCATAGTAATCGAGCCGATTAATATTTCGACTTCGGCCTTTACCGGAATACGATTTCCATCGTTTGTGACCCAAAGATACAACTGACTGTTTTTCTTAAAAATACGTCCGGGTTTGATCTCTGGGCTAAATTTTATACATTCTAATGTGCCAAGCTTGGTTTTCACGTCCTCTACTCCGAGATATTTGATGCCCAGAGAGGCCATTTCATCGTTCAAGAAATAAGTGATTCTGAATGAATCTCCTATCTTAAGTTTAGAAAGGTCGAGGTTACGTGAAAAGTAATAAGCGGACAGTAAATCGAAAGTCTGTGGAGTAGGACTTTGAAAAGTCCCTTTTTTCCCTTTTGCAGATTGCTTCTTATGATCGAAGGTTACATAATCCTGTCTGGTATAGCTTCCTTCGTGAATATCTTCCGTATACAGGTAGGGAAGGAATGTACTGCCATCTATATATGAATTGTATTTGTTTTTTACAGTATACAATACCGAGAAAGCCCCGGATGTTGATCCAAAAGCTGTCAATTGAAATGTTTTGGGATTACTGAACCGAAGTTTGGAATCGGACACCATCAGGGAGCCTGTAGCGGCTGATACGATACCGTACCTGAGTTTGTATTGTAGTTTTTCTCCCGCTTGATAAGATGATTCTTTTAAATACGGGAGCATTTGTGCCGGTGCATTTGAAATGCAGTATAATGCAATAATAAGTAACGTAAAGATTCTTTTCATATATCAATTAAAACTACAATTCTAAAAAACTACATTAAGGCTTTCGCTTGAAAACCGGTACTGTCGAGCATGGTTCACCGTACATTATACTTTTTGCAACTTTGCTTAATTTTACCGTAAATGTCACAAAAGCAGACTCTGGAATATGCACATCACCACAACCTTTTACAACAACGCGCTGATCAACAAACTTTGACATATCCAAAGTTGCTAACTTTTCTTGGAATAACTGGCTTTCCAGTTCTTCTTTTGTTCCAAAAATAACAGTTTTTGCAAAAGGTTCAAGTTTATTTGCTAACAACATGATTGCCCATGTCGGGATAATGGCATCTGTAGAACAAGTAATGGCAACATGTTTGTCTGTATATCTTGTCCAGTCGTTTTCTTTAATAAATTCTCTGAAGTCTTTTTCCTTTAATATCAATCCATGAAAAAGATTATCCTTGATGTCATATTCGGTAAGCTCTCCGGCAGGAGCAAGGCTGGCCAGATCAAAGGTTATTAGTCCGCTTTGTGCTACTTTATTAACGATATTTTCTTGAATTTCCATGATCATAAAAATAAAAAAAGCCGGACAAATACTGTCCGGCTACAAAGTTACTTAATTATATTCTAAAAGAATCTAATGCGATTGTCATCAATCTTAGCTTTATCCTGAAGTGCTTTGAAGATAGAGTTCCATGAACGTTGCGCTTTAGAAGCGATCAACTGTTTCTGTTGTGCTTTGATCTCTGTTGCTACCTGGTTTTTAGGATTTACAAATCCGTTTACCTGTACAACATATACACCCTGATTTCCTTTGATCGCTGTTGAAGGTTTGTTTGGCTGTAATCCAAATACAGTACCTACAACTGCGTTTTCCAATGCTACTCCCGGGATAACAGGATTTGCTAATACTATGTTTTCAACCTGAATAGGTGATTTACCTAATTTCTGACCAACCTGATCAATTGAAGATGCTCCTTTCAAAGCATTTTCTGCTTTTTCTTTCAGTTGTCTGGCTTTTACCAGATTTCTTACCGGAGTTTCAATATCAGCTTTAATAGCTTCCAAAGGAAGAAGTCCTTTTGGTTGAATATCTGCCAGACGAGCAACGATAAAAGTATGATCTGTTTCATAAACTTTATCTGTTACATCTCCTTTTTTGGCATCAAATGCCCATCTCAACAATTCTCTTGGTACTTCGTTGCCATCTAACGTATTGTCCATTGCAGTAACACGTTTTGCTGTTGCATCTTTCAAACCTTGTTTCGCAGCCAGAGCTGTGAAATTATCTTTATCCAAAGCAGAGAAGAAGCTGTTTGCTTTTGCATATGCTGCATCGATTGTTTCTTTACCACTTGAAATGGCTTTATCTACAATGGCAGCTTTTACTACTTTAGAGTTTCCGACTTGTTTTTCGATTTTTACAATGTGTACACCGAACTGACTGTTTACGATCAATACATCTCCAGTCTTGCCTTCGAATACTGCTTTGTCAAATTCAGGAACCATTCTTCCTCTTCCAAATGTTCCAAGATCACCTCCGTTTGCTTTGCTGCCTTCGTCCTGACTGAACTGAATAGCCAATGGACCGAATGCTTCGCCTTTTGCAATCAGATTCTTAATAGAGTCTGCTTTGGCTTTAGCTTTGTCAACACCGCCTTCTGCAGTCGGGTTTAATAAGATATGACTTGCTTTTACCGAATCAGGGCTGAAAGTAGCATCTTTGATTTTAGCGATTTCGTATACGCCATTTGAAAGAAACGGACCTACTGTAGCACCTACCGGAGCATTGAACAATACGGAATCAAGAGCAGGGCTTACCTGACCTTTTTTCAGATAAGTGTACGGATATTTTGTATCTGAGTTTACACTTGCAAATAAAGAGTCATTTGTAGATGCAGCAAGATCCGCTTTTAATTTCTGAACAACAGCTAATGTTGCAGCTGTATCTCTTTGATTAGGGCGTCCGTCTACAAGTACATACTCAATAGAGCGTGTTTCTTCAGGATTTTTGAATGCATTTTTATTTTCATCGTAGTACTCTTTATAGTCTGCATCTGTCAGTTTGATGTCAGCATCTTTGATAGAAGAGTAGTCTAACAATACATATTTAAAGTTTGCAAGTTTGTTACGTTGAATGTAATCGTCATTTGCTTCCAGAGAAGTGACGTAAATGCTGTTGTTAAGCAGGTTTGTGTATTTGGTGCCCATACGCTCGTCACGTACGCTTTCCAGTAACATTTCCCATTGTTGCTGCATTTCAGGGGTGCCTTCACTTTTCAATCTGCTCAGGAACATATTCAGTTGTGCTTTGTCAAACTGACCCGTCTGAGGGTTTGTGAAAGCCTGAACGACCTGATAAGATGGGTTTGGACCATTTACCAATGCATTCAATTCGTCTTTACCTACTGACAAACCGATTTTCTCAACTTCCTGTTTTAGAATTTCTTTGGTTACAAATTGATTCCATACTTGCTGAACGGCATAATTTTTCATTTGCGGGGTGAGGCTTCCTCCACCCATTTGTTGTTGGAACATTGCTGATGCTTGTTCAACCTGAACATTGAAATCAGGGTAGCTGATTGATTCTCCATTGACGCTTCCTACCTGATTCTTTGAGTCGGCCAAAAAAGGCGCTCCAGTACGTACAACGTCTCCTAACAAAAATGCAACAATTGCAATACCGATAACGGTTACGATCAAACCCGCACGGTTTCGCAAAAAGGTCATTAATCCCATAGTTTATAAACTGTATTTTATTGTTTAAATGCTGATTTTTAGTTTAATAATTCACCTACACTAAAAACGAGGTGCAAGATACAACTTTTATAAAAAAAAGCGTAATATTTTATTGTTGTTGAAAACTATTCTCCTACTTTTTTTGTTTTACACGGTCTAATTGCCAAAAGAAGGGAATGCTGAGTTGTCCTGAATGTAGTATAAACCTGTTGCATTCTGAATCCGGACATCTTTAAAGTCAGCATCTGATGTAAAAGATGATCCCTGTAGATTACCTCTGCCATCTTTAAAGAAACCTGTGATCATCACGTGGTTATAAAACGAATCGGAGTTTTCATCATAAATAAGTTCTTCTGTTTTTATGATGGAACCATCAATCCGGGTGATGACTACATTCTTTTTGAAGGTAGTTGTTTTCTGCTTTTCCCGCTGGATCGCATAATCCGATACAATCTGTTGACTTTCTTTACCAAGAGCATCATAAAATACAATTTTTACGCCTTTTGGAAATTCGTAATTACTTGTTGTGTCATGATGAACGCGCATTTCCGGACTGGTCAGTACCGCTTTTACCAGTGCAGAATCACTATATGTAATCGTGACGCCGTAAGAGATGTCTACAGCCTCTCCTTTTTTCATATTGGCGATACGGTCTACTTCTTTAAGATCGGGCTCGCAGGAGTGTAATAAGATTGCCCCTAACCATAATATTATCGATAGGGGCAGTGTATGTTTTAATATAGAAATGAATGCTGTCATTAGCAATCGCTACTAATCATAATTTCTTCGTGAAAACCACTTGTCATTGAGTGTAAATCCAATATTGAAATTGATATACCGCTCGCGGACAAGATTGTTTGACAAGGTGCCCATCTGTCCAAGTTCTGCTGAGACATTGATCTTAGAGAATGCACGGGAATAAGGTGTAGACGGTAAAGGAAGACCCATACCTAAAGTGATGGCCATATCTTTGATATCGGTGCCATTGATATTCATTTGTGTCTTGTCGTATCTGAATCCGATTCGGTAATCTACCAGGTTCAGGTAGCGGATCGATGAAGGATCAGGTGTGAATTGCCCACCTATTGCTACGCCATAGCTTTTCCCCAGTTGTTGTTCGCCTTGTCTTACCTGGAAATCTGACCAGTCAGCATATTTGAAATCTGCACCTACCAGCCATTTGTTTGATTTCGCAAGTGTAAATCCAACATTATGCTTCAAAGGAAGATTAATGTTTCTGGATCCTTTTTCATTGATGTATGACGTATCCGTAGCAATATTTTCTACATCTGAAAGACTTGGTTGCGTACGGGTAATGAGTATGGTAGATTTATCTTTGATCGTATTATTCAGGGAACCTGAGTATCCGACTGTCAGGTTGAGTTTGTTGCCCAAAGATTTAAAATATTGTACCCCATAGTCCAGTGATGCTCCGGAAAATGAACGAATATTATTTTGTGTCGTATTGTAAGCTCCTAAGCTGTACGGGAATTCAATTTTGGAGATATCGGTGAGATTACCAAATATATAACTTACGTTCGCTCCTATGCTGAAACCTTTGAAAGGACTTATTCCGTATCCGATGAATGCTTTATTCAATCCTCCTTCACCTGAAAGTGTACTTCTGTAAGACAAGGTGTCCAGCGTCTTGATATTATTGTAAGAATAACCTACATCTGAAAAAGGCAAAAGACCGAAAGCAACACCACCCGCTTTACCCAAAGGAATTCCCATGGTGATATGGCTGAAAGCAAAATCTGCGGTATTATCTGCAGCACTTCCTTTTTCCAGCTGTGTTACATTTCCGTAAAGTCCGGCATCAAATATGGTATGGTGAAAACCGCTGTAGGAAGCCGGATTGGCTATGTTCATAGTATTTGTTCCGCCAAGATATCTCAAACCTGTAGAAATTCCTCCCATTGCTCTGGTTTGCGGGAGTAAATCTAGGCGCATCTGACCAATGCCTAATTTGGAATAAGGTGACGCTGAAGTCGACTTCTGAGCATATACTGCTGTGCCGCAAGACAGGATACCTAATGCAATAAATAATGTCGAAGCTGTCTTTTTCAGCCCTTGTATAAAGTGTTTCTGCATGTTAAAAATTGATATTGATGCCATAATTCCCGTATATGCTATCGCATATTTTTCTATAATACGGGAGACTGTTAGCAACACGCTTGTTCAAAGTTCCTAAACAGGAAACTCTGTTATCCTCGAAAATACGGTCATGTATTAAACAAAAATCAAGACCTTTACTGGCAACTTTGTGTTGATCCGAATATAAGGTTTTGAAATACATCTCCGTGCTTATGTTTAACAACAATTCTTGTTTTTTCAGTGATCAGATCCGGATATATTCCTGCTTGAATGTCAGTAGTATCCTGATTTTTTCAGTTACAAAACTATCTATTTTTTGATTATTCCGTAAGTTCTATTTGTTAAAAAAGGTTAAAGCTCTTATTTTCAGTTTTTTACATAAACTGAAAGTAGATAATTGCCATAATAATTATAGCATAAAGAGATTCATATATCCATTTATTTTTGGCGTAAGTAAAATAGTAAGCCAAATAAATGGTAATCGGTGGTGCGCAAAGTAAAAAGTGACTTTCAGAAATGACCGGATTAAGATAAAAGGAACCGATCGCCAAAAGTAACATGAAAAACAGTAACTGGAAGGATTTCCTGACATGGACTATACTCTTAAAGAACTGATCTTTCAATATGAGTAAAAAGAGTATCAGAGCAAAAAGTATAGGTACCAATACAAGGTAATCATGGAAGTCCATATGTAAGGACTTTGGAAATGAATTCGTAAATGGTTTGAATATTCCAAAAAACTGATCTATACGGCCTAGCCAATAATAAATAACCCCGATAATAAAATATATGGTACATAATCCGAGTAATGTTGCAATCCATTCTCTCCAGTTGAAGGGTCTGAAAATAATCAGACTTATCCACAAGAGAATAAACATGACAATAAACGGAAAATAGACCAGACTGCCTATTCCGACAATCATACCCAGGTCAAACATGATCCCTTTGATATCCTGATGGTGATAGATATTCAGCAATTTGCTGAGCATCCAGATGGAAATAAAGTTACAGATAAGTGTGGGTGAAAGGACTAAAAAAGGAATGAAGAGACTGGCCAGTGTCATGTACATCAATGCTGTCAAAAAACTCGGTTTGCCCAGAAAATTAAAATTGTTCATGAGCCTGTTGAGTAAAAATGCCTGTATCAGCGTAAGGGCAAGAGTTGTCAGCACATTTGATTGTGGTGCCAGTGTCAGTCCGAATTGTAAGCCTAAGAGGTTATTAAGCGCAGGCTCAAACAGCATGGGGGTGAGTTCATCCGGAAGATGCAGAAATACACCAAGACATAACCCGAGTCCAATTACTGCGAGTAATACGATATTAACAGGTGTAAATTTTCTGAACTGATTGATGATCATTGATCCGGATCTCGTTTATATTAGGCGCTTAGATGTTATGCAATCAGGGCGTAAACTTTTGTATGTCAACGCCCCGATAAAATTACTTTTTGTTATTTTTCTCTAATTTGCTGATTCTTTTGTCCAGTGTAAAGAGGTATGCTGCTACACCCAGAAAAATAAGAAGTAAAACCAGAACTACAACCCAGATTTTTCCTGAGCTTCTCAGTCCCGTTGCCATTTCGATTTCACCTTGTGCCGAAGCATACAATGACGTACACAAAATGAAGAATATAGATAGAATAGTTTGTTTCATGAATCTTACTATCGATTAATTAATTTCGTTGTTAAATTGTTCGCGCTCGATTAATCTGGCTCTGTAACGGAGTGAACCTATCCATACTCCGATAAGACTCCAGCCTAAACCGGCAGCGTACAATACAGGTCTCAGATTGTTGTCCATATCTATGTCACTAAATGTGGAATTACCCCCATTCCCTGGATGCAGAGAATCCGTGAGTCTCGGTAACACATATAGCAGGACGATCATGACCGGAAAGGCAAAGATGTTGTAGATAGCCGATATTTTGGCTCTCTTCTGCTCTTCGTCAAGTGCATTTCGCAGTACTAAATAGGCCAGATACATCAGTGTGGCTATAGCCGAACTATTTAATTTCGGATCTTTTGGCCAGGGATCGCCCCATGTAATATTAGCCCACAGCATACCGGTTCCTAATCCGAGAAAGCAAAAAATAATCCCTGTATTTACTGCTTCTACAGCAATCAGGTCATATTTCATGTTTCCTGAATTCAGATATTTGACACTATAAATGACGGAGATAAGATAGAGGGTGAGCATCGCAAACCACATCGGTACGTGGAAATAAACATTTCGGATACTTTCATGGAGTATTGGGAGAGTAGGGACGGGGCCAATTAATCCTGCAACGATGGATGCTGCTACTAAAACTACGGCAAGGATTTTCCACCAATTTTTTCTCATTTCAATTCTAAATTTTGTACTGTTTTAATCTCTCCAAAGGTAAGGAAATAACAATAAAGAAATCGTAACAGTTATCACATTAATCGCAAGTAATACAACAATATGATCCAGACTCTGACTTCTTTCCAGTCCATCCATTGCATTTTTTGACAAACGGATGAGAACCAGTAACAGCGGAATGATAACAGGAAAACTAAGGATAGCCATTAGTGTACTGTTATTCCCAGCCTTGGAACTGATACCTGATACCATGGTAAATACTGATGCAAAGCTGATACTTCCCAGTATCACGGAAATGAAATAGAACAGGGGATCTGCAAGGGGATTCCGGAAGATTATAGCATATACACTGAACGCTATTGCAGATAACAGCATCATGATCAGTGTGTTGTAAATAATCTTGGAAAGAATGATTGCTTTGGCGTCAACTATGGAGTAATAATAAAGTTGACGGTTTGTGCTCTCCTGTACAAAACTTCTGCTGATGGCATTGATAGATGCAAAAAGCATAATGATCCAGAAGAGGGCATTCCAAACAATGGAATCTACGGCTGTAAATGCCTGATAACAGACAAAAACCGTAGATACCACGTAGAGTAAGATGCCATTGATAGCGTATTTAGATCGCCATTCTAACAGTACATCTTTATATACTAAAGTCTTAACTTGTTGAAACAAATTCATTCGCTACAAAGATACTAAAAATCGAATGTGAATAGTGTAGCGAAACGATATATAGCCTTAAGCTATATCAGATTATGCGTTGTCGATGCTGGATTTTGCTTTTGAAGCTCCTTCATCTACTTTATTCGCCATGTTGTGTGCTGCACTGCTTGCTTTTTCTGCCAGATCTTTACCTAAATCTTTAGCTTTACCTTTCAGTTCCATGATTTCATCTTTTGCAGATTGTGCAAATTTAGAAGCGCGTTTAGCTTCTTTTTTAGAAAGATCTTTTAGGGATTTTGTCAGACTTTTGATACCGTCATTCGCACGATCCATCTGTTTTTTTCCATCCTCTGTTGCTAATAGATAGTAAGCTGCTGTACCTGCTGCTAATCCTAATAATGCAAATGCCAAAATTCCGTTTTTATTTTTCATGATTTCATGTTTTTAATGTTGTCAACTCTATTGTTATCTATAAGTATTAACAATAGCTACACCAAAAAGTTTCAACACATAAAAAATTAACATTTTTTTACAGTTGCTCTTTTTGGGATGACTGTAAGGAATATAGATGATGGTAAAGTCCTGAACCTTTGCTCATAAGTTCCACATGGTTACCCATGTCAGATACTATTCCATCTTCGACAACAATGATCTTATCGGCATGGATTACTGTTGAAAGGCGGTGGGCAATAATGATGGATGTTCTGTTTTTCATGAGCTCTTCCAGGGCCAGCTGTACCAATCTTTCGGATTCGGAATCTAACGCTGAAGTTGCTTCGTCCAATATGAGTATGGCAGGATCTTTTAATAATGCCCGGGCTATCGCTATACGCTGACGCTGTCCTCCGGAAAGCTTTACTCCCCGTTCTCCGACAAGGGTGTCGTATCCTTCCGGAAATTCCATTATAAAATTATGTGCATTTGCTCTTCTTGCTGCTTTGATAATCTCTTCAGCATCAGCATCCAGCTTACCGTAGCCGATATTTTCGCGAATTGTTCCTCCAAATAGAAGCACATCCTGCGGTACTATAGCGACCTGATTACGGATGTCTGTCAGTAAATAGTCTTTAGAAGGGACTCCATCATAGAGGATCTGTCCACTGTCGGGACTGTAAAACTGAAGGATAAGGGAAGCGATTGTAGATTTACCTGTTCCGCTTGGCCCGACGATGGCAATCTTCTCGCCGGAACTGGCATCGAAAGAAATATTCTTAAGGATCTGATTGTCTCTCCTTCCCGGATAAGTAAATGCTACATTCCTGAATGTGAGATGACCTTCAATTTGTTTTTTGATTGTTTTGTTGTCCTCGCTTAGTGCTATATCTTCCTGTTTCTCGTTTAAGATTTCGATAACGCGTTCGCTGGCACCCAATGACCGCTGTATATTGGCATACAACTCCGGGAAACTTCCCATTGAACCCGCCACAAACATAGAATAAAGAATATATGTAGTCAGATCTCCTACTGAAATTTCTCCTGCAGAGACTAATGAGGCACCGTACCATATGACTGCAATCACTGCTCCGAAAATGCAGAAAATAATGAAAGAAGCAAACATGCCCCGGTAAGTAGCGCCTTTTACAGCCAGGCAGATTACCGCATCCAATTTGCCGGAATATCTTTTTGTCTCATAATATTCATTGACAAAAGCCTTTACATTGCTGATTCCTAATAATGTTTCCTGCACTATACTGTTGGAATCTGCAAGCTGATCCTGCGCCTGACGCGAAAAATTACGGATAAAACGTCCGAATATAAGTGCTGTGACCACCAGAATCGGCAGGATGCATAGGTTCATTAATGCTAACTTAGGTGACACTGCAATCAGAAGTACTACCCCAAAAGCCAGACTGATAACCTGGCGCAGGGTCTCGGCCAGTGTCGTTGTCATGGTGTCCTGTATTTGTGCCAGATCAGAGGAAAGACGGCTGTTTAATTCACCTACTCTGCGGTTTGCAAAAAACTCAATAGGAAGGGTTATTAATTTATTATAGGTATCACGACGGATATTGGCTAATGCTTTTTCTGCTATTTCGACAAATAATCGTATTCTGAAAAAAGAAATGATAGATTGAATAAATAGAATCGAGAAGCTGATGCCTCCGATGTAGGCTATATTATTATGAAGCCATGGGTAGGTTTGTTTGCCTTGAGCAGCATCAATCATCGCACCTAACAACGCCGGAAATGTAAGCATTGTCAAACTTGAAATAATTAAAAAAGCCATACCGAAACCGAATTTTACACGGTACGGTTTGATATACGAAAAGATTTTGCTTGCCTTGTGAAGTAACTCTTTGTTTAGTTTGGGCTTGGGTAAATCTTCAGATTGCGTATTACCGCTGTTCAATCTCGCTCTCGCCATTTTCTATTGCCTATAAAAAAAATCTATTTGCAAAAGTAGCCATATTATTGTGTGAGCATATCACGCTTTCGTCACTTTTTGTTGTTGAACCTGCTTATAGAGTTTATAAAGGAAGAAAACAAGCACAAAAATAACAGCAACGGCGAGATAAAGGAGGACGTTTCCACTGTGATCACTATTCTCCAGCGTATCGGTTTGTTTTTTTAGCGCTTCATTTTCATTCTGCAGTTTGTTAATCGTATTCATGTAGGCCGTGACCTGCCCGTCATACTCAGTTGCGAGTTTCTGAAATTTCTCTCTTTCAAAATCTTTCAAATCCAAAAGCCTTTTGGTTTCGATAAGGATATTGTTGTCCGTAGTAACTATGTCTTTCAGGATATCGATAGACTTTTGCATATCACCCTTAGACTTAAAGAGTCCGAATATTCCTGTTTTTTTCTGAAGGCTCACATCATATTCTCCGAATTGGACACTACGGTTGTGAAGCAGTTCATTCACTTTCTTACGTTGTATTTCATAAGAAAGCGTATCTGAAGTTGGTTGTTGTGCATGTACAGCCGGTACATAGGCCAGCAATAGAGCAACATAAAAAAGAAGATGTTTTATTTTCATGTATTATTCTATTTTTCGGATTTGAAAAAAACGTACTGTAATCCCGGTGTTAGTGAATGTTACGGCTTGTGGAACTCAACCCGGATGGCCTCATCCTGAGATAATCCAAGGAGCTGACTTGCATTTCCTTTGTTGATCGCTATTTCCAAAAAGTTGCTGATCCCGAAGAGACATAGCTTCTCGCCCTCAGAAACTTCATTATAGTGCCAGCTCATTTTGTCGATTGTCTCATTACGTTTAAAGTATAACGTAAATCCGCGGCCAGCTTGTATTTTATTGAACAAATCTTTGCTGATATTGCTGATCACATTTCCGAAAGAGTCAATATAAGAGACATGTCCTTTGATCGAATTCTGATCGAAGATTGGTTGAAAAGTAGCTTTTTCTATGGGTTTATCTATAGGGATACCAATTTCGCTCATCTTTCCTCCTTTGGCAATATGGCAGGTCGCTTTGGTAAGGATATCCGCCAGTGGGAAGTGCAGATATCTCAGGTCCTGCATAATGTCCAGTTCCACAACTTCTTCAGCCTGATTTTCGCCTAATATAATACTGAAGATACCATTGTCCGCTCCGACAAAGAAGTGTCCGTTGTATTTCATAGCAATATATCGGGAATCTTCCTGAAATACGGTGTCAATCCCGATGAGATGTACCGTTTTCTTAGGGAAATAGTGGTATGCATTCTTTAAAACGAAAGCGGCATGCTGTACATTGAAAGAGGGGATTTCGTGAGTAATATCTACAATACGAACATCAGGAAGCTGAGAGATTATACTCCCCTTCAAAGCAGCTTGGTAAAAATCTTGATATCCTAAGTCCGTTGTTAAAGTAATAACACCCATATAACCGCAAAACGTATTTTGTCTCTAATTTATCCTGATCTTGGCGGCCTTCCCAAAAATAGCTCGCGACATCTGTTGAATCGAAATATTTTTTCGATAAGGACTACAAAAGTAAGAGTTATTTACTGGAATCATAGTTTACAATCAATTAATCTTTATCTTTTTTTAATTGGTACAGATAGTTTGTACTTTTGATTGATCATTTGCAAAATACTAAAAAAATATCGAAGTTTTTGAATGTATTTTGCATACTATGCCCACAAAATTTTAGTACATTTAGTGCGAAATAAGGATTGTATACCTGCGTCTTTATTTTCTATGGTTACATGAAAAATATATTAATTTGAACGAACTACTGATAACACTTGAGGAAGTCAATTTGGTCACTCTGTGGGGGACTCAAAATGAGAATTTTGAATACATTAAGAAGCAATTTCCGAAGATCAGAATGGTAGCCAGAGGAAATGAACTGAAAGTATTGGGAGAAGAACAGGAACAGCAACATTTTAAGGGAGCCTTTGATCAGATCTTATCTCATATCGAACGGTTTCATAGTCTGTCTATATTGGATCTGGAAGAAATAATAGGAGTAAAGCATCCTGTAGCGGAGAAAAAGGCTGATGGTTCGGAAAAGAAACAAGAAGGTGCGCCGGCTTTTAGCGGAGAGCCGATTGTGTATGGTCCTAATGGAATAATTGTGCGGGCACGTACGCTTAATCAGCGTAGGATGGTTGACAGTATTTCCAAGAATGATATTTTATTTGCAATAGGTCCGGCCGGAACAGGGAAGACATATACTGCTGTTGCTCTTGCTGTTCGTGCCTTGCGCAATAAAGAAATCAAACGTATTATCCTGACCCGGCCTGCAGTAGAAGCAGGGGAGAATCTGGGTTTTCTTCCGGGCGATCTGAAGGAGAAAGTAGATCCTTATCTGAGACCTTTATATGATGCGCTGGATGATATGATTCCTGCAGAAAAGCTGAAGGGATATCTGGAAAACAGAACTATTGAAGTGGCTCCTCTGGCTTTTATGCGCGGACGTACACTGGATAATTGTTTTGTGATTCTGGATGAAGCACAGAATGCAACGGATATGCAGCTGAAGATGTTTCTGACACGGATGGGGCCTACGGCCAAATTTATTGTAACCGGTGATATGACACAGATTGACCTTCCGAAGAAAAATCAATCCGGATTATCTACAGCAGTGAAATTGCTGGAAGGAATAGAAGGTATAGATATGATTTATCTGAGTGGCGGAGATGTGGTGAGACATAAACTGGTAAAACGTATATTAGAGGCATACGGAGATATTTAGTACTTTGTCTATCAGCTGAAATCATTTGCTGAAAGACATTGCTGAGGCAGTTCATACTGCTTATTATTACTTATGAATTTTTATTTTGAAATGAACGCAATAAGAGAAACAAATTTTAATTTCGAAAACCAAACCGCTTTTTACAGAGGAAAGGTACGTGATGTCTATACTATTGCAGATCAGTATCTGGCAATGGTTGCGACAGATCGTATATCTGCATTTGATGTTGTGCTGCCCCGTGCTATACCTTATAAAGGTCAGGTACTGAATCAGATAGCGGCTAAGTTTTTAAAAGCTACGGAAGATATTCTGCCAAACTGGGTAGTAGAAGTGCCGGATCCGAGTGTGACTATTGGTAAGATGTGTGAGCCATTCAAGGTAGAGATGGTTATCCGGGGATATCTTTCCGGACATGCGTGGCGTGAATATAGTGCGGGTAGAAGAGAAGTCTGCGGAGAGAAACTTGTAGAAGGTCTTAAAGAGAATGATAAACTTCCTGAGCCTATCATAACGCCGACCACAAAAGCTGCAGTAGGCCATGACGAAGATATTTCACGAGCTGATATTCTGAAAAAAGGAATTGTGAGTGAGGAAGATTATATCCAACTGGAAAAATACACGAAAGCCTTATTCCAACGGGGTACGGAGATTGCAAAAGAAAGAGGTTTGATTCTGGTGGATACCAAGTATGAGTTTGGTAAGCGTGACGGAGTCATTTATCTTATAGACGAGATCCATACACCGGATTCTTCCAGATACTTTTATGCAGATGGATATGAAGAACGTCAGGCAAACGGCGAAGCTCAAAAGCAATTGTCCAAAGAGTTTGTGCGGAAATGGTTAATAGAAAATGGTTTTCAGGGAAAAGACGGACAGCAGGTGCCGGAAATGACAGATGAAATCGTAAACTCTATTTCCGAGCGATATATTGAACTGTATGAGCATATTACCGGAGAACAATTCAAATATCCTAAAGAGGGTGAAGTCCTCGGTAGAGTAGAACATAATATTTCTGCTGCATTAAAGACACTGCATTAAGCAGGGAAATAAAGTTGGAAATTAAAAACACCTGTTGTCGCGGCTCTTGCTTAAATGACAGGCTGTAGTAAGAAGAAGGGATTTCCTGTACAAGAAGGATAGTCTTTAACGTAAAAAATTGGCATATGAAATATACAATTGATAAGCATGACCGATATATTGTAATCGAACCGTTATCGGACGTGTTGAACGCTGAAAAAGCAGCAAAGTTGAAAGCTGAACTTTTATTGCGCAATACAACCGGACAACGCAATATAGTGTTGGATCTGTCGAATGTACGTGAAGTAGATGAGGAAGGTGTTCGTATTGGCATTCTGGCCAACAGACTTTGTCATACGATAGGGGGGCTGTTTATTCTGGCCAATGTAGACTCTGCAGTGCTGGAAGTATTGGAAATGTCTCATTTGCACCAAACCCTGACTATAGTAGATTCCGTAAAGATAGCCGAGGATATGATCTTTGCGCATGAATTAGAAATGGATTACAGAGGGGAGAAAGATTAGCGCATGAAGTTTGAGGTTTTGATTTTGGGCAATAGCTCCGCTACGCCGATGTACGAACGTCATCCTTCGAGTCAACTCCTCAATTTTAATGAACAGTTTTTTCTGATCGATTGTGGAGAAGGCACACAGATGCAACTATTCCGCTACGGTATCCGTAGTAATCGCATAGGCCATATATTTATCAGTCACCTGCATGGTGATCATTATCTGGGACTTGTAGGTCTATTGTCTTCTATGCATTTAGTGGGCCGCAAGTCGGACCTGCATTTATATGGCCCGGCACCTTTGAAAGAGATCCTGGATGTGCAGTTCAGACATTCTGATACACAATTAAGGTACAATCTGATCTTTCATCCCACGAATCCGGATAAAGAAGAAGTTATTCTCGAAACTGCTGCCTTCAAAGTAAGTACATTTCCACTTACACACCGCATTCCCTGCACAGGATTCCGGTTTGATGAGGGCAAACGTTCACCATCTATAATAGGGGAGCTGGTAGAGCAGTTGAATATTCCTAAACAATACATAGGTGGAATAAAAAGAGGGCTTGATTACACTGCCCCTGATGGAAAAGTATATAAAGCTACTGATCTGACTATACCAGCACCTCCCTCAAGAAGCTATGCTTATTGTTCGGATACTGTACGTGTACCTGACTATCTGGCTGCGATCAGCAATGTAGATCTGTTGTATCACGAATCCACTTTTTTGCATGAAATGGTCGAAAGGGCCAAAGAAACACTGCATACAACTGCTCAGGAGGCAGCTGAAATAGCGAAGGAAGTTGGCGCACATAAATTACTTCTGGGGCATTACTCTGCAAGATATCGTGAATTACAGCCACTATTAGAGGAAGCACAACACATTTTTAAGAATACTCAGCTTTCTGTTGAAGGTAAATGGTTTTCTGTGTAGTGTTTTTGTGAATTTTTCCTCATATTTACGGCTCTAATTTTTTTAAAATGGATAATCCATTCAACTTAACCGACTTACTACGGGATAATATCAAAAATCTCGTACCTTATTCTTCTGCCAGAGATGAATTTAAAGGAGAAGCATCTATCCTGATTGATGCCAATGAAAATGCCTTTGGATCACCTCTGAATCATAATTACAACCGTTATCCCGATCCGTTGCAGCATCAGGTGAAAGATAAACTTTCGCATATAAAAGGCGTTCCTGCAGCAAATATGTTTTTAGGAAACGGGAGCGATGAAGCTATCGATATTTTATTCCGCGCATTCTGCCGTCCGGGTGTAGATAATGTCATTCTTGTTCCGCCCACTTACGGAATGTATGAAGTATCTGCCAATATTAATGATGTGGCTTTCAAAAAAGTCAATCTGACTAAAGAGTATCAGCTAGATCTGGATGGTATACAGGAGGCTGTAGATGCATATACCAAGCTTATTTTTATCTGTTCACCAAACAATCCGACAGGAAATTCTATTAACCGTAAGGATATCGAGTTGATTTTGAATAACTTTCACGGGATTGTAGTAGTAGATGAGGCATATATCAATTTTTCGCAGACCCGATCATTTACGCAGGAGCTTGCAGAATATCCTAATCTTGTTGTCCTGCAGACGCTTTCCAAAGCCTGGGGGCTGGCTGCATTACGTCTTGGAATGGCTTTTGCCAGTAAAGAGATTATTGAGGTATTCAATAAAATAAAACCGCCGTATAATATTAATCAGGCGACACAAGATATTGTTCTGGAAGCTCTGAATCAGGTTGATCAGGTAAATGCCTGGATTAAAGAGACTGTCTCAGAACGTGAGTTGTTGGTAAAAGAACTTGTTAAGATCGGATATGTACAATATATCACTCCGTCTGATGCTAATTTTATCTTAGTCAGAATGGATGATCCGAGAGGTTTATATACTTATTTAGTACAGCACGGTATCATTGTGCGCGACCGTTCCAAAGTAGAACTATGTGAAGGTTGCTTACGTATTACTGTAGGTACTCCTGATGAAAATAAAATACTATTAGAAAAAATGACTGCTTTTGCAGGCTAATTATATAATCATGCCAAACCATATCAAACGCGTACTATTTATCGATCGTGACGGAACATTGATTCTGGAACCTGAAGATGAACAAATTGATTCTTTCGCTAAACTGAAATTTTATCCCGGAGCATTACAGTATCTGCCTCGTATTGCTAAAGAACTGGACTATGAACTGGTTCTTGTGACCAATCAGGATGGACTGGGAACAGATTCTCATCCAGAAGCTAATTTCTGGCCTGTGCATCAGCTGGTGACAGATACTTTTGCCGGAGAGGGAGTGGTGTTTGCAAAAGAACATATTGACCGTACTTTCCCACATGAAAATGCAGCCACCCGCAAACCAGGAATTGGCATGCTATTGGATTATTTTGATCCGGAGAAATATGATTTACAGCATTCATTTGTAATTGGTGATCGTGTAAATGATGTGAAACTGGCTCAGAATCTGGGAGCAAAAGCTATCTGGCTACGCGCAAATGATAATCTCGGTGTTGCTGAGAATCTGCAAATAGAGGCGAGTGCAGTTGCTCTGGAAACCAAAGACTGGAAAACGATATACGAATTCCTTAAACTGGGTTCAAGAACAGGAGAACATCACCGTAAGACTAATGAAACGGACATTTATATCCATCTCAATCTGGATGGATCAGGTAAGTCAGATATTGATACAGGATTACCGTTTTTTGATCATATGTTGGATCAGATTGCCCGTCACGGAGCGATAGATCTTACTATAAAAGCGAAAGGAGATCTGCATATAGATGAGCATCATACCATAGAAGATACTGGGATTGCTTTGGGGGAAATCTTTTTAAAGGTATTGGGTGATAAGCGTGGTATTGAACGATATTCCTATACTTTACCCATGGATGATTGTCTTGCTCAGGTGGCACTGGATTTTGGGGGACGCAACTGGATTGTCTGGGATGCCACATTCAACAGAGAGAAAATAGGGGACATGCCTACCGAAATGTTTTTCCATTTCTTTAAGTCATTCTCTGATGCATCCAGATCTAATCTCAATATCAAGGCTGAGGGTGAGAATGAACATCACAAGATTGAAGCGATCTTCAAAGCATTTGCCAAATCAATCAAAAAGGCGGTGCGTCGGGATGCGGATAACATGCAGTTACCAAGCACTAAAGGTGTTTTGTAGAATTATAAATAAGGGATCTGAACGGTACAGAATTGGTATTTCTTCTGTCTGATCAGCCTTAATCATTAAAAGATTATGATAGGAATTATCAATTACGGAGCGGGGAATATATTTTCATTGACAGCGGCATTAGACAGGGTTGGACTTTCGTATATGATGATCAATCTGCCTGAAGAGATCGATCAGTGTGATCGTATTATTATCCCGGGAGTAGGACATGCCGGCGCTGCGATGCAGAAGCTTCGGGAATCGGGCTTATCTGAATATATCCATTCCATCAAGAAACCTGTACTGGGGATATGTGTTGGTATGCAACTGATGACCGATTTTTCGGAAGAAGGTAATGCCGAACTCCTGAAGATCGTTCCGATACAAACGTTACATTTTAAAGAACGGATAGCACAGAAGGTTCCGCATATGGGCTGGAATAGCATCTCTTCGTCTGCAGGAAATCCGTTATTCCTCCATATTGAAGATAATGCGTATTTTTACTTCGTACATTCGTATTTTATTGAATATCATGAAGATTATACCATTGCAAAATGCGATTATGATGTTCCGTTTTCGGCAGCAATGTCAAAAGGAAACTTTTATGGAGTCCAGTTTCACCCGGAAAAATCGGGTAAGGCCGGAGAGCAGTTATTATTGAATTTTTCAAAGATAAATTAGAAACAAAATATTTTACTATGTATATCATACCAGCAATCGATGTATTGGACAAAAAAGTAGTTCGTCTACGCGAAGGAAATTATGACGATGTAACGACTTACGATATAAGCCTTGAAGAACAAATAGACAGATACCATGCAAATGGTACTGAATTGGTGCATATCATCGATCTGAATGGTGCAAAAGGAGATTTCAGTAACCAGGAGTATTTATTTAATATCATCCGTAAAACTGAAATGAAGATTCAATACGGAGGTGGGGTCCGTAGCATCGAAAAGGTAAAAGAACTGATTGACGCAGGTGTATACCGTGTCATCGTAGGTACACAGGCAATCACTAATCCTGAATTCCTGGAAGAGTTGAGTACGCTTAATGAGGGTAAAATAAAGTATGCAGATCACATCGTGATAGCGATAGATGTGCTGGATGAGGTGATCAAGTATTCGGGATGGTTAGAAAGCTCGCCTATCAAACTGATTGAATATATTGATAAGTGTCTGGCACTAGGTTTCTACCGTTTTCTGTGTACAGATATCAGTAAGGACGGCAAGTTAGGCGGTGCGGGTGTAGAATTGTATAAGAAACTTTTGGATCATTCGCCTATTATCAAACTTATCGGTTCAGGAGGTATCAGCTCCATGGACGATATCCGCAAATTGCAGGAATTGGGAAGAATGGAATCCTGTGTGGTAGGAAAAGCTATTTATGAAAATCGTATTTCGATCGAAGAGATTCAGGATTGGAATTTGAAATCTTTAATAAGCTTTTAATACATGTTAGCAAAGCGAATCATTCCTTGTCTGGATGTGAAAGACGGTCGGACGGTGAAAGGGGTCAACTTTGTTGACCTGCGGGATGCGGGTGATCCTGTGGAGCTGGCGTATGCGTATTCTGAACAGGGGGCTGATGAACTGGTCTTTCTTGATATTACGGCTACACATGAAGGCCGCAAAACGACTATAGATTTAGTAAAAGCGGTGGCCAGACAGGTAAATATTCCTTTTACTATTGGTGGCGGAATCAATGAGATCCGTGATGCAGAAATCCTGTTAAATTCGGGAGCAGATAAGATTTCGATTAATTCAGCAGCAGTACGTCGTCCGGAGTTAATCAATGAGATGTCGGCTGCTTTCGGAGCTCAATTTGTAGTAGTGGCAGTAGATACCAGACATACAGAAGGTCAGAATTTTGTGCATCTCAGCGGTGGCCGGATCAAAACGGAAATCCAGACAGAAGACTGGATTCGTGAAGCTCAGGACAGGGGAGCAGGTGAAATACTGTTGACTTCAATGGATCATGACGGTACTAAAAACGGATTTGATTGTTCATTTCTGAAAAAAATTAATGCGATGATCGGGATTCCACTGATTGCATCGGGTGGAGCCGGGAATCAGGAACATTTTACAGAAGTGTTTCAACAGACGGGAGTTGACGCTGCATTGGCAGCTTCGGTTTTCCATTATGGAGAGATTTTGATTCCGGAATTGAAAAATACGTTAAGAGCCAACGGCATTACAGTCCGGTAAAATAATAATACAGAAATTAAAAGCAGAAGATATGGGGACTATTTATTCCAGGAGACCCAACTTTATCCGTTCTGCTTTTTAATTTTAACTTTTTAAAATAAAAGATGCTAGATTTTTCTAAAAGTGACGGACTTGTTCCGGTCATAGTACAAGATACACAGACATTGGAAGTGCTGATGTTGGGGTATATGAATGAAGAGGCCTGGCAAAAGACGCAGGCAGAAAGAAAAGTAACTTTTTTCTCCAGAAGTAAGAACAGGCTCTGGACAAAAGGGGAGGAAAGCGGAAATTTTCTACATGTGATCAGTTATCATATTGACTGTGATCAGGATACACTTCTGATCAAAGCACGCCCTGACGGACCGACTTGTCATACAGGAAGCCGCAGTTGCTTCAAGACAGAATACGATCAGAATTTTTTATTTGAACTGGAACGTATTGTAAATAATCGTTTTGAGCATCCTTCTGATGAGTCTTATGTGAATCGTCTGCGTAGCAGAGGGATTAACAAGATTGCTCAAAAAGTAGGAGAAGAGGCTGTAGAGACTGTTATCGCAGCATTGACAGAGACAGACAAGGAATTTATTGATGAAACGTCAGACTTGTTATTTCATCTTATTGTATTGTTAAGAGAAAAAGGATTCTCACTGGAAACGATTGCTAAAAATCTGGAATCCAGACATCAATAAGCAAAGTTATCCTTACATGACATAATAGTCTTCAAAGTGCCGTACATTTGTGTCCGGCACTTTTTTTATGAATAGAATATCTACGGAGTTGGCAACTGCGCTGACAGGACATCAAAATCAAATATTTGCGATTGAAAATGGTTTCTTTCCGCACACTTTATTTACCGCCGGTAATGACAAAGGTGTGGTGGAATGGGATCTGCAGGCTGGAGCATTTAAGCGTATTCTTTGTGCAGTAAGTTCGTCCGTATATTGTCTCTACCTTATTCCGGAGACAGCTTATCTTGCCATAGGACTTCGTGACGGGTCCATTATGATCGTAGATGTAGAGGCTCAGAAGCTGGTGGTGCGTCTTAAAGTTGACAAAGGAGCCGTGTTCAGCATTAAAGCCTTAACTCATAAAAAGGAATTAATTGCTGTAGGGGAAGATGGCCAGTTATATGTGTGGAATCTTCTTGATTTTAACTTAATATACCAGTTCAGGATATCAGAAACCATTATACGCGTTATTGCGGTATCTGCGAATGAAAAGCAACTTGCTTTTGGAGATAAGGCAGGTTACATCCATCTGTATGATGCTGAGGCCTATCATCTGATGGCTAAAGTACAGGGGCACGATATGCCTGTCACCTCTTTATCTTTTGATCCGGAAAGCCGGCATTTGCTTTCTGGTGGAAGAGACGCAAAACTGGTGGTCTGGAATATTGCGGATCTTTCTCAGCAACTGTCTTATATTCCGCATATGTTTACCGTGTACGGTATATTGTTTCACCCGACAGCACCTTTTTTTGCAACAGTTAGCAGGGATAAAACATTTAAGATATGGGATAAAGATACCTATGGACTTCTGAAAAATGTGAGTCGGGATAAAGGGTATGAAAGTCATCACCTGTCTATAAATGTAGGTATTTGGACAGCAGACGGCGAGTATTTTATTACAGGAGGAGATGATAAAATTGTACGTATCTGGAAAGTAGATATTTAATTACAAATATCTGCTACTATAAAGAATCGTTAAATTTTTTAAATGTTTTTGGTTAGATTTGGTTTGTTAGAATTATTACTAACCTAAGCGGATTACTATGGAATATTTGGCGTTTGCCTTAATTGTACTTGTTATTTATTCTATTATAAATACTAAAAATCAATTAAAGAGCCTTAACGAAGGGCTTTATAAATTTCAGGAGCATCAGTTTGAGCTTCAGAAAAAAATGGATCAGGTCATCGAGAAGCTGAATGAATCTGCTCTTCCTGTGGCTGCAGAATCTACTGCTTCTGCTGAGGAAATAGCTGAACCTCCAGTATTGCAGACACCTGAAGTCGATATCCCACCACCTATTCCTCAGGATATCAAGGAAAGTAGTACTGAACCTGAGTTGCCGGCATTACCTCAGGAACCGGAAGAATTAACTGAGCGATATCAAGCAGGAAGTCTCGTGAATACTAATCCTGAACCTACTGGTATGTATATTCCAAATGAAGTTTCTGATTCTGTAAGTCCTGTTGAAGAGCAAGAGCCTGCCTTAAGCTGGTTTGAAAGATTCAAACAGAATAATCCTGATCTGGAAAAATTTATCGGAGAAAATCTGATCAACAAGATTGGTATCCTGATTCTGGTATTGGGGATCAGTTTCTTTGTCAAATTTGCGATTGACAGAGACTGGATCAATGAAGCCGGCCGTGTGGGTATAGGGATATTCTCCGGAGGTCTCCTGATGGGGGTAGCGCACTTTTTACGTCGAAAATTTGCAGCCTTCAGTTCTGTATTTGTGGCAGGAGCGGTCAGTGTATTCTATCTGACGATTGGGATTGCATTCCATGATTATCATCTCTTCAGTCAATCGCTGGCATTCGGAATAATGGTGCTGATTACGGTATTCAGTATCTTTATATCACTGCTTTATGACCGTCAGGAGCTTGCTATCTTATCTATTATCGGTGGATTTGCAGTTCCGTTTATGGTGAGTACCGGTCAGGGTAATTATCACGTACTGTTTACCTATCTTTCTATTCTGAACATAGGAATGCTGAGTGTATCCTATTTCAAGAGATGGAACTGGGTCAATTTTGTAGCTTTTGCAGCAACTTTTCTCATCTATGCCGGCTGGTATTTTCAAACGGATTTTGTAAAGGATGCCACTTACGCGGGAGCCTTCGGCTATCTGACACTGTTCTTCCTTATTTTTAGTCTGGCGTTTATTATCAATAATGTAAGGTTCAAGAACAAGTTTACCAAATGGGAGCTTATTATTATCCTGGCGAATACATTCCTGTATTTCAGTTTCGGGCTTGCCATTTTATCCGTTTGGAATTCGGAGTATAAAGGGCTGTTTTCTTTAATTCTGGCTGTATACAATCTTATTTTTGCGGTGACTATTTACCGCAAGTACAGATTGAGCGAAGAGATTGTCTATCTGTTGATTGGTCTGACTTTGCTATTTGCCGTCGTGACCATTCCAATTCAGTTTAAAGGCAACTATATTACTGCGTTCTGGGCTTGTGAAGCTGTCATATTACTATGGCTGGCCAAAAAATCGAAGTTTACCATATACTATGCTTTCGGAATTATCCTGCAGGTGTTGGTTCTCTTCAGTTTATTTATAGACTGGACAATTGATTATGTCCCTTCCGATACGGTGATGCAGATCGGATTGAATGAGATATTCCTAACAGGACTCCTTGTCGTTGCTTCGTATTATGTGTCTTATCGATTATTTAAGCAAAGTGATGAAGTCGAACGTCTGAGTTTTAATGTGGATTTTAATCCTGTTGATTACCGGAGGATAGTAGCGGGTGTCGCCATTGCACTGAGTTACGTTGTTGTGATATTAGAAGTTTCTTATCAGGCTTCTAACCGAATGTCTAATGACGGGTCTGTTATGGCATGTATTGCCTTGACACATTTTGTGTTTGCTACTGTACTGGTTTATTATGGTACTAAATCGAATACTCCTGTATTGCCCCGTATACTCTGCTATGCGCTAGTCATATTGAATATAGCGGCGTATTTAGTATTTGTACACCGTATTCCTTTTATAGAAACGTTGAACCGGCTGAATAAAGTAGAAGGCAGGTATCTTGCTTTCTTCTTACATTATCCGATTCTTATTTGTCTGATCTTCCAACTTTACCGGATGGTAAAAGACACTATATTAAATGTTGCCAGTACGTATTTCAGACACAAGTTGCTGGTGTGGCCACTTGTATTTGTACTGGTATTTATATGCAGTGTAGAACTTAGCGTTCATACCCTTGCATTCGCTGAAACTTTTGGTATTTACCATGCACGCGAGAATATGGTATTCAAGGTTATGTTCCCTGTGGCATGGGGAGTACTTTCATTTGTATTTCTGATATTGGGGATCAAACAGGACTGGAGAATGTTGCGTATTGCAGCACTCTCATTACTCGGTGTAACTATTCTCAAGCTGTTTGTGTATGATATTAAGGATGTATCTGAGACGGGTAAGATTATAGCATTTATCCTGCTCGGTGTACTTATTCTGGTCATCTCTTTTGTGTACCAAAGAATAAAAAAACTAATTGTAGTTGATAATAAAGAACTTCCTCATGAAAAGAATAGTTAGTGTTTTTTTATGCAGTCTTTTAGCGGTTATCCAGGTATATGGCCAGCAATACAGTGCCACATTGGAAGGAAACAAAAAAGAGGGATATTATCAGTTTAAAATTTCTGCGGGGATTCGTTCGGTTATCGGTAATGATATCTCAAAAATCCGGATCAGAGATAACGGAGGTCAGGAAGTGCCGTTTGTGAAATTTGTAAATGCATCTGCGGGGGACAAATTTTTGCCTTTGACTATCGTCAAAAAAGAGATTATAGCGGATAGTGTGACAACTCTTATCATCCGGAATACAAAGCAGGAAACCTGGACTTCTCTGTCTTTACGAATTGCGAACAGCAATAGCAGCAAGCGGTATACACTGACAGGAAGTAATGACTCTGTGAATTGGTTCAGCCTTTCAGAGAATCAGTTGTTAGACAATCTTGTCGGATCAGGTCAGACCTTTAAAGATCAGGAAATTACTTTTCCACTGAATAACTACAGGTATCTGAAGATTATAATTCGGGATAAAGGTTCCAGTCCGATCAATGTGTTAGAGGTGGGACGTTATGAAAGCGTCAAGACAGTCGCCACATATCAGCCTGTTCAGGGAGTTAAATTCGATATGAAGTCAGAAAATAAAAATTCTATTCTTCATGTGATGTTGCCTGACTTTCAGATTATTGATTATGTGTCTCTGTCTGTTGCTGATCCGAAATTATATCAGCGTAAAGTTGCTGTACTTGCCAGTCAGTTGGTACAGGTAAAGCGTAACAGATGGGAGGATCAGCTCGTGGAGATCGGGCAGTATGAGTTGAGTCCGGCCAATACGCATATAGTTGTTCCGAGTCTGTTTGTAAAGGATTTTTATATTCAGATCGAGAATCTGGATAGTCCTCCTCTGCGAATTGACAGTCTTTCTCTAGGGCAGACTGCGTTAAATATTATTACTAATCTTGCTGCGGGCAAGCAGTACAGTATCGTGATAGACTCTGCTTACAAGGCTCCGGATTATGATCTTTCTTTATTTAAGAATAATGCCAGTGATCAGCTTCCCGTATTGACGGTAAGCAAGTTGAAACCCCTAAAACCGGGAATCGGAGCTATTAAGAATGAAGCCTGGAAAAAAACTTTTGGTAATATCCTGCTATGGGGAGGGATGGTCATCGCAATAATCGTGATATGCTATTTTGCTATCGGTTTCCTGAAAGATGTTAATAAGAAGTAAGATCCGAAATCAGGATCCGTTTATGTAAATACTCACGTCGGATTAAGCCGGTATAAAAGAAAGAATTTTTTCTAAATATACAGCATCTTCCTGATCGAATGAATTCAGGGTATCGCTATCTACATCAAGTACAGCAATAATTTTTCCGCCTACACGTACGGGTAGCACAATTTCTGATTTGGATAAGGAGCTACATGCAATATGACCGGGAAATTTATCTACATCCGGAACAATAAGGGTTTGCTCTTCTGCCCAGGCTGTTCCGCAGACACCTTTTCCTTTTTTTATACGTGTACATGCTACGGGACCCTGAAACGGACCTAAAACTAATTCTTCAGCTTCAACAAGATAAAATCCTACCCAAAAGAATCCGAACTGTTCTTTGAGTGCAGCGCTGATATTTGCAAGATTAGCAATCAGATTAGATTCTCCGCTAATTAAAGCCTCTATCTGAGGGATCAGTCCTTTATATTGTTCTGCTTTATTTCCTGTAAGTATATTCAGATCTTCTGCCATATATGTTGTTGCTCCACAAGTATTGAATACTCGTCTTTGATTAAAGACAAGTATTCAAAATTACAAAATGTTTGGAGGAGTATTGGGTTTTAAAATTAATATTTCAAGAGCATAGCTATATATGTTACTTTTTGTGATCGGTATTTCGTGAACCTGTTTTCTGGTTAAAACTTATCCAGTCCAACGATAGAGCTGCTTTTTTATCAGCATCTTTATACACTAAGAATATGTCCGTTTTGCCTTTTGGCGGATTGATATTACAGGATAAGATCTGATATTGATTTGGGCTTTTACTTTTATTTGCAACGGATTTTATTGTTCCGATCAAGGGACCGCTTATGCTACCAGTACGTACTTCCAATTTACCTTTTGGCGAGAGACCGGCTAATTGTGCAGTAAACTGTTTGCCGCTGCTGGTCATGTCCACATTTGCAAAACGAATCCAGCCGCCGTTATGCATTCCGGCAAGTTCAAAGCCACCATCAGCAGAGGATTGTTTACGGGTAAGGCTGTCTTTTTCATAAAACCATTCGGCTTCTATTTTAGGCCAACCTGCATCATACTGTCCAACTCCGTTAGCAAAGTGCTTGTCCAGAAAGTCGGTGTCAGTTACAAGACGCCCCTGATCATCGAAATGGCAATAGGTAATAATCGTTGATCTGAATTTGTAACCTTGTTTAAGGTAATAGCACCATGCATGGTAAAATTGTCCTTTCCACCAGAAAAAACTGCTGTGGGCCAATACACCTAAATGATGACCTTTTCCAGTAGATCCGGCTCCAGTATAAGGCCCATATATGTTTTTGGATACCGCATATTCCGTTCCCCAGCTCAGGTAGTACGTATCTTTATATTTGAAAATATAATTTTTATCCATCCAACCGCCCACTTTTTCCCATCCTTCGCCTGTGATTGTGATAGGTTTGGGTGTTTCAGCAAGCGATATCATATCTTCATTGAGCTTTGCGATATGATAACCTCCGCCTTCTTTGTCACCATACACCAAATAAGGTGTTTTATTTGGATCATCGTCTGTAATAATGGTTGGATCGTGCATGGGTGCGACCAGGGGTTTGCCCAGTGCGTCCATATATTTTCCACCAGGTGAATCGGCCTTCATTACGCCTATACTTCTTTTCCTGTCTGAAAAATAGAAATAGTATTTTCCCTTTCTTTCAGCTGCGTCACCGGCCCAGCAATCTGTAGAGTTGGCACCCATATAATTGTCTTTGGGTGAGATTATGGTTTCCTGTTTCCAGTTTACAAGATCAGAGGTAGAGAATACTCTCCAGTCTTTCATTATCCAGGTGGTATCGGTGGGTTTGTCATCATGCCCGGAATACAGGTATATTTTGTTGTTAAAAACCCTTACATGAGGATCGGAAATGCCCGGTATACCGATTATTGGATTTTGTGCGAGTGCTATACTGCACGACAGAATACTGTACAGACAGATGAATGATCTGTTTAAAATGTTATTTTTTGCCATAAGGATCAATGGTTATGATGCTGCCATCTTTGTTATATCTTAACTCGGTTACTTTAATATTTCTTAAGTGGGTTTTACCATTCGATAATTCGGTATCGTGATAATAAAGCCACCATTTATTTTTAAATTCAACAATGGAGTGATGTGTCGTCCATCCTATTACAGGGAGCAGAACTATCCCCTGATAGATGAACGGGCCATAAGGTGAATCTCCAATTGCATACACTAGTTTATGGGTATCGCCGGTGGAATAAGAAAAATAGTATTTCCCTTTGTATGTGTGTAGCGTTGGCAAAGGATAATATAAAAACTGCAGTTAGAAGGGATTTTAGTGGCAACAGCTTAATAAGTGATTTCATACAGAGATAATTAGAAAGTTAGTTCTTTATGGTTAGGCAGCAGGTGTAATTTATTGTGTATAGAAACATATTATCTTCGTGATTGGAATAATACTTAAAACCCTGTGGCGATAAATTTTATCACTCAACTCCAATATGCACTTGTGCAGTATAGGAAATTGTTATGGAAGATGGTTAGTTTTAATTTAAATAGTTAGTGCAACCGATTGCAATAATAAATTAAATATTACTTGAAAGCAAATTTTTATTGCGAAAACGATGTAGATTTTGAGGTTTGACCTGCTGTTAAATCTACAATAAAGAAAGATGGGATTGTTACCCTGTAGCAATCCCATTCATATTAATATAGTAATTTACACCTGAAACATCACTTTCAGTTGATTCCTTGCGGGATATTATACCTTGTATCAGGGTATAATATCTACTTTTATTGTTTTTGTTATAGAATTTTGTCCAAAACCAGTATCATTTTGCGAAAAGAAGACCATCTCATAGGTTCCTGGTGTTGTAAATTTGTAAGTGAAATTTGCTTTTGGTGAAGCATAAAAACCTTTGGATACGATTTCAGCATTTTCAGTTTTGTTTTTCACTGAAAGTCCAACATCTGGTAAAACTCTTTTTAAATCAATCGGGCCTGTCACAATCCAGCTTTCTGATTCCAGGGCTGTAGCAGCATTTGTATTGCCCCGGATCACAAAACTCTGTGTGCCGGTGTTAGATGAAAGACTTTGTCCGATTTTCGGATCTCCTGCACTACCCCCGTTATATGCCCATTTAATTAAAGAGTTGGACACATTTACGGATCCCCAACCCGGACTTACTGTAAAAGTCGGGAAGGTTGTTGGTACCACAATGGCAGAAGTTAAGATGGTGTAAATAGTACTTCCTGACTTGTGACGTAAATCGATATTTCCAACGGTCCATGTACTTTGTGCTACTCCAGCGGGAGCAGTATATTTAAAAGCCAGCCAGACGGTACCGGAGCCTGTAGTGGTTTCTGTATTCAGGCTGATATCGCCTGATTGAATATTGCTGGCTCCGTTTGCCCATGTTACACGATCGGAGATATCTTTCCAATTAGCCGCAGGTATTGAGAGAGAGTCTTTGTTGTTAAATTGTGTATAGAGCATGTTATCAGTCGAAAGCAACAACTTTAATCCTCCTGACCCGGCAGTACCTCGATTGGTAAAAAATCTCAGTGTATTGTCAGGTGAAGGATCGCTTGTCCTTTCCCGGTTAGCATACATACTTCCAACTTCACCGGAGTAGAATGTAATTCGGTCAGGATTACCCGTAAATTTAAAGTTTAAAGTATCATTCACTTTAAATTGTGTTGCCTTTGTACCAGAATTGGTAAACATTTCCACATCAAATCGGATGGGTTCGGGAGAAATGTTTTTTTCGCATGACATGAACAGAAATAATGCTGGTAATGCCAATAATGTTTTATATGATCGCATATGTTATCACGTTAAGATTAATGATTTTTAATAACCGGGATTTTGCGTAATTTCTTTATTTACCTGAGTTTCTCCTGAAGGAATAGGCCATAGCAGGAATTTATTTCCTCCTGCAAGTGCATTTAATGCAGCCCGGTTAGCATTTGTTAAAGTTGCACCTCCCGGCATTCCGTATGTATTATTGAAATCAATCAGTTCCTGCATTCGTTTGATATAGATTCCCCAGCGGATAAGATCTGTTTTACGAATCGCTTCGAAACAAAGCTCTCTTGCTCTTTCATCCTGAATTTCAGATAAGGTAAGACTTGCAGCCGTAAGATCTACAGCTGGATAAGGGGTATTTAAATCCTTACCATATCCTCTTCTTCTTACCTGATTGATGGCATCTAACGCTATTTGAGTAGGTCCGTTCACCATAAACTCGGCTTCACATATCATTAACAAGACGTCGGAGTATCTTAATACCGGAAAATTGATCTGAGTAGACCAGTTAGGCTTCACATTAAACCCGGGTCCCAAAGCTTCGTATTCTCTTCTCCATTTACCTACAGACCTGCTAAGCAGATCATTGGATGCATAAAATACTCTTCGGGGAGCTCCTGCCGCTCCTCCATCTCCCATATTAACATAAGGAGCTATTGCCCAGTCTCTTCTCAGGTCACCTTCAGCATATTTGCTGTATAAATATTGTTGGGCATTGATAGTAGGTGCAGTTCTTCCGTAAATGGGATCATTGTTTCCATTCCTCAAGCCGATCTGAGATCCAATGTACCCTGTCTTACCGGCAGCTATACCCTGAATAAAATAATCTACTTCCCAGATACTTTCTCTCACATCATAGCGATTTGTCAGTTCATTCAGAAATACCTGCGCATAACCATTGTTAGCATAGGCAGGATTTCCGTTAGTAGCAGGATATTGTAGAGTCATTCCTCTTAAGTTCACTACATTCGGGTTTGCGTCATTGGTAGAGAGTAAGGTGTGAAAGCCTGAAGACTGCACTTTTTTAGCCCATGAAAGGGCATCTGCATACTTGCTTTTGTCGTATAACGGATAGCCCGCCATCTTGAGACATACTCTTGCTAGGATACCTTGTGCAGCAGATTTAGACACTCTGCTTGAAGCTGACTTTAATTCCGGAGAGTTGATGTCAACCAGATCAGGCTCAGCTTCGGTCATATCTTTTAAGATCTGATCGTATACTTCTTTTTCTGTTGCGCGCGGAAAATCTACTTTATCGGGATCTTTACTCGATTCTATTTTTATGGGTATACCTCCGAAATATTGGGCAAGTAAAAAATGATAATATCCTCTCATAAATTTTGCTTCGGCTTTTACCATGACAATAAATTTGGCGTCAGCATTGGCTTTGTCGGCGTACTCCAACAACAGATTAGAACGTTCTATTCCGGTATAACAATGTTGCCAGAACGCATTTATCTTGTTGTGTGTATAGGTTTGGAGATTCATGGATACATCATTTGCTATACCGGAAAAATATATGCCAAATCCTTCATCTGTAGCACCTTGAGATTGTATAGATAATAATTCTCCATATACCTCATACAAACCCAAAGGGCCGTAAACACCGGCAAGTGCAGAAGTAAGCTCTTCTTTATTTTGATAGTAGTTGGCTGGCGGTACAAAATCCTGAGGTGTAGTTTCTAAAAATTTTGTACAGCTTATAGTTGATAATAACAAAGCGCCTGAGCATATGAATATGACTTTTTTCTGTTTAAATTGAAATAAAGCAGAAATAAATTGGATTAAGTTGTTCATAATTTCTTTATTGATTAAAATGTAGCATTTAGTCCTAATGTGAAAGTCCTGGACTGAGGGTATCCGCTCCAGTCGAACCCTGGTGTCAGCACACTGTTATAGGTACTGATTTCGGGATCCAAACCTGAATAGCCTGTCAGCGTTAATAAATTCTGTCCGGAAAAATGTATTCTTAATTTTTGAAGTTTCATTTTGTTTGTGATTGTCGCAGGCAGACTATAGCCAATTGAGACGGTCTTCAGACGTAAATAGGATCCGTCTTCAATTGTCCGGCTAGAGTATGTTCCGCTGGGACCTGCTCCTCCTGTTCTGAAAATTGTAGTATTTGTGTTTTCCGGTGTCCAGCGATTGTTATAGCTCTCAAACTGATTAAATTGGGGGGTATTATTGATGTTCCCCTCAAATATAATCCTGTTCGCATTTTGAATATTGTTACCATAGCTCCATTGCAGGAACAGATTCAGATCAAAATCTTTGTATGAAAAATTATTACCAAAACCGCCGGTATGTATAGGAAGTCCGCGACCTATTACAGTATAATCTTCCGCATTGACTATGCCATCACCATTGAGGTCTTTGAACTTAATATCTCCGGGCTGTATAGACGCTCTGTTATTTCCGTTTGTAGGGACATTATCTTTTAATACCCAATGGCTTCCTTGTCCCGGAAATCCGGCAGATGTATTGAGAGCTGTTGTGTAATTAAAATCTTCATACTGATAGACGCCATCCCATACCAGACCATACATTTGTCCGATAGGCTGCCCTACCTTTGAAAGGTAGGATGGGGTATTTGAAAACTGTGCATCGAACCCTGTAGTCGACGGGATTGATTCCTGATTTTGAGCGAGGGCAAGAATTTTACTCTGATTCCATGAAATGTTAAAATTACTGGTCCATCTGAAATCAGCTGTTTGTACATTAGTCGTTGTAAGTCCAATTTCAAGCCCTTGATTTTGCATACTTCCGATATTTTTAAATACGGAGCGGTATCCCTGTACTAACGGAACTGCTGCGTTGAGCAATAAATCTTTTGTTTTTTTGCGATAGACATCTACTGTAAGAGCAATACGCCCTTTGAATACTCCCAGATCAAGGCCGATATTTGTTTGCTCTGTTGTTTCCCAGCGTAACTGCGGATTTCCGAAAGAACTGGGATATGCAAAAGGAGGAACTTCATTTGCAAAAATAGCTCCGTCAGAACTATGTGCTACAACTGGTGTGAGTATACCCATTCTTGAATAGGTCGCAAAATCACTGACACGATTGTTACCTGTCTGTCCGTAGCTCGCCCTAAGTGCTCCGTTTGATAACCATTGCGTATCTTTAAGAAAAGATTCATTGAAAAAGTTCCATTTCACTGCACCAGACCAAAAATTCCCCCATTTATTATCGGGACCAAATTTGGATGACCCATCGGCTCTGTAGGAGAACGTTAAGAAATATTTAGAATCGTAGTTGTAGTTAGCCCTTGCCATAAAGGAGGCCAGTGTCCAGTTTGATTTTGAAGAGAGTACATTCTGAGGAGTTCCTTGCGATAGCCCTGCTATACCTAATTCAGGCTTTGGCAATTTGACTGCTGCGGCACCATCCTGTGTATAAAGTCCTCCCTGTTCACTAATTACTCCTGTCATTGTCAGATTATGTTTTTCGACAAAACTCTTATTCCATGTCAGTATATTTTCGTTTGACCATCCGGTAAATTCACTATTGGTTACCGAACCATTCACTCCATAAGTAGATCCATTGGCTGTAAGCGGGCTGCCTTCCGCTGTCTGGGCATCATTAAATTGTATCTCTTTACGAGCCCATTGATTGATTCCTCCTGTAATACGTAATTTCAAATCCTTCAGGATGTCAATATCTATATAGGCATTGGCATTGAGTGAATTGGTGATGTTGTCTCTTACGCGATGCTGTTGATTGATGAGCGGATTGATGATATATTGATTGGCTATACTGCTCGTATTCCATTGTGCAGGATCTAGAAAATCTGTTTCCAGATCGACTGTTTGACTTCCGTCCTTTCCTAAAGGGGAAACAGGGCGATATCCCCACATGGTGTAGAAAGGTGACATTTGTGCTGTGAAATATCCACTGATATTTGCCGGAACCGGCGAACCTCCCCATCCTTTCTGGTTGGCATAGTTTACATCTGCACCAATTTTAAATATCCTTGAAATAACTTGTTCCAGATTTATTCTTCCCTGATATCGGCGAAATCCCGAATTGATCAAGACACCATCCTGATCGAGTATGCCACCTGATAGGGAATACTTGGTTTTATCTGTACCTCCGCGAATACTGATATCGTAATTCTGCATTGGACTGTTAAGAAACATACTCCGCTGAAAATCTGTTCCTTCAATGTTTCTGTAGTCTTCAATCATGGCGTTACGAAAATAAATGGAATCTGTTACTGTACCGGGACCCAATATACCTGAGACAGGATTACGATACAGATTGTTCGTCAGAATATCTCGTTCTGACTGATAGTTTAGAAAATCTTCAGGACTCATCAGTTTCATCGTTTTTCCAATCTTCTGCCATCCGTAACTTCCATTGAAAGTAACCACAGGAGGACCTGCCTTACCTTTTTTTGTCGTGACGAGAATAACGCCATTCGCACCTCTGGCTCCATATATAGCAGTGGCTGATGCATCTTTAAGCACTTCCACACTTTCTATATCATTTGGATTTATAGAGGTGGCGTTGGCATCTTCCATTGGAAAGCCATCTACAACCCAAAGAGGAGAGTTGCTTTGACTTATAGAATTGTTACCCCTGATTACAATATTTGGCGTACTTCCGGGTTGACCTCCGGGAGCACTTACAACCACTCCAGCTACACGTCCTGCCAACGCATCTGTAAAATTTCCTACCGGAGCCTTTTGCATATCTTCTACCGGAGCTTTAGCTATAGAGCCTGTCAAATCTGAACGCTTCTGAGTACCATAACCCACTACGATAACTTCATTGAGACCTGTTGCATCTGTCTGTAACGTAAATGATAATCTGGGATTGCCAGCTTTCACTGTAATATCAGTACGGGTAGGTATGTAACCAAGGTAGGATAGCTGCAGGGTATATGTACCATGCGGCACGTCTTCAATAGCAAACTCTCCCTTCTTATCTGATGAAGTTGTTTTTTTGAGTTGAACAATGAGTATAGAGGCTCCTTCTAAGGGATTACCCTGTTCATCTTTGACGATTCCCCGAATAGTTTCCTTTTTCTGTTGTCCTGGCTGAGGTGTCGCCGAGGCATTGCCCGTGATTGTAATTAGCATCAGCAGAAAACTGAAAAATAAAGAGACGGTGTACTTTTTCAAAACAGGACACATTCCAGGTGAAGTCATGTTTGAGTAGGGCATTCTCTTTCTTTTTCCAAATTTTCTGCAGCATAATGTTAGCGACATTTCATTTTTCAGGTGATTTTTTTTTGTCATAATACTAAGCGTTAATATGGTATTTGGTTATTTATGCTATCGTCAATTGTACCTGATCAGTTATCATAATCATCCACCTCTTATTACAAGAAAATTGGAGCTATAAAGAATAACAAATAAGATTAGTTAGTTTACTTTATTTACTATTCCCGATAAATATTAAAAGCGTATTGAAACGATATAATTAGTTAGTTGTGCGATTTATATTGTATGTGCAACCGATTGCAATAATATATTTATTTTTCTTCTCATGCAAATATATATTGCGAAATCGATGTAGTGATATGTCGCATATTAGGAAAGAAAAGATGAATAAAACAGGGGAGTAGTTAGATGGAGTGGTATTAATGTGAGGATAATTATCAGTGCGGGGGAAGGAAAATGCACTATTAGGTTCAATACAGAATATAAATCCATGCTGCCAGACTGCTGTAATAAAAAAGGGATTGCTATTATCTAGCAATCCCTTTCTAACATTAAGTAATGATCGTTATTGAAACATTACTCTAAGATTGATGCCAAAGTTGGTATAAGAAGTTGCGTAATTCTGAGAGGTATATGGTCTTACAGAATTCGTATTCAGGAACAGACGTATGTTGTAGGTCTGATTCAGCATATAATCTAATGTAGGATTGAAGCTAATACTTTTGTTACCTGCGGATACTTCCGAACGATTCAGGTCAGATCTGTAGACCAGTGTTTTACGATCATTGATCGCTACATCCAGTTTAAAATTAAGATCGTTATTCATTTTTCTGTCGCTGAACCAGCCGAATGGCAATCTGAAGTTATTCTTTCTGAATCCAACTCCCAGCACAAATGCTTCTTCAGTCAAAATTGCCATCTGGCTATTCTGCAGACTGAAGTTTACATTGCGGTTTTTGCGGTATTCTGAGGTTGCTGATATGTTGTTTTTGAAGCGGGCATCTAAACCTACCAAAGGCACAAACTGATCAATAATAGAGATCTGCTGGAACTGATTTTTCGGCAGGAAGTTATTATTAATATCTCTCTCCGAAGGTGCACCTGCATTTTCTTCATAGCGTATCACTGAGCTGTACCCGCTGATTGTATATTGTGAAGCATAGCTGTGCAGAACTGTTAATGAAGAAAATACATCGCTCAATCCCGGTAGCTTGCCAAGCCCGTTGTAGCTGACACGCCAGTTAGGAAGTGGAGTACGTGGTATGCTGCTCAGCTTATTCTTGCTGACATCTTTTCCAAGGTAGGTAGATAAGAAGGCATTCACGACAACATCCTGTTGTGCTTTTCCATAACCATCTGCATAGAAGTCTGCACTTTGTCCTACCGAGTTGGCGTTGGTTTGTGCGAGACGCTGGGAAGCTACCATACGGCTTTCTTCAAACTTTTGGAACAGATCCTGATGATTTTTGAATGCAGTAGTGATGGCAATCTGCGTAATACTGTAGTTACCCGTTGTGAATGGCGTGACACGTTCAAACGTTCCTGATCCCGAATTATACATTACTGTTGCTGTGTAATTGTAATTGTCTGTACGTGCTGCCGTAAGGTCAATACGAAGACCTTTTACAGGCTCGAGATTGGCAACCAGTGAAAGATTTTCTGCAAAAGAACGTGTAAACAGCTGTGTCTGCAGAGAGTCGGTTGACAGCCAGTTATTATTGATCGCTTTTTGAAGGATATCACTTTGGCTACCGAACAGGAATCCCCAACCCGGAGCGTTGGCTTCAAAATCATAACCAAAAGCTTTTGTCTTCGGAAGATAGCCCGGCAAATACGTTCCCTCGATTTTAGTGTAGGCTCCGTCAATTTTGCGTATGGAGGTCAACAGTTGAATAAAGAAGGCTTTCGAACCTTTTGCATTCCGTCCGGAATTACGTCTGATAAAGCCAAATTTATTATAGAGCCCAACCATATTCAATGATGGATTGATCTGTATTGTCCGGTTATTCTGTATACTGTTTCCTACGTTTATATCCGGATTGCGCAATGATAACAGAGGTTCACTTTGCCATGTAAACTGTGCTCCGTACCGGGTTATTACATTTACCCAATCCATGTAAGGTAGTTTGGAAACTGGCAAAGTGTAGGCGATATTCAACATGTGATTATAATCGGTGGTTCTGCCCATTTTCCAGAAGTTGTTCCACATGGTATCCCGTTTTATTCCGTTCAAGCGACCATCCGGTTCATCAATAATGGAATAGTTAGTCGCATTGAAATCCAGACGGAGGGATTTACTCAGGTCCCAGCTGATGCCATAAATACGGCTCATGTTGAAGTTTTTATTATACAATGTCGGCAACACATTATCGGAGGTATTATCCCGGATTGTATTTTCACTATACACCCGGTTCACATCTATTCTGAAATTAATCAATGAGGGAACAAGGTTGAAATTGATGTCTCTGATCAGTTTGAGGTGATCAGATTTAATTACATTTTTAAACGGTTCTATAAACTTAACAGAAGGGTTACTGTAATTGTAATCTAATGCTGCACGATAGTTGCGCTGAATGGAAGAGGCTACGGAGAAATCTCTGTGATTGTATGCGGAGTAAGCATATGTCGCACTGAAGTTCTCAATGTCCCATGGTCTGATCGGCTTTTCGTTGTTGGTTCTGATCTTGCGGACATTGGTCAGACTGAAACTTTTACGTGTTGTATAGTCCTGTACCAACCTCATTAATGAATCCTGCTGATTACGAGACATAGTTGCTAATGCAGAGTTCAGTTCTATATCCGGATTCAACGGATTGTATTCCGGAGTAGATGTCTGTTTAGAATAACTGAAATAAAACGGAATGACAAGGCCGTAATTTCTTGGGAAGAATTTTCCCAGTTCCGCATTAGACATAATGTCAAAGTACATATCCTCAGAACGGCGGCGTTCATTCATTCTTTGAGATAGGAATCCGAATCCAATTGTAGATTTAGTTCCCGATACAGAAACGTTTGCAAAATCTGCAAGTTTCAGATTCAGGCGGGCTGTTGCCGCCCAGCCTCCTTTATCATCAAAGTCTGTTAGACGAAGTTCATTAAACCAGAATGATCCTGTAATGTTGCTTCCATCATCGGCGGAGTTACTGGTCGAGCTGCCTTTTAGAGGATTTCGTACCCCCATCATATAATAGCGGACTTTACTGATGTCCGGAGCTCCCAATACGACAATACGATTGTTGCCATCCATATATTCAAATGGAACATCCAGCGGCCATGGCTGACCGTTTAGCGTAGCTTTGCTGCGCGCCATCTTGGCATCCTGAAATAAACGAATCTGAATGTTCATCCGGTTTTCATTTGGCCAGATCAGATCCGGAGAGGTCGCACCGTATGGAGTGACCGCTAAAGGCATGTCGTATTCGTAATAGTTGTATTTATCATCAGTACCTACCCGCAGAAACGCGCGTGCATCTCCATTCTTGAGGTTCATTCCTTCCGCATGAATAAACATCTCAATACGGCCATATGGTCTGAAGTCATGAGAAGTTGTCTTGAATGTCCCGCGCCCGTATCCGTCACGTAGATTGATGACGTCTAAACTAAGTGCCTGTTCATTCAATCTTACATTATAGTTATTGTTACTCCAGTCGACTTGTCTGTTGATTCCCGGAGGCTGTATATAAGGAATAGGATCTCTTTTCCCGTTTTCTTCGACATTGATATTCGCCACATCAAAAATAGAATTATCAGAAGCAACGACACCCATGGAATAATCGCTGATGACTTTGGAAGGATTATTCTCAGGATTGTATCTTCTCCATTCTCCTTTTACAAACTGTAGTTTAGCAAGACGTACTATCGCGGTATCTGTAAAATTGGTCATGAAAGTACGGATGAAACGGATTGATTTGAAATCCTGTACATCTCCGAATTTGCTTTCATATTGTGTCAAGGGTATACGGAATTTATACCATTTGATATCCTGCTGCTGGCCATTCGCCAGAGTTACTTTTGTCGTCTGTTCATCTACGATATGATTTTGTCCTACGATCATATCCTGTTGTCTGATAGAGATACGGTACTGGTAGTATTCGTCGATCTCATTCATATTGTTGTCACGGTTTACATCTTCGCCATCAGGAAGTAATGTACTGGCAGAGGTAGGCACGCCAAAGTCACGTTGTGACTGTTCATTTGTTTTGGAGTTACCGTCTACACCGTTGTAGCGTTGATATCTTTTCAATATACCTGCCGATTGCTGATCCATTTGCTGGCTGCGGAAGTACATATAGTTGTCACTGGAAGGGTCATTCTGTATCTCCGCTAAAGCAGCAGGATTTAATACCCCCTGAAGCTGAGATAAGAAACTGCCATGGAAGGAAGACTCGTCCGCATCACTCAGTCCATCCAGACCCACATCCTGACGTTCACGACTTTCATTATCGCTGTCGAATGCCTGAATAACCGGCTGATTTTTCGTAACACGTCCCCAGTTGGTCTGATCTACCTGTGACAGATCTCCTACCGGAGATAACGCATTCTCAAGGGACTTGCGGCCATCTTTTAGAATATCTTCTGAAATATTTCCTAAGTTAAAGTAAATGTCACCCCCATCTTTATTCGGGTTTGTCAGAACAGGATCCATCATCCACATTTCCAAGAATTCAATATTCTGTGCTTCGAAATCGGTATTATCAATCTTTCTGAACATGCCTCCCCAACGGCTTTTCGGATTGGCTAATGTTCCGTCAGCATTTACCCCTGAAGTTGTATAGTTATACGGACCTCTCAGATTAGGATAATAGGCAAAATCCAGAGTCTGTAACCAGTCATTCTGACCGGAGCGTGTATCTTTATTTGGAAAGACCTCTTTTTCTCCAACTTCACGTACACGGTGGTCGCTGAGTTCTGCCGTTGTAATATTGGTTGGAGTCAGACTATTATTACGGTAAAAAATAGGGTCAATATTATACACGGCCAGTAATGCACGATTGTATCCGTAACGGAGGTCATCACTGAGATTAGATTCTGTAAACAGGCGTGGAGTTCCGGATATTTGCCAGCTATATTGGTTTTTGAGATCAATGTAAGATACACTGTTTTCAAAATCATCTATATAAGTAGTTCCTGTTGTTCCGTTTTGGGTATCAAGCCCTTTCGGATGTCCGGGTATCAATTTTGCAAATTCCCCGTAGAAGGAGATGTTTGATTCCTCTTTGGTACTCAGGAATGGGAGTTTATCCACCATTCGGGTCAGCCATCTTGAAGGTGCATTATAGGTCAGATCGGCTCCCAACATGGTGTTGGACATTGGCTCTTCACCGATATTCACTTTTTCTGTCAAAGGTTTTTCCGTCAGATTCATAATCGTGGCACCTACCTGAAGCTGGTCATTCACGAGATAATCAAACCGTCCGCCCATCAGTGTCTTCTGCTGCAGATTGAACATGGCATCATCTTCCACCGTCACCCGTATGGGTTGACCCGAAAGCATCAGTGCTTCATTCAGAATACGCAGACGCCCAATCTCATAATCGATCGTATAGTCTACACCTTCCTGCAGAAGAGCTCCGCCGGCCATGACCTGAATGGATCCTCTTGTAATATTATAGGCTCCGATCTGGTATTCGGTACCCATTGCTGAATTGTATCTGCCTTTTATACGGTACCTGTTTTTATTCGGGAATTGCTGTTGAGCTATGACCTTGGTGGAATCGTATAATTCCGGATATGTATATTTATCAATCAGGGCTTGTTCAGATCCGGTAATAAACTGACTGGCCAGGTCTCTGCCGAAAGGTTCGACCACCGGAAATATCAGTTTTCCTTTTTTAGGTTCAATGGTAATGTTTTCCAGATAATCAAAGTATCCGTCAGGAGATTGTGCCTGCTGCTGATTGAGGCGGTCAAGGCCTGTCAGTTCCAGCCATGTTTTTTCAGCGGTTCGCTGACCTTCATATATAGCCGGTCGCTCTGTTCCGGTTTCGTCTTCTGTACGGTAGATCTGCAGAATAAAGTTGGAATTGGAGACATTGTAAGCACCCAGAGCATAGATGTTTTTCATCATCAGATCCCATATAGGCAGTTTGGGTTTTAAGGTCTCATTCTTTAATAGTTTTGTATACAGCATCTTGGGATCGGAAGGCGTCACCGGAATATCTGTACTGAATTCACCCACCTGATACTCTCTGCCATTAGCCGTATAGCGGTAAGCTACGGAGAGCACCTGATCGGCATTAAGCGGAAGATTTAAGGAAATGTATCCGAGTTTTCTGTCTATAGTAAAGTCTCGGTTCTCAATCAGCTTACGGGCGTAAGTCATCTTGGCATAGTTGTCGTTCGCTCCCGAGCCGGCAAAGAAACTCTGTACAAATGTACCATTAGATTGACGTCCGTTATCGCCTAAAAGAGACAACAGGTTGTTGGATACGGTTGCATTGTTTTCATTAGGAATACCAGTGGAGGGAAGTCTGGAACTTCCGGGGCTGATGAGATTGTTATAGGGTTGATATTCTCCTAAATCCATCAGGGCCATGACATCACGGGCATCTTCATAGGAATTGGAACGGTTGCTTAACCATACCTCTACCTGTGATATATTGATGTTGGTATTGATAATAGGAGCAAGCGCCAGTGTACGGTTATAGTTTTCTCTGAAATATTGCGACAAGAAATAGTGCTGATTGGCTTCGTAGTTGTCAGCCTGTAAAGTATATTCGCTTTCCTGTGCACCGTTTGTAATGGTTATCTCTTTTTGTCTGGAACGTTGCTGTGAGAGTAATCCGGTGAAGTTGAGGCGTCCGAACTGAAGCTGTGCCTTGACCCCGAATAAGGATTGTACCCCCTGAATCAATGTCGAATTCAAGGGCATGGAGACGTTACCAATTTCCAGCCGGCGTAAGATATCATCGTCTTTAGCAACATAGTCAAAACGAATCTGATTTTCAAAGTCGAACTGTGCTGTTGAGTTAAAGTTGGCATTGATCTTTACGCGTGTACCGATATGACCTGTAAGGTTCATATTGATCTGCTGGTCAAAATCAAATCCCCACTGTTTGCGTCTTGTCTCATCAAACATGGGATTCGCATTGTTATTATATTGCCCCATCAGGGTAATATCTGCGCTTCCACGTGGGATAAGATCGATTTTGTTTCCTCCGAAAATACGTTCAAAAGCCGGACTTTCGATTTCGATAACCGGAAACAGACGGCGGCGGCGTTCTTCTGCAAGATTCTTATCGGCTAACTCTTCCCAATAATTTTTCTGTGATCGCTTGGCTTCATAATCACGAAATTCAGGCAATGTCAGATAAAGTGGGGGACGATATTGTTTGGCTCCCAGATTTTCCTTGATGATATACTGGCCTGACTTGGTGTCATAAATAATTTCCCTTTTGATATTGTTGGGATGCTCCAGAGAAAACGGATTGTATTGTTTATGAATATTCAAAAACGGATGGTCCTTAAAACGGTAAGGAATAGCAGTAGAATCCTGCTCTTTTTGCGCAGGACGAATGGTTTGCCCATTTGTTTGCCCGCATAAAAAAATCAGGGAAATAGCAAAGATTAAAGCGTAAATGTTTGTCTTCAAATGGCAGCCGTTAAATTTTTCACAACAGATTAATTGATTTCGTTATATAACTATTATGCAAATATCAACTATTTTGTATAACAAAACAACCATTATATTCTTAGTTATGAGAAACATAATGAATAATAGGTATGTGGGTTTAATTAAGTGTAGAGATAGCTCTACAAACGCTTTAAGGCAAGTTTTATAAGTTGCTCGACGGATAAGTCAGGTTCAGTATTAATAATGGTGTTTAAAACCTTCTCTGCCTGGTTTTTAACAAATCCCAGCATAACGAGTGCGCTGAGTGCTTCTTCCGGAACGGATTGTTTACTTATCACAGGGGAGATAAGTGCGTCCGGGCCTTGTTTTTTGAGTTTATCCTGTAATTCCAGAATGAGGCGTTGTGCTGTTTTGGGACCGATTCCTTTTATTTTCTGGATCACTGCTACCTGTCCGTTGATAATGGCAGACTGAATTTCTTCGGGGGTAATAGAGGAGAGGATCATACGGCCTGTATTGGGACCGATCCCGGATACGGATATAAGATGTTCGAAAAGCTGGCGTTCGCCTTCGGTTGCAAAACCAAAAAGGGTCTGCGAATCTTCACGTACCTGGAATGAAATAAATAATTTACAGTTTTCCTGATCTTTGATCAGTGAAAAGGTGTTGAGTGAAATATGGATATAGTAGCCGATCCCGTTTACGTCCAAAACGACATGGGTAGGGGCTTTAAAAACTAATTTACCGTTAAAATATTCGTACATATTCAAGTAAGATTCAAAAGTAAAAACCTAAAGGTATGTTTTTAATCTTCCATATTCAAAAGGAATGGAGTCTGCCTGCCATTTGTAAATCCTCACAGCAGGCAGTCTCCATCTGTTATATTATTGTCTGCCTTTCTGGTAAGACTGTACATCTACTACAGCAATAGTCACCATATTAACAATCTCACGGACAGAACTGTCCAGTTGTAATACATGTACTGGTTTGTTCATTCCTAATAAAATAGGACCGACCGCTTCTGCATTTCCAATCTCCTGAAGCAGTTTGTAAGCGATGTTTCCGGATTCCAGATTAGGGAAAACCAAGGTATTAGCTGCATGACCGTTTAAATTGCTGAACGGGAAATTTGCTGTGAGCATTTCCGGATTCATAGCAAAGTTGGCCTGTAAGTCACCATCTACGATGATGGACGGATATTGGTCGTGAAGTAACTGTGCTGCTTTACGAACTTTCTGAGGCGTTTTGCCATCGTTAGACCCAAAGTTAGAGTATGATAATAATGCGATACGTGGCTCAATACCCATCTTACGGATAGCTTTGTCCAGTAATACCGTGATATCCACTAATTCTTCCGCACAAGGATCTACATTTACAGTCGTATCTCCGAAGAAAACAGGTCCTTTTTCAGTCAGCATCATATACATCCCTGCGATCTTGCTGCCAGGCTGTGCACCAATAACATGAAGAGCAGGTCTGATGGTCTTCGCATAATTCTTAGTCATACCCGAGATAAGCGTATCTGCTTCTCCAAATTCGACCAGACTTGCTCCGAAGTAATTGCGATCCAGTAACATTTTTTCAGCATCCAGTCTGGAAAGACCGCGACGTTGTCTTTTCTTATACAGGTGATCCGCAAATTTCTGATAACGCTCCGATTCGATTTCTTCTACAGGGTCTATGATTTCCACACCTTCCAGTTCCAATGCATAATCATCAATCAATTTGTTGATTTTTGCTTTTTTACCTAATAAGATCGGAATTGCAATACCTTCTTCTTTGACGATCTGTGCTGCACGAAGAATTTTGTAATTATCTGCTTCAGCAAATACAACGCGTTTAGCATCACGTTTGGCCACCATGGTCAGATCGCGCATAATGCGGTCATCTTTACCCATGCGCTGACGCAAATCTTCTTTATATTTATCCCAGTCGGTGATTGGCAAACGGGCTACACCTGATTCGATTGCTGCTTTTGCCACAGCTACCGAAACTTCTGTAATCAATCTCGGATCGTTTGGTTTTGGAATGATATAGTCTATACCAAATTTCAAATTATTAGCATTGTACGCCTGGTTTACTGCTTCCGGAACAGACTGTTTTGCCAGATCAGCAATCGCTTTTACAGCGGCAATTTTCATTGCTTCATTGATGCCTGTTGCTCTTACGTCCAGTGCGCCACGGAAGATATAAGGGAATCCAAGTACATTGTTTACCTGATTAGGATAATCCGAACGGCCTGTACCCATGATAATATCTGAGCGTGTCGCTACAGCCAGATCATATGCGATTTCCGGATTCGGGTTAGCCATTGCCAATACGATCGGTTTATCTGCCATGGATAACAGCATTTCTTCTGTCATCACATCTGCTGCAGAAAGACCGATAAATACATCCGCATCTTTTAATGCATCTGCTAATGTATGGATATCACGGTCTGTAGCAAATTCTGCTTTCATTTTATCCAGATTTTCACGATCGCTGCGGATTACACCTTTACTGTCCAGCATCACGATGTTCTCTTTCTTAGCCCCTACAGACATATACATACCTGTACAAGAGATAGCTGCTGCTCCGGCTCCGTTAACCACGATTTTTACTTCTGAAATATCTTTATGCTGTAATTCACAAGCATTGATCAGAGCTGCACCTGAAATGATGGCTGTACCGTGTTGATCATCATGCATAACAGGAATTGACATTTCTGCTTTCAGGCGTCTTTCGATCTCAAAACATTCAGGTGCTTTGATATCTTCCAGATTGATACCTCCGAAAGTAGGTTCCAGTGCTTTTACGATATTGACAAACTCATCTACATTTTTGGTGTCCAGCTCGATGTCAAAAACATCAATGTCAGCAAATATCTTGAACAACAGTCCTTTACCTTCCATTACTGGTTTTCCGGCTTGTGCTCCGATGTCTCCCAGACCTAATACTGCAGTACCATTGCTGATAACCGCAACAAGGTTTCCTTTTGCTGTATATTTATACGCATCTTCTTTGTTAGCAGCGATAGCCAGACATGGCTCAGCTACACCCGGAGAATATGCTAATGATAGGTCTCTCTGTGAATTAGTAGGTTTTGTAGGCACTACCTCGATCTTGCCCGGACGTCCTTTTGAATGGTAGTTTAAGGCTTCCTGCTTGCGATTAATTTTACTCATTATACACTATACTTATTTCAGTTATTTACTTATTTAAGGCTACAAATGTAATCTTCTTTTTCGGAGAACAATATTTTTAAGGTATTAAACTTCAAAAAATCTGGCATTTGAACGAATTTTTTACTTCAGGATGTCGAGTAAGCCGAACATAGACTTGCGCATAGCAGATCCCGTCCCCTCGTAGTTATTGACTAATAAGGTAAAAGTATATTCCTGACCTGCCTTAGAAGTCTGATATCCGGTATAGCCCAGTACGCCTCCTATAGTTCCGCTTTTCATCTTCATCTCATTGTATGTGGGCAGACTCTTGTAGAAAATATTATACCAGTTACGTGATCGGGCGTAGTTCATTATTTTTGCCATTGCGAGAGAGGTCACTCTGTTTTGCGGAGACAGACCCGAACCGTCAACGATGTTAAGTTCGCCTTCCGGGATATTCAGTTTTGCCTTCCAGAATTTTTTCACCATATCAGCCGCATCTGCTGTTTCGATCTTTTGCCCGCTGTACATACCGATCGTCTTCAATAATGTCTCCCCGTAGAGATTGATACTTTTCTGGTTGAACCAGTATACAATATCCTGCATCTTCGGAGATTCGTGCACATCCAGTTCTTTTCTGTCTTTCGCTATAGTTTCGCCTCTTTCTGTCAGTTGTTTGCCGGTTAGAGGTTCGTTTTCTGTCAATATGCCGGCTCTTCGCAAAGATTTTTGCAGTTGAAAAGCAGCATCGAATGCCGGATCGGGAACTGCAATTTCGATTGTTTTTTTAAGATCCAGACCATATGTTCCTCTGATATAAATCCGGGTTGAATACGGGGCAGAATAGGCATATACATTATCTCCGGATCCCTTCACACCTGTTAATGTTTCATTGTGAATGTCCAGGTAAGAGGAGTCTACAGTCATCGCGGTTAGTGTTGCCTTTGAGCCTGCTGTATTTCCCGCTTTAAATTGCACACCAATACTGTTCTCTCGCCAGTTGAGTCCGGAAACCCCTGCTCCATAGTAATTGCCGATGTCTGTCCATATCCATCCTCCCGGAACGGTATTGCCATTGAAAAAGCGGTCATCACCGATAATACTTCCTTCTACGCATTTGATCCCTGCATTCTGGATGGCGTAGACCCATTTATTCAATAAGGTCTCTTCGTTCATTCCTTCAAACCTCGAACTGGCCAGAGTAGGATCGCCTCCACCTTCAATAATTATATTTCCTTTTAAAGTGCCCAGGCTGTCAATCTCACCTGTATAATACAGCTTTGTTTTAAAGGTAAAATTTGGACCCAAAAGATCTAAAGCAGTAGCTGAGGTAATGACTTTGAGCGTGGAAGCTGTAGGAAGTCCGGTCTGACCATTTTTGGAAAAGAGCACATTTCCTGTTTTGGAATCTAGTACCGTTAATGATGCTATGCCATATTTGAGATTGGCTTGCTGTTCAAAATTGCTGTAAGCCTGTTGAATTGCCTTCGAATCCTGTGCAAAAATATTGATCATGAATGTATTTGCACAGAGTGTCAGTAGTAGTGTTTGAAAAAATAGTCTCTTCATAAATCAATAGAATGTAAGACAAATATAGCATATTGAAAATTGATGGGTATGATTTTCATTCGTTTTTAAATTGTCAAAACTTGATTACCCGTTTCGTGAGTTATTGTTGAATTGCCTAACTTGCCTCCTTAAAATATACATACCATGAATCATCTAGAAAAATTGGCTGCAATCCGTGGACTAATGAAAGAGCAGGGAATTGATGGCTACATTATTCCTTCTTCTGATCCGCATATCAGCGAATATTTACCGGAAAGATATAAATGCATCGCCTGGGTATCGGGTTTTACCGGTTCTGCAGGTACATTAGCGATTACTCAGGATTTTGCTGGGTTGTGGACTGACTCCCGTTATTTTGTACAGGCCAATGAACAATTGTCAGGTACTGGATTTGAACTTGTTAAATTAAAGGTACAAGGTAGTGCGGAGTATGCCGATTGGATGGCTGATAAGCTTATGGTCGGGGATACTGTTGCGTTTGATGGTAATCTGGCCTCTCTGCAGGTCGCTCAGGCTGTACAACAGACCTTGACGCCTGTAGGAATCCATGTGAATGGTCATGCCGATTTGCTGTCTCCACTTTGGGCTGATCGTCCTTCTTTGCCGCTGGCTCCGGCTTACTTGCTTGATGAAGGGATCACCGGGCAGTCTACTGCATCCAAGCTGGAAGAAGTACGTAAGGTATTGCAGAAAAACAGAGCTGAATATCATCTGGTTTCTTCGCTTGATGATCTGGCATGGCTGTTTAATGTCCGGGGTCAGGACGTGCCTTGTAATCCGGTAGTACTTGGATTTGCGCTGATATCAGCCTCAAAGGCGACCTTATTTATTGAACCATCTAAACTGAATGAAGACGCAGTCTCTTCTCTGGCACAGTCAGGTGTTGAAGTTAACCCATACGAAGAAATATTCAGCGCCATAGATTCTCTGGCAGATACGACTATTCTTATTGATCCTAAGCGTACTTGTTTTGCAATCTATGATCGTATTCCGGATACGGTTAAGATTATCGAAAAACTGAATCCATCAACGTCTCTCAAAGCGATCAAGAATAATACGGAAATAGTACATACCCGCCAGACCATGATCAATGACGGTGTTGCGATGACAAAATTCTTTAAATGGGTAGAAGAGAATGTTGCTTCGGGAACACTGACCGAACTTTCGATTGCAGATAAGCTGAGAGGTTTCAGAGAAGCTCAGGAAGGATTTGTAGATGTGAGTTTCAATACCATAGCCGGATATCTGGAACATGGTGCTCTTCCTCATTATTCCGCAACGGAAAAAAGCAGTTCGAGGTTGGAGTCAAGAGGGCTTTTACTTGTAGACTCGGGTGGTCAATACAAAACAGGTACTACGGATATAACTCGGGTAATCTCTCTGGGACATATTACGCAGGAAGAGAAAGAGGATTATACAATTGTATTGAAAGGGACAATCGAAGGTTCACAAGCCATATTCCCCGTTGGTACCCGTGGATATCAGATCGATGCGATTACACGTCGCCCGATCTGGCAAACGTTGCGTAATTATGGTCACGGAACAGGACATGGGGTCGGATTTTTCTTAAATGTACACGAAGGGCCTCATACTTTCAACCCTTCTAATATTGATGTAGCAGTAGATCCGGGAACCATTACTTCTATCGAGCCCGGATTGTACAGAGTAGGGAAACACGGCATACGAATAGAAAATCTGGTGCTTACTAAGAGTTTGGAGTCCAGTGAATTTGGAGATTTTCTGAATTTTGAGACGTTAACCATCTGTTATATCGCTACTGATCTCATCGAAAAATCTTTGCTGGATCAATCGCATGTAGACTGGTTGAATCAATATAACCAATGGGTATATGCTCAGGTCTCTCCAAGACTGACTGAAGAGGAAAAAGTATGGTTAGCTGAAAAATGTAAAGCTATCTAATTGAAGGTAACAACAAGCTCCTGTATTTCGCAGGAGCTTGTTGTTTATTTAAGATTTACTGGTGTACAGTGTTTTATCTGGCTTTTGCCTGTAAAATTTATTGAAAAAAGCATTATTTCAATAAATTTTACGGAAATTTTGTAATCCTATTGAGTATTAAGGTCTTTGCTTTAATTTAGTGCTTTAATATTTGATAATAATTATAAACTCACTTTGACGCCTACCCGGCAAAAGTCTCACATTAACATTAATAACAAATCAAGATGAAACACGTATTTTTCACTTTGTTGGCTATTCTCTTTTTGGGAGGAGTGGCTGAGGCACAGATTCTGAATCCTGTAAAATGGACTTATGCTGCCAAAAAAATCAATGACAAAGAAGCTATGCTGTATATGAAAGCCCAAATTGATAAAGGCTGGCATATCTACTCTCAGAATATGGCCGAGGGAGGTCCTGTGAAGACTAAATTTACTTTCAAGCCAGGCAAAGAATACAGTTTGATCGGAAAGACACTTGAACCAAAGGCAATAGCAAAATTTGAAGACACTTTTAAAATGACTGTCAGTTATTTTGAAAATGAAGTTGTTTTTCAACAGAAAATCAAACTCAATACAAAATCACCTGTCGTACAAGGTACGGTCGAATTTATGGTATGCGATGATAAGCAGTGTCTTCCTCCGGAAGAAATTGCATTTAAAATAGCCATTAAGTAACTATTGTGTCGACCAAACTAATAAATAAGGAACCATGATAAAAACCTTAAAATCAATTACACTAGTTGTGTTTGTTGCTCTGTCCGGCAGTGCTGGCTTTGCACAATCACAAAAATATCAGTGGAAGGAAAATACAGAAGGTGGATACAAATACCGTTATGTAACAAACGATCCTACACAGTCCCGTTTTTATACCTTAAAAAACGGGTTGACCGTTATACTGAGTCCAAGTAAGAAAGTGCCTCGTATACAAACCTATGTCGTTACGAAAGCCGGAAGCAAAACAGATCCTAAGGATCATACCGGATTGGCGCATTATCTGGAACATCTTCTTTTCAAAGGTACGGATAAGTACGGATCTAAGGATTGGGCTCAGGAAAAACCACTGCTGGATAAAATCAGTGCGCTGTATGAAAAATATAATTCTACAACAGATGAAACCCAACGTAAAGAAATTTACAAAGAGATTGATCAGGTATCAGGAGAAGCTGCAAAGTTTGCGATAGCCAATGAATACGATAAGATGATGAGTGGGATGGGGGCTGACGGTACGAATGCATACACTTCATTTGAACAAACGGTATACGTGGAAGATATTCCGAATAATGTCGTAGACAAATTTCTGGCGGTGCAGGGAGAACGATTCCGAAATCCTGTATTCCGGCTTTTTCACACCGAACTGGAAGCTGTATATGAAGAAAAAAATATAGGGCTTGACAACGATGGCCGCAAAACTATGGAGGCCATGTTTGAAGCGATGTTTGCCAATAATAACTATGGCAAGCAGACCGTTATCGGTACAGTCGAACACCTGAAAAATCCTTCCCTGACAGCAATACGTGAATATTTCGATACTTACTACGTTCCGAATAACATGGGTGTGATTATGTCTGGTGATTTTAACCCTACAGATATTGTCAAAAAAATAGATGCTACATTTGGATATATGCAGCCTAAGAAGGTGCCGGCTTATACATTTGCGCCTGAGAAACCAATTACACAGCCGATTATCCGCGAAGTGAAGGGGCCAAATGCAGAATTCCTGTGGCTGGGTTTTCGTTTCCCGGGAGCAGCCACTAAAGATGCGCAGATGTTAAATCTGATGGGCGATATTCTGGCAAACGGTTCTGCAGGTCTGATCGACTTAGACCTTGTCAAATCCCAAAAACTATTGGGAGCCGGAGCTTTTGTGTATTCCCTGAAGGATTATTCCATGTTGATCCTGCAGGCAAATCCTGCTCAGGGCCAGTCTCTGGATGATGTAAAGCAACTGGTGTTGGCGGAATTGACGAAATTAAAGAAAGGTGATTTTTCAGATGATCTGATTACTTCTATTATCAACAATGCGAAGAAGTCTCAGATATCCCAAAATGACAATTATACTGCACGGGCAGAGGAGTTGGTGGATGCTTTCGTAACTGATGTAGACTGGACTTCTGAGGTAAGCTATCTGGATAATTTATCGAAGATTACTAAAAAAGATATTGTAGACTTCGCTAACAAGTATTTGAATGACCAGAACTATGTTGCCGTTTACAAACGTCAGGGTGTGGATGACAAAGTAGTGAAAGTCGTGAAACCTGCAATTACGCCTGTCTCCGTAAACAGAGAAGATCAATCCGATTTTTTGAAAAAAGTGGATATGATGCCGGAGAATGCTATTCAGCCTGTATGGTTGGATTACAGTAAAGATGTGCAGAAAGCAAAGTTATTTGATACGGAAGTATTAGCAGTTCAGAATAAAGACAATGAGTTGTTCAGCCTTACTTATCAGTATAAAATAGGGAAATGGAATAATAAACTCCTCTCTCTTGCTGCTGGTTATCTGGAGTTTCTGGGCACGAAAGACAGAAGCAGTGAAGACTTTAGTAAAGAATTCTACAAGTTGGCATCCAGCTTTTCGGTGTCTTCCGGAAATGAAGAAACGAATATTTCTATATCCGGATTGAATACAAATTTTGATAAGACAGTATCTCTGATTCAGGATCTTGTGAAAAATTGTGTCGTTGATCAGGCTGCTTTTGATTCTTATATAGCAAGATTAAAGAAATCCCGTATTAATGCGAAGGAGAATAAGGGAGCGATTATGGAAGGGCTGAAATCGTACGCTAAATACGGCGCTAAAAATCCGTTTAACTATACTTTTACGGATGCTGAACTGGATGCTGTTAAAGCGGAAGAACTGGTTCGCCTGCTGCATGATTTTGCAAACATGAGACACACTATTCTGTATTTCGGACCTAAACCTTCAACAAGTCTGGTGGCTGAATTGAAACCGCTGAAAGTGGACCGCAGAGCATATACAGAAGTGCAGGAAGGAACCAAATTTACAGAGCTGCCAACTGACCGTAATCAGGTACTGTTTGCAAATTTCAATATGAAACAAGCCGAAGTATTCTGGCACAGAAGTTCGGAACTGTACAACAGTGCATTATCACCGACTGTAGCATTATTTAATAACTATTTTGGTGGCGGTATGGGTAGTATTGTCTTCCAGACGATCCGTGAATCGAAAGCATTGGCTTATTCCACTTACGCCTATTATGGACAACCTTACAAAAAGGAAAATCATTATATGGTGGGTGCTTACGTAGGTACACAAGCTGATAAATTTAATGAAGCTGTAATCGGAATGAATGAATTGCTTAATGATCTTCCGGAGTCTTCCAAAGCATTGGAAATTGCGAAAGTCAGTCTGACGAAATCTCTGGCAAGTGATCGCATTACCAATTCCGGTATTCTGATGAGTTACCTTTCTGCTCAGCGCCTGGGTAATACAACAGATATCCGTAAAGCTATTTATGAAAAAGCTCCTTTACTGAATTATTCGGATCTGAAAGCTTTCCATGCTAAAGAAATGAGTCATAAACCATATGTGTATTGTATAGTGGCTCAGGAAGATAGTATGAAGGATGAAGATCTAAAGAAATTGGGAGAAGTTAAGAAACTGACTCTAGAAGAGATCTTCGGATATTAAGATTATCTGTTAGGGTTGTTGTCGACATATTATATGTGTTGACAAATACGGAAAACCAATTTTTTAGAAATTTTTAATCGGGACAAGTGTTTGATGCGTGTCCATACTATCAGAGATAAATTTTCTTATAATAAAAAAGATAGCCCCTGAACAACGTTCTGGGGCTATCTTTTTTAGAGGGATTGTAAAGACAATGTTTCCATTATTCCGGAAGTTCCGGTATGGTTACTCTTCGCTGTGTAGAGGAGCTGATGGCTTGTAAAAAGGCAATCAGTTCATCTACCTCTCCTTTTGTAAGGTTGAGTTTTTTTAATAAAGGAGAATGGATTGGGCGTGTTTTTTCGTCTACGACTACTCTGCGTTGTATAGGAGCAGGATTACCAAGATTATACAACTCTACGACATCCCTTAAGGTCGGGAAGTTACCGTGGTGCATCCATGGACCTGTCAGATTCGTTTCCCGCAAAGATGGTGTCCGGAAAGCACCAATATCTTCCTGTTTTCCGCTGATATGGTAGTGCCCGAAATCCTCTTGTTTAGTTCCATACAATGTCTGTCCGTCATTGTGAAATTTATTATCCGAGAACAGCGGTGTGTTGTGACAATTTATACAGCGGGCTTTCGTCCGGAATAAGTGAAGTCCTTTCAGTTGCGCATCATTCAGAGCCGTACTGTCTCCGGATACGAAGCGGTCAAAACGGCTCGGATAACTCACTATACTTCGCTCAAAAGTAGCCAGTGCCATCTGTACCCGATCCAGTGTGATCTGATCGTCACCAAAAGCGTCCCTGAAAAGGGGGTAATATCCTTTGATATTTTTTAAATTTTTGATCAGGATCTCCAAAGAGGTGTTCATTTCCACATGATCCTGAGTCGGGAGCAATACCTGATCTTCCAACGATTTTGCACGGCCATCCCACATAAAACTAGTGTAATATCCGACATTGTATAGCGTCATGGCATTGCGCTTTCCTATTCTTCTCCCGTGGCCGTTTGCAAGACTTTTACCATCTCCGAATCCTAATTGCGGCTCATGACAATTGGCGCAGGAGATCTGCATAGAAGCAGACATTCTGGGGTCGAAGAATAGTTTCTTTCCCAATGTTTCTTTGGCCTTAGTGTAAGGATTCTGTTCGGGATAGACCATCTTTGGCAAAACACCTATATCTTTAAAATCTGTCCGGACAGACTCGTCAATATGAGGCTGTGGCCACCGGGTCATATCACCGCTGCTGTACAGTTGCCGTAATTCAGCAATACTGTAATCCTTTTGTTGATATTGTATATCGAATGCCGCTATCAGAAGCGGTATTGTTAATATAACAGCAATAGTAATGTATCTTCTCACTCTTTTTTGTCTATTAGAAAATCAGTTCCATTTTTATTTTAAAATCAGTTCTTCTGTTCCCGGGAATAGATAAACTTGCTCTGTCGATGGTTTTAAAATGCGAGGCTTTACGCATTCCTCCCTCCAATGACAAACGACCTGTATAATGTTTGTAAATAGGATGTTTGTAGGCTATTCTTGCTCTACCACCCCATGTTTCGGCACTTCTGAAAAGGATATCATGGTAAAAAACATACTCGTGGAATACATTCTCATTGATCTCAGGAAGTTCCCATACTGTCCTGGTAGGCCGGCTTAATAGTCCTGTGAGGCCAAGTTCTATACTTTGGTTTTCCGCTAGTTTGTACGCGTAGTTTGCGGAAGCAGAAGAGCTGAAAATACCATAATCCAAAAGCGTTCCGGAGCCGCCGTCATGACGTTTCTCCGCATTCCATCCTGATGTCAGCTCATAGTATTGATTCCATTTTTTACCTCTAATGCTATAAGCCATTGAAGCCGTATAATCCTCACTTCTGTATATATAATTATTGATGTTATTCTGAACATCAAAGTCTTTACCATCTGTGATTTTAGTATGGAGTGTGAACCTGTATGAGCGGTTATCTTTTGCGAGGAACCACATGAGTTGGTTAGACCAGGTGTATAGTTTATAATTATTCAGCTCATTAGTGCGCTGTTCACTTCGCAATACCTGTCTGTACTTCTGCTGGTCGTATCTGTATCCACTTTTAGCGTAAAATTTTCCAGCTGCAGTCTGTGCGGAGAGATAGGCATTCGCTCCGATATGATGGTAATCATTCTGGTAGAACATATTGGTCAGGTAATCTCTTACCTGCCAGCCGTACCCTTTGACGATATAGTTGAGATATGGAGATTTAACAGGACTTGAGTTATAATTTTCGTTCTTAAAAGCTACTTCCACATTTTCCTGTCCGTAACCGTATAAGGCTTCTGTTCCTGCATCCAAACCTTTAGCTATCCGGATACTTCCGCCCAGGCTTGCATCGAGACGGATTTCATCGATGCTTCCACGTGGATCATTGTTGCTGAAATGATCACCAACGTTATAATCCAAGCCCCCGAATACGGAGAATTTGCGATCAGACCAATAACGCTGGCCTCTGGCCTGAATAGTATAGAGGGTACGTTCGTAATGGTTAAAACCGTAAGATGCAAAATATAAAGGAGCAGAAAGATTGCGGCGCGTCTGATGCCCAAACCGGGTACTGTCTTCTGCTATATTGGAATAGGCAAACCTTCCCCACAGACGTACATCCTGTAAAGTGATAGTTCCCTCACTGTCAAAGTTTATATTTCTTGCTTTTTGTGCGTCCTGCGCAGTCCGATAGGATCCCTGTTCTCCGGCATACTGTATGGCAAGTTTTGTGAAGCGGGGAGTCGTCATTTCCTGGAGCCACATAGGACTCTCAATGGAGAAATAACGTAAGGTTTGCTGTACCGTATCTATTTCTGATGTATGCTGCTGTGCTTTACAGAAATAGGGGAGGAAGACAAATCCAAAGGAAAGAATATAGATGTATATGTTGGATTTCATTTTATAGATGTAATTAATTAGCAAAAGCCCGCGGTTCGGCTTTGATCGTTATAAAATCTTCAGTAGAGTTATTGGTATCCGAAAGAACTTTCCTGCCGTTAATGATTTCTTTTGTTTTCCGGATAATGGAGTTGGAAGAGTTCTGTCCTCCGGTTACGGATTTTTGTCCAGCATCAATTTCAGCATTGAACTTTTTAGGATAGTTAGTGTTCGTAATAGCCGATTGCAAGTCTACTGCATCCAGAATATTTGCCACCGGAATTTGTAAATATACTCCTGTTTTCACACGGCCATCCGCAAACGGATAATCATAGCTAGGCCATTTGTCAAATTCACCTAAATTTCCATTTCTGAAAATAAACCAACTCTGCTGTGCAGCGACACTCATTATAAGATCTGTACCACTAAACTTGAAAACGGTCAGATTTGGGACATTCGGATTATCCACATCAGACGCCAGAGGACGTACAGTTCCCAGATAGGGTGCGTAGTGTGCTTCAAAATCTGCATTGCTCAGATCGATTGTCAGACTTGGATCTTTAACAGAAATTTCTTTTCCATCAGTACCTGAATAAGGACTTTTGTGATTGATAGCTGTTGCTGCGATCACGATACTTTCACCGGGATTTATAGGATATTGTTTTCCTGTTCCCGGAATCATCAGCACCGTACGTGCATATACATAATCCTCATTGGCATTGATATTTGCAGGCATACCATATGATTTACTCCAGTCGTATTGTTTACTAACAGGCTGGTATGCATATGTGGTGCTTGCATTCAGTGTCCCCATTGCTTCTCCTATATACAGACTATCTGCATATTGTACTTCAGCCGAGTTGTTATAGATCTCAATAAACTGATCTCTGAAGCTGGCTCCCTGAGTGGTGCTGGATCCGGCATAATAAAGCTGTTTGATAACTAATGGACTATACTGTCCCGCCTGCAAAGAAAGATTCAGACTGGTAGGGTTATTTGGATTGACCGTATAGTCTGTGATCAGACTGCTGAAAGCAATGTCAGATTCCTCTGCTCTCTTCAGTAAGGTATTGAATTCAGCAAAATTGTATAGCTTGGTGGCCTGTACACGGTAATTGTCCGGGGCCAGTTGTGGTATGCTTAAATGACCCTTTTGATCCGTTTTGCCACTGAATATAAGATCTCCTTTTATGCTCATGATCTTCACTTCAGCTCCTGCGGGTGATAATTTTTCGTCATATTCCGTGCTGTAAAACTTTACATCGATCCCGATATCGACGGGATGGTTTTCCGGAATCCAGTCTTTACGACAGGAAACGAGACCCATGGATGCAATTAGCAGATATGTAGTACAAAGAACGATTTTCATAGTGTTAGAGTTTTAGTCTGAGCTGTGCGCCATAGGTCGGTTTGCCATTCGGGATCACCATACTATTGTCTGCACGTTTGAATTGAGGTCTGTAATTAAATACATTGTAAACATTGAATGCCAGTACCAGTCGTTTACTGATTTCTTTAGAGAGATTTAAATGAAAATTGGTATATACTCCCGGCTGATTTTCATTTTTTACCTCTGCTTCCGGCACCAAAAGGTGGCCGTAGTTAAGATTGGTTACATCGAAGTTTTCAATGGTAAAGTAACGTCCGTCTTCTGTGTAATAGCCTACAGGGATACCATCAGAAGCTTCTGTATTTGTTCTTCGCAGCAGATTGAATTCTGCAATAAAGTTGATAAGCAGTTTTGCTTTTGGAATATGTGTACTACTTGTAAATGCAGCGTTGCTCGAAGAAGTGATCCTTTTCATTGCAGGATATACACCTGTTGTAGCATATTCGGTGTTCGTAGTTGTGTTTGTGAACGACCTTCTGTTCTGAATGGGATTGTAACTGGTTTCTACATATCCTCCGCGTACATTAAAAGAAGTCTGTATAGCTTTCCATTTTGGCGTGCTTAGGAGTAATTCTACCCCTCTGCTTTCCGTACGGTTACCGTTGACAAACAGATTTCTGGACAGACTGTAGTTTTTGGTTCCGGAGATGACATAAGGTAAGTCTGCATTCGGATCCGGATTGTTAATATATTGTGCAAGCGTAATGCGCTCTACTTCATTAATTGTTGTAATTCCTCTGTCCGTATTCTTTTTATATACGTTCATGGACATGCTGAACTCTTTTAATTCATACAGCAAAGAAAACTCTAACTGACGGGATGTTGAAGGTTTAAGATTTGCATTGTCAGGAGTATATTTGTCTACGTAAAGCAGATAAAGACTGTTGGCTTCGTCAATACTTCCGTTTGGAGTAAGAGCTGTTTTCTGGAAAAGCGGGATTTCGTAGAAAACAGGTCCCGGGTAAAGCTGGGCAAGGGCCGGAGCCTTTGAGCTTAGTCCTAATGCAGCGCCCAACCGGAGATTTGGTAATATTTCATAGTTCACATTTGTGCGTGGCGAAAAGGTTGTATATCCTTCAAATACATCCATACGTAATCCAGCTCTTACATTTAAATTGCGGTCTGCAATCTTTGCACGGAAGAAATCTTCCGCATAAAGACCGAAATTATTCTGTGCATGAATCCTTGAAAAATCATAATATCGCTCAGAGCGGTTGTCACCATTTGCTGTGGTGGTATTGTTGCGTGGTCTGGTAGGATCAATAATCTGCCCTTTACCATTATTCTTGGAATAGTTGTAGCTGGCCCCGAAATTGATCTGATGCTCAATGGCTCCGGTTTTGATTTGTCCGGTAAGATCCAGCCTTCCGCTAAAATCTATAGGCTTACCTTCGATGTTAGTTACAGCTGTGTATATCCCCGGACCGTAGGTGCCCTGTGTAATTCCGGGTTCTGTTGCATCTGTGTAAATGGTGAAAAGTTCGTTCTTTTCCTGTTCCTGATAGGTGTTTTGATAATTCTGGCTATAACGTAAGTTGAGCCCGATATTGGTAATAAAACTGTTGTCTACACGGTAGTTACTTCTGTTACCAACAGAAAAATTGTACGATCTGAATTTAATAAAGGTGCCTGTAGGGTCATCAGCATCACGTCTGATATTGTCCAGGTTGCGTCCGTAATCCAGTGAAAAGGTATTGGTAAAAGCACGTTCTTTACCAGCAGCGGTGCTCCACATCATATTTGTCCCCAGGCGGTCATAGGATTTTAGCTTATCCCTGTTATCCATAAAGGAGCGGATGAAATTGGCTCCAAAACTAAACGAACCTATTTTTTTTGTACTGAAACCTTTCGATAGACCATATGAAGTTGCATTATCCCGGAGTTGCAGACTGAAATTGAGTGGCGTATTTCCGGCAATTCGGTTAACGATAATAGCGCCATCTGTCATATCTCCGTAGCGTACTGAGGGTACACCGGCAACAATTTCCACACTTTCAATATTATCTGTGGCGATCTGCCGGAGATCTGTACCTCCAAAAGTATAATCACCTGTATATCTTCTCTGGCGGTCCGCACTTCCCGTCAGAGATGAAATAAATCCATTAACGTACGATTCTCCCATTCCGGAGATTCCGGGATTGCGGGTTTGCATATTTGCATTGTTGGAGATGGCAATACCATCCATAATGATGGCAACTCCAAACGAGCTGTTCAATGAAAAAGGATCACGTGTAGAAGCAGAGTTGGTTTGCAGAACAGAACTGCGTAATGTCGCCTGCTGAACCTGCTGAAGGGAAGGAGGTGCTATTTTCTGACCCGGGATAAGATTCAGTAGATCTCCGAGACTTAGTGCTCCGGACTGTTCGATCACTTCCCGATTGATAAACAGGGACGAATTACTTTGCAGATTCTGATTGACCTTTGGATTAATAGCGATCTCTTCCAGTCCCACACTCAGTACAGGTAAGGTAATATGCGGTAAACGGATATCTGAATTGCTCAAAGTTACCTTTTTGTTTTGCGCCTGACGGCCAAGCATGGTAAAACTCAGGTTTATTTCCTGTGCTCTTGAAACAGGATAGGTGAAGGTAAACTGTCCTTCTTTATCCGTAAAAAAGTATTGATTAAACTCTCTCAGATAAACGGAAACGGATGACAGAGGTTCCCCTGTTTCATCCAGTACTTTTCCGCTAAGGCGGGCAATACCTGCACGTTTTACTAGAATATTTCTGCCTGAAATCTGAAAATCAAGAAAAGTCAAATTCTCCAGCTGATTCAGCGTAGCTGTGATAGTTGCGGTGGAACGGATACTAATCTTGCGATTTATATTAACCACATTTACGTCGAACAGAAAGCTGTAATCCGTTTGTTGTTCTATAGCTGAAAAGATTTCTTTCAGAGGCTTATTTTGAAAGTGAAGTTGTATGTTTTGCTGCCCCTGAGCAAAATACATACAGGTCGCGGAACTCAAAAAAAACAAGATTGCAAATGCTTTTTTGAGCCGGTAATGGATAGGTGTGTTCATTTGTTATTTAGAGGTGACGGTTAATAGGCTGTCTGATTGTAGATGGAAATGATAAGCAGTCGTAAAACTTAATTTGTCTAATACATCAGCTAGAGATTCATTGAATATTGTGCCTGTAAACTGCAATTTGACAGAAGGATCCGCTTTTGTCACTATGCCGTATTTACGGGATAATTTGAGTCGCAATTCATCATAAGACGCATGATCAAAGGTTATCAATCCTTTCATCTGATCCCTTTCTGCTACCGGATCAAACTTGTTTACTGCATTCTTGTTCTCTTTTTTGTTGTATGTAAATAATTGACCTGGGCGCAAATCTTGCCTGCCTGTATTGGTAGATACCTGTACTTTGCCTTCGAACAAAGCAACTTTAGTATACGGGTCTTCTTTAAATGCATTTACATTAAAGGATGTTCCGAGTACTTGTACATCCAGATCAGCCGTATGGACAGTAAACGGTTTTTCCGGGTTGTGGCTAACTTCGAAATAAGCATCTCCGTTAAGTTCTACAACCCGGGTATTACCTGTGAATTTCTGTGGATAGATAAAGGTAGATGCAGGGGCAAGACGTACTTTAGTCCCGTCACTCAATGTGATGGTCATAAATTTTTGTGCAGGAACTACTTGTGTAATCATTGCGGTAGACGTAGAGACGTTGTTCTGCTGATTCTTTGTAAAAAAATAGGTTGCAGATGCTATGATCAGCAGACATGCAGCTGCCAGCCAGCGTATAGGTAAAGTTGATTTTTTAAGTTTTGATATTTGTTCTTCGCGCTCAAAAAGATGATCGAATGTTCTGGTTCTTTCTTCTGCTAATTCATGGTCTGATAGCTGATGCGATAAAAGCGTTATCTGTTCCTTTGCATTCTGTATTAGTTGTGACTTATGGGGATTTGCCTGAATAATAGTTGTCCAATAGGCAACATCTGTTGGATTTTGGTGCAGACAATAGCTGACAAATGTAGGATCTGCAATAAAATCTTCTAAAGTATACTCTTCGATATTCATTTATGGGTACTTTCAGGTATAGTGTACAGATTCGGTAGTTTTTACCGGATTTATTTTAATTAAAAATAAGATTTTGTGTAAATGACTATATGTCAGTATTTTGTTTTTTTATCTATAGAAATAGAATAACTATTAAGATGGTGAGCGTATATTTTTTGAGTATTTTTATAGCTTCATAAACCGTATTATATACGGTTCGTGTAGATGACTGATGAAGTTCGGCAATCTCTTCGTACGATTTGTTTTCAAAGAAACGAAGGCTGATGATTTCTGACTGCGTGGGTGTTAGTTTCTCAAGAGCCAGTTGCAATCTGTGATTTCTCTCCTTAAGTTGTTCAAATTCGATATGTTCCTCTTCAGGCGAGTCTGCAAAAGAGGGTAGAGAGGGATCCTGTACATAGAGCTGCTCCTGATGGTGTGCAGTTCTGAGGATAATCCTTTTCAGCCAGGTGAAAAGATAGTATTGCGGATTAGTGACAGCAGGAAGACGGTTGCGGTTGCTCCATAGCTCGCAGAACAATTCATGTAGACATTCTTTTACCAGTTCTCTGTCCGGACGGATATGCATACCATAGCTGAACAAAGCTTTATAAAGCTCATCATAGAGCAATTTAAAACTTTGACTGTCATCCTTCCGTATTCTTTCCCAGTGCTGATGCATACTAATGCTGGCAAATGTACACTCTTATTTATATTGATTCCAAATAACTGATGAAAGAAAATTGTATAAAATAATTTTTACTTTGGTTTATGTGTTTGTTTTTTAACGAGTTGTGTGTTTTTTTTAATGCGTGTTTAAACGGTTATTTTTTATTTTGTGCAGGTTGGGAAGAATCTCTTGTAACCAGTATAGGCGGAAGCACAATCTTTTCAATTTTATTTTTAGGAGATTTCTTATGGACAATTTTTAAAAACAGATTAGCACATTCTTTACCCATATTTACAGCCTGTTGATCTATAGTAGATAAGCTAGGCGTTATAAATTCGGAGAATGTCTGATTTGCAAATCCGATGACTCCCATTTTTGGGGGAGTTACACCCAGTTGAGATAATTCCTTTATTATTCCTAATGCCGTAAAATCATCACCTCCGATTATAGCATCCGGTTTTTGTTTTAGTTGCATCATTTTTCGGGCGCCTTCCATACCGCCTTTGATGGACATCTGATCCAGAATAATAAGTTCTTCAAGGTAAGGTAGGTTATGCTCTTTTAAAGCTTTTTTATAGCCTTCAAAACGAGCTTTGAAAATCTGTATACTGGAATCCGTTGAGATATAACCGATTCTTTTATAGCCATTTTCCAGAAGGTGAGTTGTTGCCATATAGCCGGCTTTTTCATCATCTATGGATACAGAGGGAAGATCTAAGGTATCGTGTACACGGTCAAATAAAATAACAGGCATTCCTTCCTGATGCGCTTTGTCCAGATGAGTGAAATCATAGGTTTCCAGTGAAGGCGAAATAATGATGCCATCTACCTGAGCCTCCAGAAGTGTGCTGATGCCGCTTATTTCTGATTTATAAGATTCATTGGTCTGATACAATAATATGTTATAGCCCTCTTTCTGGAGCGTCTGTTCCAGACTATTGATTACTGCTGAGAAAAATTGAATTTGCGCACTTGGAATAACCACTCCTATAATGTGGGTCTTTCCCGAACTTAAAGAGGAAGCAAGTTTATTGGGACGATAGTTTATTTTCTTTGCGAATTTCCAAACAGCTTCTTTAGTCTCTTTGCTTATTAATGTGCTGTTGTTCAGGGCTCTTGATACAGTAGACGTCGTGATATTAAGCGCCTTGGCTATATCGTATATAGTAGGTTTTTTTTCCACTTTGATTAAACTCTTTTTGTAAATATAAAAAAATATAAATACTTTTATGCAAGCGGTTGCATTAACCAGTTATAAATTATATGTTATTATTAGGAATTGATTTAGGAACCTCCTCAATAAAAGTATCGGTTGTGTCTGCTGATACACAGGAGACATTAGTATCGGTCAGCTATCCGGAGCAGGAAGCGGAGATCATCTCACCACAGGCAGGCTGGGCAGAACAATCTCCCGATGTGTGGTGGGAGTATACCGTTAAGGCTGTACACAAAGCGCACAGCAGTGAAAAATACGATCCCCGTGAAATCAAAGCAATCGGATTATCTTATCAGATGCACGGTCTCATCGTGGTCGATAAAGAGGATAAGGTGTTGCGTAATGCTATTATTTGGTGTGATAGCAGAAGTGTAGCTATCGGAGAACGCGCATGGGAAGATATGGGGAAAGCACAAACGCTGAGACAGCATCTTAACTCACCAGGCAATTTTACAGCTTCCAAACTTGCCTGGATTAAAAATAATGAACCTGATCTTTACAGTCGGATCGCAAAAATACTGCTACCCGGAGATTTTCTGACCATGAAGCTTACCGGAGAAATTAATACAACGGTGAGTGCACTTTCTGAAGGGATATTCTGGAATTTCGAAAAAAATGATGTTTCCACTGCTATACTTGATTACTTTGGATTTGACAGGGAATTGATTCCGGATATAAATCCTGTTTTTAGTCGTCACGGAACGTTAAAACCCGAAATTGCAGAATTGCTTAAGCTTTCATCAGATACGGTTGTTTCCTACAAAGCCGGCGACCAACCCAATAATGCACTTTCTCTCAATGTGCTGAATGCAGGAGAAGTGGCGGCTACAGCCGGTACTTCCGGGGTTATCTACGCGGTCAGTGATGAGCTGATATTTGATCCGCAATCCCGTATCAATACATTTGCCCATGTCAACTACTTACCTGATGATATCCGTACGGGTATTCTGCTTTGTATTAATGGTACCGGAATACAGAACAGCTGGATCAGGAGAATGATAGGAGCGGACATGTCGTATAATGAATTGAATACACTAGGTCAGCAGGCTCCTGCAGGAAGTAAAGGATTAAGAATACTTCCTTTTGGAAATGGTGCTGAACGAATGCTGGGTAATAAGCTCATCCACAGTCATATTCATCATATTGATTTTAATAAACACGGCAAAGCCGAGCTGATACGTGCGAGTCAGGAGGGAATAGCTTTTGCCTTTCGCTACGGACTGGATATCTTACGTGAAAACGGACTTCATCCTTCTGTTATTCGTGCAGGATATGCAAATCTTTTCCTTAGTCCTTTATTCTGTGATTCCTTTGTAAATGTAACGGATACGCCTGTTGAGCTGTTCAATAATGACGGAAGTGTGGGAGCTGCACTGGGAGCGGGAATAGGAGTGGGATATTATACGGAACCTAAGGAAGCTTTTCAGAATATGAAGAAGATCCGGACCATAGAACCTGTGCAGACGGCTGTATATGAGGAGCTTTATCAGGAATGGAAGATGCTGTTGAATAGACTGGTGGGGTTATAGGATTTATAAAGTTTATAGGGTTTATAAAGTTGATAAGGTTTATAGGGGTGATAAATTCACTGAGGCTTTGTTGCTCTCATTAATATCGTATAAAAATAATTATATCTAAATAAAAAAAATATGAACTATATTAAAGGACAAAAAGAATTTTTCGCAGGTATCGGACAGATACAATATGAAGGTCTGGAAAGTGACAATCCGCTTGCATTCCGTTGGTATGATCCTACTCGTATCGTACGTGGAAAGAGCATGGCTGAACACTTAAAATTTGCCTGTGCATACTGGCACTCTTTCAATGGTAACGGAGCCGATCCTTTTGGGGGAGCTACACATGTATTCCCATGGGATCAGAAATCAGACGCTATAGATCGTGCGAAAGATAAGATGGATGCAGCATTTGAATTTATGAGTAAAATGCAACTTCCTTATTACTGCTTTCACGATGTGGATCTGGTGGATTACACGAATGATATCGCTGAAAATGAAAGAAGACTGCAGGCTATTACAGCGTATGCTCTGGATAAGCAACAGGATAGCGGAATCAAACTACTGTGGGGTACAGCTAATCTGTTCAGCCACGAACGCTATATGAATGGGGCTGCTACCAATCCGGACTTTCATGTCCTGGCTCATGGTGCTGCTCAGGTAAAGGCAGCTCTGGATGCTACAATTGCTCTGGGTGGCCAGAATTATGTATTCTGGGGTGGGCGTGAAGGATACATGTCTCTTTTGAATACAGACATGAAGAGAGAGCAGGAGCATCTGGCTAAATTTTTACATCTGGCGAAAGATTACGCCCGCAAAAACGGATTTAAAGGTACCTTCTTTATTGAACCTAAACCTTGTGAACCTACTAAACATCAATATGACTATGACTCCGCTACTGTTATCAGTTTCTTACGTCAGTATAACCTGCTTGATGATTTCAAACTCAATCTTGAGGTCAACCACGCTACGCTTGCCGGGCATACTTTCCAGCACGAATTGCAGGTTGCAGCAGATGCAGGTTTATTAGGTTCTATAGATGCTAACAGAGGAGATGAGCAGAATGGATGGGATACGGATCAGTTTCCGTATAATATCAATGAACTGACAGAGTCTATGCTCATTATTTTAGAAGCTGGCGGATTGCAGGGAGGCGGTGTCAATTTTGATGCGAAGATTCGCAGAAATTCAACAGATAGAGAAGATTTGTTTTTTGCACATATAGGAGGAATGGACCTGTTTGCAAGAGCACTCTTAACCGCGGATAAGATTTTAGAAAAATCTTCTTATCTTCAGCTTCGAAAAGAGCGTTATCAGTCATTTGATACAGGTAAGGGTGCTGAATTTGAAAAAGGAAATCTATCTTTGGAAGATTTACGCGATTTCGCTGCAGCAAACGGAGAGCCTGAAGTGAGGTCAGGTAAGCAGGAGTATCTGGAAAATCTGATTAACAGATATATCTGATATTGCGCTTTTTAAATCTAAACCATTATAAATTTATGAGCAATATACTATCAACAAAAGATTACATTGTATTCTTTATTTATTTTATCATCGTTGCATCGTACGGTCTTTGGGTGTTTTACCGGAAAAGGGCTAAGACGGCAGGTGGAGAATCCAAAGATTATTTCCTGGCGGAGGGTTCATTAACATGGTGGGCAATAGGTGCATCTCTGATTGCTTCTAATATCTCAGCTGAGCAATTTATCGGTATGAGTGGCTCCGGTTTTAAGATGGGGCTTGCCATTGCCACATACGAATGGATGGCTGCGATTACATTGATCGTGGTTGCGGTATTCTTTATTCCGGTCTATCTTAAAAACAAGATATTTACGATGCCGCAGTTTTTGAATCAACGCTACAACAGTACCGTAGCCATGATTATGGCTGTTTTCTGGCTTCTGCTGTATGTTGTCGTAAATCTTACATCTATCCTCTATCTCGGAGCCCTGGCTGTAAGTAGTATATCAGGATTGAGCATCACCTTTTGTATGTATGCCATTGCTGTATTTGCGATTATTATCACATTGGGGGGAATGAAGGTAATCGGCTACACGGATGTTATACAAGTCTTTTTTCTTATTCTGGGTGGTCTGGCCACGACTTATCTGGCCTTAAATCTGGTTTCAGAGCATTATGGTAACGGTCAGGGTATATTACACGGTTATCATATGATGACAACAAAGGCCTCTGAACATTTTCATATGGTGCTGAAACCTGACAATGAGAGTTATCTTGATCTTCCGGGTTTATCGGTATTGATAGGCGGGATGTGGATTGTGAACCTTAACTATTGGGGATGTAATCAGTATATCACGCAGCGGGCTTTAGGAGCCGATCTTAAAACAGCACGTAGCGGAATTCTGTTTGCTGCTTTCCTGAAGTTACTGATGCCGGTAATTGTCGTATTACCGGGAATCGCAGCTTATGTCATGTGGAAAGACGGGTTGTTTCAGAATGAAATGATGCAGGGCGGAGAAGTGAATCCGGACAGAGCATATCCGGTATTGCTTAATTTGCTTCCTTCCGGTTTGAAAGGATTGTCTTTTGCGGCATTAACAGCTGCAGTTGTGGCGTCGCTGGCTGGAAAAGCAAATAGTATTGCCACTATTTTTTCGCTCGATGTATATAAAAAGATATTCGATAAGAATGCTTCCGAGAAAAAACTGATAAGTGTAGGGAAGATAACCATCATTGTCTCTATGATTCTGGCAGTAATTATTGCCCCGCATTTAGGAATTGATAAAAAAGGTGGTTTTCAATATATTCAGGAATACACTGGTTTCGTATCTCCGGGTATATTTGCCATGTTTATTCTGGGATTTTTCTGGAAAAAAACCACATCCAATGCAGCTCTTTTCGCTACAATCGGAGGATTCTTCTTCTCTGTCTTTTTTAAATTCCTGCCAAACTTTGCAGACTTATCTTTCTTAAGTGCATCTAATTTTGCGATACTGAATAAAGCATCCGGTGTATATGAAATACCATTTATAGATCGTATGGGATTCGTTTTTGTGATCTGTATTATTGGAATGTATATCATCAGTAAGATTGAAAATGCAAGAGGAATTGTTCCGAAAGGACTGGAGATTGATACCAAAATGTTTAAAGTTCATTCAGGTTTCCTAGTAGGAGCGCTGATTGTAATTATGGTCACCGCAGCACTCTATACCATCTATTGGTAGATAGCTGAAGATATAAAATAGAAAAGGGAACACAATGGTGTTCCCTTTTTATTAGTTCATCATTATACATTAAAAATGAAATGAAAAAGAACCATTACAGAAGATATATACGGTTATTAACGTTACTCTTTATAGGATTTGCTGCTTCTGTTCATGCGCAGAACACTTACAGATTACAGTATAATCAACCTGCCTCAAACTGGAATGAGGCACTTCCCATTGGAAACGGACGGTTGGGTGCTATGGTTTTCGGACAGCCTGATCAGGAACAGATCCAGCTGAATGAAGAAACAATATGGGCGGGTGAACCCGGGAATAATGTACCTAAAGATGCTTATGATAAGATTCAGGAGATCAGAAAGCTACTCTTTGCCGGGAAATCCAAAGAAGCACAGGAACTTTCCAATGCTACTTTTCCAAGACCTGCACCCTCAGGTATTGACTACGGCATGCCATATCAGCCATTTGGCGATTTGTGGATAAAATTTCCGGACCACAAGCAGTATACTTCGTACAGCAGGGAGCTGGATATTCAGGATGCAATTACCCGGACAAGTTACAAAGTAGGGGCTGTTACCTTTACCAGAGAAGTATTTGCGGCTTTAAAAGATGATGTGGTTATTGTAAAACTTAGTGCTGATGCTAAAAATAGTCTTTCCTTTTCCATAGGATTAAGCAGTCCGCATCAAAACAGTAAAACCGAAATTGAAAACAACCAACTGGCATTAAGTGGCGTTAGTGGCTCTCACGAAGGTAAGACGGGTCGGATTCAATTTAAAGGTATCGTCCGGCCTGTACTCAAAGGGGGAAAATTGATTCAAAAGGATAATCAACTGGAAATAACCAATGCCGATGAAGTTATCCTGTACATTTCGATAGGTACTAATTTTAAAAAATACAACGATATAAGCGGGAATGCAGCTGCAAAGGCACTGGATATCCTGAACAAAGCTGCCGCCAGAAAGTATGAAAAGGCAAAAGCGGATCATATTCAGAAATACCAGCAGTATTTTAACAGAGTGAGCCTTTACCTAGGTGAAAGTCCGCAATCTAAAAAAATGACAGATATCCGCATCCGGGAATTTGCGGGAACTGATGATCCCGAGTTGGTGGCGCTGTATTTTCAATTTGGCCGTTATCTGCTTATCAGTAGTTCGCAACCGGGAGGCCAACCTGCCAACCTGCAAGGAATCTGGAATGACAAGCTCAGTCCGCCGTGGGATAGTAAGTACACGGTTAATATTAATACAGAAATGAATTACTGGCCTGCTGAGGTGACAAATCTGGGCGAATTGCACGAACCTTTGTTTACGATGCTCAAAGACCTGTCTGTGACAGGCCGGGAAAGTGCAAAAAAACTCTATCATGCCAGAGGATGGAATATTCATCACAACACGGATCTTTGGCGTATTACGGGAGTAGTAGACGGTGGTTTTTACGGTATGTGGCCTATGGGCGGCGCGTGGATGAGTCAGCATCTCTGGCAACATTTTCTCTATTCAGGTGACAAATCATTTTTAAAGGAGTATTACCCTGTACTGAAAGGGAAAGCCTTATTCTATCTGGATGTTTTGCAGGAAGAACCTACACATAAATGGCTGGTAGTCGCTCCTTCTATGTCTCCGGAAAACTCTTACCAGCCGGGAGTCGGGATAAGCGCAGGGACTACAATGGACAATCAACTGGTGGCTGATGTTTTTCATCATTTTATTCAGGCTGCTGCAGTTCTGAAGGAAGACGTCGCTTTGAGGGATTCTGTACAATTGGCATTAGACAGGCTTCCTCCTATGCAGATCGGACAGCACAACCAGTTGCAGGAATGGTTGCAGGATCTGGATAAACCTACAGATAAGCACAGACATATTTCTCATCTATACGGTTTGTTTCCTTCCGGTCAGATATCCCCCTTCCGAAATCCGGAATTGCTGGAAGCCGCCAAAAACTCCATGATCTACAGAGGGGATAAATCTACAGGATGGTCTATGGGATGGAAAGTCAACTGGTGGGCCAGACTGCTGGATGGTGATCAGGCGTATAAGCTGATAAAAGATCAGCTCAGCCCTGCTCCAATGGAAGATAGCGGACAATCGGGAGGTACATATCCGAATCTGCTGGATGCACATCCGCCTTTTCAGATTGATGGTAATTTTGGTTGTACTTCGGGTATTGCCGAGATGCTGCTTCAGTCTTACGATGGTAATATTTACCTTCTTCCGGCTTTGCCCCGAGCTCTTGCAAATGGGAAGGTAACCGGATTGAAAGCCCGTGGAGGATTTGAAGTGGATATGGAATGGAAGGACAGCAAAATTCAAAAGCTGGTGGTGAAATCGACTTTGGGCGGTAATTGCCGGCTAAGATTAAATAGTGATACTCATCTCTCCGGGAATGCTAAGCTTATTCCTGCAAAAGGTGAAAATACCAATTCTTACTATTTTGTTAATGAAATCAAATCACCTTTAAAGTCGGAGAAAGCAACTCTTAAAGGGATACAGGTGCCATCTACAACACTTCTGGATTTTGATACTAAAGCGAATGGAATATACACGTTTGTAACTGAATAGTCTGAAGGATAATAAAGATTACTATACGATAATAACCCTGATCCGGCAAATCATACCCGGATCAGGGTTTTCTTTTTTATTTTACAGCATGTTGTTCCGGATTCAGACAACATAAGCACAATCAGGTTCAATTATTCTAAAGCGGATAAGCGGTTTCGCTTTTAGTTTCTGAAAGCACAAAGTAGGTTTGAACGGTGCTGACATGTGGCAGAACCGAAAGTTTATGTCTTAAGAACTGATGATAAGCGTCCATGTCCCGTGTCGCTATCCGAAGCATAAAGTCATAAGAACCTGCCATCTGATAACACTCCATCACTTCCGGAAATTTGACAACTTCCCGCTCAAACTCATTGAGTACATCTGCAGTATGTGCCTTCAGAAAAACCTGTGAAAAAGAAATTAATCCCATCCCGATCCGATGTCTGTCAAGAATCGCTACGGTTCGCTTTATATAGCCCTGTGCTTTTAATTTTTTGACACGTTCGTGTATGGCCGGAATGGATTTATGAAGCCGGAAGGCTAATTCCTTATTACTCAGTGTGCTGTCCTTCTGAAGGATGCGAAGAAGCTTTAGGTCGGTATCATCAAGAGCTGACATCTTTTCTTTTTATTGATTTGACACCAATATATGTATAGTTTCTGAATAAAAAACTATTTTATTTAAATATTCCTTAAATTTTATCGTTTTTTATACTATCTATTGAATAATATATTGTTTAACCTCAATTTTGCTTATGTTTTAGAAATCAGCTGATGCTGATATAAATTATGATTTTTCGATCCTTAATAATCAAAAAGGTTGGTCTGTAAAATAAAATTAAACAATACAAAGCAAATGAAGTTAAAATCAATAAGTGAATGTCTTTCACCTGAACTGGATAGTAGATTTACACATTTATGGCACCTGGTAGGTAACACACCTATGCTGGAATTGCATTACACCTATAAAGGAAAAGAGGACAAGATTTATGTAAAGTGCGAAAATTACAACCTGACAGGTAGTATTAAAGATCGTATGGCTTTGTATATTCTTTATAAGGCCTATATGAATTGTCAGATTCGTCCGGATGATGTGATTGTAGAAGCAACAAGTGGGAATACAGGTATTGCATTTTCAGCCATTGGAAAGGCACTGGGACATCAGGTCAAAATCATTATGCCTAATTGGTTAAGTAAGGAACGTATTGATATTATAAAGAGTATGGGTGCGGATATTCAGCTTGTGAGTAAGGAGGAAGGAGGTTTTCTGGGTAGTATACGTATCAGTGAGGAACTGGCTGCGGGCGGAGGGGTATTTCTTCCGAGACAATTCGAAAACCAGTTTAATGCAGAAGCGCATGAACTGACAACAGGAAAGGAAATTGCTTTGCAACTCTCATCACTCGGACTGGTGGCAGATGCTTTTGTTGCAGGTGTTGGTACGGGTGGTACGGTGATGGGAGTAGGGAATTACCTGCGCGTACAGAATCCCAATGTGCGCATACATCCTTTAGAACCCGCTGAAAGTCCTACTTTGTCTACAGGCCATAAAGTTGGATCACACCGCATTCAGGGAATTTCAGATGAATTTATTCCGGCTATTGTTAAGCTTAATCATCTAGACCATGTTATTAATGCCTGTGACGGAGATGCAATTATAATGGCTCAGAAGTTGGCTCGGGAACTTGGACTTGCCGTTGGTATCTCTTCCGGAGCCAACGTAATCGGCGCAATCAAACTGAAAGAAGAAATGGGACAGGCTGCTACGGTAGTTACACTATTGTGTGATGATAACAAGAAATACCTGAGTACTGATCTGGTACGTGAGGAACCTGTTAAAGAAGGATATCTCTCTACTGACCTTAGCTTTACCGGATTTCATCCGGTATGCCGTTTAGAAAAACCTCTATTTGGTAACAGGGTAAAAGAATACAATATGTAATGTTTATTAAAGGATTCAACTCAGGGTGACATTGTCATCCTGAGCGAATCTGATGAATAGACCAACTGATATAATCAACCTAAATTATTAACTTAATTACATCACAAATGAAAAATATTTTTAAATGGACCATGTGGATCATGCTTTTGGTACCTGTGGCTTCACTTGCACAGGAACTGGATTCTGTATCACTGGAGGGGCTGGAATTTGTGGAAATGGAATCGACAATTGATACTACTTCTGTAGCAGCTTCCGACACGACTAAATCCAAAGATACGTTACCTTTATCTCAGACTCCAGAGGCTGGAGACTCATTGTGGAGTATATTTATCGCCGGACTGATCGGAGGTTTTACGGCATTCCTGATGCCCTGCATTTTTCCGATGGTTCCACTCACGGTTAGTTTCTTTACCAAAAAGTCGGGAAGCAGAGCGAAGGGAATCGCACAGGCACTACTTTATGGACTTTTTATCATTATCATTTATGTAGCATTAGGAATGATAGTGTCCATCGTGTTTGGTTCGGATGCACTGAATGCTCTTTCCACAAACGGAATATTTAATTTCTTCTTTTTCCTTATGCTGGTTGTCTTTGCAGCATCTTTCCTGGGTGCATTTGAAATAACATTACCCAGTTCATTTGTCAATAAAATTGATGCTAAATCAGATAAAGGTGGATTAGTAGGTCTATTCTTTATGGCATTCAGTCTGGCTGTAGTTTCCTTCTCCTGTACCGGACCTATCATCGGGACATTACTGGTAGACGCAGCGTCTAAAGGAGACCGTATTGGCCCGGCTATAGGTATGTTGGGTTTTTCAGTTGCTCTGGCTATTCCGTTTGCACTCTTTGCCATGTTTCCGTCCCTGTTAAAATCAATGCCTAAGTCAGGTGGCTGGCTCAACAGTGTCAAGGTGGTATTGGGATTTTTGGAACTGGCTTTTGCGCTGAAATTTTTATCAAATGTGGACCTGGCTTATCACTGGAACTGGCTTGACAGAGAAGTATTCCTGTCCTTGTGGATTGTGATCTTCGGACTCATGGGATTATATCTGATCGGAAAGATTAAATTTTCACATGACAGTGATCTCCGCTTTCTTTCCGTTCCCAGAACGCTGATTGCCGTTATCGTATTTTCTTTTGTGATGTATATGGTTCCTGGATTATGGGGTGCTCCTCTGAAGTCGATCTCGGCATTTCTGCCCCCTTCTGCCACCCAGGATTTTGATCTGACAACAGGTATTTCTTCCGGTACCTCTGCTGCGGCACATGACGGCAAAGTCAAGAAATATGCAGAGATCTTTCATGAAAGAGGTACACCAAAAGGTTTTGATCCCTACTACGACTATACACAGGCATTAGAAACAGCAAAAGAGATTAATAAACCTGTACTAATTGATTTTACAGGTTGGAACTGTGTCAATTGCAGGAAAATGGAAGCAAACGTGTGGACGGATCTGCGTGTTGCAAAGTTGCTTAAAGAAGAATTTGTAATGGCAGAACTTTTTGTGGACGATAAAACAGAACTGGCTGCAGAAGAACAATATGTTTCTAAATTTAGTGGTAAATCCATCAAAACGATTGGTGGGAAAAACAGCGATTTTCAGGCATCCACATTTAATAGTAATTCACAACCCTTGTATGTTATCGTCGATCCGAATGGAAAGGTATTGATACCTCCGACCGGAGCGGACTATAACATAGATAACTATATCAAATTCCTGCAGGCTGGACTGGATCAGTTTAATAAGTAGTCGAAAAAATAATCCGCTCAAGCTATATCAGCTTGAGCGGATTATTTCTGCTAAAGAATTTAAGCAAATCTTATTAATTTCTTATAGGAGCTGTACCGAGAGTTAGGTCGATTTCAGGTGAAATCATCATTGAAGGTAATCCTGATTGTCTGATATATGTAGCCAGTTCGTAAGGAGAAGAAATGGTATTTGGTAAATAGATATCTAATTGTTCAAATATGTCTTTTGTTAAATGTGCACTGTTATAATTATCAATTGAAAATTGATGAGGAGTTCCGTTATTATATAATGTGTGGATAACACTGTTCAGTATAAGTTTCGGTAATGTAAACTTCACTTTTAAGACATACAGCATTTCGCTGTTGTCAAAATATACGGAAGGAACAGACTGATGTGTATAAATCGGTATATTGGCCGGATAAAAACCAACTGTTCTGCTTTTACCATTACTCTCAAAACCAAAAAAACACGCCCCGTTCATTCTGTTAGCTCCGTCACTCAGCAGGATGTATACTGTAAAGTTTGTAGAACTATATTGATTAAATACACTCAGTTCGCTCTCCAAACTGGAGATGGAATTGACACCGAATACATTAAGAATTAATACTGGCTCAGATTCATATGGATCGTAAACTCCTCTCTGTACCACGGGGTATGAATTATTCTGTTTACAGAAAAGTTTTTCATGATATAATTTAATGGTTTCTTTATTTTTAAGGTTCATTAAATAGGAGTTTCCCGGACATTTAAAATTTGCTACATACCAATAGGACGTTTGCCAAACACTGACACAGCCCTGATCATCTAAACCATACATTATTTTACGCTCTGTATTTCTACATGATACGTTTATTTCTTCAGGAGGATAAGTGGCCTTTGCAGCGTTAAGCGGCAGAGTTTCTTTTTCAGTGATATTACTGTCTTCTTTACAGGATACTGTTACAAGGATTAACACAAAGGATAATACATAATAGATTGCATACAAAACAAAATGATTTTTCATAATATTTAAGTTTTAATAAATTGATTCTTATGAAAGAACATTTTGAAAGAGAAATTGTTTTCTTGCGGAAAGAATATATCAAGATGTGTTAATACATGATTTGAAACAAAAGCTGGCTGACAATATTTATGAAATTATCAGCCAGCTTTTCATTAGCAACTATTGTAAATTAAAGTAATAAATACTTTTTCATTTTAATCCCTATCAATTTTTATAAAGGTCCATCACCTCCAGTTCCTTGTCTCATAGGAATAATTCCACCTTCTTTATTTACAGTAACACCTGCTGGAGGATTCCAAGTTCTTATTGATTGTGCTAAATTATGAGCGAAATCTCCACCAGTAGCGATGACTGGTAGTTGAAGTCCTATTTTACTAACCGCTTCTTTGAAAAGATGGTATCCTTCAAATGAGCCATAACTATAGGAATGATTTACCCAAGGAGTTTGTCTGTTGGTTAGATAATTTAAAAATGGTCCTAAAAAAGATGCTGTTTTTGAAATACTATAAGTGTATGCAAGTCCACCAGTATTTGTAAATACCCCTGGATAGTTTGTGTATTTCATAACAGAGTTGGTATTAGGATAGAATGCCACAGCCCTGTTATAACCTGAGCTCTCAATACCTAATGATATCACTCCCCCATATGGTCCATATTCTAATACATATAAAGTAATTGTTGATCCACCCATTTCCGGTGTCCCTGCCACCTCATCAATCATACTGGTTGTTGCGGTTCCATACTTCATTAAGGGAATCAGATAACTTGGAGTTCCAGTATCGGGATTTACTTGTACAGGAGTAGTTGTAGGATACTTAAAACTGTTAGCTTTTATTATAGAGTCAATACGTTTTGCTCTTTTAATATCTAATTTATTAAGCTCCAGTTCCACATGATTTTGGGGACAGGCGTAGGATACAGACCACTGCCATAAGTCATATGTTTCAAGGCATCCTTTAAATGTTGAATTTGCAGCCTTTTTACTTATTACCAGTTCTTCACTTTCACTTAAGCCAGCAAAAGGATCATTTGATTTTTGACAAGCCACTGTGAAAGCAATAATTGCAAAAACAACAAAAGTAAATGTACAACTTAAAAGATAGTTTTTTCTTTTCATAATTTTTAAAAATTAAGGTTTGCTAATTCTTAAAAATATTATTATTTAATTTTATTAACAAACCTTTCTGCTTCTTTCTTTATATCATTTACTTCTGTTGACGGAACCTTTATTGGCATTCTCAATATTTCTCTGGCAATGATACCGGCTTGTAAATGATTATTCATTTCTAGATAAAGTTTATACAAGTGATATTTTGGTAAAAATCTATTAGGAACCATATTCGAAGCTTCTAAAAAAATTACCTTAGCTTCTTCATAATTCTTTAAAGCTTGATATGATCTGCCTAAATAAAGCATTCCATCTAAAGTAATAATTTTGTCCTTTAAGTTTTTGAAGATTTCAAGGCAATCTTTATAATTACGACTTTCAAAAAGCTCGACCCCATAATTGTAAATGAACGCTGGTCTGTGACCTAATTGAATATTAATATCTTTATAAACTTTTAAAGATATTTCAGGGTATGATTCAACATGCTTTATAGCTTTTTCCCATTGTTTAGTCGCCGTATACTGTTCCAAGTTATAATAAAATAAAGAGCAACATATAGCAAACATAAAAATTCTAACTATACCAGCAGTTTTTGAATTCAGTGATATGTGCACTTTAAATTTGTTTTTTATTGTTGATATGTAGGTTACACATAAGAGAATTACTAATAGTATTCCTGTAGATTGAAATGTAAAATAAAAAACAGCTGATAACAATATTAAAAAAAGGGTTAGGAAATATGAATAATCCTGTTTTTTATTATTTTTTGAAAAAGAGTATAGAGCATAAATAGCAAGTGTTATTAATGTAAAGCCTAACAAACCAAATTCTATAAGTATCCTTAGGTACTCATTAAAAGGGGATGTAACTCCTTCGGCTATGCTTTTATAAAGATTTGAATAATTATGGTTTTTAAAGTAAATAGCTTGCTGAGTTAAATAATGCTTTTCAAAGCCACCAGACCCCCATCCCATAATAGGTTTTTGTATGAACATGTCCAACCCATTTTTCCAGATAAATAGTCTACCCGTTGCAGATGGTAATTTTATATAAATTAATGCTGAACAAATCGTTATCAGCAATATAATCGTTAGAAAAAGCAGTGTATTTTTAAATTTATTATGAGTAAAAAATCTTTTGATGAAATCATAATAAATTATAATCAAGCACAAAGTATATAACATAATGCCTGTGCGGGATTGACTTAATACTAACAATATCAATATGAGCGAAAGTAAAAAGTAGGTTCGAGCCCTAAATAGGATATTTTTATCTGTTTTTTTAGTATTATAAAGCCTTATCGGAATAAATGAGGCTAAATAAATTGAATATATGCCTGAATGGCCAAAGCCTCCTTTAATCCCTAATGAAATATCAGAATCGTAATAGTAGCAATAGGCACATTGGACTATGGCAACAAGGAGATTTAAATCAAAAATAGCAATGAAAACTTGCGATACAGAATAGTAATCCCTGCTTATCATATATTTTAAAGGAAAATAGAGTAGTAAAATGAAACTTAATGATAATGTGGAATCATTAATGCTAATTCTATAATCTTTAATATTCGTAATTGAACTTATATTTATAAGTAGGAATAAAACGAGTATTGCTATATCTATTGAATTCAGTTTTTGTGCTTTCTTAAATTGTAAAAGAATAAGTGGAACTGAAAATATTAAGGAAGCAAAAAAAAATAAATATACATAAGATTGAGCCTTCCAATGACTTATTAGAGGGTTAAATGCAAATGCAAAGATTAATACAATACATAGAAATATCTGACCTAAAAGATTTCCATTCTTTTCTATTTTCATATCTACTTAATATTATATCAACCAAAATTTATAAAAATATTTAATAAACTTTTGGGGTTAGCTTATTCCAATAAAATTTCTTCATCACCGGATTGATAAGGAGCATAAATAAGCAGGAATGTAAGCATTTCATCGGTGGATGTCATGTTGCCTGTAGAGTATACATATTTTGGTGGTGAATTCGGATTTTGTGGATTGTTGGCTGTGTTATCAAACGTACCAATGATATTAATTGTAGAGCCAGCAGGTACTTTAACCAATTTTTTCATTCTATACATTTCCTGCCATTCAAAATTCCATTTAGGAATATGTATAAGTGGTATGGTGTCATTGTGTAAAGTAACAGCAAAAGCTTTAAAATCTTTCCCCAGATAATGCATGTGTGGCCATACATATAATAAGGATTGATCTTCAGGTGTTCTGATTTTTAATGAAAAGGTAGATTCCTGATCAGGTGGGATTACAAAACGAGGATAAATGTCTTTTTCACCAATTCCTCCGGAACCCAGACTTATGATACGAACGGGTCTTTTAGCAGGTGTTTTCTTAAAATACAGATTAACACCAATTGTTGATTGCTCATCAGCAGCAGTAGCAGAATAATGGACTGTAAAAATTACAACTCCTCTTTTGGGGAGGGTCCATCCAAAATCCTTAGGATAGTATTCAACAGAGGCACCGGGTATCCATCCTGTATAAAATACAGGTCTGTTTTGAAAGGGCTCATATTGCATAAGCTTTTTCATGTCCGTTTCTTCTGCATTATCAATATAGGAATCCCCCTGATACAGATCTACGGACATATCTGGAACTGAGCTGAACATATAGTTGACGTGATGAACTACTTTTTTATTATCGCTGTAGAATTCTACTCCTTCAATATTTTTGTCTTCCAGTAATTCAAATGGAACTTTAAAAAGGACAAATCTTTCTTTGTTATTACCTTTGACAACAAAAGGTTTGCTTATTTTTAGCGTCAGGTCAGGTTTTCTATCAATGGGAGAAGTTGTTTTTGATAGCGTATTTTGTTGTTTCTTATTTCCTTGTGGGGCTCCTTTGTCAATCCATTTGATTATTTTATCTTTTTCCTCTCCGGATAACTGTCTGTTATTCGCAAAATCCTGATAATGTGAATCCGGCATCCATGGAGGCATGTAATTAGATTGAATAACTTCTTTGATCATGCGGGTTCTCTTTTTGACATCCTGATAAGTTTCAAGAGAGAACGGGGCTTCACTATCGGTGGATTTGTGGCAGGAAGCACATTTAGTTATTAAAATTTGTCTGACATCCTGATAAGTCTGAGCGCTTATATTTTGTACAGAGAGTAAAGCTAAGAGGAAAAGGCTTAAAAAGTAGGGAAATTTTAGTTTCATTGTTCGATGTAGCATCCAATAGGTTTTATATAGTCAGATTGAATATTTTTATTGTTCAATAAGCTTTCTATAGCATTTTCCAGATAGTTGATGGTGGGCTGTTGTTTAGTTTTTCCAAGTTTGACTGCCCAGTCGTCTATAGCTCCGTGGTACATGATTTTTCCTGATTTGTCAAGGAGAAACACCTCCGGAGTGACTGTTGCCTTTAGGTGCGAGGTAAGGCTGAACTTTTCATCCTTTATCAACATATAGTTGATATTGTATTTTTTTTTGAAGTTTTTATATTCTTCAACATGCTGCTCCCTTCCGGGAAATACACCGACAAAATTAATTTTGTCGGTGTATTTATTGTAAATATTGGATATTGTTAACGTATATTTTTGGCTTAGCGGGCAATCCGTTGAATAAAATATAAAGACATGTGGTTTATCGCTGAGATTTAAAAAGTCATAATCCTTACCTTGTAATGTCTTCACAGAATTTATGGACGAATAATCCAAACTTAATTGGGCACTTGTCAAACTTTTTCCGAAAAGAAGAAAGATTACTATTACAATGTATCTCACCTTATTTATCCTGCTATATTTATATTCATCAATTTTATCAAGCTAATTTACGTATTTACTATTGAACATCCCACCAGATACGACCTCTAATGTCGTTTGGTGTACCAAATCCAGGAATACTAGCCATATCATCAATAGCTTTATTGATGTTTTCAGCATTCATATTTGTCGGGAATGGACGTGCAATAGAGAATCTTCTTGGCATTTCTAAAACAGAACCTGAGCTGGTAAAGATTTCAGCTTTGAAGAGGTTTCCATTGACAGAAGGGTAACCGGTACGTTTCACCAATGCCCAGGCTTCATTGTTATTTTTGAAATAATTGATGTATTGCTGAATACATATTTGTTCAAGAGCATTTGCCTGATTGAATACAACGCCTGGACTTGCTTTGTACGTTGTTACTTCGGCAGGAGTCAATGCCTGATAACCTGTTATTTTTGCGGTTGATGCCGCCTTATCATGTTCTGCCAATGCAGCATCGATACCCTGATAATACAAACTTTGGACATCTGCTGGTGTTCCATAGATATTGCGCTGAGCCAGCTCAGCTCTCATAAACAATACATCAGAATAATTGATAATAGGAAATGTCATGTTTCCATTGTTCGGAGTACTATTAAAATAGCTTGAGCGGATAGATGACGGTAATCTTGCTCCTGTCACATCCTGATTATTGAATTTGTATGTTATTGCTGTAAAGTATGTCGCATTAGCCGGATCAAGTGATGCATCAGGACTGATATACTGTCCGCGATATAACTGTCCATCCCAAACAAAACTGGCTGGAATTTTTCCCTGCGCCTGAGCTGCTTCGAAACGCTCTTTTGTAAAGTGAGATGGTTCGTAGTAAATTCTTATACGCGGATCACTTGTTTTCCACATAAAATCAACCATATTTTTCGAACCCGAAACTGTCCGTTGGTTAGTTGGATTATCTTCAGCTCCTGTGAATCCACTTCTGGCAATAAATTTCCACGACTCACTGTCATTACTGATAACTCCGGCAGGGTCGCCCAGCACTTCTGCTGCGATTGCACGTAGCTTTTCAGGATTACGTTTCATCAAGCGCATAGCTATTTTTAAACGAAGACTGTTTGCCGCTTTAATCCATTTTGTAGCGTTTCCATCATAATAGATATCATAGCCGACCAGATTTGCCTGTGGAGCAGAAGTAGGAGCCTTCAGTTTTTCTACAGCAGCTTTTAATTGTGCATCCAAAATATCATAAAGCTGCTCCTGTGTATCATACTTAGGGGTTAATAGAGGAGGAGTTGTATAACGGGCTCTAAATGCTTCAGAATAAGCTATACTACCATATACATCTGAGGTGTACCATGCAAAGTAAGCGAGAGGAATATCTACAATGGCATTAAGGTGTGTATATGAAGCTTGTTTATCCGCTGGAAGTTTTTTAATAACTTCTTTGATATCGAACAATCTGTTACCTACACCGTTGTAAAACATATTCCAGCGGACACCAATATTACCAGACGCCTGATAAGAGCCTTCAGTATTACCTGCACCAATAGAAAATGTTTGTGACCAGTAGTAAATACCTAAGTAAAGATCATAATAACGTTCTCTTCCATTGTTATGGATGGATAACAATCCCGTGGGAAGTTCATATTCTGGTGGAATATTCAGTACAGCATCCGGATCTGTATTCAAATCCGAAAATTTATCTCTTCCACATGAGGCTGTGATTGCTATCACAAAAAAGAGAGTTAATATTTTGATTGTATTTTTCATTTCTGTAAAATTAAATTTTAGTTACCTACACACTAAAAACTACCATTGATACTAAAACCAAACCGACGTACATAAGGCATTGCCGATCCTTCATTCATGGCACCTGAACTACTGTCATTAATACTATAAGGATTAAAATTGTCAGGAGCACTATTGTAAATGAAGAATAAATCATTACCATATACACCAACTCGTAACCCGTTCATTTTTAATTTTTTAGCGAATGTTGATGGAAGGTCATAGTTTAAACTAACTTGTTGTACCGAAACCCATGAGGACTCATACATTGAACGTTCCCGGATACCACTAAACCAAGAGTGCGAATTACTGTAATATGCTGCCGCACTAGCCGGACGCATATAACCAGCATCTACTGCTTCTTGATGTGACATACCTGAGATGTCTACAACTTTACCACCGAAATTCACTGTAGTACCTTGTTTATATATACCATCAAGAATAACTCCGTCATTTCTTGCAACACCTGCTGCTGTTGTAAATGCTACACCTCCGAATTCTTCTGAACGACCTGGTAGTGTACTTTTCAATGTTCCCAACCATGAACCAAAGTCTTTCGTTGAAGAATAAACCATTCCACCATATTTAGCATCTACTGCTACTACCAATTGGAATGTTTTATAGTTGAATGTATTTCTCCAGTTACCTAAGAATTTAGGAAGAATAGAACCTAAAACAGGAGCTTTATCAATTCCTTGAGTGTAATTAGCTGCGCGTTCATATATTGTAGAAGTTCCGTTAGGAGAAGAAAGTACACGCTTACCGTTAAGCGCACTTTCTGTAGGATTTCCATTTCCATCTACAGCCTGATATTTTGCATATGCATATGGTGCTATAACAGTTCCGTAATCTCCTCCTACTTTAGCAACAGCTTGATAGCCATCCCCTCCACCAACTCCGATGTATTCCAATCCGAAAGGAAGAGATAAAATAGTATTGCGGTTACGAGTATAATTGAAACGGGTATCCCAAGAAAAGTTATCTGTTTTAACCGGAATACCAAATAAGACGAGCTCAATTCCTTTGTTACGAACTTTACCACCATTTAATAATGCGGCGCTGACACCCGATGTAGTTTCTGTGACGAAACTGATAATCTGGTCTTTTGAATCTTGAGAATAGTATGAAATGTTTGTTCCTAATCTATTGTTCAGCATTCTGACTTCAAGACCAGCTTCGTATTTGGTTGTGCGTTCAGGGCGTAAATTTTGATTAGGTAATGTGTTACTTTGGTAACCATAGTTAAGAACAGATCTTCCTAAGTAGTCGTTGTAAGCCCCACCTGTAGAATATGCTCCGGTATTTGTCGTATATGCACCTGTTCCATTACCAGTTTGTACATACGATAATCTTAGTGCACCATAATTGAATATAGACAGTTTCTCCTTGAATGTTTCATTAAACTTCCAGATAACATCGGCTCCTGGATAGAAATAGGAATAGGTTCCGTGTCCGTCATTGTAAACTAAAGAAGAATTCCAGTCATTACGGCCATAAATATTTAATGTTACATCATCACGATAGTCAAAGGAAGCCTGATAAAAGAGCGATCCTAAATGTCTTGCATTTGGTTTGTCTTCGCCTGCAATTACAAGATTACGGGAATTGCTGAGACGGTAGATGTCTGGGTAGATTGCTCCGTCAATACGAGCGTTTTGTCCTTTTGATCGGAAACTATAATATTCTCCACCTCCCAATAACATCACATTAAAATCATTTATTTTTTTGGTGTAGTGTAACGCTCCTCTAAATTGTGAAGTAAATCTACTGCTCATGCTGGTTGAGTATTCCGGATTTGCATAAGCTGAGTCACGACCTCTGGTTCTGTTTTCATAGTTACTTCCAAGGTAATTTATATTTACAAAACCTTGAAATTTCAAATAATCTGTAAAAGGAACTTGTACATCAATGGAACCACGAACGTTATCATCATTAGTAACACGATTATTCTCATACAAATTGTATAGTACACTAGAAAAACCTGTCTCATCGGCTCTGTTCCAACCTCCTGTAGCAGATTTATAGTTATCCATCCAATATTTTGTATCGTAATAACGAGGAATACCGGAGACAAAATTGACTAACACACTTCCGGCGGATGTATTACCCGATAACATTGCATTGCCACCACCAACATCAGCCGCATTGCGAGCCTCACTTTTTACATAGGAAACATTTGCATCAACAATTACTTTTCCTAATAAACGCTGAGTTCCACGGAAATTAACACTATTTCTAGTGAAATCATTGTTTGGTGTAATACCTTGGGAACCGTTTCTAGAATAGGATAGACGGAAAGATCCCTGAGCGTTACCACCGGAAATACCCACAGTAGTATTGTTACTTATAGCTGTTCTGTAGGCATCCAGCATATTATTAGGTTTAGCTGAAAAAACAATTTCACGACCATCATAATCTAATAATGTCTGTCCATTAAATCTTGGACCGAAATTGAATGCTGTAGCTGGCACCTGAAGTTGACCGCTTGGTGTTTGGACAAAGTCTCTGTCTCCACCTGTTGTACCCGGGCCAAATTCATTTTGAAAATCCAGCGTTTTATATGCTTGATCCCATTGCGTGTTTTGAGTGATTGTTACACCCAGCCCTCTTTGTGCATATCCGGTTTTAGTTGTTATTAAGATAACACCACTTTGCGCCCGGCTACCATACAATGCAGTAACTGCACCACCTCTTAATACGGTGATATTCTCAATGTCATCCGGATTTAGATCTTTTAAGATATTTCCGAAATCTTGATTTCCACCACGATTTGGTAATACCATATCCTGATCCATGATAATATTATCAATAACGATCAAAGGTTGGTTGTTGTAAGGATCCAAAGAGGCACTGCCGCGAATACGAAAGATAGGTGTGGATTGTGGTCCACCAACTCCCGGCTGGACCTGAAGTCCCGGTACCAAACCTTGTAATGCTGTAATAGGATTAATTGCTCCTGTTCTGCGAATGTCTTCTCCTGACACTGTTGTAACAGCTGAACCGATCTGGCTTCTTTTGCGCTCAGCAAAACCTGTTACTACAACTTCATCCAAAGCCCCTTCTTCAGGAGTCAGAGTCACGTTGATGGTGCTGCTGTTGGCCACTTGGATTTCCTGGGCGATATAACCTACAATAGAAAATCGTATGGTTTCTCCCTTCTGGGCTTGAATGGTATAGGTACCATCTTCTTTTGTTTGGGTTGCGCGGGAGGTGCCTTTAACGGCTACCGTTACTCCGCCTACATTCCCGGTCGTACTCGTCACTTTCCCTGTGACGGATTGTTGTGCAAATAGACTGGATATCGAAAAAACAGATACCATGACTATCATACAGCATGATGTGTAGAATTGCTTCATGTGAATTAGGTTATTTTCAGGTAATAATAATTACATAAATTTAACACAATGGATATATAACTTCCAAATCTTTTTAAAAAAAAATAATAAGATGAGTGTTGTTTATGTATTTTTTGATTTAATCTTGGTTAATAAATAAAGATTTAACAAAGATTTTATCATGCTTTTCAGTAAGTGAATAGAATAGTGTTGATATTGTAAAAAGAAGTACTCACAAGAATTACTTCCAGCACTTCTTTTTATATGAAAGCTGCTTTCATATACTTGTTTCGTGATCTTATAATATAGGATTATTGGGTAAACGAACTGCTAAAGTATATCGCTAACTTAACGAGATTTTGAGATAATTTAGGATATAAAAAAGGCGATGCCCCGAATGTTAACATTCGGGGCATCGCCTTTTTTATAAGATATTTTACTTCTCTTCCAGCCAGATTCTGTTTAGCCAAAGAGGTTTGTTTCCTTTGATTTGAAATCGGATTTCATAGGCTCCGGCGTTTGAAAATTGAAGTGTTCCGGTATTGTTGTCTACAAATTCATCGACATAGTTATTTTCGTTTGGTTCGGCAACCATTTTACCAGTTGGGGTAATTTTTCCTTCCAGTTGACGGCTGCCTTCAGCCACTTTAATTTCTACGTTTTCTTTATTCGGGTTATGAGCGGAGACGGCTACTGAATACGTTCCTGCTTTTGGAATATATACTTTCCAGCGGATTTCTTTAAGTTGATCAACGATCAGATGAGTAGGTCTGAGACCATCATAACGAACTACTTTAAAATCCTTATTGATCGTATTGATACTGTTTAATGAAAATCCTCCGAATGTCGACTCACCAGCAATATCCTTTTCTAATGTAACAGCCTGAGGAAATTCAAAAGCGACAACAGAAACAAAAGGATTACTTTGAGAAGAAGGTAATTTCACGTGGATCAAAGGTCCTGTCTGATCGAATGCTAACTTTTCTTTGCTGCCATCTTCTTTCCACAATTCTACACCGGAAGGGGGTGAGCTGATGCCACTGATGCGGAGAATATGATCCAAAGGCCAGTTAAAGACATGAGCATATACCATTTGTTTGCCGTTAACCATTTTGGTTGTCAGTTTGCCCCAGTCATGCTGATCTGTACGGAGCTCCAGACCTGTATTGCCATATAATGCTTCTCCGTTTTTTGTCAGCCAGTTTCCTAAATCACGGAGGCGGCTTATGCTCTCATAAGGAACTGTTCCATCAGCACGGGGACCGATATTCAGTGTGAAATCTCCATTCATACTGACATTACTGATCAGGGAATTGAACAACTGCGTTGTAGATTTCCATTCATTTTCCTGTGCATTATATCCCCAGGAATGTGCTATAGTACCCGGAGTTTCCCAGGGGTGAGTTGTATAGGCTGTTCCGAACTGATTATCTCCCAATGTTTCAAAATCAATATTCGGGTCAGAAGCAGGTAGCCCAAGTCGGGAATTGATAAGACAATCGGGCTGAAGCTCACGTATTAAAGCAATAGCCTGATCCAGCTGCTCTTTTTTGAAAATAGTTTTTTGATACGGTATCCACATGTCAAACCACATAATCGCGATATCCCCGTAATTGGTGAGTAGCTCTCTTAACTGAGGTAAAGCTTTTTCCTGCCAGTACTGATTGAATTGCGCATCAGTAACACGTCCGGTCAATTCCTGCATATGATTCCAGGCATATGGATGTTCCCAGTCAATCCAGTGTGAATAATAAAACCCCAGTTTCATGCCATGTTTACGACAGGCATCTGCCAGTTCTTTGATGACATCGCGCTTGCTTCCACTAAGTTTAGGCAGGCTGTAATCACCTATTTTGGTATCCCATATGGCTACTCCGTCGTGGTGTTTGGTGGTGATAATGATGTACTTCATTCCGGCTTCTTTTGCCAGTAATACCCATTGTTCCGGGTTGATCTTATCCCAGTCAAACCGGGTAGCAAGTGTACCATATTCCTCTTTGGAGATTCGGTTGCGGTACCGGATCCATTCGGCATAATTATTTACATAACGCAGTTTTTCTCCCTTCCATAAACCTTCTGCAGCACTGTAAAGCCCCCAATGAATAAACATTCCAAACCGGTCCTGCTTGAACCATTCTGTCCGCTTTTCCGGACTGAGCTGGGCAAAGGAGCTAAACGATAAGCCTATAAATATGAAAAGGATAAGAAATAGTTTTTTCATCAGATCGGGGATTAGGATTAAGATTTAAATTTAGTTAATTCATATCAGATTTTTAAGATAATATGTTTAATATTCCTACGGTTGTATGTATACGTAATATGCACCAGGCCTTTAATATCCTGTATAATCGTAGGATAACTGAATTCTCCTTTATCCTCGTCTTCCAATACCAGAATATCTTTCCAGCTGATACCATCTTTTGAATAGGCAACCCGGAGTTTGGCTCTGCCTTCCCACCAGTCTTTTCCCGGAATGTCAGGATTATAAACAATCAGGAAACCATTTTTGATGCGGATAGCATCTGTAGCTGAATTGGGATTGATCAGATTTGTTTTGGATAATGCAGACCAGTTTTTCCCTTCATCCGAAGACCATGAAGTCATAACAAACCCTTCCTTGCTGCGGCAAAGTACCTGGAGCCTTCCATCAGCATGCTGTACGATACTGGGTTGAATAATGTTGAACGGCGAGTTATGATCAATAGGATAACTGGACCATGACTTCTGCTGATCATCGCTGCGCTCCACATGACCTATCCAACGGTCTTCAGTGACCTCTACACTGGATGGAGACAGAATAATGCCATTGGAGAGTTCCAATGGCTTATTTTTAACCGGGCCTAAAATACCCTTTGGCAACAGACTGGCAGATGACCACGTCTTGCCATTATCTGCTGAAGTCTTTACTGCACCCCACCATTCACGTGGATTCGGTCCTACTTTATAATAGAGATACAGGGTATTGTCTTCTTTTGCTTTAAATAGTACAGGATTCCAACAGGCATATTGTACGGTGTCATTACTGATTCCATCAGCTATCTGTTTAGGAACGGACCATTTCTGGCCGTCGAATGCTGAACTCCAGATGACCACATCTTTATTTCCTTCGTGTGTGCCTCCGAACCAGGAGGCTAGTATCTCCCCGGAAGCTGTTTCTGCAAGAGTAGAAGCATGACATTGCGCAAAATATCTGTTTTCTTCAAATAGAAAACCCGTTTTCACCACTGTCGGCTGTATACCTATACAGGGAACCGAATAACAGGAGAACTCCACAGTATAAAATAAATCTGTTCATAGCTTATCGGATAGAAACGGTAGCTTTTAAAGGAAGATTTTTAGACGAATTGCCAATAAGTATCCGGTATTCTCCGGGTTCAGTTGTCCAGTTCATCTGTTCATCAAAGAAAGCCAGTTCCTGAGGGTCCAAAGTAAAATGTATCTTCTTTGTTTCTCCGGCTTTTATAAATTCCTTTTTGAATGCTTTGAGTTCCAGTATCGGCCGGGATACAGAACTGAGCAGATCTCTTACGTATACCTGTGTTACTTCAGCAGCATCTATATTCCCGGTGTTGGTTACATCTACCGAAAAATGAATAAGTTCCTTATTTGAGACTGCAGGAGTTTCCAAAGTAAGATTTGTAAAGTCAAATGTACTGTAACTTAGTCCGAAACCAAAAGGATACAGAGGCTCACCGCTCAGGTGATGGTAATCATCACCACGTCCTGTCGGATGATGATTGTATACCAGCGGCAACTGACCTTCATGAACGGGGTATGTTATCGGTAGTTTACCCGAAGGGCTTACCTTCCCGAATAAGGTATTAGCTACTGCATGACCTCCTTCTTCACCCGGATACCATACATTAAGAATAGCACCTACTTTATCCTTCCAGGCAGTCGTTTTAATTGCAGAACCACCGACAAGGACTACCGTTGTCGGTTTATTTAATAAAGATACTTCCTGAATAAATTGTTCCTGATTACCCTCCAGATTTAGAAGAGCACGATCCTGAAATTCACCTTCGTGTATTCCGGTGGTGACAATAATATAATCCGCTTCTTTCGCTTTCGCTAATGCTTCGTCATAATCTTTTTTGTAATCCGGCAATCCGTAACTCCACACTAATTCAATATGGGCATTGCCACGCATTTCGCGAAACTCTACGCGGATAGGGTAGCTTTTACCTTTTTCAAATGTAAACGAAGCTGTGGTGGTCGAGTAACTTTCTTTTTCCCACTTATCCACGATCAGCTTATTGTCCACATAGAGACGGTAACCATCATTTCCTTTTAATCCGATTTCATAGGTGCCGGATGCAGGAGAACTGATCTGACCTGTCCAGCGGATGCTGTATTGATCCATTTTAAGCTGTTTGTCATCCGGAGAACCTAATGTCCAGCTAAAGTCTATTTTTTCATCTGTACGTGTGAATGCTGGTGTTCCTGATACGGATGCATTGTTAAAATACTCGCCTTTAAGTCCTTTAATATTTCCCGAAGTCAGGTAAGAAGGAGCCACAACACTCGTGGAAAGCAGTTTCATAGTAATACCTTTGGCATATTGGATATCGAGTCCTTTTCCTTTGCCATACTCCTGTATCCCCTGCAGTATACTGACTTTACCATTGCCGGGACCGCTATATCCGCCTAGCCGTGCTGCAGTCGCCTCTTCTCCCACAACCAGGATTTTCTTATAGGAAGCATCAACAGGAAGCGTATGATGCTGATTTTGAAGCAAGACAAAAGATCCTTCAGCGGCTTGCTGTGCAATAGGTTTGTTGTTGATTTGCTGTACTAATTTTTGAATATCTTTTTCGCTGACATAAGGTTGTTCAAAAAGACCCAGTTCAAATTTAGCTTTCAATACGCGTGACACAGCATCATCAATACGGGTTTTGGAAATTCTTCCGTCCAGAAAGGGAGGCATGAACAGTTTGTAATGATCGTATTCTGTCTGGAAAATGACATCTAATCCTGCATTGATAGCTTGTGCTGATGCATCCGGATAATCTTTGGCAGTGTAATGCAATACAGTAGATCCACCAACTGCGCTGGCATCCGAGATAATAAATCCATCAAATTTCCATTCGCCTTTCAGTTTATCTGTCAATAACCACTTACTTGCTGTGGAAGGACGGCCGTCGATCAGGTTGTAAGCTGTCATTACGGAGCGGCTTTTTCCCTGCTGAAATGCTTTTTTAAAAGGGACCAGATGTGTTTCTTCTAAAAAGCGTTTATTCCAGAAAATAGGGTAGGAGTCACGTCCTCCATCTCCGACATTGGCCAGAAAGTGTTTAGGTGTTGTAATAATATCCTGTTTTTCGAAAGCGCTCACAAAAGCGACACCCATTAATGAGCTGAGATAAGGATCTTCACCATAAGTCTCCTCTGTCCTTCCCCATCTTACATCATTGGCCAGATTGACAACGGGTGTCAGAATCTGTCTGATGCCGCGAAGGCGCGATTCGGTAGCGATTGCTGTTGCTACCTCATGCATCAGAGCGGGATCAAATGTGGAAGCCAGACCTATGGCCTGCGGAAAAGCTGTAGCGCCTTCGCGCATGAGTCCGTGAAGAGCCTCGTCAAACGGAATAATAGGAATCCCAAGACGGGACTGTTCTACGAAATATTTTTGGATAGCATTAATCTTACGTACTAGTTGTTCTGCGCCTTCATTGGCGTTGTACTGTAACAGTTGTCCGGAAGCACCTCCGCCTTTTGTACCGGCACTCACCTGAAAACCGAAGATGCCGTGCTTATACTGATCTTTACTTACATGGTCTAAATCTCCCGGAATCATAAAGCATTGCCAGAATTTTTCTTCCGGAGTCATTCGGCTTAAGAGATCCTGTACCCTTTTTTCGACAGGTTGAGCCGGATCTTTGTAAATTGGTTTTTGCTGTCCGAAGCTTACAAATGATTGAAGTAATAAAGCTGCTGAAAGCAAAACTGTTTGTTTTTTCATAAGTAGTTGATAGGTGAAAAGCAACGGGTTGCATAGATGGGCAACCCAATTGCTTATGGGTTTTTTATTTTGAAACTAAACGGATAACGGCCGCATAATTCAGGCTGCTGTTTGGTTTTTTGATAGTGATTTTATCTGCTGTTTTCGTCCATTTTAATTTGCCTTTATAACCTAAGATTTCAACCGATCTGGGATTGAAGTTTTCGGGAAGTGTAAATGTAAATTCCTCCGGCATGGTATAGGCTGTGTTGTCAGACAGGTGAAATACATTGACGGTTTTATTGTCTTTGCTTTTAGTATAATAATAATCTCCCTCATGGTAAGGTGCAACCGGACGGGTTGCAAAGACAGCACTTTCATTAATCTGCATCCATGCTGATAAGTCTTTTAAACGGTCATATGCCGCCTGATCAAAGTCACCGTTTGGTCCGGGTGCTATATTCAGCAAATAATTGCCACCACGAGATATAATTTTGACCAAAGTTTCTACGATCTTTTTGGTTGGCTTATACTGATCATTAGGGACATAGCTGAACGAATTCCCCATCGTGATACAGCTCTCCCATGGAATATCCATTTTATGGTCAGGTATAGCCTGTTCCGGCGTTACATAATTTTCCCAGGCTCCCGGTACAGTCCGGTCCACTACGATAATACCCGGCTGGTTTTTACGAGCCATAGTCCCGATCCGATCCATGTCAATATCTTGCTCTACCTTGATCGTGCGCTGCCATTCAACAGATTGATCTATCGTTTTGAATGGACGTACCCATCCTCCGTCCAGCCAGAGTATATCTACTTTTCCGTAGTTAGACGTCAGCTCGTTAATCTGATTAAAGGTGAAATCTTTGTATTGTTTCCAACGTTCCGGATATTTGGTCGGATCGTAATTTACATTTCTGTCTTTCGGTGGAAAATAGGACCACCAGTAGTATTCGGTATGCCAATCCGGTTTAGAAAAATAAGCTCCGATCTTGAATCCGTCTTTGCGGAATGTGTTAAAAATTTCTTTTGTTACATCAGCTTTAGGATTGCTTGAAAATGGAGTTTTAGAGTCTGTGATTTTATAATCGGATTGTTTGGTATCAAACATCGCAAATCCGTCATGATGTTTGGTAGTAAACACCACATATTTCATACCTGCACCTTTAGCTGCTGCGGCCCACTTTTCAGGATTGAAGGCAGTCGGATTAAACGTCTTTTGAAGATTTTCATAATTCTTCACATATTCGTAATAAGACGATCCGTGTTCAGGTTTACGTTGTGTCCATCCTTCATCTTCCGGACATAGAGACCAGCTCTCTACAATCCCCCATTGGCTATAGGTACCCCAATGCATAAAAAGTCCGAATTTCATGTCCTGCCAGCTATCCAGATTCTGGATAACCTGTGGATCTGTGGGCTGTTGGTATCCTGCTGATACATTATGCTCCTGGCTGAAACCATTTAGCAATTTACTGCTCAGGAAAGCGGTTAATAATAGTGTACGTAATTTCATTTCATATAAATGCTTAGGGGTGATTTTTTATCAACTTTAAAAATACTGATTTTTAACAAAAAAAGCTGCCAATTGGCAGCTTTTTTATGAATTGAAATAGATTTATTACTTAATATCCCAGAATATCTTCGTGTCTCTGGTATCTTTACTTTTAACAGCCTGATAGTTTACATTGTTGTTTGAAACTTCAGTACTTGGATATGTTAATCTTTTTGGAGGATTAGCATAGTTAACAAGACCTGCCGTCTGGAATGTCAGTTTTGGAAGTTCAGTTCTTCTGTATTCAGACCAGGCTTGCTGTGCCTGTAAATAACCGAAATGTAACCATTTTTGCGTGATAATAAGTTCTAATTTCTTTGTTGCATCTCCGGTAAAGGCAGCTGCAGAATTATCGACAAATTCAGAGATAATTTCTTCTGTTGGTTTTTGTTCTGTTTTTAATCCGGAAGTATTCAGATTATTAAGGTAGTAATAGAACGTAATGGATTGTTTAACTCCCAGGTCGTAAGCCGTCTTTGCATCTGCCTCGTTACCCCATCTCAGGTGCGCCTCCGCTTTGATGAAATTGACTTCTGAAGCATTGATCACAATACCCGGAGTGGATACGTTATCAAAGAATGTAGCAGAGTCCAGCACTGCATAATCCTGAAAGTTGTTTTCCATGTCTGTTGATGTAAACTCAATAGGCATTGCTTTGTACTCTTTGTTTTGTACAAATTTTCCGTCTACCGTTCTTCCGAATTTATCATAGAACACAGGGATTCTCGGGTCATTTGAAGGGAGCATCACTTTATTCAACATATAGTCCGTTGCATAGTGATTCGGTCCTTCTAATAAGGCCTGTCTCAGACTGGTTGTGTTGTTGGTCAATGGATACAATAAGATATCATCTGCCTTCGGAGAGTAATTTGGATTAGCAGATCCGTCAACTAACGGATATAGAGTCGCATTGCCCAGCATTTCCATAATCTCTGTTCTGGCTTTGGTTTCATCCACATTAGAAATTCTCATTAACAGACGAAGACGTAATGAATTGGTGTATTTTCTCCATTTCTGGATGTTTCCGCTATTCAGAATGTCATACTTTGAAAAATCGGCATTGGTGCTGGCTTTTTCAAAATAAAGGTTCAGTGCTTTCAGTTCGTCGATAAACGAGTAGTATAACTCTTTCTGATCATCAAATTTTGGTTTGATGATGGTACTGTTTGTTGGTAAACTACCCGCTTCACTGAAAGGAATATCGCCGAAGTTATCAATCATTTTTGATGCTTCATCAAATAGAACAACTTTACCTGCATTCAGGAATACTTCTTTCGTTGCTCTTTCTGTCTCCGGAAGATTTGCATAGGCCACTTCCATTGAACGGTAGATACCTAATACACCTGGCGCATAGAAATCTGTCCAGTAATTATATGCATATCCGTCATTTGGCTGATACATTGTATTAGACGGATAGAAGGATGCAGTCTGTGTATATATTGCCTGATTAGAAAGGATGAATGTTCTGTAATGCCAGTAAGATGGTCTTACCCGGTCATTATTGAGCATATCCGTGAAAAAAGCCGGAATGTTTGGCTGTGTAGAGGCATCTGGGTTCTGAAATTTATCTTCCAGATCTTTCTTACATCCCGTGAAGGATAGAAGGGTAAGTCCTGAAAATAAAATATATAATAGTGATTTTTTCATTTTGTAAAGGATTGATTGATTAGAAATTAGCATTCAAAGAGAATCCGAAGCTACGTGTAGCTGCTGTAGAACCAACGTCTACTCCTTGTGACCACCATTGATTTCCAACAGGAGATTCCGGATCCAGGTTTTCTAATGTTCTGTAGAAATAGAATAAGTTTCTTCCGATCAGAGACACACGAAGATTGTTGATTTTAAGCTTGCTTGTGAATGCATCCGGAATTTTATATCCGATGGAAAGCTCTCTTAGTTTGATAAAGCTGTTGTCATATACCGCACCTTTTTCATTCCATGAATCAGCTCCCCAACCGAAAGTATTCATATAATACTCGGCCGCACTCAGGTTGACCGTGTTAGGTGCACCTGTTTTTTCGTTTACTCCCTGAAGTGTTACACCACCATCTCTGTACGGAAGTGTGTTTTCATACTGACCGGCACTCATACCGTATTTCAGGTTCTGAGAAACCATTTTTCCGCCAAAACGATAATCCGCTGTGAAATCCAGCATAAAGTTTTTGTATGTAAATGTATTGGTCCATCCGCCTATTGCTTTAGGAAGAATGTTGCCTACATTTTTGTACTGTGTCTTGTCAACTACATAATAACCTTCGTCTGTGATGAGGTTATTACCGTTTGCATCTGTTGCCAAAGGATATACATAGATATTTCCTAATTTTTCACCAGGTCTGGCTACAATTCTCAATGAACTTTGATCAGAATCATAGAATACCAGTTCGTCTACCCCTTCTGCCAATGATTTAACTTTGGACTGGTTGAAAGCGTAGTTGATACGGGATGTCCAGGTAAATACTTCATTCTGAATAGGTGTGCCTGACAGCGAGATCTCAACCCCGTTATTAGCAATTTCTCCGACGTTCAGTACCTGAGAAGTTGCTCCGGATGAAGCAGGCGCTGCTAACGGAAGGATCTGATCCTCGATGCGGTTGGTGTAGTAACTTGCATCCAATCCAAGTCTGTTTCTCAGGAATTTCAACTCTACCCCGAATTCTGTTTCGTACTTACGCTCTGGTTTCAGGTTTAAGTTACCATATGAATTTCCGTAAGTCAGAGAAGGAACGGATCCGTTGATAGTTTGTAATGACGTCTGGTTGTAAGCAATATTTGCCAGATAAATACCTGCATCATTACCTACGATACCGTATGAAGCTCTTAGTTTACCATAGCTGAATGTATCATTTGTCAGATTGAAAGCATCCGAAAAGATAAAACTTCCACTGACTGAACCGTACTTGTAATTATTATTCTGTACAGGTAGGGTAGAGGAATACTCCGATCTGTATGTTCCGTCCAGGTACAGGTAACCTTTATAGCCAATATTCAATGATCCGAAGTATGCATACTTTAACATTTCCTTTCTTAAATTAGAAGTGTTAGGAATTGCATAACTGTTGCTCAGACTAAACCAGTTTTCAGTTACCAAACCTGCATTTGTGCCAGATGACTGGTCATCATATTTTTCTGAACGGGATTGGAAACCCACGCTGGCAGAGTAATCAAAATCTTCGTTGATCTTGTTGGAATAGGTTAACATGGCATCTCCGTACAGAATAGAATAGACTCCTTTTGTCGTAGTATAACCACCAGTACTTTCTGTAGTCGAATTATAGGCTGTAGGATACTCATTGTACTGTTCGTACCGACTGGTAGCAGAAGTTAAGTCATTACCAATTCTTCCACGGAATCTTAGGTTTTTGATGATATCCCAGTTTAATGTAGCACTTGTTAAGAGACGGTTTTCTGTCTCATCGTAGTTGTTTTTGTACTGTGTCCAGAAGTAGTCCATCAGATTGTATGGACGGATGGTATATTTTAAGTCTCCCGGTCTTCCTGTTCCGAATCTTGAATATTTATATCCGTCTGCAGTTTCGTATGCATTTTTTAATGCAGACATATCCTCAGTTCTGCTAAAGAATCCGTCAAATGAACTCAAAACCTGTCCTAATAAATGAGAACGGTTATGGGTGTTCGTGTTAATGTAGTTAGCTACAATGTCTGTAGATAATTTGTCACTTAATTTAATTGAACTGTTTAAGTTGAATGTGTTTTTATTTTGCTTACTGCCCGGACTTGTACTCTTATAGTCCATACGGGTAGCACTCAATCTGTAATTGATATTGTCTGTCTGGTTAGAGATACCCACATTGATATTGGAGTTGTAACCTTTATCAAATACATCATAGTAGTTGTTTGGTCTTGCAGAATAGGTACGTACCTGTCCATCCCACCACATCACTTCCTCACCTGTGAATTTCGGTCCAAAGTTACCGTATGCACGGAAGTATGGGCGTCTTCCTGATGGAGAATCTGCTGCAGGAATCCATCCTTCCGCTGATGCACCATTTGCAGTGTTAGTTCCTGCATCATAACCCGGACCATATTCATTCTGGAATTTAGGTAAGAAAGCCGCTCTTTCGATAGATCCGTTGTAATTGAAATCAATACCTAATCCTTTGCCTTTTGTTCCTTTCTTCGTAGTAATAACAATAACACCACTCGCTGCATCCGATCCATACAGTGCACTTGCAGCAGCTCCTTTTAAGATAGAGATGTTGTCGATGTCAGCAGGATTGATGTCGAGCATACCGTTACCTCTGATACGCTGATCACCCCAGTAATTGTTATTATTGGCACCTGAGCTTCCGTTTTGCTGATCATTTCTGATTACGATACCGTCTACAACGTACAGCGGTTGTCTTTGATAATTCAGGGAGTTGATACCACGTATTTGCACGTTTACAGCACTTGAGGCACCACCCGGAGCGGTTGTAATTTTCACACCCGGAGCTTTACCATATAGTGCTGATCCGAAGTTAGTATTTCCTGCTTTTGTAATTTCATCAGCTTTGATGTTGGAAACAGCGTAACCTAATGCTTTAGCCTCTCTTTTGATACCCATCGCTGTAACAACGACTTCCTCCAATGCTCCGGCATCCTCTTTTAAAATTACATTAATCGTTTTAGCTGCAGATACCGTAAATTCCTGTGCAGTATAGCCTACGATAGAGAAACGAATAGTTTCACCTGCATTGGCCTGAATGCTGTAGCTTCCGTCTGTACCGGTCTGTGTACCACGGGCGGTACCTTTTACAGATACGGTTACTCCGGGAACGGCTCCTTGTGCATCTGTTACTTTTCCTGTAACATTTTGTTGTGCAAATAGATTAGTCACCGACAGGATCGAGACCATTACTATCATGCAACATGATTGATAGATTTGTTTCATTTTATTAATGATTTATTAAGGTTTGCAAATTTGGTAAGTGAATATTCGAATACGATAGATGCGGTGCCGATAAGCTGTGCATTTTTCATGTCTGAAATCTCCAGAACTGTTTTATTGGATATTTTAGGTATACAGAATTCATGAATTGCAGTCTGAATCTGCGGCATCAGAATTTTTCCTGCCTCAGCACCTCTGCCGCTGATAATTATCTTCTGTGGATTCATAATGTGGATCAGGGTTGCGATTCCTTTACCTAGCATGTATGCCGACTTGTTTAATGCTGATATAGCCAACTGGTCACCGCTCAGTGCAGCATTGATAAGAAGTTGTGCTTTTTGAAGCTGATTTTGGGAATCCTCGTATTGAAGTACGGATTTTTCACCGGCTGTAAGTCTCTCTTCGAGATACGCTACTGCTGCAGACAGGGAAGCTTCTACCTCGAGACAGCCGGTCTTACCACAGGAGCACATTTTATTGCTTTTTGATAAGGGAATATGGCTGAATTCACCGGCATATCCACTAAAACCTCTGAATAGTTTGTTGTCCACTATGATTCCCAGACCGACTCCCCAGCCTACATTGATAATCAGGGCGTGGGAGATTTCTTTTGCTTTTCCAAAATTCTGCTCTGCTATAGCAATAGCTGTTGAATCATTCTCTATAAATGTGGGGATAGCAAATACCCGTTCAAACTCTTTCTTAATATTGAACAGTTGAAAATCTTTGAAAGATCCATTTGTTCCGGATACATTATCGACAAATCCCGGCATACTTACACCAATCCCAAGAATGTTGTCTGCAGATAAATGATGTTTTGTGAGCAACTCATTAATCAGACTGACAATGTTGCTAAAAGCTGCTTCCGGATGATCAAGATGATTTTCAATTGTATGGACGGGAGTTACTTCTTTATTATGGAGATCGTAGACAATGACGGAAGTATAATGTTGATCTATGGCAACAGTAAGAATGTAACAATTTAATTTTGCGTTTAGGGCATAATGGATTGCTCTTCGTCCTCCGGTAGAAGGGGCGAGGCCATCCTCGACAAGTAATCCATCTTCCAGCAATTCATTAACAATCTTTGAAATACTGGGAATACTCTTGTTGGTCAGTCCGCTTAATTCCGCAATAGTGTAGGTACTATTGAAATAAAGCAGATTCAAAAGCAATTCTTTAAGGCCTAAAACGGTCTTTTCCATATCCATTAATTGTTAAAATAATATAGATTTGGCGTTAAAGGTATGTTAAAAAGATATAAACTTCAAATACTTTTTAAAATTTAACAATAAGTATTGCTATAAAATAGATTTTGATTTAATATGTTTTCTTGAAAAGGATATGCTATTTTATTAAGTAGATTGGTCGCAGGATAGTATATAATAGAAAAAGGAGAGCATAATTGCTCTCCTTTTCAAAATTCATTAACTATCTGTTACTTAACGTCCCAGAAGAGTTTTGTGTTTACATTGTCCTGAGCTTTTACAGCCTCATAGTTAGCAGAATTGTAGACGCTTTCTGATGGAGGCAGGTTAAATTTGACAGGCACAGTTTTCTGAATATCCGAATTTTGAACAACAAAACTAAATGTTGGATAGTCAAATCTTCTTGCTTCTGACCATGCTTGAACTGTCTGAAGAACATTGAAATGTAGCCATTTCTGAGTAGCAATTAATTCTATTTTATTACTTGCACCATCCCAGTTCAGGTTTGTTATATACGTATTGATCTGTGCAGGAGTAGGGGTGGCTGGAGCTGCTACTGTATTATCATTACTTTTGCTTCTGATAGCGCGGTAAAGATCTACAGATTCCTTTACACTGTTTTCAAACGCAGTTTTAGCAGATCCGGAATTTCCATTTTTCTGGTAATATTCCGCCAGCAAAAGATTTGTTTCAGTTGCAGAAAATAAAATTCCAGGGAAATACTGATTGCGTGAAAACGTAGAACGATTGAAAATGGAGATAGTGCCTCCTCTTGCTAAATCAGATTGGGCCCCGCTTGTTAATGATTGATCCAAACCTCTGAATTGACCATCAGATCCGGCCTCAAAGAAGAAAGGTAAACGCGGGTCACTTTTGCCGACCATATGATCAATCATTGCCTTACTCGCCATATTTGCATACCATCCAGTAGCTTCAAATGCATCTTTAATACCTTTAGTGTTGATATTATTATCATCTAGATTGAAGATGTCAACCTGTGCATTATCACTATTTGTTAAGATAAGTGGATACGTAGTTTGATCGTTAATAATCTCTGCTATTTCCTGAGTAGCACGGGAAGCAAATGTCGGGCTTTCGGATACTCTTGTCAGTAAGCGTAGACGAAGAGAGTTACAGTATTTTTTCCATAGCGTTACATCTCCATTGTTTACAAGATCCTGTGTTTTGAATTTTTCCTGAATAGATTTACTTAATGTTATACTATTAAGTGAAGTGCTTATTACTTTCAGATCATCTAACATTGTTTTGTAGATATCCTCTGCTTTGTCATAAGCCGGGTAAGAATTTTGATAATCACTATTATTTGTACTCAACATCCCTGCCTTACTCCATGGAATATCTCCATGTAAGTCTACAGTTTGCTGTGTTTGATCATAGAATAATACCTTGGCTGCCAGGAAGAAAATTTTCTTTTCTTCTTTTTCGACATCTATGGACTTGTTATAAGCTGTTTCCAGTTCTCTGTACTGCGCAAGTCCTTCATAATAGCGTGTCCATCTGTCTTCAATCGCAGCAGCTCCTGGCAACAGGTGATTCTGTTCATTGATCCAGCCTGTTGTATGTAAATACCTGAAGATTGTAGGTCTCAAGGTTACAAATAGATTTCTGTAATCAGGCACAACTAATTGACGATAGCTGTATATTATTCCGGTAAACTGTCGTTCAATAGTTATCTCAGTCACTTTAGACGGATCTCTGTAAAGTTCATCAAAATCGCTCTTTTTACAGGAGCTTGTATATATTAATGAAGCAAAGCCTAGCCCCATTATTAAAAAATATCGTTTCATATTATTTGTTTTTAAAAGCTAGCACGTAGCATTAAACCAATTGTTCTAGTTGCCGGACTTGTTCCTGCATTTGATACATTATTCACCCAGTTGGATCCACCAGTCATTTGTTCCGGATCTAAGTCTTTAATACTTCTGTATAAGAAGAAAAGGTTACGTCCGAAAGCTGATATCTGTACATTTTTTGCTCTAAGTTTAGATGCCAGATGTGCAGGAATTCTATAACCTAATGATATCTCGCGCATCTTGATATAATTATTTTTCTGCACATACAATTCATATCTGGAGTTCGAATATTGAGGACCACCCCAGTTGTAAGTCTGGTTGTAGTATGTAGCTTGAGAAATGATATTATTATTACGGCTTCCATCAGCTAATACCCCATCCATCAACATACCATCATGATAAACTTTTTCGCCGTTGGGACCGGTTGCAGAGTTCGTTGCAATACCTTGTGTTCCCACTCTATAGTAACTTAGTCCACCATTTTCTGCATCCATTGCTGTTAAACTTTCTTCTGTCAATCCTCTGCTGGTCATCCAGTTGATACCGGTAGGCATAGCATGACCACCCCAACGAAAGTCAATCAAAGCATCTAAAGTGAAGTTTTTATACGTAAAGGTGTTAATAAAACCCCCAACAGCTTTTGGCATTGCATTTCCTGCTTTAATCCACTTATCTGCATCTAATTGATAAATACCATTTTCCTGAACAATTTTATTGCCACTAGCATCTGTCTTGATAGGGTGAACCATAATATCTCCCATAGGTTGACCTACTTTAGATACCAATTGTGCAGCAGCACCGTCATAATCTCTGTGTAGTAATTCCTGAACTCCACCTGGTAATTCTTCAACTATATTTTTGTTCATAGAAAAATTCAAAATTGTATTCCATTTGAAGTTTTCGTGTTGAACAGGTGTACCGGTTATTGCAAATTCCCAACCTTTATTACGTAAAGTTCCGACATTTGCAATGATAGAACTTGCTCCCATAGAAATAGGAAGAGTATAATCCAGAATCTGATCTTGAATAAGACCATTGTAATAGGTAATGTCAAATCCTAAACGATTGTTCAGTAAGCGGGTTTCTAAACCAAATTCGATCTCTTTCTTTCTCTCCGGCTTAATGTTCTCATTTCCAAATCCTGTTGTCGGAACATTATTATAAATTACGGAAGCACCATTTGGAATCTGAACACCTAAGCTTTGTTGAGTATAGCTTAAAGCACTCTTATAGATGTCCGGATAATTACCTACAATACCCCATGATCCTCTTAATTTTGCATAATTAAATATTTCAGGAAGTTGGAATGCATCACTTAAGATCAAACTGGAATTAACAGATGGATAATACAATACATTGTTATCAGGATTCATAGTGGAAATGCGCTCACGACGTAATGTTCCTTCTACAAACCAGAATTCTTTCAGATTGAAGTTTAAGGTTCCGAATACAGCATCTCTTAACATATTTCTGCGGTAATTGTAACGTGTATTACCGCCAATTGTATTTACTGAAGCATTGATGTCATACCAGTTACGTACACTAAGACCGCCTGCGGTCTCTCTTTGTACATAGGTATCCTGACTTTTTGTTCCAGTATACCCGGCCATCACACCCAATTTGATATCTTTATTGATTTGTTTGTTGTAAGTTGCCAATAGATCGGTGTAATAGATGTTCGCATTCTGATTGCCCAACCCGAAATATCCGCTATTATTGAATTGAAGTGGAACAGCATTCGGCTCTTTGTCTTCTGTTTTTACAGAGGTCATATCAGCAGAAAATCTGGCTCTTACGGATAAATCACTGGTAATCTGATAAGTGTTCGTGACGGAACCAATTACACGATTTGAATATTCATCATATTGTTTTGCTTTGGTATTCCAGATATAATCTAATACATCTGTTTTAGCACCGTTGTATCTGATGTTTTCATCTGGAGTTAAACTTTGTGCATCAGCAGATTGTACAACATATTTGTATCCTAAACTGGTTTGATACTTATTCAGATACCACTCCGGATTATCAAACGTCGAGATCATACCGGTAAAGTTGTTTATCAGACGATCCGTTAAAAAAGGTCTATTATGGGTATGTTGATTTACATAGTTTACAACTACATCCGTAGTCAGTTTGTCCCAAAGCTTAATAGTTGAATTTAAATTCGCTATATTTTTCTTATTATAAGAGTCTAAGGAAGTCATCTGATTATCCTGACGTGTAACGGAAAATCTGGTGTTAGAGTTTTCAGTGGTGTTGCTAAGGGCTAAATTGAAGATTGTATTATTCGGATTATTAAATAATTTATTATACGCATTTTGTGCGACATAAGGTCTTACTTGTCCATCCCATGAGATTACATCTTTTCCGTCGAATTTTGGACCGAAATTTACTGTTGCAGCTAACAAACCTCTGTTTACTCCGTTGATAGCGCTACTATTAGGGTAATAGTAAAACATATCATCTGCCTGACCATCGTTCTGATATGCGGTCGTATATCCTGGACCTCTTACGTCTTGAAAGCGTGGTAAATATGCAATTTGATCATGCGTGTAAGTTGCGTTGAAATCAATCGCAAAACCTTTACCGCCTTTGCCTGACTTTGTTGTCACTAATACTACCCCGTTCATCGCTTCGGAGCCATATAGTGCCGCTGCAGAAGCTCCTTTTAGAACGCTGATAGATTCAATATCTTCAGGGTTTAAATCTTCCAAACCATTACCTCTTGCGCGTTGATCACCCCAGTAGTCAGAGTTGTTAAAAGTTGTTTGACGCATCGGCACCCCGTCAATAATAACCAGAGGCTGAGAATTTCCGGTAATAGAGTTGGTACCGCGAATGTTGATGTTGATACCTGAAGTTGCTCCGCCTGGTGCTGCAGAGATTCTTACTCCGGGAGCTTTACCATATAAGGCTCCTGCAAAGTTAGGTGAACCGGTTTTAGTCAGTTCTTTAGAATCAACTGTGCTCATGGCATAACCAAGCTCTTTTGGAGCTCTTTTGATGCCCATAGCTGTAATTACGACTTCTTCTAATGCTCCTTCGTCTGCTTTCAAAGTTACATTAATCGTTTTAGTTGATCCCACTGCAATTTCTTGTGAAGTGTAACCAACCATGGAGAAACGTAAGGTCTCTCCTTGTGCAGCCTGAATGGAGTAATTTCCGTCCGCACCTGTTTGTGTTCCTCGGGAAGTTCCTTTTACGGAAACAGTTACTCCGGGAACATTTCCACTTGCATCCGTTACCTTTCCTGTAACGGTCTGCTGTGCAAATACGCTTGTTATCGAGAAGATCGATAGCAGCATGATTGTGCAACATGTTTGATAGAATTGTTTCATGTTTTATTGATGATTAATTAAGGTTTACAAATTTGGATAGTGAATATTCCAATACGATACAGGCAGAACCTATCAATTGTGCCTTGTTTTTCAGATCGGATATCTCTACACTTGTTTTTTGTGCTATTCTTGGTATACAGAATTCATTGATTGCAGTTTGTATCTGAGGCATCAGAATCTGACCAGCCTGAGATCCGCGACCGCTTAGGATAATCTTTTCCGGATTCATAATGTGGATGAGAGTGGCTACCCCTTTTCCAAGCATATAGCCGGATTTGGTGAGTGCTGAAATAGCAAGCTGGTCTCCGTTAAGGGCTGATTGTATAAGGGAATTACTGCTCTCTAACCGATCGTTGGTCAAATGATTTGCTAATTTGGATTTTTCACCATTTTGCAGTCTCTCTTCTGCAAATTCAACAGCAGCAGATAACGATGCTTCTACTTCCAGGCAGCCTTTCTTTCCACATGAACATAGTTTGTTGCTGTCTGAAAGGGGAATATGACTGAATTCTCCGGCATACCCGCTGTATCCTCTGAACAGTTTATTATCCACTATTATCCCCAATCCTACTCCCCATCCAATATTAATGATAAGAGAATGGGAGATATTTCTGGCTTTTCCAAAATTCTGTTCGGCTATTGCAATCGCAGTGGAGTCATTCTCAATAAAAGTGGGAAGCTGAAAACGGTTTTCTATTTCGCGCTTAATATGATACAATTTGGCACTTTTATCTTTGTAAGAGCCATTTGTGCCTTGTTTGTTGTCTACAAAACCCGGCATACTGATACCTATTCCCAGAATATTATTTTGATTAAATTCTCCATGTTGCAGCGTCTTTTCCATAAGCCCTACAATATTATCAAAGACTTCATCGTGGTTGTCCAGATGATTTTCTATAGTAAATACGGGTGTGCGTTCTTCGTTGGAGAGATCATAGATTACAGCAGTAGAGTAATGCTGGTCAATAGCTACAGAAAGTATAAATTTATTTAGATTCGAATTTATGGTATATTTTATAGGTCTGCGGCCTCCTGTAGAAGGAGCTAAACCATCTTCTATAATGAGGTTGTAATCCGCTAATTCATTAATAATTTTTGTAGTACTCGGAATGCTTTTGCCAATTAATAAACTTAGATCGGCAATAGAATACGATTTTTCATAATATAATAAGCTTATAATAAGCTCTTTAAGTCCGTAATTGGTCTTTTCCATTTTGACTTAGGGTTATTAACTGGTTTGTAATATTTGAATAAAGTTAATATAAAGAAATTGTAACTTCAAAATCTTTTTAAAAAAAAATAAAAAGTATTTTAATTTTTTAATAATGTTTGGGAAGGTTTCCCTGAAGTACAAATAAAAAAACAGAATAGACATGAAGTCCATTCTGTTCATTGTAATTACGATCGGATTAAATCTATTTATCCCACCAAACTTTATTATAGAATTTATCGTTATCCTTAATCTGCTGAGACATGTTCATATTATCAGCATATTCTTTACTCGGATATTTGAATCGGTCTAACGGTTTTGGAGTCTGCCCTGAGTCCTCTATATATCGTAATACAGGATGATTGTACCGTCTTATATCAGCCCATGCTTCATACATCTGCAGCGGACCAAAATGAATCCAGCGTTGTATTCCGATTGCTTCGTCCTTACCAATACCGGGATTTTGATAGTAATTGGTAAAGTAGTAATTCGCTACATCTTCTTTCTGAGCATCAGTAGGAGGGGTTAAAGTACCTACTTCTACACCATTATTTTTAGTGTTGAGATTTCTTACATAGTAATACCAATCGATAGATTGTTTAATGCCGGTTTTGAATGCGGTTTCTGCGGCAGCTCCTTGTAAAACTTCTGCTTTCAAAAATTGAGTTTCTGCTGCTGTAAACAATACACCGGGTAAAAAGTTATTGAAACGCATTGTTGTGGAGTCAATGAAGGAATACAAATTGTTGTTCAAAGAATCCGAAACGTCCTGTGTGGCTGTTGATAAGGGGTTTATTCCTGCATAGTTTCCGTTTATGTTCTTTGCAAACATGACACGTAATCTGGGATCTGAAAAACTACCTTTTTTTAGAATATCCAGCATGGCCTTTCCTGCTACTACTCCGGAGAATCCGCCTCGTGGTCCTCCTTCATGCTGATTGTCGATGGCAAAAAGATTTGGTCCCTTTGAGGCAATAAGTGCATTATCGGCATTACTTTCAATCAATGGGTTTTGCGCAGGATTATTCAGTATAGTAGAAATTTCCTGATTTGCCGAAGTACCCATTTCCGGAGTTCCTTTTACCCTTACTAAAAGACGTAAGCGCAGTGAATTTGTTAATTTCTGCCATTGAGATGATTTTCCTGCATAGATAAAATCAAATTTGGTTAACATAGTGCTGCCCAGTGAAGTAGGTTGAGGCGTGGTAACCAGAAATGCTGCGTTTTCACGAAGACGGGTCAGCATAAAATTATATATATCCTGCTGTGTGTCATATTTTGGAAATACAATCTGATTACTGCTGCGGATATAGCCTGCTTCACTAAAAGGAATGTCTCCCCACATATCCGTTTTCTTGACCAATTCGTTAATTAGTATAGCATCTGAAGCAATCATCATATGTTTGTAGTCGGCTTTTTTTGTTTCATCTAATGCATTGTATTTAGTTTCTATTTCTCTGTATAATTGCAGGATTTCAGTATAAAATCTGTTCCAGTGATCCAATACATAGGTGTCTGTTGGATTGTAACGGTTTAGCCCGTTTTGATAACCTACTATTTGGGTGTAGACACCAACTGTACTTTTCTGTAAGGTAGTCAGATCCCAATATTGCATATGGTACCTGCTTAATGTAGAGAATTTTCCAAAAAGTGTTTCTACACTTGCTGTCTGACTGTTGTCCGGATTATAGTAATCCTCTTTTAACTGCTCTTTACATCCTGTTATAAAAATGGGAAGTAATGCAATTATCAAATAGGATAGTTTTAATGTCGTTTTCATGTTATCTGCTTTTAGTTGTGATTTAAATTCCGAATTTTAGCGAGAATCCGTATGATCTGCTAGTTGGTATTCCATAGCGGTCTAATCCCATTTCACGTGGAGTTGTTCCGATTGCAGACTCAGGGTCTATATTCGGTACGTTTTTGTAAATGTAAAATAGATTTCTGCCGATCAGAGAGAGCGTCACATTGCGGGCTTTTAATCTGGTCGCAAGTCGGGCTGGAAGGGTATACGAAAGAGTAACCTCACGAAGTTTTACATATGAATTATCATAGATTTGATTGTCGTAAATTCCTGAATTCCAGTAATTATTAAATAAATAGTAATAAGAGGCCAACATTATTGTATTATTCTTGGTACCATCCTCTTTGTATCCATCTGAAATAATCCCGTCATCAAAGATACGTCCACCAAATTTGGCATCACCAGGGACAGGTGTTCCAGGTTGAACAGCAACATTTTTACCATCAGCAGCCACATAATAACTTATTCCTCCACGAGCAGCGTCGCGCCCCTGTAGGGTGGATGCTAGTTTTCCCGAAGCTGTATTCTGATAATTGGATAATGAAAAGATATCTCCGCCTATACGATAATCTATTAAGGCTGTTAATCCGATTTTTCCGCTTCCGGTATCAAAAGAAATATTGTTAGTGATTCCCCCAATTCCCTTTGGAGTCACATTTCCTCTTACTGATGGTGTATTATCTTTTATATAATATCCTTCATCATCGACCAGTTTATTACCATTTTGGTCAAGCTTGTAAGAATAGGTCATAATATCTCCATATGCAGCATTTGGTGATGCCACGACCATTACGGCATTGTTATCTATATCTGCTAATTTCACGTATTGTCCTCCGGTCGGTAATTCAGAAATGCGATTCCGGTTAAAGGAAAAGTTCACTCCGACATTGTAATTCCAGACTTCATTTTTAACCGGATTAGCATTCAGTCCGATCTCTAATCCATAGTTTGTCATTTTTGCGAGATTTGACAACATCGATGTCACACCTGAAGATCCCGGTACATCAATATAGGTTATCTGATCTTTAATTGCATTGTTATAGTAAGTTATGTCCACTCCGATTCTGTTGTCGAAAAGTTTAGATTCCAAGCCGACTTCAAATTCTCTTTTACGCTCAGGTCTGATATAATCATTCCCATAGACTGTGGGCCAGAAATTGACAATGACACCGTTGATTGTTTCCTGTTTGTAGGCATTGTTTGCGGCATAGGCAGATAGATCATTACCTACAAATCCGTAAGCCGTACGTAATTTGGAATAGTTTAGCCAATCTGGTCTATTAGCTAAAGATTCGGATATAATCCAACTTAGGCTCATAGATGGATATGTAAAACTATTATTTGCGGGAGGAAGTGTAGATGAGCTTTCCCTTCTTACAGAAAATTCTCCAAACAACAGATTTTTATATCCCAAAGTTGCTATTCCGAAAATACCTGTCCGTGTTACTTTTCCTCTTCCAAACCCTGTGTTAACTCTGTCTAGGGAATTATTGAGACTGAAAAAGTTTTCCTGTACCAAACCTCCGGCAGTAGCTATGGATGTGTATTGATTTTTTTCTTGCTTTAGCATTGCTCCTAAGGAAATCCCTACTTCAAAGTCATTAAAGGATTTATTGTAACTGCTAAGGAAGTCACCGTAAGTAACACGCTGATTGCCATTTCTTGTCCCATAATATCCGCTATTTGCAAAGGCAACGTTTTGCGTATTTGGATTCTCTGTTTCATTATTATTCGAAGTAAGGTCATTTCCTAGTCTGATACGAAAGGATAGCGGATCAATGGGTTTATAGTTTAATGTGGCGGAAGTGATAAACCTGTTTTCTCTTGTCATGTCTTTGTTTACCAGGTTGTTCCATAAAATATTCTGCATGTATTGAGTTGCAGATGTTCCATATAATATATATTCTTCCGGATCCCAGGTTTTGTTGTTAGTAAACTGGTATCCTTTGGCAGTTTTGTACTTACTTCTTACTACTTCAGCCTTTTCTGCAAGGTTGTAACCATAAGCATTCACGTTGTTAATGAGATAAGGCCGGTTAAGCGTATATGTATTGATATAGGAAGTGGTAAGGTCAAATGTGATCTTTTTGGAAACATTCAGTGTTCCATTGAAGTTGAAGTTGTTACGGTTTTGTTTGGTGCCTGGTGATATGCCTTTGAAATCATTTCTGTTATAAGAAAAACGAAACGACCCCAGATCTCCGGCATTGGACAGGGATAAACTGTAGTTGTTTGTACCCCCATTATCATACAGCTTCTTCATGCCATTGGGTTGTGCACTGTATTGCCGGATTTCACCGTCCCACCACATGACATCTCTGTTGTCAAACTTAGGTCCGTAGTTGCCCCATGATCCCATTGAAGGTCTGATGTATGATTTGCCATCTCTTCCGGTGGTTTTGAAGAAGCCATCTGCATCTGAGCCGGCAGTTAACAAACCATTGGGACCAGTCCAGCCATAGCCAGGGCCAAATTCATGTTGAAATTCAGGCAAAAAGGCAAGTCTTTCAGACTGCATATTCATATTGAAGTCAATCCCAAGGCCCGTTTTTTGTGATCCTTTTTTAGTTGTAATAACTAAGACTCCACCTACGGCTTCAGAACCATACAGTGCGGAGGCAGGAGCTCCTTTTAATATGGAGATAGATTCTATGTCGTTGGGATTTACATCAAGCAATCCATTTCCCATAATCCGAGATTCATCCCACATGCCTTGGGTATTGGCTTCTCCGTTTCGGATAGGAATCCCATCCAGAATAATTAAAGGTTGTCTTGCAAAACTGATAGAGTTTTGTCCCCGAATAGTAATGCCACTCGCTGCGATCTGACCGCCGGGTGAGGTCTGTATACGTACTCCCGGAGCCTTACCGTACAGAGAGGCACCAATACTGGGAGATCCTTCCTGTATATCCTCTGCTTTAACAGTACTGACGGCATAGCCTAATTTTCTTTGATCGCGTTTAATCCCCATCGCTGTGACTACGACTTCCTCCAAAGCTCCTTCATCTGCGGTTAAGGTTACATTAATCGTTTTAGTGGAACCCACTGAAATTTCCTGAGAAATGTATCCTACCATAGAAAAACGTAATTTTTCTCCTGATGAAGCCTGAATGGAATAACTTCCATCCGATCCGGATTGGGTACCTCTGGAAGTGCCTTTTACAGCAATGTTTACTCCCGGTAAATTTCCATTCGCATTCGTTACTTTTCCTGTAACGATCTGCTGTGCACATACACTTGTTATCGAGAAGATCGATAGTAGCATGATTGTGCAACATGTTTGATAGAACTGTTTCATGTTAGTTATTGATTTAGTAGTGAGTTTACAAGATTTTCGAGTGAGTATTCCAGAACTATGCAAGCTGAGCCTATCAACTGCGCCCTGTCTGTCATATTTGATATAATAATGGTTGTCTTTTGTGCTATTTTGGGAATACAGAATTCATTAATGGCGGTTTGGATTTGCGGCATCAGAATAGATCCGGCCTGCGCACCTCTGCCACTTAGTATAATTTTTTCCGGATTTAAAATATGTATAAGTGTTGCTATTCCTTTGCCAAGCATATAACCGGACTTAGCCAGTGCGGAAATAGCCAGCTGATCACCTTCGAGGGAGGATTGAATTAATAGATGACTATTTCCAGGTTTGTTATTGGTTAGTTGATGTGCTAATATAGATTTCTCTCCGCTTTTAAGCTTTTCCTCTGCAAATTCCACTGCAGCGGGCAGGGACGCTTCGACTTCTAAGCATCCTCTTTTTCCACAAGAGCATAGCTTGTTGCTGTCAGATAATGGAATATGGCTAAACTCTCCGGCATACCCGCTGTATCCTCTGAATAATTTATTATCAACAATAATTCCCAATCCTACACCCCAACCAATATTTATAATGAGCGCATGTGACGTGTCTTTGGCTTTTCCAAAATATTGCTCTGCGATTGCTATTGCCGATGAATCATTTTCTAAAAATGTAGGTATCTGAAACTTATGCCCGATATTACGTTTGATATGGAATAAATTCTCATTTTTATCTGCGTATGAACCATTGGTGCCAAGTATATTATCAACAAAACCCGGCATGCTTATTCCGATGCCTAGAATATTATGCTGATTGTAATTGCCTTGATTAAGTATATTTTCTATTGATTCAACAATGTTTTGAAAAGTAAGGTCGGGGTTGTTTAAGTTATTTTCAAGTGTAAGAATGGGGGTTTGCTCCTCATTGGACATATTATAGATTACAGTCCGAATGTAATGCTGATCCACTGCCACGGAAAGAATGAATTTGTTTAGTTTCGGATTAATACTGTATCGGGTTGGTCTGCGCCCTCCTGTACTGGGAGCCAGGCCATCATCTATAATCAACTGATCATAGTAAAGTTCGTTAATAATTTTACTTATACTGGGAATGCTTTTTTTTGTCTTAGCACTCAGTTCTGCAATGGAATGAGCTTTATTGTAGTATAATATATTCATTATAAGCTCTTTGTGGCTTAAGTTTGATTTGTCCATTTTAGGTTAATGTAGTTAGTTTACTTTGTTGTGATTAAGATAAAGTTAATATAAATATTTTTTAACTTCAAAATATTTTACACAAAAATTATAAAGTATTTTTTATTGAAATTAACAAATAATCTCTTTATGTTAATTTTTATTGAATTTCTGCAGTTTTGATTTTGTTTTATTCATTTTTTTAGGTTTTATTCTGAAAGTTACTTTCAGTATTAAATTTTGAATAACATTTATAAATTTTCTTTACTTTTAGAAATTAACTTGTTGTTAATAGAAATGCTCGTTTGTATTCTGTTAGCGGGAAGGATAAGTGTGCGCGCATCTTTGTGCGTGTTTTAGTATTAAAAATGCTTCAAAAAATATGTTTTTATTAAATTGTACGAGAGCAATTCAAATATTTTCTATATTAGCTCCTGTAATCCTATTTTATATCAAACAACTTCTTACTTCAAAATAAGAACACACACATTGTCCCATGAAACAACGTTATTATTCTCTGGATGTATTTAGAGGAGCTACTGTCGCACTTATGATCATGGTTAATAATCCTGGATCATGGGGGCATATGTTTGCGCCTCTTAAACATGCGGAATGGCATGGCTGTACACCTACAGATCTTGTTTTTCCATTTTTTCTGTTTGCAGTCGGAAACGCAATGTCTTTTGTTATTCCGCGGTTACAGGAGGCTGGACCTGCTGTTTTCTGGCAAAAAGTATTGAAGAGAACAGTTCTTATATTTTTAATAGGTCTGTTTATCAACTGGTGGCCTTTTGTGCAATGGGCGCAGGATACGCTTGTCTTTAAGCAATGGAGTTATGCAGATGATCCGATGCGTGGAGTGCGTATATTAGGTGTATTACAGCGGATAGCATTAGCGTATTGTTTTGCCTCTATCATTGCTTACTATTTCAGGGAAAAGGCTATTATCTGGATTTCAGCCTTGATTTTAGTGTTGTACTGGGCTATCTGTGCATTTATGGGAACATCCGGAGATCCATACAGTTTACAAGGCTGGTTCGGTACCGCATACGACATTCAGATTTTAGGAGTTGCCCATGTGTATAAAGGAGAGGGAGTTCCTTTTGATCCGGAGGGGTTGATGAGTACATTGCCTGCAATTGTACAAGTTGTACTGGGGTATCTTGCCGGTACTTATATCAAGAAGCAGGGGCAGGTAGATTGGTTATGGAAAAAAGTTCCTGCATCTCATGAACCACACTTTAAATTATTGTCCGGATTGTTTGTGACCGGTTTTATTTTGGTTGTTCTGGCATGGGTATGGTCTTTAGGTTTTCCGATCAATAAGAAGATATGGACGAGTTCGTATGTATTGTATACAACGGGTTTGGGTATAATGACGATAGGAGGTATGATCTGGTTTATAGAGGTTCAAGGTGTTAAAAATAGTCTGACACGATTTTTTGATGTATTCGGAAAAAATCCTTTGTTCATCTTTGTGTTAAGTGGTTTGTTACCTCGTTTAGTCGGATTATGGCGGATACCGGACGGAGTAGGAGAGGATGGTCTGCCGGTTTATACCAATGCGCTCAACTGGTTCTATTCTCATGTTTGTGCACAATTGCCAGGTCCGCCTGAAGTCGGATCTTTTGCGTATTCTCTATGCTTTCTTGCTTTTATGTGGGTGATCTGCTATATACTGGATAAAAAGAAAATTTATATAAAGGTGTAATTTTAAGTTTTAATACCTATCTTTGCAGCCAATTAACAGAATTTTTAACGCTTTAATATTATTCAAGAGATGTATTTAAGTAAAGAGTACAAAGCTGATATCTTCGCAGAATTTGCCGGAGCAGCTACAAACACAGGATCTACTGAAGGTCAGGTGGCATTATTCACTAAAAGAATTGCTCACTTAACTGGGCATTTGAAAAACAACAGAAAAGACTTCGCAACACAACGTTCACTACAGAAATTAGTAGGTAAACGTCGTTCTTTGTTAGCATATCTTTACAAGAAAGATATCGAAAGATATCGTGCGATCATCAAAGGCTTAGGTTTACGTGATATTATCAAATAAGCTTTTAGTAAAACACATGAAAAGGCTGTTCATCGAAAGATAAGCAGCCTTTTTTTATGGTTAATGATCTAATTGGAAAGGGATAGAGCCTTTCTTTTAAGCTTGATATCTCCTGTAATTTGCAACATATACCGACCTCCGGTTAAAGTCTTGCCTGCCGGTAAGGTATTTTGGTGGATAACTCCTCGTAAGGACTGTTTCACTTTAGATATTTTATCTTACCTTTGTGCTGAATTTAAAAGTTTTAATATATTGACGCGCTGCCAAAATGATGAAAAGCGTGTCGCAATGAACAAAAAATGAGTTATAACGAAATCAAAACAATTATCGATATGGGTAATGGCACCCAAATCGAACTGTCTACTGGTAAATTAGCTAAACAAGCTGATGGTTCAGTAGTCGTCAAACAAGGTGATACGATGTTGCTGGCTACAGTTGTTTCTGCAAGAGAAGCTAAGCCGGGAGTAGACTTTTTACCTTTATCCGTAGATTATCAAGAAAAATATGCGGCTACAGGCCGTATTCCTGGTGGTTTTCTACGTCGTGAAGCCAGATTGTCAGACTATGAGGTGTTGATCTCTCGTTTGGTAGACAGAGCTTTACGCCCGTTATTCCCTGAAAACTATCACGCAGATACACAAGTAATGATCAGTCTGATCTCTGCAGATAAAGATATTATGCCTGATGCATTAGCAGGTCTTGCTGCATCAGCTGCTATCGCAGTTTCAGATATTCCTTTCAATGGTCCTATTTCAGAAGTTCGTGTTGCTAAAATCGACGGCGAGTTGGTCATCAACCCGAAATTATCAGATCTGGAACGTGCTACTTTAGAATTTATCGTAGCAGGTTCTGCACAGGATATCGGTATGGTGGAAGGTGAAGCAAATGAAATTTCGGAGACTGAAATGGTTGAAGCAATTGCTTTCGCTCACGAAGCTATCAAGAAACAAATCGCTGCACAGGTAGAATTGGCTAATCTTGTCGGTGCTACTGTGAAACGTGAATACAATCACGAACCTTCAAACCCTGAGTTACGTGAAGCGATTTTTGCTGCTACATACGATAAAGTATATGCAATCGCAAAATCAGGTTCAACAAAACACGAACGTGGAGAGAAATTTTCTGAGATCGGTGAAGAATTCTTCGTTACTCTTGGAGAAGAAATCGATGATGATACAAAATTCCTGGCTAAAAAATATTTTCACGATGTACAGTACGATGCAGTACGTAATTTAGTGCTGGATGAAGGAATCCGTCTGGATGGTCGTGATGTACGTACAGTACGTCCGATCTGGTCAGAAGTGAATTACCTTCCGGCTGCCCACGGATCTGCTGTATTCACACGTGGTGAAACACAATCATTGACTTCAGTTACTCTGGGTGCTAAAGACGATGAGCAGATGATAGACGGTGCATTTATTAATGGATACAACAAATTTATCCTGCACTATAACTTCCCTGCATTCTCTACAGGTGAGGTCAGACCTAACAGAGGCCCTGGTCGTCGTGAAGTAGGTCATGGTAACCTGGCTATGCGTTCATTGAAGCAAGTATTACCAGCAGATGCTGAAAACCCATATACGATTCGTGTAGTGTCCGATATTCTGGAGTCTAACGGTTCGTCATCAATGGCGACTGTATGTGCCGGAACATTGGCGTTAATGGATGCAGGTGTGAAACTGAAAGCTCCTGTATCTGGTATTGCAATGGGTCTGATCACAGATGAGAAAACAGGTAAATATGCAATCTTATCTGATATCCTTGGTGACGAAGATCACCTGGGTGATATGGACTTTAAAGTAACAGGTACTTCAAAAGGTATCGTAGCTTGTCAGATGGACCTTAAGATCAATGGTCTTAAATGGGAAGTGTTGACACAAGCTTTGGATCAAGCCAAAGAAGCTCGTCTTCATATTCTTGGAGAGATGGCTAAAACTATTTCTGCTCCTCGTGAAGATTACAAACCACATGCACCACGCATTATTCAGATCATTATCGATAAAGAATTTATCGGTGCTGTTATCGGGCCAGGTGGTAAGATTATTCAGGAGATGCAACGCGAAACCGGAGCTACTATCTCAATCGAAGAGGTGGATAACAAAGGTATCGTACAGATCTTTGCCGATAACAAAGCCGCTATCGATGAAGCTACAGCTCGTATCAGAGCGATCGCTGCTAAACCAGAGATTGGTGCTACATACGAAGGTAAAGTGAAATCTATCATGCCATTTGGTGCTTTCGTAGAAATCATGCCGGGTAAAGACGGATTGTTACATATCTCAGAAATCGATTGGAAACGTTATGAAACAATGGACGGAATCTTCAAAGAAGGAGATAAAGTTACGGTCAAATTGTTGGATGTAGATAAACAAGGTAAAATGAAGCTTTCACGTAAAGCGTTATTGCCTCGTCCTCCGAGAGAAGATAAACCTCAGCAAGAGCAAAAAAGTGCTGAACAGGCACCTCAGAACGATGCGCCTCAGGCGTAATCCTCATGAGCTTTAGATAAAGAACAGCCCACCTTTGGTGGGCTTTTTTATTGTCTTTTTTTGCTGGATAACAGAGGAAATATAATTTCTACAAGGAAAGAAGGGGTAACTAAAAAAGGCATTCTGATTTAATTCAGAATGCCTTTTGAATGATGTTTCTTATTCTGCTCGTTACAGCATGATAACACCTTTTATTTTAGCCACTTCCTGATAGTAGTGTACAACTTCATCCGCATCGTTTACCGTTACATTAACAGTTATGGAATTATATTTTCCGGTTTTAGACTCTTTTACAGAGAATTGAGCATCTTTTCCTGAAAAAATAGATTTGATCTGATTCAATTGCTCTTCGTCTTTTGGTAAAATAAATTTGAAGGTATAAACACTTGGAAAAGTTTCTACATCCTGTAATCTTTCTTTGAAAGTTGTGTAGAAATCTTTTTGGTTATCGTTTCCATCACCGATGTCCTGAATATTTATATTTTTCAAATTACTCATTTTAATCTCCTTTTTTAGTTACGTTATAGTATTAACAAATTCTATTCCTTTGTGTTTTGGATGTCATTCTGTCAGTCAAAAAAGAAGGGTTGCTTAATCCATTAAGCAACCCTTCTTCTTAGTTTTCTATAGCTGATGGCCAGCTGTCTTTGTTCTTACCGAAATTTTTATTTGCTGTACTGCTCATTTCGATTTCAAGCTGACCGCCTTTACTGATGTCACCGTGTGTGATATAGGTTTTGTGATACGGTTTTCCGTCCAGTTTGATTGATTTGATGTACGTATTGTTTTTGCCCTGATTTTTGACATTAATAACAAATTTGCTTCCGTTAGGCAGATTAATAGTTGCTTTTTCCATTAATGGTGATCCGAACACATAAGTTCCGATCATCGGGTTAAGAGGGTAGAAGCCCATAGCCGAAAATACATACCAGGCACTCATCTGTCCCACATCATCATTTCCGCATAAGCCATCAGGGGCTGAAGTGTAAAATTCAGTCATCGCTTTTCTTGCCAGTGCTGCACCTTTCCATTGTTCGCCCGCATAAGCATACAGGTAAGGGATGTGGTGATTGGGTTCATTACCCTGTGCATATTGACCAATCAGTCCTGATATGTCAGGAGAAGCTTCGTCACCCAGTTGGGATGACATAGTCGTGAATTCATCCAGCTTCTTCAGGAAGTTATTTTCTCCGCCGAATAAGTTGATCAGGCCTTTTACATCCTGAGGGACTAACCAGGTGTATTGCCATGCATTTCCCTCACAATAGTCGTTTTCACGGTGTTTAGCCATTAAAGGATTGAATGGTCTGCGGAATTCTCCGTTGACACGTCTGCCAACAAAATGTCCTACTTCTTTATCAAAGTACTTCTCATACAGTTTATAACGCTTTTGGAAATAGGCTACATCTTCCTGTTTACCTAATTTCTCTGCTATTTTATATGCTCCAAAATCAGCGATAGCATATTCCAGTGCCCAGGCTACAGATTCGTGATCCATGCTGTCGATAGGAATGTAAGTCAGATCACGCACAAAACGTAAGCCGTTATCATAGCCCATGGCTGTTGTTTTGACAGCTTCCCATGCCATTTCTTCTTCTTCTTTCGTTAGAAATCCTTTTAGTACTGCATCAGCAATAATCGGAATAGCCGGAAGGCCTACCATGGTGTTTGTTTCATTCCCCTGTAAATGCCATACCGGTAATTTGCCTTGCTGCTCATAGATAGCAAGCATAGACTTAATAAAATCACGTACAACCTGCGGTTCTTCAGTAATAGTCATCAAAGGGTGCAGAGCACGGTAGGTGTCCCAAAGTGAGAAGACCGTATGATTTGTAAAGTCTTGTTTTTCGTATACCTGTTTATCTGTACCTAAGTAGTCACCGTTTGCATCATTAAAAATAGTCGGGGCAAAATAGGTGTGGTACAAAGCAGTGTAGAATATTTTCTTGGTATCTGCGTCACCTTGAAAGTCAATTTTTCCAAGTGTTTTATTCCATTTTGTATCTGCAAGAGCCGCTGTTTTATCAAAATTCCATCCCGGTATTTCGGCATCTATATTGGCTAATGCATTGACTGTACTGACAGGAGAAAGTCCGACTTTTAGTTCAATAGTTTTGTTTTTAACAGCGTCAAAGTATAGTGCGGCTTTGATTCCAAGTCCCTTTACAACCTGACTTCCAAATTTTGGGGTTTTATCATCATAAAAGTCGACTTTCTGGATTGGAACAGAAGTTTTCAGCGCGAAGTATACTTTCTGATCATTGGCCCATCCTGTAGAAAAACGGTAACCTACGAATGTACTGTCATTGATTTGCTTAATGTAAGTATCTGTAGTTTTATCCCAGTTCATCTTAAATGCAAGATCAATCAGGATATGTGCGTTGTCTGTCTTTTCATACGTGTATTGATGATATCCTACACGCTCAGATGCCGTCAGTTTAGCCTTTACCTTGTAATCATCAAGATACACACTGTATAGTCCGGCGACAGCTTTTTCATTCTCTTTGGCAAAATGAGAGCCATATCCCGTATCCATTTTGTCAAATTGAGCAGGTTGAAGTTGCAGCTTACCGTTAGCCGGTACAATCATAATATCATTCAGATCTCCGATACCGGTTCCGCTGAGATGTGTATGTGTAAATCCCAGTATATCTTTACTTTTGAAATTATATCCGCTTACCCAATCCCATCCGTTGAATTTGTCCCAGGTCTGAGCGATCTGGGTCGGACCTAATTGTACGGCTCCCAACGGAACATTGGCACCGACGAATACGTGGCCATGTCCTGCAGACCCGATCAGAGGATCCACATATTGGGTGAAATTTTGAGCCTGAGCACATGAAAGACTAAGGCCTGCTGAGGCAACTATGGAGATTAAAACTTTAATTCCTGCACTTTTCATTCAGTATTTGTTTTATAGATTGTTATTAAAATAAGGATAATATTACAAAAAATATTTAAATATGCCTATTAAAACCTTTTAGCAATTTTGTAAAAATTATAATAGATTATATGCTAAAAATTTTTTAGCTTCGTTATTCAATCAATTTTACCTATACAGTTACAGGATGAAGAAAAGAATTTTAATTAGCGATATTGCTAAAGACTTGGGCATCTCCGTCACCACCGTTTCTTTTATTTTAAATGATAAAGCCAAAGAAAAGCGAATTAGCGATGGTCTGACGAAGCGTGTGCTTGATCACGTGAAGAAAGTCGGATATAAACCAAACCAACTTGCTAAAAGTTTGCGCACCGGGAAAACTAAAATTTTAGGCTTGCTGGTAGAGGATATTTCGAACCCTTTCTTTTCCAATATTGCTAAACTGATCGAAGGAAAAGCTTATGCCAGCGGATACCATATTATCTATTGTAGTATGGACAATGACGAAACAAAATCCAAGGAGCTTATCCAGATGTTTTACGATCGTCAGATTGACGGATTTATTATCACTCCTTCTGAAGGATTGGATGAAACCATCACACAATTACAACAGAATAATGTACCTCTTATTCTTTTTGATCGTTATCTCGCGAATGTGGAAACCAATTATGTGATTACTGACAATTTCAAAGGTGCATATGATGCTACTGATCATCTGATCGGACAGGGATTCAAGCGTGTTGGATTTGTCTCGCTGTATTCCGATCAGACACAGATGAGAGACCGGTTGGAAGGTTATATGAAAGGTATAGATAAATATAAGAAGCAGGCTTTTATTAAAAAGGTACAGCAGGATGCTCCGGAAGAGGAGCGGGTACGTGAGATCGATGAGTTCATTGAGGATAACAGACTGGATGCTGTCGTTTTTGCAACCAATTATCTGGCTATTGACGGCCTGAAAGCCGTGAAAATCAATCAGCGGAAACTACCTGCAATGGTTGCATTTGATGATCATACACTGTTCAAGCTATATGAACCATCCATTACCGTCGTGTCTCAGCCTATTGCTGAAATTGCAGATGAGCTTATTACAGCGCTGTTGGGACAGATACAAGGAAAAAATAAGAAACTAAAGCAGGTTGTATTGCCTTGTGAACTCAAAATAAGAGAATCCTCTCTGATCAGTGCGAACTGATCAGAGTGAGATTTTTTAATCTTCCACGAATTTCATGGATATAGAATTGACACAGTGACGTGTATTCTTAGCGGTGAACTGTTCACCTGTAAATACGTGTCCCAGATGTGCGCCACAAGCGTTACAGACGATCTCTGTACGTCTGCCATCCGCATCAGGGACATGTTTTACGGCTCCTTTTATCTCATCGTCAAAACTTGGCCAGCCACAGTGAGATTCAAATTTGTCTTCTGAGCGATAGAGTGGGGCATTGCATCTTTTACAGATATAAGTGCCTTTTTTCTTGTTTTCCAATAAAGTCCCGGTAAAAGGGTATTCTGTTCCCTTACGTAAGATTACGTATTCTTCTTCAGGAGTCAGTTCGTTGTATTTGCTGTTATCGTCCATCTTTAATGTGTTTTTTATAGTGTCGCTTGTATTTTCTCCGGAGTACAATGAACCGGTTGCAAACGTGGTGCCAATGATCCATAAAGACAGTAGGACAGAGAGGGATATAAATAATTTTCTTAGCATAAAATGACTGTCATTACTTTAGTTTATGATGACACGGCGATTCGCTTTTTCAGGGCTTTGGTTTTGCCGGATATTTGTCTGTTTCCAGCAGTAAATATCCTAATATATTGGGGTATATTTGTCATCAGAAAAACAAAAATAACGTTAAATCCGTTGAACAGAGCTATAAAAACAGTTGTTCTACCATGAATCACGAGGGGCGAAAAATCCAATTTGTTTAGAATGATTATAAATTGATAAATTACGTCATGAAATTGTCAGCGATTGCTTAATAAGTTATACTTTTGTGGCACTATATGGGAGGAGTGTCTTCTTATATAGTCGGATTAAAAATTTTTATATTCATAAATAAATAGTATAAAGTGCTAAATATGAGAAATATCTCATCCGTTTTGGGAAGACTTGCGAAGTCAATATCAGTTAGTTTGGTATTGTTATTTGCCGTTACGACTGTGTCGCATGCGCAGGATGCTAAGGAAGGTGAAGCTATCTTCAAATCTAAATGTACATCTTGTCACGCGATTAACAGAAAATTAGTTGGTCCTGCTTTGAAGGACATTACAAAAACCAAAGATCAGGAATGGTTGATCAAATGGGTTAGAAACTCGCAAGCGTTAATCGCTTCCGGTGATCCGGATGCGATAGCCATTTTTGAAGAGTACAACAAATCGGTGATGACTGCCTTCACAGATTTGTCTGACGATCAAATCAAAAGTGTATTGGCATACATCGATGCTGAAAGTGCAAAAGCTGACAATCCGGATAAAGGAGGTGCTAAAGGAGGTGCTGCTGTAGAAAATACAGGAGCTTCTAACTGGTCTATTCTGGGTATGGCAGGTATTATCCTGTTGGCATTGGTGGTGATTGTATTGCTGAATCGTGTTTCTAAAACCTTAGAGAAGGTAATCGCTAAAAATCAGATCGCTGAAGATGCAAATCTTGGTACAGGTACTGATAGCCGTTACCTGGCATTCGCTAAGAGCTTTGTCAAAAACAAGAAACTGGTGTTCTTCGCCGTGTTGATGATCGTAGCTGTGTTATCAGTTGCCGGTTGGAAAACAATGTGGAATATCGGTGTGCATGAAGGGTACAAACCTGTACAGCCAATTAAATTCTCGCACCAACTACACGCTGGTGTGAATAAGATCGAATGTCAGTATTGTCACGGAGGAGCTTTCAAATCGAAGAATGCTTCTATTCCATCTGCGAATGTATGTATGAACTGTCACAATACAGTAACAGCGTCTGAGCACTACGATGGTGAGATCTCTCCGGAAATCGCGAAAATCTACAAAGCATTGGATTACAATCCGGATACACGTCAGTATGGCGATAATCCTAGTCCGATTCAGTGGATCCGTATCCACAATCTTCCAGACTTTGCTTACTTCAATCACTCGCAACACGTAGTGGTAGCAGGAGTAGAGTGTCAGACATGTCACGGTCCTATTCAGGATATGGAAGAAGTGTACCAGTATTCACAGTTAACCATGAAATGGTGTGTAGACTGTCACAGAAAAACAGAAGTAAATACTGACAATAAATACTATGACCAGTTAATTGAAGCTCACGAGAAATTGAAGAAAGGTGAGAAGATGACTGCAGCGATGATTGGTGGTCTGGAATGTGGTAAATGTCACTATTAATAATTATTATTTAGGAATACGCAATCTTATATATACAGCTTAAATGGATAGCAACAAGAAATATTGGAAAGGTTTGGAAGAATTGCATCAAACGCCTGCTTTTGTAAAAAACAGCAAGGGAGAGTTTGCCGAATCAATTCCTGTAGAAGATGTATTGAATGAAGCCGGCTTGAGTACTAAAACTCCTCGCCGTGATTTCTTAAAAGCATTGGGCTTTGGTTTAGGTGCTGTAACTTTAGCAGCTTGTAACCGTACACCAGTGCATAAGGCTGTGCCTTATGTGATCAAACCTGAAGAGGTAACTCCAGGTATACCTAACTTTTACGCTTCGTCTTTCAACGGACAGAGTGTATTAGTAAGAACACGTGAAGGCCGTCCGATCTCATTAGAGGCAAACCCGAATTCTATCGGTTTGACTCAGGGTACAGACGCTGCAACATCAGCATCGGTGTTGGATCTGTACGACATGTCTAAAGTTCAGAATCCTCAAATCGGAGGTAAAGACGTTGAATGGTCTAAATTGGATAGCACAGTAAAAGCTGCTTTGGATAAAGCTGCTGCTGCTGGCAAGAAAATTACAATTGTTGCTTCCACGATCAACAGTCCTTCTACTTTAGCCGCAATCGCAAAATTAACGGGCAAATATCCTACTGCTAACCTTGTTCAGGTAGATGCAGTATCTTACAACGGTATTTCAGAAGCGAATAACCAAAGCTTTGGTAAAGCTGTCATCCCGACTTATCATTTTGATAAAGCACAGGTCGTAGTTTCAGTAGCTGCAGACTTCTTAGGAAGCTGGTTGGCTGGTGAAGAACATACACAGGACTATATGAAAAACCGTGACTACAAATCATTGAAAAATGGTAAAATGTCACGTCACATCCAGTTTGAATCCGGATTAAGTATGACCGGAACAAATGCCGATGTGCGTATTGCAATCAAACCTTCTGAAGAAGGAGCTGTTCTGATCTCGCTGTATAATGAGATCACAGGTTCAAATCTTGCAGGTGGTATAACAGTACAAAAAGCACAGACAGCAATTAAATTAGCTTCAAAAGAATTGTTAGCTAACAAAGGTGCTTCTGTAGTCGTTTCAGGATCTAATGACGTGAATGTACAGGTGTTGGTCAATGCGATCAATGCGGCTCTTAACGCTTACGGACCTGTTATCGATCTTAATAACTTCAGCAAACAACATCAGGGATCTGATGCTGCTTTCCAGCAATTCCTTACAGATGCTAAATCTGGTCAGGTAGGAGTAGCCTTCTTCCTGGATACGAACCCTGCCTACACGTATTTCAAAGCAGGTGATGTAAAAGATGCATTGGCAAAAGTCGAATTCAGCCTTTCTTTCTCAGATCGTGCTGACGAAACTGCTTCTTTATTGAAAGCTATTGCTCCTAACAGTACATTCCTGGAATCATGGGGTGATGCTTCTGCTACAGAAGGATATTACACTATCGTACAACCGACAATCAATCCGGTATTCAACACCAGACAAGCAGAACAAAGTTTGCTGATCTGGGCTGGTGATACTACAAATATTTACGACTTCGTAAAACAAACATGGGAATCTGCAATCCTTCCGGGATCAGGTAAAACATGGAAAGATGTTTTACAAACTGGTTTCGTATTCAAAGGAACAGCTTCAGGAAGTGCCGCAACTTTTGCTGGTAACGTAAATACTGCTGTTTCAGCAATTGCTGCTGCTGCTAAGAATATTGCAGGTGATGTAGAGTTGAAATTATACGAACCTACTACAGTTCGTGATGGTCGCTACGGAAATAATGCTTACCTGTTAGAGTTACCGGATCCGGTATCTAAAGTAACATGGGATAACTATGCTGCACTTAACCCTGCATATGCAGAAGAGTTAGGCTTAGGTGAAAATGGAATTGTTACAGTAGAAGCAAACGGTTACAAAGTAGATCTTCCTGTTCTTCTTCAACCTGGACAGGCGATGAAGACAGTATCTGTTGCAATAGGTTTCGGACGTGAGAAAGTAGGTAAAGCAGGTAACGGAGTAGGAGTGAACGCTTATCCGTTTGCTAGCCTGATCAACGGTACTGTACAGTTTGTATCTAAAGCAAAAGTTACCAAAGCATCCGGTACGTACGAATTAGCACAGACACAGACACACCACACAATTGAAGGTCGTAACATTATCCGTGAGACTTCATTTGCACAATACCTTAAAAACCCGGCTTCTGAATCAGGTAAATTCTCAGATAATCACAAAACATATGATTTGTGGAACAAATTTGAGCAACCTGGTCACAAATGGGTAATGGCGATCGATCTGAATGCATGTACAGGTTGTGGCTCATGTATCGTAGCATGTAACGTTGAAAATAATATTCCTGTTGTAGGTCGTGACGAGGTACGTCGTCGTCGTGAGATGCATTGGTTACGTATTGACCGTTATTACACGATTGAAGAAGAAGGTAAAGAATATACAAAAGAGAAAGAAATTGCGCATATCAAAGATTTCGAAAATGTAACAGTAGTACACCAGCCGATGTTATGTCAGCACTGTGCTCACGCACCATGTGAGACGGTATGTCCGGTACTGGCAACTGTTCACTCTTCTGAAGGTCTTAACCATATGGCTTATAACCGTTGTTTCGGTACGCGTTACTGTGCGAACAACTGTCCTTATAAAGTACGTCGTTTCAACTGGTTCAACTACTGGAATGATTCCCGTTTCGACAATTACCTGAATAACGAATTTACACAATTAGTATTGAATCCTGATGTTACTTCCCGTTCACGTGGGGTAATGGAGAAATGTTCAATGTGTATCCAACGTATACAGGCAGGTAAATTGCATGCGAAAATGGAAAACCGTAAAGTTAAAGATGGTGATATTAAAATGGCATGTCAGGCGGCTTGTTCTGCAAATGCTATCATCTTCGGAGACGCAAACGATCCAGAGTCAGAAGTTTCAAAAGCATTACGTAACGAACGCGTTTACTATGTTCTTGAAGAAATCAACGTACAACCAGGTATTGGTTATATGACAAAAGTTAGAAACACTTTTGAGGCTTAATCTTGTTCAATACTTGAAATAAAAAAAACTATGTCATCGCATAACGAATCAATATTAAGAGAACCATTAATGACTGGTCGTGATATCACCTATGCTAAGATCACGGATGATATTCTACTGCCAGTTGAAAATAAACCTAATAAAGCATGGTGGATCGGTTTTACCGTTGCAGCCCTTGGTGCTTTATTATGGGTAGTGAGTGTAAGTTATACCTTCTGGACCGGTATCGGTGCATGGGGTCTTAACAAAACAGTAGGTTGGGCATGGGATATCACCGACTTCGTATGGTGGGTAGGTATCGGTCACGCAGGTACGCTGATTTCAGCAGTATTGTTAATCTTCCGTCAGAACTGGCGTAACTCGATTAACCGTTCTGCAGAGGCGATGACTATCTTCGCCGTTATCTGTGCCGCTACTTATGTCGTAGCTCACATGGGACGTCCATGGTTAGCATACTGGATTTTCCCGTTACCAAATCAATTCGGATCACTTTGGGTTAACTTTAACTCTCCGCTAGTATGGGATGCATTTGCGATCTCTACATATTTCACCGTTTCCTTAGTATTCTGGTACTGTGGTTTGTTACCGGATATCGCTACTGTACGTGACCGTGCTACAGGAATGAAACAAAAAGTCTATAAAGTATTATCTTTCGGATGGAATGGATCAGTAAAAACCTGGCAGCGATTTGAGATCATTTCTTTGATCCTTGCAGGTATCTCTACTCCACTTGTACTTTCGGTACACACCATTGTATCCATGGACTTTGCAACTTCGGTTATTCCGGGATGGCATACAACGATCTTCCCTCCATATTTCGTAGCAGGTGCGATCTTCTCAGGTTTTGCGATGGTACAGACATTATTGCTGATCCTTCGTAAGGTTATGAATTTTGAAGACTATATCACGATGTTCCACATCGAGGCTATGAACAAGATTATCATGATCACGGGTTCTATCGTAGGTATCGCTTACCTTACAGAGTTATTTATTGCATGGTATTCCGGTTCAGAGTTTGAGATGTACGCATTTGAAAACCGTATCGCAGGTCCTTATGCCTGGGCATACTGGTCGATGATGACTTGTAACGTGATCTCTCCTCAGTTATTCTGGTTTAAGAAGATCCGTACCAGTATTCCTATTTCATGGGTACTTTCGATTGTTGTGAACATCGGTATGTGGTTTGAGCGTTTTGTAATTATCGTGACTTCTTTACACCGTGATTACCTTCCTTCTTCCTGGGCAATGTTTTACCCGACATGGACAGACGTAGGTATTTTCGTAGGATCGATCGGTCTATTCTTCACCCTGTTCTTATTATTCTTACGTTTCTTACCGGGTATTGCGATAGCAGAGGTGAAATTATTACTGAAAAGCTCCAGCTTACAACATAAAACCAAACTGGTTAAAGAAGGTGCATTCCCTGAAGAACAGGTTGCTTTCTTCAGAGAGTCATTGGAGAAATACGATTCAGTTACTGAACAGGATATTAAAGAGTTACAAAAATAATAGCAATGAGCAATACAAAATATATACTAGGTAGTTTTGCTGACCCGGACGATATGATGCACGGGATAGACAAATTGCAGAAAAATAATATCAGCATTTACGATTGCTTTACACCTATGCCTATTCACGGTATAGAAGCTAAGTTGGGTGTACGTCCATCACGTCTTCCAATCGCAGCATTTTGTTTCGGAATTACAGGTACCATTCTTGGTTTTAGCTTATTGTATTACACAATGGCTTATGATTGGCCTATGAATATTGGGGGAAAGCCTTCTATGCCTCTTCCTAACTTTGTTCCTGTAACATTTGAGGTTACTATTTTATTATGTGCTCTTGGTATGGTAGCTACTTTTTTCTACCGCAACCATTTGTTTCCGGGACGTGCTCCGCGTGTCATGGATCTGAGAGCAACAGATGATCGTTTTATAATTGCTATTGATGCTCATGAAAATGCAGACCATGCATTGATCGATTCATTATTGAAAGAAGCAGGAGCAGTAGAAGTTAAATACAATGAAAGAAAATATGTTAGCTATGAATAAGAAGAATTTTCTTGGAACTGTATGTGCAGCCTTAGCTTTTGCAGCAGTTGCTTCTGCTTGTGGAGATGGCACCACACGTAGTACAGGTTGGGAATTTTCTCGTAATATGTATGATCCGATCGGTTATAATCCGGATCAACCAAATGAGAATTTTAAAAACAAACAAACTGCTCAGACTCCTCCGGCTCACACCAATCCTGTTGGATTCGTGAGATTCGAATACGCTAATACGTTAGAAGATTACGAACGTGCAGGAAGAGAAGTCACCAATCCATTGGCTGTTACGAAAGCTAATCTGGCAGATGGACAAGCGTTGTTCAATACATACTGTGCTGTATGTCACGGACCGGAAGGTAAAGGGGATGGATCTATCACCAAAGACAGAGAGATCACGGACTCACGTGGAACACGTAAATTGGAAAACTTTCCAAATCCGCCATCTTATCATAAAACAGATGCAGCGAGTTCCTCACGCGGTGGTTTGATGAGCGATCTGACAGATGGAAAAATTTATCATACCATCTACTATGGACACAACTCTATGGGCTCACATGCTTCCCAACTTTCGCCAGATGAGCGTTGGAAGGTAGTAATGTATGTTCATGAATTACAGAAAAAATAATCTAACATCGATATATTAAATGGGAACTCACAGTCATCATCACGATTATAATTTTAGCGAACGATTTGCTTTCGGCGGGAAAGCAAAGGTGTTTAGCATTATCGCTATCGTTATTGGATTAGTGGCAATCGCCTATGGTTTGTTTGCTGGTGATTCACATACGACAGAACGCACGTATGCCAACCTATTATTGATGGGTTATTATTTTACCTGTGTATGCGCTGCAGGAGCTTTTTTCGTAGCTCTTCAGAGTGTTACACAATCCGCTTGGTCTGCAGGTCTTATCCGTATTCCTCAGGCTATGGGAAGTGTTTTGCCAATAGCAGCTCTTGTATTGTTTATCATCATTGCTGCAGGTCTAAACTCACACTCTTTGTATCACCACTGGGCCGGACACGGATTGACTGATCCGGAAAGTCCTAACTACGATGCACTGATTGCCGGTAAATCTACATTCTTAAATGTGCCTTTATTTTTGGTACGTCAGATCCTTTTTATGGGATCATATAGTATCTTTGCCTTTATTTTGACAAAATTATCATACAAGGAAGATTTAGAAGGTAGTTTGAATTCTTACAAAAAGACATTCAAATTGTCTGCTATCTTTTTGGTAGTATTCGGATTCACAACTCCTATCTGGGCGTTTGATACGATCATGTCTTTAGAAGCACACTGGTTTTCAACTATGTTCGGCTGGTACAATTTCGCAGCAATGTGGGTGAGTGGACTGGCTACAATTGCTATTATTCTGATTCTTCTAAAGAAAGCAGGATACCTGGCATGGGTTAATGAAAATCATTTACACGATTTGGGTAAACTGATCTTCGGATTTTCTATCTTCTGGACATATGTATGGTTTGCACAGTTCATGCTGATCTGGTACTCCAACATTCCTGAGGAGACCGTTTATTTCTACAAAAGATGGGAACCAGAGTACAAACCTTGGTTTTGGCTTAATATATTGATTAACTTTGTATCTCCGGTTTTATTATTAATGGATCGTGATGCTAAGCGTAAGCAAAATAGTATGTTGTTCGTATGTATTGTACTTCTTTTGGGACATTGGTTAGATTATTATATCATGATCATGCCTGGAACAGTTGACAATCATCCTGGATTCGGTATTATCGAAGTGGGAACAGCAATCGGTTTTGTGGGCTTATTTACTTTCTTGGTAATGTCTAAGTTGAGCAAGCATGCCTTGGTGCCGAAACACCATCCATTCTTAGAAGAGAGTTTAAATCATCAGATATAGGTTTCTAATCAACACGATATTACGTTATAACGTTATAATAAGAAATGAAATTCAAATTACATAACAGATTCAGATCCATAATGGGTTGTGTGCTTGCACTAGGATTGTCCCTGTCGACTCCTACCTTTGCAAGTCAAGATACAACTGCTGCTGATTCGGCAGCAAAGACTACTGCGGTAGCTGCTCCTGCGGATTCAGCTAAAGTAGACTCTGCTTCTTCTGTAGCAGCAGATTCAACTGCAGCGGGGGCTGCTGTATCTTCTTCTTCTACGTCTTCAAGTAAGCCGGCAGTAGAAGAGGTCAAAAAAATTGATCCTCAGGTTTACAAAAACCTGACGTATTACATCTTACTTTTCTTCGCTATATGTACTGTGGTAGCTGTAGTTGGAAAGGTGCTATCTCTATATGAGTTAGTGAAAAAGATGAATGGTAAATACAACCCATTAGCCGGTAATAATTTACAATCTATTCTATTCCTTATATTTCTGGTATTCTTCCTTTGGGGAGTGTATTACGGATATAGTGTATGGGGAAGCTGGGCATGGCGTGATGCGGTGACGGAGCACGGTAAGCTGATTGATAACATGTTTATCATCACTACAGTGATCATCACGATTGTACTGGTACTTACGCACCTTTTATTATTGACATTTCCATTTATCTACAGAATGCGTGTTAAGCGTCAGGCTTACTATTATCCGCATAACAATACCATTGAGAAAATCTGGACAATCGTTCCAGCTGTGGTATTAACTGTATTGGTATTGTTCGGTTTCTTCACATGGAGAACCATTACTAATGTTCCTGAAGATCTTCAAAAATCTGCTCTGCAGGTAGAAGTATTAGGTGAGCAGTTCTTATGGTCTGTTCGTTACCCTGGAGCTGACGGCCAGATCGGTAAACGTAATTATAAAATGACGACACCGACAAATCCATACGGTATCGACTTCAATGACAAAAATTCATGGGATGATATTCAGGGAAGTGACATCGTTCTTCCGGTAAATAAATCCGTACGTTTCCATATCATTTCCAAAGATATTATTCACTCGTTCTTTATTCCTGATTTCCGTGTTCAGATCAATGCTGTACCGGGAATGACGAACTATTTCCAGTTCACTCCAACAGTGACTACTGCTGAAATGCGCGAACGTATGAATGATCCTAAGTATGACTATGTGATGCTTTGTAACAAGATCTGTGGTTCCGGTCACTACAATATGCAGAAGAAAGTGATAGTTGTGACAGAGAAAGAGTATAAAGAGTGGTTGAGTACCCAGAATAAATACTTTAATGAAGATCTGCAGAAAGAATTTGCTGCAAAAGATTCAAAGGAAAGTAAAGAAGAAGTTATCAAAACAGCTTCATTGAAATAATTTGTATTAAGAATTTTTAAAAAATAATATGTCAAGTACAGTTATATCGCATAGCGCAGACCATCACGATTCGCACGGCCATCATCAAGAGTCGTTCCTGTCTAAATATGTATTTAGCATGGATCACAAGATGATTGCTAAGCAATTCTTGATCACTGGTATTATTATGGCAGTTTTTGCCATGGTATTATCGATATTGTTCCGTATCCAGCTCGCTTGGCCGGATAAAGAGTTTCCAATCTTAGAAGTTTTCTTAGGTAAATGGGCTGAAGGAGGTCGTATACGTCCTGAGTTTTTCTTATCCTTAGTAACCATCCACGGTACGATGATGGTATTCTTCGTATTGACAGCAGGTCTTTCCGGTACATTCAGTAACTTACTGATTCCTTATCAGATTGGTGCCCGTGATATGGCATCTCCGTTTATGAATATGCTTTCATACTGGTTCTTCTTCGTAGCTTGTGTGATTATGGTTGCTTCTTTCTTTATCGAAAGCGGACCTGCATCTTCAGGATGGACCGTATACCCGCCATTGTCTGCAGTTCCTAAAGCGATCCCGGGATCGGGCTTAGGTATGACATTATGGTTAGTAAGTATGACATTGTTTATTGCTTCTCAGGTAATGGGTGGTGTAAATTATATCAGTACAGTATTGAACATGCGTACAAAAGGTATGGACCTTTGGAAAATGCCTTTGACAGTATGGTCTTTCTTCTTAACAGCTATCGTAGGTCTTTTATCTTTCCCGGTATTGGTATCCGCAGTAGTGTTACTGATTTTTGACCGTAGTGCAGGTACATCATTCTACCTTTCAGATTTAGTTGTTCAGGGAGAAGTATTACCTAATGAAGGTGGTTCTCCGATCTTGTTCCAGCACTTATTCTGGTTCTTAGGTCACCCTGAGGTATATATCGTTGTTATGCCTGCATTAGGTCTGACATCTGAAGTTATTTCTACGAACTCACGTAAACCAATCTTTGGTTACCATGCGATGGTTTACTCTTTGGTAGGTATTACTGTATTATCATTTATCGTTTGGGGTCACCACATGTTTGTGACAGGTATGAATCCGTTCTTAGGAGGAGTATTTATGATCACAACTTTGATTATTGCGGTTCCTTCAGCGGTAAAAGCCTTCAACTACCTGGCTACATTATGGAGAGGTAACATCCGTTTCACTCCAGCTATGATGTTTGCAATCGGAATGGTTTCATTCTTTATCTCTGGTGGTTTGACAGGATTATTCTTAGGTAACGCTGCTTTAGATATCAACCTACACGATACCTATTTCGTAGTTGCCCACTTCCACCTGGTAATGGGATCTGCTTCTATCTTTGGTATGTTGTGTGGTGTGTACCACTGGTATCCTAAGATGTTCGGAAAGATGATGAACCCAAAATTGGGTTATTTACACTTCTGGTTAACATTCATTGGTGCTTACCTGGTATTCTTCCCGATGCACTTTATGGGTATTGATGGTGTTCCTCGTCGTTACTATGCCTTTACAGAATTTCCTTTCATGGAGAAATGGGTTTCTGTTAACTTGTTAATCACATGGGCTGCTATCATTGCGGGTCTTGGACAGATTGCATTCCTATGGAATTTCTTCTCTTCAATCGTTTTTGGTAAGAAAGCTACTCAGAATCCTTGGAACTCTAACACATTGGAATGGACTACTCCTGTTGAGCATATCCATGGTAACTGGCCTGGAGAAATTCCTACAGTACACCGTTGGCCATATGATTACAGTAAACCTGGTCATGATCAGGATTTCATTCCTCAGAATGTTCCTTTCTCTGAAACAATGAGCTCTAACTTACCTCATGATTTTGAAGGTAATGAAGAAGCTGTTCGTATTCAGGAACAATGGAATAAAGAGAATAACAGAGAGATTGTAGAAGGTTAAGCTCACAAGCTTAACCCTCTATACCCTCTTAAATATATAGAGGTTAAAAGATAGATATGTATCCAGCTGCTGAAAAGCGTTTTATTAGAACAAATGCGATTACCATCATAGTATTGTTTTTGGTGATCACAGCTGGAGGAATTGTAAGAAGTACCGGATCTGGAATGGGATGTCCGGATTGGCCTAAGTGCTTTAATCAGATTATTCCACCCACTGATGTCTCACAGTTACCAGCAGGTTACGAGCAGCATTATGTGGAAGGCAGAGCCAAGAAGAACCAGCGGTTTGCAAAAATGGTTGAATTCTTTGGATTTCCGGATAAGGCAGAACAAATCCGTACAGATAAAAGTATTCTTGTTCACGAGGAGTTTAATGTTGCCAAGACATGGACAGAATATGTGAATCGTCTCGTAGGAGTTGTTTCCGGTTTCTTCCTGTTATTTTCTGCAATCTTTTCTTTTACCTATATCAAGTCAAAAAAATCCATAGTCTTTTGGAGCGTTCTTAATCTTTTTGTAGTCGTACTGCAGGCCTGGCTGGGATCAATTGTGGTATCCACCAATCTGATGCCCTGGGTGATTACTGTTCATATGCTTTTAGCTCTTTTGATTGTCGGAATAAGTATTTATACCTATTACAAAGCGACAACACTGCGAAATAAGAATATATTGATCAACCATCAGTTTAAAGGATTTAAGCTGTTAGCTGCTTTTTCTCTGATTATCATGCTGGTGCAGGTTGTATTCGGAACAGAAGTAAGGGAGCGTATAGATCACTTAGGAGATACCGGCGTTCCACGCAATGAATGGATCAGTTCGATAGGATCGCACTTTGATATTCATAGGGTGCTCGGATATGTTACCTTTGGTTTAGTACTGGTATTATTTTTTCTGGTCAAATCAAGATTTAGTAAACTATCCAAACAAGCTAAGTACGCATGGATTATGTTTATTCTGGTTCTTATACAGATGGGGTCGGGGATTGTATTAGCACGCTTTAATGTGCCTGCTTTTGCACAGACAACACATCTGGTGATTGCCAGTTTGCTTTTCGGAGCACAATATTATTTGATGTTGTTGCTTTCAAAATTTAAAAGATAGTAGAAGACGTAATGTTAATATTAGATATAAGATCGTGTAGTGGAGTTCACTTCCATACTTCTGATAAGAAAGGGAGGAATGTAAGATGAAACAGTTTATTTCTGATTTTAACAAACTTGTCAAATTAAGATTAACGTTAACTGTTGTATTTTCAGCCTCTATCTCATTTTTGATCGGAGCTACGCAACAGGGTGAAATAATTTGGTTTAACTGGTTACTGTTAACCATTGGAGGTTTTTTTGTAACAGGTGCAGCTAATGGCTTTAATGAGATCATTGAAAAAGATCTGGATAAGCTCATGACACGTACAGAGGATCGTCCGCTTCCTGCAGGTCGTATGACTACAGGTCAGGCGTTGGTCTTAAGTCTTTTCATGGGAATCTTCGGAACCCTGATCTTAGTCAAATTGAATTTTATAGCAGGTTTACTTTCTGTTTTTTCAATTTTTCTATATGCCTTTGTCTATACCCCTCTGAAGCAAAAATCTCCTATTGCTGTTTTTGTAGGTGCATTTCCGGGAGCATTGCCTCCGCTTATTGGTTACTATGCAGCTTTCAAATCGGCAGGATTTGGTTTGGAGTATGCAGCAATCAGTGAAGCAGCAGTTGTGATTACTCCGCTGGTATTGTTTATTATCCAGTTTGTATGGCAGTTTCCACATTTCTGGGCAATTGCCTGGGTAGCGGATGATGACTACAGGAAAGCGGGTTTCAGACTTTTGCCAACGAAAGAGCGTGACCGCGTATCTGCATGGATGTTGTTTATATCCGCAGTACTGATGATTCCGGTAGGTTTCCTGCCTATGTATTTCGGTTTTGGCGGATGGATATTTACGATTGTTTCCTTATTGGGCGGATTGATGTTTGCCTGGTATGGTTATAAGCATTTGGTAGAGCAGAGCATTGGTTCTGCAAAGAAAGTGATGTTTACATCATTTATTTATTTACCGGTTACACAGCTGGTATTATTGTTAAATTTTATTCCATTTAAATAATGGTAGTAGATATGGTTAATACAGAATTACAGGAAGAGGAATTGCAACAATCCCGAAAAGCCAAGAAATTTAATCTCTGGCTAGGAATGATTGGTATGTTTATGATGTTTGCTGCGCTGTCCAGTGGTTTCATTGTGTATACAGCCAGTGGCGTGGATAAAGGTATCAAAACTACGCTTCCTAATGCTTTTATCTACAGTACAGTGCTTATATTGCTGAGTAGTGTTACATTACACCTCTCTTATAAAGCTGTCAAGGAAAAGCAATTTGCTAAACAGAAAGGATTGCTCCTTGCAACAGTGGTGCTCGGAATTCTTTTCTTCGTATGTCAGGTACATGCATGGCAGGTCCTTATTGAAAGAGGAATCTATTTCCTGAATATCAATGCCTCCCAGTCATTTATTTATGTATTTACAGGCATGCACTTAGCGCATATTATTGCGGGACTGATCGTATTGATTAGATGTTATACCGGAGCGGCTAAACCGATCCCTTATGACAATAATTTCTTCCGCATGGAACTTGCCACTATTTTCTGGCATTTTCTCGATCTTTTATGGATTTATATATATGTTTTCTTACTTTTGAATCAATAATACTAAACAATGAGTACAACTGTATCGCAATTGGATAAGGTAAAGGACGGCCCTTGGAGTGGCGGTAAGTCCCCTTGGAACTTAGAGTATGGAAAGATCATGATGTGGTTTTTCCTTGTGTCAGACGCATTTACATTTTCAGCTTTCCTGATCTATTATGGAGCTCAACGTTTTGCGCATTTCACATGGCCGGATCCTGATAAGGTATTCCAATCTATCCCGCTTATTGCGGATCACGGACAACCGTTGGTGTTCGTAGGTATCATGACTTTTATTCTGATCATGAGTTCCGTAACAATGGTGTTAGCGGTAGATGCGGGTCATCGCAATAAAAAAGACGAAGTTGTAAAATGGATGCTTTGGACTATTCTGGGAGGTTTGGCTTTCTTGGGTTGTCAGGCTACAGAGTGGACGCACTTACATCACCTTGGTTTCTGGTTCGGACAAAATCCGGCTACAGGACTAGAAGGTAATGCTATTCCTGAAGCTCTTGCTCCATATTTCTCGAAAGACATTTCATATGTGTCCGCATTACAGTTCTCTAACTTATTCTTTACCATTACAGGTTTCCACGGATTCCACGTATCAATAGGTGTTATTTTGAATATCATTATTCTGTGTATGACATTGAACAATACGTTTCAGAACAGAGGTTCATACCTGATGGTTGAGAAAGTAGGTCTTTACTGGCACTTTGTCGACTTAGTATGGGTATTCGTATTTACATTCTTCTACTTAGTTTAATTACTTTTAACACGAATCGATTATGTCAAATCATCACGATAATACAGCAGCACACGAAGGTCATGGTCATGATCACGAGGGTATGGATAAAAAAGGAATCTGGAGAATATTCTTTGTCCTTTTAGCACTTACTTGTTTAGAGTTTTTGATCGCTTTGGGATTTGTTCACCACTGGCAGATTCTTGCTAAAGGTGCATTGGTTAATACAATCTATATCGTATTGACATTGGTAAAAGCTTACTACATTGTGGCTTACTTTATGCACTTGAAGTTCGAAAAATCAAGTTTCATAGTATGCTGTGGTGTTGTATTTATATTCATCATCTACTTCATTATATTAATGCTGACAGAAGGCGGATACTTATTACACCATTTCCACGAGTACCCATTGTGGCCAAATAAATAATATTCATGCAAAATACTTCTCGTAAGAAGGGTATTTCAACTTTAATAATCCTGGCCATGGTCTTACTTGTGCCAGGATTTTTGTATATATTGGTTAACCGAATGGGGGCATCCAATGAATACGTAAAGCTTCCGATCTATGGTGAAAAGCAGCTTGCCGGAACAGTAAGCCGCAAGATGGGAAGAGAAATAAAAGATACCCTATATCATCAGGTTCCGGTCATTCAGTTCACAGATATGGATGGAAAGCAGATCAGTTTTATTGATAACGATACTACCGTGTCCGTAGTTCATCTTTTCTATACAAAAGACAAATCTTTTTCCAGAATGATGATCAACAGGCTAAATAAGGTGGCTACCAATCTGAAGCGAAATCATAAGGTCAGATTTTATTCTATTTCTGCAGATCCTGCAAGTGATACCCCTGAAGTATTGCAGGCATATACAAAAGGATATCGTCCAGACGAAAAAAGATGGTTCTTTCTGACCAATCCTTCGGTTGACATTCTGCAGTTTGCAAGAGAGCAACTCCTGTTGGATGCTATGAAGGACCCGCAGGATTCTTCCAAAATTATTATAGGTAGTTCGTATATCTTATTAGATTCTCACCGCAGGATCAGAGGCTTCTATGATCTGAATCTGAATACCGAATTGGAACGCTTGGAAGATGAAGTCAAACTGCAGTTAGTAGAAGAATACCGTAATACCCCGATGAAGGTTCAAAAGAAAGATTAATATGGGACAACAAACAGTAGAAGAAAAGAAATATAATAAATGGATTGTAGTGCTGTCTGTCACTATTCCTGTAGTGGTAGCAATATTATTTGGTGTTAACCTGAGGAAATTAGGCTATGATGTTCAGCCTTTATCTTTTTTGCCACCGATATACGCAACGATTAACGGCTTGACAGCTATATTACTGGTGTGGGCTGTATCAGCTATCAAAAGAGGTAATAAGGCTTTGCATGAGCGGTTGATCAAGCTCTGTATTGCATGTTCAGTAGCATTTCTGGGAATGTATGTAGCGTATCATATGACTTCTGACTCTACACCGTATGGAGGAGAAGGAGCTATGCGTTATATCTATTTTGTCATCCTGATCTCACATATACTCCTGTCTATTATCATTATTCCCTTTGTACTTGTTACCTTTGTAAGAGGGATTGCAGGAGCATACGAAAGACATAAGAAGCTGGCACGTATCACATACCCGATGTGGTTATATGTAGCTGTGACAGGTGTAATCGTATACTTGATGATATCTCCTTATTATACACATTAGAATTAAGTCTGTGCAAGCAGGCAGTTTTAGAATTTTAAGAGACAGGCAATATGAGAGTATGGGTATATCAGGCAAGTCGTAAGCTGACTGCCGGTGAACAAGCGTTGGCAGCAGATAAACTGGCTGCTTTTATTTCCGTGTGGAATACACATGGTAAATCCCTGGCTGCAGACGTAGAGATACGTCATGGTCTGTTTATCATTATGAAGGTAGATGAATCAAGAGTTGCTGCTTCGGGATGTTCAATAGACAGTTCTGTACATTTCCTCAAAGGCTTACAACAAGAGCTGGGTGTGGATCTGTTTGACCGCTTTCAGTTAGCTTACCGCACAACGGAAGATATAGCTGTAGTTGGTCGTCAGGAATTTGAACAATTGGTCACATCAGGGCAGATCAATTCGTCTACCATTGTATTTAATAATATGATTAGTAATGAAGAAGAATTATTGAATAAGTGGGAAGTGCCGTTTAAGGATAGCTGGCATGCCCGTGTATTCAGCTAAGATCATCCAAACATTATAAAAGCAAAGGGCTGTTGATTATCAACAGCCCTTTGCTTTTTATTTTTTATCTACGCTATACGCTCCCGGACCTACAAAAAGTAGTCCGATGAATACGAATAGCAGTTCAAATGCGTGAGAGGCTGTACCCCATCCGTCTCCCGCACTCAGGTGATGTACTCCGGCCACAACCATGGTAAACGCCAAGAGTAAACAAACAGGTCTGTACCATAGTCCGATCAAAAAGAATAGTCCGCCTACAGCTTCTGTCGCAGCAGCCATAAATCCCCAGAAGGCAGGAAAGAATTTGATACCCATATTGCCCATGGCCTGACCTACGCCATTCCACATATCAGGTCCGCCCATTAGCTTAGGAAGTCCGTGTGAAATCATAAATGCTCCGACACCTATACGCAGTATTAATAATCCCAGATCTTTTTGTTTTGATAATGATGATAATATCGCCATATGTTAATCTATATATGTTAGTTTAGTTTCTGTTTTTTTGGTTTCCAGCACGGCTTTTTTTCCAAATACCAAAGCATGATTATTGTCTATATGTCCGGCGGGATAATGGAATGCTACAGGGTAATCAAATTCACGAACTTTATCCATTACAATTTCTTCTACAGTCTGGCCAAACGGAGGTTCGCTATCCTTCATTGAAGTAAATCCGCCGATAATCAAACCTGCAAGTTTATCCAGCTTGCCGGCTCTCTTTAACGCCCAAAGCATACGGTCTATACTGTAGTAAGCTTCTCCAACATCTTCAATAAATAAAATCTTGTTGTCATAATCAACATCAGAAACAGAACCCAGTACACTAATCAGGATAGCGAGATTTCCACCCGTTAGTATTCCTTCTCCTTTTCCGGGACGGTTGGGGAATGTATGCTGTTTGTATTTGAAGTCTGTATTCTCACCGAATAAAGCTGTCCGAAGGGTTTCCAAAGATGCTGATGTGCCATCCGCAAATGACTTTGGCATCTGACCATGTATAGTTGGTATTCCAAAAGACTGTTGTATATGACTGTGTAAAACGGTAATATCACTGAAACCGATTACCCACTTCGGATGCCTGGTAAATGCTGTAAAATCGATTTTGTCAATAATACGCACCGTTCCGTAACCACCTCGTGCTGCAAATACAGCTTTGATCTCCGGATCATTCAGGGCTTCCTGCAGATCCGCAGCTCTCAGGTCATCATCTCCGGCAAATTGATGGTAGGAACTGGATACGGATTTTCCCGATTGTACTTCCAGCCCCCAACCCTGTAGGATTGCAACAGCTTCGTCTATATTCCCCCGTATAAAACTTGCCGGAGCCACAATTGCGACTTTATCACCAGCATTAAGAAATTCAGGCATTTTCACGTATATCTATATTTTAATAGCGCAAATTGAGTTATCTTTGTCAAAGAAACAAGATTTTTCCTGTTTTTTTATATTTGATTACAGCTAATTTAAAATATAACATTGAGTATTACAGATAAAAAACGCTATACCATTACATCGGCTTTGCCGTATGCTAATGGGCCTCTACATATCGGCCACCTGGCCGGTGCTTATATTCCGGGAGATATTTTTGTTCGTTACTTACGTCTTAATCAGAAAGATGTAGTCTATGTATGCGGATCCGACGAGCATGGCGCAGCCATTACGATAAAAGCGAAAAAAGAAGGTATCACACCCCGTGAAATTATTGATAAGTACAATCAGCAGATCAAAGAAAGTTTTGAAGAGTTCGGTATTTCATTTGATATTTATCACCGCACTTCAGAGCCTATTCACCATCAGTTGTCTCAGGAGTTTTTTCTGAATCTATACCAAAAAGGTGAATTTATAGAAAGGTTTTCCGAGCAATATTATGATGAGGAATTTCATCAGTTTCTGGCAGACCGCTACATTGTGGGAACATGTCCTAATTGTCATTCTGAAGGTGCCTACGGTGATCAGTGTGAGAAATGCGGAACTTCACTAAGTCCTACTGATCTTATCAATCCGATCTCTACATTAAGTGGTAAAACTCCGGTTTTAAAGGAAACGAAACACTGGTATCTTCCTCTGGACAAATACCAGCCATGGCTGGAAAAGTGGCTTATCGAAGGGAAAAAGGATGAGCTTAAATCCAATGTTTACGGACAATGCCTGTCCTGGCTGAAGTCAGGTCTGCAACCGCGTTCGATGACACGTGATCTGGATTGGGGAGTGGATGTGCCACTGGAAGAAGCTGAAGGTAAAAAGTTGTATGTCTGGCTGGATGCGCCGATAGGATATATATCAGCTACAAAACAGTGGGCACTGGATAACGGCAAAAACTGGGAAGACTATTGGAAAGAACAGCCTGATCCGGAAGATAACTCATGTCTTATTCATTTCATTGGTAAAGATAATATTGTATTCCACTGTATCATCTTCCCTGCGATTCTGCATGCGCATGGTGATTATATTTTACCGGAAAATATTCCGGCAAATGAATTTCTTAATCTGGAAGGAGATAAGCTTTCTACCTCCAGAAATCATGCCGTGTGGTTACATGAATATCTGGAAGAATTCCCGGGCAAGCAGGATGAATTACGTTATGTACTGACTTCTATTCTTCCGGAAACTTCAGACAGCGAGTTTACATGGAAAGATTTTCAGGCACGGGTCAATAATGAACTGGTAGCGATATTAGGTAATTTTATCAATCGGGTTATGGTACTTTCACATAAGTATTTTGATGGTAAAATCCTGTCAGGATCAGATTTACAGGAAGAAGATAAGCAGGTATTTGCTGAACTGAAAAAATATCCGGAGCAGATCACCCATAGTATTAATCAGTACCGTTTCCGGGAGGCTCTGGCCCAGTTTATGAATGTGGCGCGTCTGGGGAATAAATATCTGGCAGATGCCGAGCCATGGAAAGTGATCAAAACAGATGAGGAGAGAGTAAAAACTGTCCTTAATGTATCTTTGCAGATTGCTGCAAACCTTGCGATTCTGGCACAGCCATTCTTACCTAAAACAGCATTAAAACTATTTGAAATGCTAAATCTTCCTCAGCAGGACTGGGAAAGAGCAGGGGAGGAAGATCTGTTGAAAGATGGTCATGAACTCGGAGAAGTACAATTGTTATTTGATAAGATTACCGATGAGCAGATTGATTTTCAATTGGAAAAACTGGCAGCAGCAAAAGTGAATAATGTAAAAGTAGCTACTCCGTCTGTACCAGCTAAGGAGAATGTAACTTTTGATGAGTTTATGAAAATGGATATCCGTATCGGAACGATCCTTACGGCAGAGAAAGTAGCGAAAACGAAAAAACTGCTTAAACTGACCATCGATACTGGTATTGACCAACGTACTGTAGTTTCTGGTATTGCGGAGTTTTTCGCTCCTGAAGAAATTGTGGGCAGACAGGTTTCTATTCTGGTGAATCTGGAGCCCCGTGAAATTAAAGGAATTACTTCACAGGGAATGATACTGATGGCTGAGGATGCAGATGGTCGTTTGGATTTTGTACAACCTTCCACAACGATAAAACCTGGAAGTTCGGTACGGTAATCAGATTAAAAGTAGAGCCAGTCTGCGCACTTTGCCTGTGACTGGACTAATATATATAAAAGCCTGTCTCAGTAACCATGAGACAGGCTTTTTTTCTTATACAGTACCTGTTGTAGTTTTCGATTTGAATCTGTCAATAAGCCAAAACAACAGAAAGAAAATAAGGGAAGGCAGTACCCACCAAAGTTCATACTCTGCTAAGGGAATAGCCTGTACAAGTCGTTCTGCTCCGGCCAGGTGTATTCCGAATCCGGCTAACAGATATACAGTAGACACCAGTGTTGTTCCGGCTACCGCCCCGATATAGGGTAGTTTTGAAGAAATCTTTTTGCCGAAGATAATGACATATAATACCAGGGTAATCACAATAGGATAGATAAAGGCAAGAAACGGATAAGCCACCTCAATAATATATTCTACTCCTGTGATGGAAAGGATACCGGAGAGGAGACAACATATCGTGACGATAACCTCATAACTGATCTTATTCTTAAATAAAGTACTGAAAAATGTTCCTACTGCACAAGTCAGTGCGATTGCTGTTGTCAGACAGGCTAAGGCAATACTGAGAGAGATTGCGATAGTTCCATATCCGCCCAGAATCGTGTTGGAGATAAAAAGTAGAAGTTCGGCCCGTTTGATATCATTTCCGGTATTATAGCCAGAGGTAGCGCCCAATATGACCAGTCCGCCATAGATCAATAATAAAAATACAGCAGCCATAAGACCTGCACTGATGACGATTTGATTTTTCTCTTTTAATGAGGTATAACCTTTCATTCGGGCTGCTGTAATGATGATTCCGGCAAAGATGACAGAAGCCAATACATCCAGAGTCTGATATCCTTCTGTAAAGCCGGATGTAAATGCTGTCACCGGAGTGGCTGTACCAGCGGTTGGATCAGAAATAGGATGCAATATGCCGATAGTAATCAGCGTAAGTAACAAGATGAGGAGGACAGGCGTGAGAAAATTACCGATCACATCTACCACTTTCGAAGGACGTATGGAAAGCACAAACGTAACCACAAAAAACAGTACCGATCCCCAGATTGGAGATAAGGAAGGAAAAGTCGGTAATAGCCCAACCTCATAGGTTGTCGCTGCTGTACGTGGAATAGCAATCAATGGGCCTATCCCCAGCATAATCACAGCACCGAGAACTAATGCGACGGTTTTATGAACCCTGCCTGCAAGATCTTCAAATGTTTCTCCCGAATTGACAACAGAAAGCACTCCCAAAAAGGGTAGCAAAATACCGGTCAGACCAAATCCTAAAATAGCAAGTCCCCAGTACTGCCCGGCACCAAGACCAATAAGAGGTGGAAGAAGTAAATTGCCAGCTCCGAAGAACATGGCAAATAAGGCAAAGCCCAGAGTTGTGATGTCACTTATTTTTCTCAAAATGAGGATAGTTTACGGTATTTACTAAAAGACTGAACCGCAAATATATAAACTTCCTATTGAAATAAAAGATCTGCAATCTGGCGGGCTTCTTTTACATCATGTACCCGAAGAAGTTGGACACCTTTGCTTAATAGTACTGTATTTAATGCTGTTGTCCCATTTAAAGCATGCTCCGGTGTAATATTGAGCTTCTTGTAAATCATGGATTTACGGGAAAGACCCCCCAGAATAGGAAGACCAAAGTAATGTAATTCATCAATCCGATGAAGTAATTCGTAATTCTGTTGTATGCTTTTGGCGAAACCGAAGCCAGGATCGAGGATAATATCCTTTACTCCTAAACTGCGTAGTGCAGAAATCCGGCTTCCTAAAAAAGTCGCTATATCCGTGACAATATCATCATATATAGTCATTTGCTGCATATTTTCCGGCATGCCACGCATATGCATAAGGATATAAGGTACTTGTAATTTAGCTACTGTTTGAAACATTTGTTCATCCAGTGTTCCGCCGGATACATCATTGATAATATGTGCACCGGCTTTAATGCTTTGCTCCGCAACTTCAGCACGAAAGGTGTCTATTGAGAGTATTGCATGAGGAAAGATACGGCTGATCTTGTCAATCACCGGAATAGCACGGTCCAGTTCTTCCTGTACAGAGATAAGAGGTGCTCCGGGACGCGAAGAATATGCTCCGATATCTAATATGTCTGCACCTTCCTTCAGCAGTTGCTCTGCCTTTTTTAATGCAGCGTCGAGATGCTGATGTTGTCCGCCATCAAAGAAAGAATCCGGTGTTACATTGAGGATTCCCATTATTCTCGGATAGTCAAAAGTGATCAGCCTGCCTTTTGCATTAACAGACTGAGCAGGGGTGCTGTGCATCATATTCATAGTAGGCAAATTTACCAATGATTCTTAAATGCTGTTTAGGCTACGGAACAATAATTTATATACGAATGATTTCTGTATATTTTGTAATACTGACTTATGATACGTTATATCTTCCGGATATGGATACGGTAAAATTTAGATACAGGTTCTGTATTAGGGAAGTACACATGTTTGAAATATAAGGTGTGATCATCATACCAGAAAACATCGGCCATAAAGCAAAAATACAGGCTTTCTTTTTCGAGAAATGAAAAGGCATCCCTCAGATTAAATATAGTTTTGAAATTCTTACCTGTTTTCTTCTGAATAAAATATTCATCGCATTCCTGTCCGGGGAAATAACCATTTAACCGGCTGTTCTTAGAAGGATTGTATCGGATATATCCCGGATTCCCCACTTCTCCGCCTTGTTCACCTGTTGTCAGATTAAAACTGTAATCCGAAGAATGGCCACCCTCACAGAATAAAATATCTTCTGATGGATAGTATGCTATGAAAGCTACATCCGTCACTCTGTTTATCCGATCTACCGAATCATAGGTCTTATAATAATGAAGTTTCCCGTTTTTGAATCGGATACTGCTCACAAATTCTCCGTCTATAGTAGAGTCCAGATCTGCATTTTCATTATAACCTGAAAACACTACCCGACCTTTCAGCATCTTCTTTACTTTTCCGAAGTCCTTTATATAGAATAGACTGTCATGTTGTTTTGGACCGGAAGTTTTTAAGTAGGTAAAGGCTGCAGAGTCTATTTCCGAAATCTGCAAACTGTCTGAATTGAATTTGACCGTGCCGGTAGTATCGACAACAGAAGGTAATGTCTCAGCGTAAGCAGGTTCTTGTTTTTTCTGTTGGTTTGCACATCCGGATATGGAGAGCATTGCGAGGAGAAGTAGTGCCGTTATTTTCATAAAGGAGAGAAATAAAAAAAGCTGATGCAACACGATTCTGAATCAGCTTTTAGAGTTTATTTTACGATTACACCATCGGCAACAATCGTAATCGATTCTTTTGGTTTTGTGATTTTAGCAATTTCTTCTTTGCTTTTACCCATGTCTTCAGCATAATGCTTTAGCCAGGCAACAGAAGTTTTATTTAATTTAGCTTTACCTTCAACTACTACTGTTTTACCAACAATATCCTGAGGCATAAAATAGGTGTAATCAGTAAAACGAACCATTACCGGTTCATTACTTCCTTCCCGCTTCAGCGTCATAAAACAACCTTTCTTTTTGCAAACTTCTACAACAACTCCTTCAACTTTACCATTGTAAGTGCTGTCTTTTCCAAAAGATTTTTCCAGTTTACTCACGGAAATAGCCTGATGCTGATCAATCTTTTTGCCATATTGAACTCCTGATTTTGCTGATGGTATACTGGATTGTTGTGCAAATCCGTAGCTCAGCCCAATAAGGACTAACAGCAACGATAATGTGATTTTTTTCATATAGATGATATTTACTGTTTAAAAATGAACTTAAACAAATAACCTGGTCTGCCATCTGCAGACTATTTCCTGATAAATTCAAATTTACCGCTGGGGTCAAGCTTCATAATAGTCGAAGCTTTTCCATCACCCTGCTCTTTCTGCCCAAACTGAACGGTATAATCTACTCCGGCTTTTATTTTTTGGTCAATATCTCCGAATGTTTTTGCTGAAGGTTCTCCGCTGATATTGGCAGATGTCGAAATGATCGGTTTACGAAAGCGTTGTAATAGTTGAGTACAGAATGGATGATTGACAATCCGGATACCGATAGAACCATCTTCCGCAATGGCATTAGCAGCCAGATTTTTTGCATTGGAATATACAATGGTCAGCGGATGTTCTGTATATTCTATCAGTTGATACGCTACTTCCGGAATATCATTGACATATCCTGCAAGCTGATTCTCGTTGTGCAGCAGCACAATCATGCTTTTTTCTTTTGAACGCCCTTTTAGCTGAATGATGCGGTCTACTGCTTCCGGATTGGTCGCATCGCATCCGATACCCCAGATGGTATCGGTAGGGTATAGAATAAGCCCTCCATTTTTCAATGTTTCGAGGGCTTTATTGATATCTTCTCTGTCTATTACAGTCATTTTAATAAAAATATACTTCGGTTGAGCTGTTTATACAGCTACATTATGATCGCGTAAAGCGTCATTCAGTGAAGTTTTCTTATCCGTAGATTCCTTACGCTTTCCGATAATCAACGCACATGGCACCTGATATTCTCCTGCAGGGAATTTTTTAGTATAAGATCCAGGGATCACTACCGAACGGGCAGGGACATGACCTTTATATTCGATAGGCTCAGGACCGGTTACATCAATAATTTTAGTTGAAGCTGTTAATACTACATTCGCACCTAAAACTGCTTCAGATTCTACACGTACACCTTCTACTACGATCACTCTTGATCCGACAAATACGTTGTCCTCAATAATTACCGGAGAAGCCTGTACAGGTTCCAGTACACCACCGATACCTACACCACCACTCAGGTGCACATTTTTACCAATCTGTGCACATGAACCTACTGTAGCCCACGTGTCGACCATTGTTCCTTCGCCTACATAAGCACCTATATTGACATAAGATGGCATTAGAATCACACCTTTCGCAAGGTATGCGCCTAAGCGGGCAGAAGCACCGGGAACTACACGTACACCTAAGTGTTTGTAGTTGGTCTTCAGCTTCATCTTATCATAATAAACAAAAGGTCCGGCCTCTGTTTCTACCATCTCCCGGATAGGGAAATAAAGGATCACCGCTTTTTTGATCCACTCATTGACATGCCATCTTGTGCCGATTGGTTCTGCTACACGAATTTCACCATTATCCAGTTTAAGAATAATCGTGCGGATAGCTTCAGAATATTCTTTATATTCTAACAACTGCCTGTCTTCCCAAGCGTCCTCAATCAGTTTTTGCAAGTTTTCTAATTCCATGAAATTAATTGTGATAATTTGACTAACAAAGATGGAAAATTTTGTTGATATTATTAGCAGATAATTAGATATAAGATCGTTATAGATGTAGCCGAATGGCAAATAATTCAAGAGGAATTAATCTTGATTTTGGATATTTGTGTTACTGCAAGAGCTACTGCTGCAAAAATATAGTTTGTCTAGGAGGATAAGAGTAGAGTCGTGATCATCTTTGGTACTGTAAATCATTGCTGCAGATAATTTTTTTGCATTTATACTTTTAAATTTTTACTTTGAGAAAATATGGCTGGAGAAAAGGATAAACTCAGAATTGATAAATACTTGTGGTCAATCCGCATTTTTAAGACAAGGAGTCTGGCAACGGAGGCCTGTAAAGCAGGTCGCGTAAAGTTGAACGGACAAAATATCAAACCTTCTTATGTGGTCAAAGTCGGGGAAACTTATGCTGTACAAAAAGGGCTCGAACGACGGGTGATCAAGGTTGTAGGTTTACTGGAAAGACGGGTTGATGCCAGGACCGCAGTACAGTTCTATGAAGATCATACACCGGAAGAAGAAACATATGCTTACAAATCTGTGTTTCATGCACCTGTATTGCAAAGGGACAGAGGTGCAGGAAGACCTACCAAACGGGATCGGAGAGAAATCGAAGATCTTCAGAACGACTGGTGGGAATCGCTGGATGATTAAGCATGTACCGCTTATGGCAGTTGTGTAACATAAGTCACCAAACGGCGAAATATAAAAGCTGATCTTTGTATAAAAATAAATAATATGGAATGGATATTTGAACCCTGGCCATGGTATATAGGAGGTCCTTTAGTTGCTCTTTGTATGATTGCACTTCTGCTTGCAGGCAAGAATTTTGGTGTTTCCTCCAATTTCAGAACCATATGCGCAGCATGTGGAGCCGGCAAAACTTCTGATTTTTTTAAATTTGACTGGAAAGCACAGCGCTGGAACTTACTGATATTAATCGGAGCTGTTTTAGGAGGCTATATAGGAGCACATATCTTATCTGATGGTGGACAGATTCCGGCTATTCATCCGGATATCATTACTAAGCTTCATGAACTGGGGTTTCAGAGTGCAGGTAATGCTTATGCTCCTGCAGAGCTATATGATACTTTGGATTTGAAAGCTTTGGCATTATTGCTGGCAGGTGGGGTTTTTGTCGGTTTTGGTTCGCGCTATGCAGGAGGCTGTACTTCGGGACATGCTATCTCAGGCTTGAGCGATTTACAATTACCTTCACTGATTGCTGTAGTTGGATTCTTTATCGGCGGGCTGCTGATGGTTCATGTTATTTTTCCGGTATTATTTTAAAAAGCAGACAACATGAGAAAATTAGTATTCATCCTTATCGGATTGATTTTAGGATTGACCATGTATAAAGCTGAAGCGGCTTCATGGTTCAGAATATATGAAATGTTTAATTTTCAGTCTTTTCATATGTATGGCTTTATAGGTTCTGCACTGATTATAGGAATAGGAGCCATTCAATGGATCAAACGGCGTAAAATCAAAGACATGGACGGGCATCAGATACAGATTACTCCCAAAGAAAAGACCTTCAGCCGTTACCTTTTCGGAGGGATTATTTTCGGACTGGGCTGGGCATTGGCGGGAGCTTGTCCATTACCGATGTTTGTATTGGTCGGAGCAGGAGTTTTTCCCATTCTGATTGTTATCCTTGGTGCTGTTGCAGGAACATGGCTGTATGGCCTGATCCGGCATAAACTTCCTCATTAATAACGTGCTTATTTATGTATACTGCAGCATTACAAGTCGCTTACGGAACTGTTTTTGAACCTCGTCTGATAACAGAAATTGAGGAAACAGCCCGTTTTCTTTCCTTTAAAAAAGCAGATGTGCTCCTGGATGCCGGACAATACATCAAGGTGATGCCACTTCTGGTAGAAGGTGCTATACGGATTATGCGTGAAGATCCGTGGGAAGGAGAACTGTTACTTTATTTTCTTGAAAAGGGAGATACCTGTGCTATGACTTTGGCTTGCTGTCTGGGAGATAAAAAAAGTGAAATCAAAGCTGTGGCAGAAACGGATGCATTAGTAGCGATGATACCCGTCAGTAAGATGGAAGAGTGGCTGGCGAAATATAGCAGCTGGCGCAATTTTGTGTTTTCCAGTTACAACAGGCGTATGGAAGAAATGTTAGGAGCAATAGATCAGCTGGCTTTTCATAAGATGGATGTGCGGATTCTGCATTATCTGGAAGAGATTGCGAAAATCAACAGTACACGTTCCATTCATAAATCGCATCAGGAAATAGCAGATGCTCTGAATACCTCACGTGTTGTTGTCTCCCGCATCCTGAAGGTGTATGAAAATGAAGGAAAGGTCCGGCTCAACCGAAGTACAATAGATTTATTGTAGTGGGTAATCACAGAGCAAAACTTGCGTTGCTGTAACAAAAGTTACCGTTTGAACGAATATCAAAAGATACTTTTACAGTATTATAATATGAATACATAAATATGGAGTTGCTTGCTTACTTACTGGCTGTGTTGATCGGAATATCTTTAGGCCTGATCGGGAGTGGAGGCTCTATCCTTACGGTTCCTATCCTGGTCTACATTCTGGATATCAATCCTATCCTGGCCACTGCATATTCGTTATTTATAGTGGGGATGACATCGCTTGCCGGTGGTATTTCACAGACCATCAGCAAACAGGTGGATTATAGGATGGTGTTGCTGTTTGGAATTCCTTCCATCATTATGGTCTTGTTTACAAGAGGGTATATCATGCCGCATATTCCGGAGGAAATAGGTGCAGTCGGAGATTTTGTATTGACAAAAGGCATGTTTGTAATGGTACTTTTTGCGGTTATTATGCTGTTTGCTTCTGTATCTATGATCCGTTCCAAAGAAAAAGTACTAGTAGTCGAAAAGCATCGTTACGATAACAAAAGCATTATACTGAAAGGTGTTTTTCTGGGGATAATTACTGGAATGGTAGGAGCCGGCGGTGGATTTTTGATTATACCTACCCTTGTTATTTTTGCCGGTATGCCGATGAAAAGGGCGATAGGGACTTCTCTGATGATTATTGCATTCAATTCCCTGATTGGCTTTGTTGGTTTTGTAGAGATTGATGGCCACGAGGTAGATTGGCGATTATTATTCTTGTTTTCCATAGCGGCCATTATGGGAATTCTGATCGGCACTTTATTATCCAGAAAAATCTCCGGTTCGAACCTGAAGACCTCCTTTGGTTGGTTTGTATTGATTATGGGCATTATGATTCTGGTAAGAGAGATATTAGATATTTAGTTATTAAAGAAAATATGGAGTTATGTTTTTTGAACGTATATATGATGAGAGTTTAGCTCAGGCGAGTTATATGATCGGTTGTCAGGCAAAAGGAGTTGCACTGGTTATCGATCCCAAAAGAGATGTGGATACTTATCTTGAAATTGCGAAACGCAATAATCTGGAAATTACCCAGATTACCGAAACCCATATTCATGCTGATTTTCTGAGTGGTTCACGGGAACTGGCGGCACTCACGGGAGCTACACTTTATCTTTCGGATGAAGGAGGCGAAGACTGGCAGTATGAATTTCCACATGAAGGATTAAAAGAAGGGGATAAGCTGGTTGTTGGTAATCTGACATTGACTGTCATCCATACACCGGGACACACGCCGGAAAGTATAAGTTTTGTGCTGACTGATCACCCTGCTTCTGATGAGCCGATTATGGTATTCACCGGAGATTTCGTATTTGTGGGTGATGTAGGCCGTCCTGATTTATTGGAAAAAGCTGCCGGATTAGTCGGTACAAAGGAAGTTGGAGCAAAAGATATGTTCAGATCAATCCAAAAGTTTCTTACACTACCGGATTTTGTACAGCTATGGCCGGGGCATGGTGCAGGATCATCCTGTGGAAAAGCGCTGGGATCTGTTCCAAGTAGTACAGTAGGATATGAGCGTATCCGTAACTGGGCTTTACAACAACAGATAGAAGATGCATTTGTCACTGAATTACTGGACGGACAGCCGGAACCACCTGCTTACTTTGCCATGATGAAAAAGCTAAATAAGGTGGACCGCCCATTGTTGTTGCATGTACCTGAGGTTCCATTATTAAACAAAGAACAATTTTTAAAGTATAGACAAGAGGCTGTTACCATCGTGGATACACGACCAAAGGAGTTGTTTGTAAAAGGACATATTCCGCAATCCTTAAATATTCCTCATAAAAAATCTTTTGCTACCTGGGCCGGCTGGCTTTTGCAGTACGACAAACCCTTTATTTTGGTTGCAGCAGCACATGAAATTGAGGAGGAGACACGTAAACTTATGCGTATAGGATTGGATAACGTTATTGGGTACATCACTAACATCGATGATTTGGATATACCATTAGAGATGACAAAAGTAGTGGATCTAGCTGCCGTAAAGTCTGCAATCAATAATCCTGACATACAGCTTATTGATGTTCGTAATACGAACGAGTATCAGGGAGGACATATCAAGGGAGCAATTTCACTGATGTGGGGCAAACTGGGAAAAAATCTTTCGGCTATTGATCCTCAGAAGACCAAAATTATCTATTGTCAGGGCGGAGACAGAGCTTCAATAGCTGCTTCTTTACTGAAGAAAAATGGAATTGATGATGTAGAGGTCTATCTTGGTAGTATGAATGAATGGCTTTCACAAGGGCAGGAGCTCGAATTTTAATTTTAAGCCAGCGTTGACTGTTAGAATCTTTTAATAATTATGCCGGCATCCGGGGTTAAAGATACGGATACCGGCGTAAATAATGTGTTTATTCGGGAATACTGTAATGACTCATGTATCTTACGATACGGTTTGCCCGGCCATTTACATATGTAGAAGGATTGCGGGCATCCCATTTCTGCGGACTAGGCAGAATAGCAATGATGAGAGCAGCTTCTTTTTTTGTTAAACTTTTGGCTGACTTGCTGAAGTAATATTGTGCTGCGGCCTCAGCTCCATACACCCCTTGCCCCATTTCAATGACATTGAGATATACTTCGAGAATTCGTTTTTTACTCCAGAATAATTCGATGAGAAAAGTAAAGTAGGTTTCAAAACCCTTGCGTACCCACGAACGCTCCGGCCATAGAAATACATTTTTGGCCACCTGCTGGCTGATTGTACTTCCTCCCCTGAGCTTTTTGCCGTTTTGATTTTTCTCCATTGCTTTCTGAATAGCTTTGACATCAAATCCGTTGTGCTCCATAAAATGAGCATCTTCACCGGCTATAGCGGCACGCTTCAGATTATTGGACATGTCATCATAGTTTAGCCAGTCCTTCTCCAGCTTCCACTCTTTACCCATTCCCTTACGCTCAAAGCCACGTTTGATCATCAGATAAGTCACAGGAGGATCTATAAAACGCAGGCAGATCACCCAGAAAATGGTGATTGCAAAAAATCCGCCTATTACACGTCCTGTCCACTTAAGGATTTGATTTTTAAGGTCTTTGGAGCTTGATTTTCGTTTTACTTTGTTGCCTCTTTTGATCGCCATGGCGCTTGTATCATTTATCGTGCAAACATAATAGCTATTACGCAGTATTAGTTAATTTATTTTAAAGTTTTCAGGAAAAATAATGGGATCACATGAATTCAATTGACAGATATAGAAATTTATGAGTTGAATTTAAGCAAATTCATAAGGAATCAGATTCTCAAAGATATTTTTATCGGCAAGAAATAGTAAAATTAAAACTGTTATTTGTCGTATATTTGCCGATAACGGCAAGTGTATAATAAATAGCATGAACTATATTTCAGTAAGAAAGTTTGCGAAAAGATGGAATATTCCGGAAAGAACCGCCCGGAATTATTGTGCTAGCGGAAAAATAAAAGGAGCTTTTTTAACGGGTAAAACATGGAATATTCCGGAAGATTCGTTATTACCTGAGAAGGGAAATAAGAAGAAATTTAGTGATAATGTCTTACTCAATCACTTTAAAGAGCAAAAAGAGATGAAGCTGAAAGGTGGAATTTACCACCGTACGCAAATTGATCTCACCTATAATTCAAATCGTATAGAGGGGAGCAAGTTAACTCATGATCAGACACGCTACATATTCGAGACAAATACCATAGGAGCATCTAAAGAAGTTGTTAATATTGATGATATTATCGAAACCACCAATCATTTTCGATGTATTGACTTAATCATCGATAAAGCAAAATCCAAACTAACGGAATCTTTTATTAAGAAATTACATTTTCTTCTGAAATCAGGAACATCTGATAGCCGAAAAGATTGGTTTAATGTTGGGGAATACAAAAAACTTCCAAACGAAGTTGGTGGGAATGAAACTTGTCCACCTAAAGCAGTTTCCACAGAAATGTCAGCTTTACTTTCCAATTACCACAGCATTGCAAATAAGACTTTAGAAGATATTATCGATTTCCACTATAAATTTGAAATTATTCATCCTTTTCAGGATGGAAATGGTCGCGTCGGACGGTTAATAATGTTTAAAGAATGCCTGGCTAACAATATTGTACCTTTTATCATAGATGAAGATCTCAAGCTTTTTTATTACAGGGGATTACAGGAATGGAGGCATATTAAAGAATACCTGCTGGATACATGCCTTAATGCTCAGGATAATTATAAAGCCATTCTTGTATATTTTGAAATAGAGTTTGATTAGTTTTCCGGTAGTAAAACTTAAAAATGCAATTTCTTTAAAGAAATATCACAGGGAGAGCCTGTGAATTATAAAACTTATTGGGTTGGCAATCTTTGCGGCTGCAGTCTGCTGTCATTTGATTTATAGCGTAGACTATTGTTATATCTCATACACTACATGTTTATCCGTCATAGTAATTGACACCATTATAATTCATGATTTATACAAAAAAGTTAATGCCTGACAATATAGTATGTTTCTCTCTGCAGAGTTGCCTATCTGCTACATTTCTGTTATTTTTACAGCTTATCAAAAATCGATATTAAATTGGCAAAGGCAGCAAAAAAAGAAACTCCATTGATGCAACAGTATAATGCTATAAAGGTGAAATATCCGGGAGCATTATTGTTATTCAGAGTGGGAGACTTTTATGAAACGTTTGGAGAAGATGCAATCAAAGCCGCAGGCATATTAGGGATTGTATTGACAAAGAGGGGGAGTGGAAGTGAGTCCGAGACAGCATTAGCGGGATTTCCGCATCATTCCCTGGAAACGTATCTGCCAAAATTGGTAAGAGCCGGTCAACGTGTGGCGATCTGTGATCAACTCGAAGATCCGAAGACGACCAAGACTATCGTCAAGCGTGGAGTGACAGAACTGGTAACTCCCGGAGTATCTTACAGCGATAATATCGTTCAGCAAAAATCGAATAATTATCTTGCTTCTGTATTCTTTGAAAAGAATTCTACAGGAGTTGCTTTTCTGGATATTTCTACGGGAGAATTTCTGGTTGCGCAAGGCAGCAACAGCTATATTGATAAACTTCTGCAGGGATTCAAACCTACAGAGGTCATACTGGCAAAAAAACAGTTTAAAGAATTTACAGAACATTTCGGAAGCCAGTTTTACACCTATACACTGGATGAGTGGCCGTATACGGGAGATTATGCGACAGAGACCTTACTCAAGCACTTTGAGGTCAACTCGATGAAGGGGTTCGGAATAGAGCGTATGCCTGTAGGCATTATAGCTGCCGGTGTTGCACTTCATTATCTGAATGAAACAGAACACCGTAATCTGCAGCATATATCCAATATATCGCGTATCGAAGAGGATCGCTATATGTGGCTGGATAGATTTACAATCCGTAATCTGGAACTGATAGGATCTGCAAATGAAAATGCAGTAACTCTTTCGGATGTACTGGATCATACGGCCTCACCGATGGGTGCACGTTTGCTCAAACGATGGATCGTCATGCCCCTAAAAGACCGGGCTTCTATACAGGAACGGTTGAATGTAGTGGAGCATTTTCATCAAAACAGATCTTTACGGGATGAGCTGGTGCAGGAAATAAAACAGGTAGGTGATCTGGAGCGACTGATCAGCAAGATCGGACTTCTCAAAGCCAATCCCAGAGAGATTATGCAATTGAAGCGATCGTTGTATGCGATCGAAAAGTTGAAAACACGAACGGCGGATGCAGACGCAGAGTCATTAAAAATTATCTCGGAACAGCTTAACACCTGTTCATTGATCCGTGATAGAATAGAAAGAGAAATGCAGGCCGAACCTCCTGTTGCACTTAATAAAGGAAATGTCATGGCAGATGGCATTGACAGTGAACTGGATCGTCTGCGCAAAATTGCCTTTGGAGGTAAAGATTATCTGTTGGAAATTCAGAAACGCGAAGCTGAACTGACCGGAATTCCATCTTTAAAGATAGCTTTCAATAATGTTTTCGGGTATTACCTCGAAGTGACCAATACCCATAAGGATAAAGTGCCGGAAGGCTGGATCCGTAAACAGACATTAGTAAATGCAGAACGCTATATCACTGAAGAGCTGAAAGAGTACGAAGAGCAGATCCTCGGTGCAGAAGAAAAAATTCAGGTTATAGAAAACAGACTGTATGCAGAGCTATTATCTGCGATTGCCGAATATATCAAACCGGTACAGCTTAATGCTCAGCTGGTGGCCAAACTGGATGTCCTGTTGAACTTTGCTGTAATAGCAGAAAAGAATTTTTATGTCAAACCGGAGATCAGCGAGAGCAAAGTTCTGGATATAAAAGGCGGACGACACCCTGTGATCGAAAAGAACCTGCCGATCGGACAGGACTATATCACCAACGATACTTTCCTGGATAATGATGCACAGCAGATTATTATTATTACAGGACCCAACATGGCCGGTAAATCCGCTTTACTAAGGCAGACCGGATTGATTGTGTTAATGGCGCAGATCGGAAGTTTTGTTCCTGCCAAAACAGCACATATCGGTTTGGTAGATAAGATATTCACCCGTGTAGGAGCGTCGGATAATCTTTCGTCCGGTGAATCTACCTTTATGGTTGAAATGAACGAAACAGCGAGTATCATGAATAACCTGTCGGACAGAAGTCTTATTCTGCTGGATGAGATTGGGCGTGGTACGAGTACATATGATGGGATTTCTATTGCATGGGCGATTGCTGAATTTTTGCACAATCATCCTACAGCAAGAGCAAAGACTTTATTTGCGACGCATTATCATGAACTCAATGAATTGAGTACTTCCATGCCTAGAATCAAAAACTTCAATGTGACAGTCAAGGAAGTCAATAATAAAGTTATCTTTTTGCGTAAACTGGTTCCCGGAGGTTCAGAACACAGCTTTGGTATTCATGTTGCCAAACTGGCCGGAATGCCTCCGAAATTGCTGGGAAGAGCAAATGAAATCCTGAAGCGTCTGGAGCAGGAGCGTACCGGAGGTGAGCAGATAAAGGACAGTATGCGCAAAATACAAAAACAAGCCTATCAACTGCAAATGTTTGCTATTGATGATCCTATTCTGGAAAAAATCCGGGACATGCTGAATAATCTCGATGTCAACACCCTGACTCCGGTAGAAGCCCTGATGAAACTGGATGAAATACAACGTCTTCTGAAAAACTAAAATCGAAAAAATAATTCTACACTTCCATAGTGATTGTAGATGTCTGTGATCAGGTTACTGTCCCACTGATAAGGAGTGTAATGGTAACCGATCTCCAGTCCGATATAATTTTTTCTGGATACGCCGTACATACCTGCCAGACTCGCTCCGAGGTGAAGTGTATTCACATTATGAAATCTTGTGCTGGAACCATCTCCGTACTCATCTACATAATTGTCATTATATACCGTTTCGGACAACCCTGTGCTGATTACTTCCCATCCTATGCCCAATTTAGGAATAAGCATAAATTTACCCCTATCCATTGCTTTATAGCCCACATTTCCACCTACAGAAAAGCTGGCCGCAGAGTTTACATCCATCGTTTCATTATAGAGCAGGTATTGAAAATCCCTGTCCGAACTGTTAATTCTGACTTTTATTCCTCCTTCGAAAATAAAGTTTTTGCGCAGCGAACTCATTACTGTTAACCCAAAGACCGGATTATATCCGAATGTGGTATTGCTGCCACCCAGCGGGCCGTAAGTACCGGCATAGACCGTATAACCTACTCTGTCTTTATAATCGTCTGAATGAGATCCTTGATTGCTTTGAGCCTGATTACTTTCGGCTTGCTGAGCTGCAATTTCATTAAAATCATCAGCAAACAAAGCAATCAGTTTCCGGTCCTTATCCGCTAACTGGTAGCTATCTGAATACAGTAAGGCCTTGGCTTTCAGTTTCAGTAATGAATCTGCCTGATGACGTAAAGGGACATAATCAAACTGAGAAGGTTGCTTCGTGTAAATATCCTTGTAGTTTTTCTTATCCGCATTATTCCATCTTTTTATTAGTTGCTGATCGTATTTCTGACCGTAGTAATAATCCAGTTCTGCTTGATAAGGAGATTTAGAGATGAGAAGCTGAAGGATCTTGATGCGCTCCAGAAACTCTGTTTTTCCGCAATCCCTTTCCCATACATTGACAATATCCCGGATAGCATCAAAATCATTTTTCACTAGAGCGGGAACGAGTTTATCCAGACCGGATTGGGCCGAGGTGATGCAGGTACCAGAGGTAGAACCGGTTTGCTGTGCACGGGTAACTCCGCTGATTCCAAACAGCAAGATTGTAAATAGGAAGAAGGAAATGTTGCGCATAATAATAAACTAATAAACGAAAGTAATGATTTTTTTGGTTTATGAAGTAATACGAAGCTTGTGTGTGCTACAGGGGATTGTATCTTTGTACTATGTCTTCTATTTTTCAGTTTAAACAATTTGCTGTAGATCAAACGGATTGTCCCATGAAGATCAATACAGATGGAGTATTGCTGGCTGCTACTACAGCAAATATTCCCCCTGCCCATATACTGGATATAGGGACGGGTACGGGTGTGATTGCACTGATGCTTGCACAACGATTCGAAAAGGCTACACTTGAGGCTGTTGAGATCGATGCGCTTGCTGCGGACAGAGCAAAGCAGAATTTTCTGAATTCCCCTTTTTCTGAGCGCATGTCTGCACGACATACTTCCTTTGAAGACCTGAACCCGGTCAGAAAATATGATCTGATTATCTCTAATCCTCCCTTTTATACGGATTCGTTGCATAATCCTGATAACAGAAAAAAAACAGCCAGACATGCTGATCTTCCATTCTTTGAAAGACTCTTTGATTTTGCCGGAGGCCATTTGATGGAAAATGGCTTGTTGCGTCTGATTCTTCCCCCGGAACTCGCCGAACAACTACAGGACATTGCAACTGCTCAGAATCTGATAACAGAGCATGTAATCGCTGTCCAATCGTATAATGACAGTCCTGTCTTCAGGAAGATGATTACATGGCGCAAGGGAGGGAAGAAAGCCGTGACTGCGGAGGAATTATTGATTATATATGAGCGCAAAGGAGTATATTCGGAGAGATATAAAGAACTTTTACGTCCTTATTTTTTAGCTTTTTAGACACATGAAAAAAATTGGATTGATATCAGATACACACAGCTATCTGGACGAAGCGGTGTTTACCTATTTCGAGAATTGCGATGAGATCTGGCATGCAGGTGATTTCGGATCGTTACAAGTCGCAGATGCGCTGGCTGACTTCAAACCTTTTCGCGGTGTATATGGTAATATAGATGGTAAGGAGATAAGAGTACAATATCCCGAAAATCTCAGATTTATGTGTGAAGGAGTGGATGTATGGATGACGCATATTGGCGGATATCCCGGCCGGTATGCTTCTGCTGTGAAAGATGAAATTACGGCCAACCCACCACAGTTGTTTATCTGTGGTCACTCCCATATTCTAAAAGTACAGTTCGATCAAAAATTAAAATGTTTGCATCTTAACCCCGGTGCAGCCGGTAAACATGGTTGGCAAAAAGTCAGAACATTGATGCGTTTTGATATAAATGGGGATAAAATTGAAAATTTGGAAGTTATAGAACTGGCAAATCGTTAAACTCTGGTTGTCATTAGGTTGCAGGATTGTTTTAGGTTGCCTACATTTGGCCTAAATCATATAAACAAACAAAACAACAAATGACAATTATGAAAACCTTAGGTCAGTTTATCATTGAAAAACAGGCCGATTTCCCCTATGCAAAAGGGGAGCTTTCCCGACTGTTACGAGATATCGGAATAGCGGCGAAAGTAGTCAACCGGGAAGTAAATAAGGCCGGGCTGGCCGATATCCTGGGTGATGCAGGACAGACCAATGTGCAAGGGGAGGGGCAGAAGAAACTGGATGTCTATGCAGATGAGCAATTTATGAAAGCCCTGAATCATGGTGGAGAATGTTGCGTTTTTGCTTCGGAAGAACAGGATGAAGCTATCTATCTGGATTCAACAGTATCCAAAGATGCCAAATATATTGTTTGTATTGATCCTTTGGATGGTTCGTCCAATATAGATGTAAATGTCTCTGTCGGAACTATTTTTTCCATATACAGAAGAAAATCCGTCAATGATAGGGCAACCTTAAGCGATATCCTGCAAAAAGGAACGGAACAAGTAGCAGCAGGATATATTATCTACGGCTCTTCTACCATGTTGGTATATACCACCGGAAAAGGTGTTAACGGCTTTACGTTAGATCCTTCCATAGGTGAATTCTGTCTTTCCCATCCCAATATCAAAATTCCAAAAAGCGGATCTATATATTCGATTAATGAAGGTAATTATATCAAATTTCCGCAGGGCGTCAAAGATTATATTAAATATTGTCAGGTTGAAGATGCATCTACAGGCAGACCCTATACGTCCCGTTATATTGGATCCATGGTAGCTGATATTCATCGTAATCTGCTCAAAGGAGGAATATTCCTGTATCCTACTACACTAAGCCATCCGGACGGAAAACTAAGGTTGATGTACGAATGCAATCCGATAGCTTTTATTGTAGAACAAGCCGGAGGAAAGGCAAGTACAGGCCAGGGAAGAATTCTGGATATAGTACCCTACGAGCTGCATCAGCGATGTCCGGCATTTATGGGTAGTCCTGAAATGGTGGAGAAAGTGGAGGAATTTATGCTCCGGTCTTAAAAGATCGGATTATTCACCTGCATGAATAGATTTTGTTTATTCGGATAAACAACTTGTACAGGGATAGTCGTTACAGACTGTCCCTTACTTCCAGTAAAAAACCTTTTAACTTTTCTAAGGAATCAATGACACGCTGATTTTCCCGCGCTTCATTTTTATTTGTACGCAGATAATCACGCGCACCTTGTAATGTGTAGCCTTTTTCTTTTACCAGATTAAAGATTATTTTCAGGTTTGCGATATCTTCCTGTGTAAAGAGACGGTTGCCCTTTTTATTCTTTTTGGGTTGCAAGACCGTAAATTCACGTTCGTAAAAACGAATCTGAGATGCATTGACATTAAACATCTCCGTTACCTCACCCATCGTGTAGTATAATTTATTTATTTCGCGCTCCTTGTAAGGCATATTTATTTAAATTAGTCTTGCTCAAACAAACTTAGATAAATTTGCTTTTATATGCAATTATTGTATTGTATATATAAGCAAATGTGCATTGAAATAAGACAAAATGTTAAAAGGTATATGAAACTGAAAAATCAGATTGGAAATACTTTACCCGAATCTTAAGCATAACGTAAAAGTTAGCTTCCCTAAATCTCCTGACATAATCGTAATTAATTTCATAATATATTCGCTAGCCGGGACTAATTTAGCTTCGTCATGAACATGACGATTGCCAATTATTGTACACGCTACTGATTCTCTGAAAACTGAACTTATAAAAAAAATATTTCATATCAAATCAGATTATAGAGCTGTTCGTTAGCGAGATTATTTCATGGTCTATTAAACCCAATTAAGACCTAAAACTCGGGTTAAATTAATAAAATTATGCTCGTGCTGAAAAACATCTCAACAACTAATATTTAATCAATACTATTAACGAATTGAGGCATTCATTTCAATTTCTTTTAAATCCGTTCCATCTACATTTAGTCGATAAATAATATTAGAACCTTGTTTAATAAAAAAAATGGAATTTAAAAGTTTATTATATCTAATCTGTTTAAAATGAACTCCTGATGAGGGTAAAATTATTTTCTCAATCTTCTTTTTCAGATCAATTTGAGCTAATTCATAATAAGAAGAACAAACAACATAATTGTTATTTAGAAGAACCGGATTAGAATATCCTGTTGAATTCCTCAAAGTATCATTTAAAGTTTGAATTTTACTCAAATTTCCACTCTTTTTTCAAGAAAAAATATACCTCTATCTTTATCATTTATTGTTAATAACATTTGGCTACTATCAATATCCAAAATATTGGTTATTTGATAGGAATTCAAATTGGTTATTTTTTTTGTTTCGAAACTCTTTGGCTTTAGTTCATATACATCAAAGTCATGAGCAGCCCTTCTTCCTATCGGAGAATTGCCAGTGTATTCATTTGCCTGTGTGTAATAAATTGATTTTCCATCTACAGAGAAAATTGCTTCTAATTTCAACGTACTACTATCTGTTATCTGTTATCTGTTTTAACTTTTCTCCTAGTATATTACTGATCCATAAAGAACTCTTCAAACTTTTTGGAGAATAACCAACAAGAATAATTTGTCCATCAACACTTGAACAACTGGGATTAAAATAAGAGATATTATCTGAAGAGTTAATAAGTAATTTTACGTTTTTTCCATCAATATCTACTCTGTAAATGGAGCTTTTTTCTCCTTCCAACCAAGAATAGATTATAAATTTTCCATCATTACTTATGTCAAATCTTCCCAATTCACCAACGTCTTTATTTTTATTAGAACTACAACCAAAAAACAAGACTACTGATATGCAATATATAGAATTTAAAAATTTATTCATTTATTGTAATTTAATATGACCTAGAAATAGAATTAATCACATTATTTATAAAATTGTTATATTTCTGATTAACTGTTTTTTTTGTTTGTGGAGTTATATTCCTTACGCTTTTTTGTGCATTAATATCTGAAAACAGCAAAGTTACTAAAACAGCAATATTATATGTTCTTTGCGAAATCTTTTCGCCGGTTACAGGATCAATCCCCCCCCTTTTTATATTGCTTAATCACTTTGAAAGCTTCTTTGACTAATTTTTTATCAGCATCCAAAACTTTTAAGTCTATAAAAGCTCCTTTTATACCACTAGATTTGTTAATAAAATAAGACAAATCATGATTCATTGCCGCCATATCTATCATATCTAAGGGAACGAGGCCCAAATCCCTGGGGTCTTCATCAGGGCCTGGACCAATAAAATTTGTTCCAAACATTGCCTTTCCATTATAAAGAACTTTTCCCCCATCACCATACACATCATTAGTGCCCCCCTTTGAATTTCTACCTTTTTTAGGAGGATCCTGTTGGTTTTTCTTTTTCCCTCCTTTATCCTGATCATCTCCCTGCATTTGTTGCATGAACTCAGCAATATCATTGGGATCATTAGTAGACCAGCCTTCTGCTGTTGCAACCCACATACCATTAGGGTCTAACTTTCCTATCGGATCATTAAGCGTATAATTGTATGCTGAATAGGGATAGTATTTCTCCGCCAACGGATCCGCCACATTCCATCTTCCAATCACAGGGTCGTAGAATCTGGCTCCATAGTCCAACTGGCCACCTAACTCCTCCTGCTTCTCTTTGCCATTATAAAGATACTTATTATTTCCATATACCGGATTTGGGGACTTCTGTAAACCAAACGGATAGTAATCATCTCTTTGTAAGACTTCCACTGCATTTGTACTCGGGTTCCGGTAGATGGTAGCTCTGACATTGCCCAGGTGGTCCGTCAGGTTATACCGGTAGGTGTATGTGCCATTCGCATTCCGGTAGGCCACGCCTTCTGCGGTATGGATAAGTTCGATTACTCCGTTCTGGTATTCTATTCCGCCTGCATAATACTGGTAGGTAATCGTGTTCCCTCCTCCAGTCACCTGCAGGGCAGGTTCAGGTGATTGTAGCTCAGATTCATACCCATACGATCGGTCTTTGCATTGCCGTTTTCATCATAGCTGTAGCTGCCATTGATACCACCGGATACGGTATGCAGCCTGTTGCCGGTATAGCTGTAGCTGATCCCTGATCCGTCACGGGTCAGATTCGTGATATTACCCATATCATCGTAGTTCAGGATTTCAGACATTCCTGAAGTGGGACTGCTTCCGTTGGTCAACCGGTTCAGTTTATCATAACTGTATACAAAGTGCTGGTTGAGGGTGGTTGTCTGCCCCCATTGCTGTTCGGAGATATTGCCGTTCCATTGTGCTGCTGCTCCTTTGACCGGATCCTGATAACTGAGCTGCTGGCTGAAGTGGGGTGAAGTAGTGCTTGGCATCCAGCCCCGCTCATTGTATGTGTAATTTGTGGTATTCACCGGGTTATTCCCCTGTTGATCTGCTCCAGAGATTATAAGACAAGAAAAACTTATGCATAATAAACAACACTATAAAATCGGATGAAACATTAGTCTAAAACATCATGTGTCACTTCGTATTTTTTCTATAAAAAAAGTATTATTTCCTGCAACTTTATGGGCAAAATACCCAGGTTCCATATTCGATACAGAAAGTATCGAATTGTCAAGATTGACCATTTCTTCTATAGAAACAACTCGATAATCGGATTCTGCTACTTCCGTATCGCCAACAAATTCCCACATTCCATATTCTAAATGATGGTATATCCTTGTTATTTGCTCATCTTTATTCAAGACAAATAATGTCGTCAAAACGGCCTCATTTGGATCTGAAAAATAATTATACAATTCCATCATAAATTATTACTTGATTTTTTTAAATTCTCCTCTTTGGAACGAACTCTCATGTTTGAATTAGAGTTCGTTCCATTATTCTTCTTTGATTGTTTATGGTCAACCTCTGCCTGATTCATGTCTGCAGGTTCTCCCCTCTTGTTCGCTTTAGGAGGGTTTAACTTCCGTCCATCCCCATCACTAACAAGCTCTCCATCATTCTGTTTCTTGTTTTCTTCAAGTATCCTTTGCCGTTGTGCCTTTGTAGTTTCTTTTCCTTCATCCACCTTCCTAGGTTCTTTCAGATGAGAGTAATCACCCTTTTTCCCCTCTTCTTTACTTGAAGTCTTCTCAGACGAACTCAAACTACTAGAAGTTGTACTGCTTTCATTTCCTCCAAAAAAATAATCATAAGCAGCAACTGCTCCTCCACCAATCAGGCCTCCCACGACAATACTTCCTCCCACGACCCAAGCTGCAGGAGCACCTATAACGGTTCCAGTTCCAACAGCAGCTACAGTACCTCCTGTAGCCAAAGCCCCTCCAATTATTCCTCCTGCCGTTACACCAGCTGCTACTCTAATTTGACGCTTTGTTGGCGGATCTATCACCTGCATTCCATCGGGATCAATAAACCGAATTGGATTGTTTATTGTATAATTATAAGGAGACCATCGTCTGTATTGTTCCGCCAACGGATCCGCCACATTCCATCTTCCAATCACTGGATCATAGAATCTGGCACCATAGTGCAGTTGATCACCTAACTTCTCCTTCTTCTCTTTTGCAACACTTGTCAGCTCACAGGCTGATAAGGATACTTATTATTTCCATATACCAGACCGGAGGATTTCTGTAAGCCAAAAGGATAGTAATCATCTTATATACCAAAGCATTCATGCCAGCACGGTAGGGTATGCAATAGATGGGAAGTCGAATCAATTGGGTCATTCCATCGTAGAGAGCAACATGTTTGTCAAGTTAACACCTATATAGTACAATTAATTATTAATGAGATATTTCAACTCTAAGAGATATGAAAAAATCAAAAAATATCAAATTTCAGTTCATCTGATTTAAAAAAATCAATATAATCAGAGAGACCGTTCCCCTGTACAAAATAGGCTTTGGTTCTTTTTATAATATTTGTCCTATCATCTAAAACCAAATTCGATAAATCATCATTTTCATTATATCCAGGCAACTGGTAGAAAACGAAACGATTCTCTTCAAAATTAAACCATAAATCAACCAATACAGAAGCAAGTTTGAAGTCAGTAACAATATTATTACATTCTAAATCTATCCAATTGCGATCATATTTCAAATGAGTCAGTTGATCTTCAATTTCGTATAATTTACTTAATAAATATGATATATCATAATTTGACCTTATACTTGAAATTTGCAAATTCGGACATCGACGTATTATTTCTGCAAAAATATTTTCCACATAAAGTTTATCCTCTTTATTACTGTCAAATGAATAAACTCTACAACTATTTTGATCAATAAAATCCTTATTTTTTCTCATTTGATAAGTAATTATTATTTAATTGTTCTAAAGAAAGGTGCTCTGAAAGAACTTGGCAAGAAAGTTCTCTGTTGTGTATTGCCATATCTTTTACCATTCCAGTAAAAACGTATTGTAGAATGTGGTAACATTGTTTGTGTTTTATGAATTGTGCCATAATCCCAACGAAATAAACTTCCACCTTCTACTCTTTGTTTAATACTTAAATACGTTCCTGCACCAGGAGTTCGATTTGCATAAAATAGATTAATGTTATAATTTCCAATATTAAGTCCATCTAATCCAAAAGCACCATATCCACCGTTTATTTGGAATGATAATGCTGAATTTGTATACATCGCTAAAGGAGCATATGTCACAGCCCCCTCTATTAATGATGATACAGATCTACCATCAACAAACCCCTTCTCTTCTGAAGATGAACTAAGATAATTTCTAAAATTGTTATAACTACTGACATAAGTTTCGCTAAAGAGTAAACTTCCAAGTCCATATGTAAAATTTCCTGTTACTCCACCAAGATCGTTCAACATCGCACTTGGACCTTCACCAATCCATCTCGTAAAAGTTTGTCCAACTTTATCAAATGGTGCATACTCATTAGTTGCTTTTCTGAATGAGTTCCAGTAACCTTTTATCGGGGGATTCTGAGGAGGATCTTGTTCATTCTGATCCAAATATTCATTTTTCAATTGGCTGAACATAGCTACAGCATCTTCTTTGGTATATTTGAATCCTCCCTCGATTTCCTCAACAGCCATCCCATCCGGATCGATAAAGCGTATCGGATTGTTCATGGTGTAATTATATGGAGACCATCGTCTGTATTGTTCCGCCAACGGATCCGCCACATTCCATCTTCCAATCATAGGGTCATAGAACCTTGCTCCATAGTCCAGTTGGCCACCTAACTCCTCCTGTTTCTCTTTGCCATTATAAAGATACTTATTATTTCCATATACCGGATTTGGGGATTTCTGTAAGCCAAACGGATAGTAATCATCTCTTTGTAAGACTTCCACTGCATTTGTACCCGGGTTCCGGTAGATGGTAGCTCTGACATTGCCCAGGTGATCCGTCAGGTTGTATCTGTACGTGTAATCTCCATTCGCATTTCGGTAGGCTACCCCTTCTGCAGTATGGATCAACTCGATTACTCCATTCTGGTATTCTATTCCGCCGGCATAATCCCGCTCTCCCGTGGTGTTTGCTGTTTTTCGAAGTTTATTGCCACCTGCATCATACAGGTAGGTAATCGTGTTCCCTGCTCCTGTCACCTGCTGTGGTAGATTCAGGTGATTGTAGCTCAGATTCATTCCCATACGGTCGGTCTTTGCATTGCCGTTTTCATCATAGCTGTAGCTGCCATTGATACCACCCGATACGGTATTTAGTCTATTGCCGGTATAGCTGTAGCTGATCCCGGATCCATCACGGGTAAGTTGAGTTATATTACCCATATCATCGTAGTTCAGGATTTCAGACATCCCGGATGTGGGACTGCTTCCGCTGGTCAACCGGTTCAGTTTATCATAACTGTATACAAAGTGCTGATTGAGAGTTGTCGTCTGCCCCCATTGCTGTTCGGAGATATTGCCGTTCCATTGTGCTGCTGCTCCTTTGACCGGATCCTGATAACGGAGCTGCTGACTAAAGTGAGGTGAAGTACTGCTTGTCATCCATCCCCGCTCATTGTACCGGTAGTCTGTCGTATTCACCGGGTTATTTCCCTGCTGATCTGCGCCTACGGTCTTTGTCTTGAGCTGTCCGATCTCGTTGTAACTGTTGGCCAGTAAGGTAATTTCTGGTTGACTGTTGATCTGTTGTCTGCTGTTGATCAGACGGCCGACATGATCGTATTCATTGATGGTGGTGATAGTAGTGATTTGTCCGTTAACGGTATGTCTGCGGGTGCTGCTTTCCAGTTCTCCGGTGAAGCTGTAGCTGTTGTCCGTGATTTCTGTACCACCAATATGGTTCTGACTCTTACTCTGGATGATCCGTCCTTCCAGATCATAATAATGGGTGGTCAGCAGCATATTACCTGTACCCAGTGTGGTGGTTTTGGTTCCCGTCAACAAGGTCTTTACCCGTCCTCCGGAAGCCTGATTACCTGCCGGAGCTCCAAAGCTGTTCTCCGGAAAGTCATAGCGGTCGTAGTAGTTGATCGTATGGTAATACGCAATAGTGGTTGGAAAGACAGCATTGGTATACCCCTGATCTGTAGTTGTCGGGTTTTCCCAAAGCCGGCCGGCTGTCTGGCCATTGCTGTGGATCTGGGCAGTCAGCGCAGCTGCACTCTCGGTGCTATTGTAGATACCGGTCATAATTACCCGGCCAAATGCATCGTATTTGCTGAACAGCCATTCCCCGGCTGCTCTGCGGTTGGCATCACGGCTCAGCACTATTTGGTTGTTATTATTATACACCAGTTCTTCTTTTCCTTTACCCGGGATCTTCTTCTCTGTTAAGCGTCTGCGTTCGTCATATTTATAACCATAGATGTATGCATCATAGTTGGGGTCTGCAGCATCTTCACTGAATGTGTTAACAGTCACTGCAGGTGGGACTACATAGCGAAGGTCGCCGAAGTCATCGTAGACATAATGCGTCTCCAGTTTTTTACTCTCTGTTTCCCAGATCCGTTTCAATACCACTCTTCCATCAAAGTCTTTGTATTCTTCTACGGTACCGCTCTTGCCACTGCTCCAGTTCTCATCTTTGGTGGTGGTTTTGTACAGCCTGCCTGGTTGATAGAAGGTTGCTGTGGCTCCGTTTTCGGCTGCATTGAGCTGCCATAGTTTTACATCATTAGCTACATTGGTACCATACTCTGTGCGTACCGTATGGCCTGAGCTCAGTTGCCAGGCTTCGCCGGGAGAACCCTGAGCCTGCACCCGGTTCAGCGGACTGTTCTCAAACTGGGTTTCCGAATAGGGATAGCCTGTTTTCTTTACTGCTGCATCCCAGCCGGAGGTAGGATTATAGAAATTCATTACATCCACTCCGGCTGTGGGCTTATAGCTGCCATCCATGCTTGCAGAAGTGGCATAAGGAAGATATTTTTTGCTCTCCCTGCCAAAGCCGTCGTACTCTACATGCTGCACAATGTCTTTGTGTGTAGGGGAAGCCATGACCTGTATACTCTGCATAGGTCTGCCCAGGCCGTCAAAGTACTGTACTGTCTGGTTCTCCTCTTCTACTGTGCGGGACTGGGATAGGTTAGCGAGCGTCACCCCTGCCTTGCGAAAGGTACGTGTCAGGATGTAGTTCTGGTTACCACTCAGCTGGGTTTGTAAAACCGGGTGTGTCTGCAGACTGCTGCTGGTATAGATCCGTACCGTACTGCCTGAGGGAATATGGAAGCCCGGCTTCAGCGTAACACTGCTACTGGCTTTGATCTGACCCTGACCGCTGTAGCTGGTCAGGATCAGATCCGTATTTTGTGCCTTAACTATGGATAGGGTTAAGAGCGTGGATAAGGTTAATATTGTGGATAAAAGCTGTTTTTTCATATTCTATTGTCCTTTTAGAGTTACCGGAAAAGAGTAAAAGAACGATTCATTGCTAACCTCTGAACCCGCCTCAATAAGTATTTGTGCAGATGTAATCGAACTTGGAATAGTGCCATGGGGAATGATTGCAAATTCTGTTTGATTGGAGTTCGTAAATGAGATATTGTATGAAGCATTAGTATTCCCATCCAAGCTGACACTGATGTTCCAACTTAGTCCCTCAGGTATATCGCGCTGCCATTGCAGACGAATATTGGTAACTGCATTTCTATGAATTTCGCCCCCATAATCTAAATCTGAGGATAATGTTGTATAAGATAGATCAGATTCAGATAATGGAGATATTAATCTACATTGTCCTTGTAGACGTGCTAATACAAGTCCCTCTTCGATCAGTACATCTCGTGCATTCTGGTTAGCCTCGGCTTGTGAACTGCCTGAATACAGGCCTGCAGGAATTGTATGATTAATTTCTAGATATCCATCGTATCCTACAGGGCAATTGTCTTTGATAAACTGGTCAGATTGTTCAACATTATAAAATAAATCCAGACAACGACCATTTTGATTAGCAAATGGTTGACCATTTTGATTTAGGTCACTTAAAGCTCTTTCATTTGCCTGTTGTTTGGTCGCAGCTGAATATTTATTTGCCGGGACAGTATAACGAATTTTTTCACCTCCTTTGCCCGAAGGACAATCATTCTTAATAAATTCTCTTGAAAGCTCATCATTATAATAATGGGAAGAAGTACCAAAACACTCAACCTGTTGTCCTGCGAAGTTGTAACAGAATGTCTTTAAAATATTACCATTATTATCTTTAATAGTTGTAAGTCGTTGGAGAGCATCGTACTCATAGTATTCAGTGATTCCTCGAAAGTCGGTCTTGCTCGTTATGCCGACTAGGGGTTTGTAGGTATAAGAAGTAATATGAGAACCGGGAAGATGGGAGCGTAAAATGTCCATCTTCTGACGGATATAATCCACTGTGACCGTTCCGCTATTCAGCGCATCGACTACACTTTGTCCACCAATGGCTGAAACGACGTCATTATAATGTGCATGGACAATTTCGGCAACAGGATACTGTCCGTTGTAACCCCAGAGGTAACTGGTAACCGGACCATCGGTTTTCTTTACAGCTAAAGGATTGCCATAGCTATCGTAGTGTAAGAAGTCGTTTCTGTCAATTTCCAGATTACTTCCGTTTTTTTGAGAAATACTTTTAAGTTTCAAGTACTGATTGTTAAACACATCATATGTGTAATCAATAACTTTTAGCGTTCTTTCATTTATTAATACTTCATCTCTGAAGGGCTTATTTACAAAATTCTTAGATAGTAAGACATTTGCAATTGGAATCTGGTTAGTACCGGATAGAAAATCATAAACATACTTATATCTCAGTAATTTAAGCTTTCCTTGGCTATCTCTCGTATTTACTTCGGTAATGTAATCCAGATTTTGAGGATGATAATTATATTCTTTGGTAATAGTAAGAGGGTAAGAGGGAGTTTCATAATTAGTTTTAACCTCTTTTTTTAACAGAAAATTACCTACAGAATACTGATAGAAATTATATAGATAGGCTTTAAATACAAATAGAGGATCAAATTTATCATAAGCAAAATTATAATAACTCATTCCCTTGACTGTTTTGTCAATTACCACTTCGTATATAAACTGAGTTGATTCAATTGTATTTAAATTGCCGTTTGCTGCTTTTTTTAGAATTTCATGATTTAGAACTTTTCCTCTCATCCATTCTTTCGAATCGACCGGAGGAGATGATGATGTTATGGGTAAGGACCCCAAAAATGATGGACTATACAATTTTGTGTCATCAAAATATGTATCCTGAAAGTCTTTTGGTGCGGTATAAGAAAATCGTTCCAGTTGATAGTCATTTATATCCTTTGTATTAATCGTTTTAATTTCAACATCGGAATAACCAACATATCCTCCGTCTGTAGTTTGAAGCGGATAATAACTGCTGTTACTATATTGAAAAATAGACTTTTGCTGTAGCTCTGTTACAGGGACTGATGAACCATATACAGTTTTGTCAATTCTTGAACGTAGTTTGTGTGTATGAATTTGAGGTGTCACCACCGAACCGGAGGATTTGGTGGGATTGTTTTTGTTTGTGTAAAAGTATTGTTTACGATGAGAAATTTTACCATCATTATCTAGCTCAGTGTATTGTTTTATTCTCAAACCTCCTACTATTGTTCTCTTAGGACGATCTACGATATTATCTTCAACACCTTTCCATTTTAATGTAACCAAAATTCTGGCTAACGCTCCATTACAATAGCCCTCTTTCTTATAAAAGGATAATTTGTATTTTTTCCCCGGGACTAAAATATTCTCAATACGTATGTTGCCTGTAGCGGGGAGCATAAATTCGTATCTCAGGCTATTATCTATTCCAGTGATTTTGCCTTGAAAACACATACATATACATTGAACTTCTGTCTGATTATATATGCTGTTTTGTGAAGTATACGATGCTTCTACATAAGAAGTTCCATTTTGTGGGTTTTGTAAGAACGGGTTATACTGAAATTCGATTTCGTTACTGATATCTCCATATCCGTTTATTGAAGCTGTCACAGATTTTTCCACAATCTGTTGAACGAGGCCAAAATCTGGCTGGTTTAGAAAGAATTCAGGAGAAATGATTGTGTCTACTTTATTGGACTCAAATTCAAAAATCTGACTACCCCCTGTTGGATTAATGATTTTGGTTAATATTCCAGTTTTTGCATAATTTTCATCAACGGATTTATCTGCTAAATTAGTTCTGTAGGTATAATTGCGACCATTAATACCCGTTCGGGATATAATTTAACTGATTGTTTTTTCCGTTATAAAATCCCCAATAATCTACGGAAGTTGATAGTCTGCTTGGAAAAGACTTGGATACATCATAATGAAAGTCATATAGCCTTATCTTTTTTCCTTCTGTGATGTTTTCGGCAGATATTAAATCAAGCTTTAGTCTGCATATTTCTTCTTTTTCAAACTGATTGCTAAAAGGAGCATCCGGTATTCCAAAATAACTTTGTGAGAAATTAATCTTTTTGACAATTGATCCTGATGGCTTCGATATAAGTGAAATTGAACTCAAACGTCTAGCACCTCCAAGATCTTTTCTGTCAGCAATAGATTCAAACAGGACAGAAAAATTATCCGCATCAATTTTACTTAATTTTAATCCATTAACATAATTGAAATTATCCTCTTTACTTTCTTCGACATTGATTGCTCCTCCTGATCCGACAGTATGTGTTATAGTCTGTTTTGGGACTGTTCTGAATGCATATTTATCTGAAACATATTCGAAAGAGATAAGATTGCCATTCACTGGTAATACTTCAACGAGATACCAACTAGATATATTTTCTCCTCCGAAAGGGACATTCCATGTATCGGTATATTCGTAAGCATTTCTTGAACCATTCAATGTTTTTCCAAAAACATAACGGGTACCATCATCAGTAGTAATCACCCATCGGTTTCCAGAGATCTCAGATTCAATTTTTGTATTGCTTTTCGGAATAGTCTCGTATTTCCCGCTTGGAAACATAATAAATTTGCCTGAATGATTGCCACAGCTAAAATAGAATTCGTCGGGTTCGGTATCTTTCCCCTGGCTCATATATTCATCCAGCAGATTGGTCTGTACAATATTATTGGAGCTATTAATTGCTAGCTTTGTCCCAAAATCAGATACACCTGATTCTTGAATAAATCTGTTAACATTTTCAAAGTAATGGTTTGACAAAAAATCATCTTTTCCTCTTACTGTTCTGGTTATTGCACCTCCTCCAAAGTTTGAACTCCATCCTAATCCTATCCAGGTAGAGACTTCCTCGACTTTAACTCCTCCACTTAAATAGTTGATATCAATAGGAATGGTAAGATCACCTTGTTTTAGTTCGAAGAGATTTATACTTGTTTTGGGAATTCCTGAATAAGGTGAGATTTTTGTTTGCTCGTAATTTATCAGTTGAGCAACCTCAGGAGAAGGTGGAATTATTTTTTTTTCCTGACAATGCGACCACTGAGTAAACAGTGTGATTAGTATAGGAACTAATAATATTCTATCAAATCGTATATTCATTAGGTTTAATTAGGTTATAATGATTAACTGTTCTCTTTAACAAAATCAGGAAAGCATGAAAGTAAAATAGATTTATATCTGATAAAAACGAATATATTTCATTTAAAAACGTGTGTTGTTCTTATTGGTTGAAATGAGTCATTTAGTTTGTGTTAAATTGTTTTTTAGTTATTTTTGATCATTCATTTCGTTTGAATCTACTTGAATAATGAATGCATGGCTAATAATATGCTAATTTATGTAATATTATTAAAATTAAAAAAACATATAAATTTTACATCATTTTTATTTAATTTATTCGTTAAGGAATTTGTGTTATTTTTTAGTGTGCGAAAACAATCTATATAAAGATGATATTAATAATAATTGAGAATAAAAATATTCTTTTTTATGACGAAAGACAACTTCAAATTTTGATAAAAAACATTAAATTGACTTTTATATCTAACAAAAGGTGTAGTTAGATGTGAAATAAGGATCTTTTTAAGATTAAATGATAAATTTTCTCAAATTATCTTTGTAGTAGAGAAGTATTCAGATTAGATATTATGCTTATTGTCAGTAAATTCTGGACTCGTATATTTTCATTTGGGAAGGCCCATGCGGTCACCGTGTATCCTTTTATTTTTCTGAGCAGAGCGATATTTCTGGAAGATAAGACATTACTCAATCATGAACGTATCCATCTCAGACAGGCATTGGAACTTGGTATTATCTTTTTTTATTTGTGGTATCTGATCGAATTTTTAGTTCGCCTGATACAGCAGCGTAATTTTAGAAGAGCTTATCTGCGTATTTCGTTTGAGCGGGAGGCTTATTCCAATGAACAAAATCAGGATTATCTGAAAAACCGGTCTTTCTGGGAATTTCGGAAGTATATCACAAAAAAAAGCACCGTTTAGGTGCTTTTTTTGTATCTATTTAACCAACTTTAGAAAAGTGGAAACTTTCTGTTTTAATTCACGGCGATCTACAATAAAATCTAAAAATCCATGTTCCAGTAAAAATTCGGAAGTCTGGAAACCTTTAGGAAGATCTTTTTTGATTGTTTCTTTGATAACGCGAGGTCCTGCAAAGCCGATCAAAGCTCCTGGCTCAGCAATATTGATATCACCCAGCATTGCATATGATGCTGTTACACCACCTGTAGTCGGATCCGTCAACAAGCAGATATATGGGATTTTAGCCTGACTTAATAAAGCAAGTTTTGCTGAAGTCTTCGCCATTTGCATCAACGAAAATGCAGCTTCCATCATACGTGCTCCTCCGGATTTGGAGATTAACATAAAAGGAATCTTATGTTCCAGGCAGTAATCAATAGATCTTGCGATTTTCTCACCAACAACAGAACCCATAGAACCACCGATAAAGGTGAAATCCATACAAGCGACTACCAGATCCTGACCGTTCAATTTACCATGTGCACTGCGCAGCGCATCCTTTAAACCTGTTTTAGCCTGCACTTCTACCAGACGCTCAGCGTAAGGCTTGGTGTCCACGAAGTGGATAGGGTCTCCGGATCTTAAATCGCTGAAAAGTTCGGTGAAATTGTTATCATCAAACAGAATCGAAAAATATGCTGCAGAGCCAATACGAATGTGATAACCACAGTACTGACATACATAGTTGTTTTCAATCTGTTCTATATTTAATAGGGGTTTTTTACACGAAGGACATTTATTCCAAAGCCCGTCAGGAGCTTCTTTTTTGTTTTCAGTTGCGGTATTTATCCCTGCTTTCTCTCTTTTAAACCAACTCATACAAAAGTTCTTATTCGACTACAAATAAACGAAAAAATATCTTATCCCTACAACAAGTACTAAAATTAAAAGGAATGCTGTACGGGGATGTCTCAGGATTTTAAAAAAATTAAGGCACAAAAAATGGGTAAGCTCCTTTTATCGCACCGCTCAACCAAATACCCTTGCTGTGTTCCCACCCTGGGGGAGTCAATGGGAGCTGGTCGTAAAAGACTTACCCACCGCAAAAGTAGCAAAATATTGGTAATACAGAAAATAAATGCCCGATATTTTACTATAAGGCTGATTTTCATGAGAATATATTTTCGCTAAATAGTTGTTTAAAACTATCATGAGCATATTTATTGGTTTTACTATATATGCTCATGATAATCTACATCAGATTAACTTACATTTTCTCCGTGTGGTATTCACTGGTCCACGCAAAATATCCGAAAAGGGCCAGTCCGACAGAAATAATAGGCGTTAGAACCGCCAGTATGATGATCCCAAATACCAGATCTTCCTGATGGCCGGTGCCTATCTTTGGAATGGCAAGTTCGAAAATGCAGAAATAAGCTGTGAAAAGTGCTAATGCTATCCACACAATTCCTAAAAGTTTTTTTACAGATTCCATAGTGTTTTAGTCATTAACATTTTTGTGAATAATAGATTTGTTAATATAGAGGGCTCCTATTATAAAACATACCGCCGAAATTATAATCGGATACCAGAGTCCGGCAAGATAAAACTCAGGATCCTGAGCGGTTTTTGCATTACTGGCCAGATAGGTTGATACGGCAGGAAGAAGCCCCCCAAATATACCGTTACCTATATGATAAGGTAAGGACATAGACGTATAACGTATTTTCACGGGGAACATTTCTACCAGAAAGGCTGCTATAGGACCATAGACCATTGTGATATAAATAATCTGTATAAAGATAAGAGCGGTGAGCCAGGCTCTGTTTTTGCCCTGTATAGTGATTGTTGTCTTGACAGTTTCTTTAGCTTCGCCGATAGTTGCAGAGGTAGTGACTTTTGAAGTGGTACCATCTGTGTACTCTTTTTCTATAGTTTGAAAACTGGCATTATGAACCTCATCCAATCCGGATGTACGGGTCGTTTTTGCAATGACTTCTTCCTTTTGTTGGGTATCAGTCACCACATACATAGCTTTATAAATAGGTCTGTAGGTTAGGATAGCCAGAAGCATACCTGAAAGCATAATCCATTTCCGGCCGATCTTATCACTCAGCCAGCCAAAAACGATAAAAAAAGGAGTCCCTATCAATAAAGCAGTACCTAATATGGTGTCAGCCTGATCTGAATCCAGAAACATGACCGTTTTCATAAAGCTCATGGAGTAAAACTGCCCTGTGTACCAGACTACGCCCTGTCCCATAGCAGCTCCGAATAGTGCCAGAAGTACAAATTTCAGATTATACCGGTTGCCAAAACTCTCTTTCAAAGGATTAACAGACACTTTGCCTTCCGTCTTTGCTTTCTGGAACTCAGGAGATTCATCCATATTCTTACGAATCAGGTAAGAGACATATACCATAATAATAGATAACATAAAAGGTACACGCCATCCCCAGGTATCAAATTGTTCTGCCGACAATATACTTTTGGTCAGCAGGATTACAATCAGAGAAATAAACAAACCAAAGGTTGCCGTTGTCTGAATCCAGGACGTCCAGTATCCACGCTGACCTTTCGGAGCATGCTCTGCCACATACGTGGCCGCTCCTCCGTATTCACCTCCTAAGGCTAACCCTTGCAGAAGTCGCAGAATAAGAACCAGCAGGGGTGCCCAGAAACCAATAGAATCGTAGCTTGGAATACAGCCTATCAGAAAAGTAGCTCCTCCCATCAGGAGCAAAGTGACCATAAATGTGTATTTGCGACCTATCATATCGCCCAGTCTTCCGAAAAATAAGGCTCCGAATGGCCGGACCACAAATCCGGCAGCAAATGTGGCTAATGTGGACAGAAAAGCTGCCGTTGGATTGTCTGAAGGAAAAAACTTCGTAGAAATGACTACGGAGAGACTTCCGAAAATAAAGAAATCGTACCATTCAATCAGTGTTCCCATAGAGGAGGCACCGATGACTTTCCAGATTCCCTTTTTACTGACTGTTTCTTTCATAAGTAGGTTTAGTGTTGATATAGGTGATGTAATTTATATACTTTTCCGGGCATAGAGAGAATTATACCTTCCATTTCCAGTTCGAGGAGTGAAATAGCAAGCTGACTTTGAGGTAATGCACAATGTATTGCGATCTCATCAATAGGAACTGCATTCTGCTGTTGCAGAAATTGAAATATTTTTTCCTGCTCTTCGCTGAGTTGGGGTGGAAGTAATGATAGCTGAGCTGAAGATTTTTGATTTTGGTTTTGCTCTTGTTCCCAGTTCATCAGATAAAAGAGATCTGCAGCATTACGGATAAGGTGAGCGCGGTTTGTTTTGATCAGGTAATTACATCCTGCGGAAGATTCCTGATCAATACCTCCTGGAAAGGCACATACATCCCGATTGTAGGTGTTCGCTATTTCTGCAGTAATCAGGGCGCCACCTCTTGATGCCGCTTCAATAACAATAGTTACATCTGCCATTCCAGCGATTATCCGGTTACGCATCGGGAAATTTTGTCTGTCCGGATTTGTACCGGAAGTGAATTCCGTAAGTAACCCTCCACAGGACACCATATCCGCAGCTATTCTCCGGTGTGCAGCCGGATATATACGGTCCAGTCCATGTCCCAATATGCCTAAGGTTGGGATATCATGACGAAGTGCAGTCTGATGAGCATAAATATCAATGCCATAAGCCAGACCGCTGATGATCTGTATATCGGGATGTTTTAGCTCCTCAATCAGTTCATCGCAGATCCGTTGTCCGTATGTTGTTGCTTTTCGTGTGCCGACGATACTGATGGTCCTGGCCGGGTTGAGCGATTCCGAACCTTTATAATAGAGCAGCACAGGAGCATCATCACATTCACGTAATCGTCTGGGATAACGATCGTCTTCTATCCACAGCAGGTCTATATGATGAGCGGAGATAAATGCCAGTTCCTGCTCCGCTTCCAGTAATACGTCCTTTGACCGTATGCGGTCTATAATAGCTGTATTAATGCCGGGAATGGTTAAAAGCTGTTTCTTTGAAGCAGAAAAAATAGCTTCCACAGAGTCGCAATGAGAAAGAAGAGATCGTGACAATCGGGGACCAATGCCTTTTACTTTGGTCAAAGCTATTTGTAGTAAAGTATTCATAAATGGTTATCCTTAAAGATAAGGATAAATCCTGTAACTTGATTCCCCACCCGAAATTTTCTGAAGAATCGTATCTTTGCAACGATAAAGAGATGAAAGTCTCCGCAGATTTTATAAAAATAAAAGCAGTCTCAGGCTGAACAACAAAACTACATAGTATGGAAACAAAGGAGCCCTTTGATATTGAAATAGAAGATATTGTATATTCTGTTTTTCCGGAAGAGGAAGATACGTATGTGATCTTTAAAGAAGGTAAAGAATATGTGCAGATTATTAAGGATACAGATACCACCTGGTTGAAACTGAATCCCGAAACAGGATTACCAATGTTTGGTATGGATGAGGAAATTAATCTGATCGGACAAAAGATCAGAGAAGAAACCGGATCATAAAAAATCAACACGTTTTTGGCTTGTTAAATATTTTCGCAAGCCAAAAACATATTTATGAGTTACATGGGTACGTAAACCACGTACTTGGTTTCAAAGAAATCTTCAGTAAAATAATCTGACAAAGGATGAAGCTCCGCTTTGAGTCTGGACTCTTTGATTTCTTCTTTCAGATCTCCTCCTTTTAAATACAGGATACCGTTAGGAACACCGTTTTTATCCTGTTTCAAAAATTTATTGCGGATCCATGGTGCAAAATCTCCTAATCTTGTCACTGCTCTGGATACGACGAAATCGTATTTATAATCCAGTTGCTCCGCTCGCATATGATCGGCTTCCACATTTGTAAGTCCTAATGCTGAGGCTACTTCCCGCACTACTTTTATTTTTTTTCCGATCGAATCGACAAGGTGAAACCTGACTTCGGGAAACAAGATGGCTAAAGGTATACCCGGAAATCCTCCTCCTGTACCAACATCCAGAATATGTGTGCCCGGTGCAAACTCAGTCATAAACTTAGCAATACCCAGCGAATGAAGCACGTGGTGGAGATAAAGGCTCTCTATATCTTTACGCGATATCACATTGATCTGGTTATTCCAGAAAGGATATAACTCGGCTAGTTGTGCAAACTGAGTTTTTTGTGTTTCCGTTAATTTCGGAAAGTATTTATAGATAATGTCTACTGAAGGATTCAAAATACGTATGGATTGAATAAATAATTATTTCCAGCTGCGTTGCGGTTTCTTCCTGTTGAATAAACCATTGATGCAAATATAGAAATAGTAATACAGGTCTAAAAATGGTAACCACCAGATAAGATCGTGTACAGCAAGTTTTTTGTAAACAGTACGAAAGACAATGATCTGCACAAGTAGTCTCAATACATAGGCTCCTGCCATATAATACCACATCGTCGGAAATAAGGCTACGCAGGTAATTAAGGTGATGTAAAATAAAATACCCGAAGCGAGCTGGGTCGCTAACATACGCTGGTGTTTCTTTTTGTATAGAACAGATGCTCCGGAATGTCTTGCTTTTTGTTTGTAATAACTTTTCCAGCTGTCTTTAGGTACAGAGTACATATGGGCATCAGGATGTATGACGATCCGGGTATTTTGCTTGTTTGCATTATGATTGACAAACAGGTCATCATCACCTGACTTGATATGCATATGCGAAGTAAATCCTTTTCCTTTGAAAAATAATTCTTTGGTATACGCCATATTACGGCCTACACCCATGTATGCATTCTTCTTCAGTGCATACGAAAGGTAACTCATCGCAGTATGTGTAGTTTCGAAGCGGATGAGCTTATTCAGGAATCCGCGTTGTCTGAAATAAGGAGAGTAACCCAGAATAATCTCTTTTCCTTCTGTAAAAGCGCCTGCCATTTCCGAAAGCCATAGCGGCGAATTGGGCTGGCAATCCGCATCTGTGAAGACGAAATGTGAATACTTTGCAGCTTTTATACCCATCGTCACCCCAAATTTCTTATTGTGCTTGAGTTGAATGTGTTCCTTGATTTCCACTACCTTTAAGTGCATATATTTACGTTCAAAGTCCTGCAGTACCCATTTGGTGTCATCATTTGAGCAATCATTGACGACCACAACTTCAAATTGGGGATATTCCTGTTCCAGGATTAGCGGTAAAAACGTTTTGAGATTATGCTCTTCATTACGAGCACAGATAATAACGGAAACAGGAACCTGATCTGCGTTCTGCTGATAAGATTGTACACGATACCGGCTTACTTTAGTATATACAAACAGGATGTAATACAGTTGGATAAGTAAGAAAATACCTAAAATAAACAAGGCCAGATAAAAGAATGTAAAATGGCTTTGAAAAAAATGAAATATATTCACTGGAAAAAATTATAACGATTCTATGATGAATCATGAATTCGAGCGTTAAAATTAGTTATTTATTGTCAAAGTGAACGATTTGATTGCAATATTTATAGGAGAGATGTTTACAGATGCCATAATTTGTAGTACTTTTGCAGGTGTTTTTTAATGGCCGGTGTACGGTCAAATACAGAAGAAATACATAAAGGTATATCCGGACTGTATGTTTCTGACAGATAGAGAGGTTAATTCATGAAATTCACGCTTCAAGCAAACGATAAATTTTCTAAAGCCCGTGCCGGGGAAATTGAAACGGCCCATGGTAAAATTCAGACGCCCATCTTTATGCCTGTTGGTACTGCGGGTACGGTCAAAGCTGTACATCAGCACGAGCTGAAACAGGATATTGAAGCGCAGATTATCCTTGGTAATACGTATCATTTATATCTGCGTCCTGGACTGGATGTCCTTAATAAAGCTGGAGGGCTTCACAAGTTTATCGGATGGGATCGCCCTATTCTGACAGATAGCGGTGGATATCAGGTCTATTCCCTGACGGAAGTGCGTAAGATCAAAGAAGAAGGTGTAACATTCAGATCACATGTAGATGGTTCCAAACATCTGTTTACACCGGAGAATGTCATGGATACACAACGTGTTATCGGTGCAGATATCATTATGGCATTTGACGAATGTACTCCTTATCCTTGCGACTACGGATATGCCCGCCGTTCTCTGGACATGACGCATCGCTGGCTGAAGCGCTGTTGTGACAGATTTGATACAACAGATCCGTTATACGGATACGATCAGACACTTTTCCCGATTGTACAAGGATCTGTGTATAAAGATTTACGTGAAAAATCTGCAGAAGTCATTGCTTCTTTTAACCGGGAAGGAAATGCTATTGGCGGATTGTCTGTCGGAGAACCGGCCGAAGAGATGTATGCTATGACAGAAGTCGTATGTAATATATTGCCGACCGAAAAACCACGTTATCTGATGGGAGTGGGTACTCCGATCAATTTGTTGGAAAATATTGCGCTTGGTATCGATATGTTTGACTGTGTAATGCCAACCCGTAACGCACGTAACGGAATGTTGTTTACGCAGAACGGAATCATCAATATCAAAAATGAAAAATGGAAAGATGACTTCTCTCCGATAGAACCTGAAAGTGATCTGATGGCCGATCAGGTATACACAAAAGCCTATTTGAGACATCTGATTCGTTCACAGGAAATTTTAGGAGCTCAAATTGCTTCATTACATAATTTACATTTTTATCTTTGGCTTGTTAATCAGGCTCGTGAGAAAATTGTGGATGGCACATTTTACGAGTGGAAAAACAAAATGGTCAAAATTTTAGGGCAACGGTTGTAAGCTAACGCGTAAGCTGCGATTCATGAAAATAATAGATTGGTATATTATTAAGAAGTATTTGTCGACGTTCGTCTTCACTATGGCTATTTTTACTGTGGTCATGGTTATTTTTGACGTTTCCGAAAAACTGGATAATTTCCTGCAATATAAAGCGCCGATCTCCAAAATAGTATTTCAGTATTATGCCGGATTTATTCCTTTTTATCTGAATTTTTTATCTCCGCTGATCAACTTTATTGCCGTTATTTTCTTTACCTCCAAGATGGCAGATCAGACCGAGATCGTGCCTATTCTGAGTGGAGGAATGAGTTTCAACCGAATGTTGAGGCCATATATGATTGCAGCTTCGCTCATTTTTGCTGTCACTTTTGTATTTAACATTTATATTATTCCGCGTACGAATAAAATGAAAGTGAGCTTTGAGAATGTATATGTCAAGCCTGATAAAGCCGGTGGATCTATCTCTGCTACTCATATGCAGATCGACTCCGATACGTACGTATACATTGATAATTTCGATACAAAGCAAAAAATAGGCTATAATTTTGTGCTGGAAAAATTTGATGGAGATCGCCTGAAAGAAAAGATGATTGCAGACAGGATACGCTGGGATTCAATTTCTACAAAATGGAAAATAGAGAATTATACCAACCGGGTTATCAATGGTCTTCAGGAGCGTATGGATAAGGCGGATCAGAAAGATACTACGCTGGATATGAAACCCTCCGATTTTGAGAAGTATGACAATATGTTTACAGCAATGAATACCGATGAACTGAGTAAGCGTATCGACAAGGAAGAAACCCGGGGAACAGGTATGATGACCGAACTGTTGCTGGAAAAATACAAACGGTATATATATCCGTTTTCCGCATTTATTCTGACGCTGATGGGAGTTTCGCTTTCTTCCAAGAAGGTAAGAGGAGGGATAGGACTTAGTCTGGGATTAGGTATCGCATTGAGCTTTGTATATATAGTATTGATTCAGTTTTCAACCATGTTTTCGCTCAAAGGAGGTCTTCCGCCATTGATCGCCGTCATGATTCCGAATTTAATATTCCTGAGTTTAGGCCTTTATCTGATGTATAAAGCACCAAAATAATCCTTATTTTTTCATGTCCTCCATCAAAATTAATCGCAATATTCTTGTTTTGCACCTGACTGTGCTGATTTGGGGTTTTACAGGTATTTTGGGCGGGTTGATTTCCGTATCAGCGATTCATCTGGTTTGGTATAGAGTAGGTATTGCTGCCATTGCATTAGCGGTATATTTTGTATTTAAGCGTCAAAGTATAGTTGTCAGTAAGCGGGACTTCCTTAAATTTTTTATGACCGGAGCTGTGGTGGGATTACATTGGGTTCTGTTCTTTTATTCTATAAAAGTATCGACTGTATCTGTTACACTGGTAACACTCTCTTCGGTAACCTTATATACCGCCATATTTGAGCCTATGTTATACAAACGCAAAATAGCGGCTTTGGATATCGTCATTGGACTGATTATTATTTTGGGGATATACACTATATTTCAATTTGAAACCCGGTATCTGGCCGGCATTATCAGTGGTCTGGCATGTGCATTCTGTGCGAGTGTATTCTCCATTCTCAATGGTAAGATGGTTAAATCATCCAGTCCAACAATTATTACCTTTTACGAGATGCTGGGGGCTTTTTTCTGGATCAGTGTTTTTATGCTTTTCTCCGGAGATTTCAATGCCAGTATGCAACTTAGTCAGCAGGATCTCTGGTATTTATTGCTTTTGGGTGTTGTGTGTACGGCAGTAGCTTATGTTATGGGAGTGGCTGTAATGAAAGAGCTCACGGCATTTACTGTAGCATTGACGACTAATCTGGAACCTGTTTACGGAATTATCCTTGCAGTATTGATATTTGGTCATAAAGAAACCATGAGTCTTGGCTTTTATGTAGGAGCAGTAATCGTATTGACTGCTGTATTTCTATATCCATATGTCAAAACCCGAATGGAAAACCGGCAGAAAGATCTGGTTATCCGTAAGCTGCACTAAAATTATCCGTTGTCCTTCCGGAGGATAATCCTGAAATTTATTATACTTTCCTGGAGATCGCTTTGGCATATCATAATAAAGTCCGGTTGTGAAAACACACCGGACTTTACTGTTATTAGGGTAGGTGATTATGCGTAATTATAAATTGTCTCTTTGCTTTCAAGATTAGACGAACCCATTAAGAACTCGTCCACTTTCCGGGCACATTCACGTCCTTCAGAGATTGCCCATACCACCAGAGACTGACCGCGACGCATATCTCCGGCTGAGAAGACCTTATCTACCGATGTTCTGTATTCGCCTTCAGTAGCCTGTACATTTCCTCTTCCGTCAAGTGCAACACCTAATTGCTGTAAAAGACCCTCATGTTGCGGATGTAAAAACCCCATAGCCAATGTAACCAGTTCACATGGAATCTCACGTTCTGATCCTTCTACCTCGGTAAATTTGACAGGTCTTCCGAAAGTATCGGTTTCCCATTCCAGATCAACGACGATTGCGCCTTTGAGATTTCCGTTGTCATCACCGACAAATGATTTGGTGCTTATGCTCCAATGGCGTTGACAACCTTCTTCATGTGAAGTCGTTGTCTTTAACAGCATCGGGTAAGTAGGCCACGGCATACCATTCGTACGTGTATTCGGTGGCTGCGGCATCAGTTCAAATTGGGTAACGGAAACCGCACCATGACGATTTGAAGTACCTACACAGTCGGAACCAGTATCACCACCACCGATAACTAATACATTTTTACCGGTAGCTGTAATTTCTTCTACTTCTATCGGAGATTGGCCAACACGTTTGTTTTGTTGTTTCAGGAACTCCATCGCATAGTGCACGCCTTTAAGTTCACGACCTGGAATCTGAAGA